>NZ_JBHSIS010000023.1:0-72477 GCF_042653545.1 Actinophytocola glycyrrhizae
GACCTCGCTCCGCTCAGCCAGGGCGCTGCCCCACGCCCTGATCACCCCCGATTTTCGAGCCAGGGCACTGGGCGTCCTGAATGGCCCATTGACGGCACTTGTTGTGCCGTGGCCTTCACGGCATCGGCCCGCCCCGTCGGGCGCCCGCAGGGGTGTGGGGGTCGTGCCTGATGACGGGTTCGTACGCCAAAGCCACTTCACATGATCTTCACGGAATCGGCCGTACGTCGAACGGGGCCGGCGCGATCGCGCCGGCCCCGTTCGACGTGACTCAGTGTTTGCCAGGGCGCGGTGGCTTGCCCGTGATGGTGTTGACCTTGCGCACCGCGTTGTCGATCTGGTGGTGATACTTGCCCTTGGTGCGCTTGTCGACGAACTGGCCTGCCTTCGCCGCGATCTTGTTCACCTTGTCCGGGTTGCGGCGGGCATAGGTGCGCGCCGCGGCTGCGGTCCCGGCCAGTGCGGTCAGTCTCCTCATGAGTGGCATGGCACGTCCTTTCCGTCGTCACGTACCCGGTCAACGGAGTACCCACCGGGTGGAGTTCCCCAAACGTGTCGGGGATAGTTGACATGTCGGAAATATCCGACGTATCTTGGCGTGCGTGCTGGATGACCGACTGTTCACCGCCATGGCCAACCCGGTGCGGCGGCGGCTGCTGGAGCTGCTGCGCGACGGTTCGCGGACCGCTGGTGCCCTCGCCGCGCAGTTCGAGCTGTCGCGACCCGCGGTTTCCGAGCACCTGCAGGTGTTGCGGCGCGCGGAGCTCGTGCGCGAGGAGGTTCGTGGCCGTGAGCGGCACTACCACCTCACGGCCGAGCCGCTCGCCGCGGTGAGCGAGTGGCTGCACCCGTTCGAGCGCTACTGGCGTGACCGCATGCGCACGCTGTCCGAGATCATGACGGAGGAAGAATGACCGAGACGATCCACGTCGACCAGTTCCTCGCGCAGCCACCCGCGAAGGTGTGGCGGATGCTGACCGAGCCCGACCGGCTCGCCCGCTGGTGGGCGGCCGGTGACATCCGCCCGGAGGTCGGGCACCGGTTCACCCTCGACATGGGCGGCTGGGGCAGGCAGCCGTGCACGGTGACCGAGGTCGACGACGAGCGGCTGCTGAGCTACACGTTCGGCGAGGGCGGCGTGGACTGGACGATCACGTGGCGGCTCGTCGCAGAGGGGACCGGCACGCGGCTCTTCCTTGAGCACGGCGGGTTCGACCTCGACGACCCGGGGCACCAGAAGTCGTTCACGAACATGTCCCGTGGCTGGGCGGGGTCGGTGCTGCCCAGGCTGGCGCGGGAACTGGAGGAGGTCGCCGCCTCCTGACCCGTGTGCCCGCCTCGTGGAGCCGGTCGGCCCCGCTCCGCGGGCGGCGCGTAGCGCCTGGCCCCACACCGGAGGGCACCACTAGGCACCGCGTGGCAGCGTCACCCGCAGGGTGGTCGGCCCGCCGACGGGGCTGTCGAGCGTCATCGTCCCGTCGAACGCGGCCACCCGCCGCCGGATGCCGACGAGGCCGGTGCCGCGCTCCTCGTCCGCGCCGCCGTGCCCGTCGTCCCACACCGCCAGCACCAGGTGGTCGGTGCCGGACAGCCGCACCTCGCAGCGGGTGGCGCCGGAGTGCTTGACCACGTTCGTCAGTGCCTCCGCCACCACGAAGTACGCCGCCGACTCGACCGCGGCGGGTGCGCGCGGCAGGTCCGCCACCGACAGCGAGCACGGCACCCCGCAGCTCGCGACGATGCCCGCGACCGCGCCGTCGAGCCCCCGTTCGCTCAGCACCGGCGGGTAGATGCTGCGGACCACCCCGCGCAGCCCGGCCAGCGCGTCGCTCGTCGCGTCCTGCGCCTTGAGCACCAGCGGCAGCGCGCCGGCCGGGTCGCGGCGCAGTGCCCGCTCGATGATGCCGAGGTGCATGGCGACCGCCACGAGCTTGTTCTGCGTGCCGTCGTGCAGGTCCCGTTCGATCCGCCGCAGCTCGGCGCCGTGCGCCTCCAGTGCCGCGGCGCGGGACGCGGTCAGCTCGGCGACCCGCAGCGCCAGCTGGGCACCAGGCGGTGGGGACAGCAGCGCGCCGAGCACCCGGGACTGCAGCCGCGCGAGCCACGGCGTGAACAACAGCGCGATCAGCGCGTACCCGGCCGCGATCAGCGGCATGAACGCCGCGCCGGTCCACGACGTCACCGGGTACGGCGACGTGACCGGGTCGTTCTCGGGCACCGCCCACCAGTAGAACGGCACCAGCACCGCGTTGAGCGCGGCCCCGGGGAACATGATCCCCAGTACGCCGAGGACCGGGCCGGTGAGGCCGTGCACCACGAGCCACGCGAGGTCGCCCCTGGCGTCCGGCAGCCGCTGCGGCGGTGCGGGCTCCGGGATCGGCCTGCCGAGGAACGCGGCGACCCGGGTGCGTTCGCGCTGTGCCCAGTCGTGCAGCCGGCGCAGCGCGGTCGGCCGGACCACGACGAGCAGCACCAGCAGCACCGGCAGCAGGAACAGCGACACGAGCCCCGTGAGGGCGCCGACGAGCAGGTACCGCGCGGCCACCCAGACCGCCGCGACCCGTTTCCGCATGTCACAAGGATGAGGTATAGCCAGCTGTACCGTGAATCCGGTACCTGGCTGCATCGTGCGCGCGGCCGGGAGTTCCTAGGTTTGACCACGTGTCCGAAACCATGATCTCCGGGGCGACCGCGGTACGGCTCGCCGACGTGTCCAAAGTGTACGGTCGGGGGGACGCGGCGGTGACCGCGCTCGACCAGGTCAGCGTCGCGCTGGCGCGGGGGAGCTTCACCGCGGTGATGGGCCCGTCCGGGTCCGGCAAGAGCACCTTCCTGCACTGCGCGGCCGGGCTGGACCGGCCGACGTCCGGCGGTGTGTGGCTCGGCGACACCGACCTGTCCGGCCTCAAGGAGACCGCGCTGACCGCGCTGCGCCGCGAGCGCGTCGGGTTCGTCTTCCAGGCGTACAACCTGCTGCCCGCGCTCACGGTCGAGCAGAACATCACGCTCCCGCTGCGCCTCGCCGGCCGCGCGGTCGAGCGGGACTGGCTGCGCGAGGTCGTCGCGAACGTGGGGCTCGGCGACCGGCTCACGCACCTGCCCAGCTTGCTGTCCGGCGGCCAGCAGCAGCGGGTGGCGATCGCCCGCGCACTGGTCACCCGCCCGGACGTGATGTTCGCCGACGAGCCGACCGGCGCGCTCGACACGCGCACCGGCAGGCAGGTGCTCGGCCTGCTGCGGACGGTGGTGTCCCGATTCGGGCAGACCGTGCTGATGGTGACCCACGACCCGGTGGCCGCGTCCTACGCGGACCGGGTGGTCTTCCTCGCCGACGGCCGCCTCGCCGACGAGCTGCACCAGCCCTCGCCCGAGGTCGTCGCCGAGCGCATGACACGGCTGGGGGAGTGGTGATGTTCGACCACGCGAAGGCCACCATCCGCCACCGGAAGGGCCCGTTCGTCGGCGTGTTCGTCGCGGTGCTGGCCGCGGCGGCGCTGCTGACCGGGCTCGGGGTGCTGTTCGAGTCGGGGCTGCGGGCCGGGGTGCCGCCGCAGCGGTACGCGGGCGCGCCGGTCGTGGTCGGCGCGCGGCAGGCGATCCAGGTCGCCGAGGATCTCGACCAGCCCTACCGCGAGCGGGTGCCGCTGCCGGTGGAGACGCTCGAGAAGGTCGCCGCCGTGCCAGGGGTGGCGAAGGCGGTCGGCGACATCACCGTGCCGGTCACCGTCGGCGGCGTGCCGGCCGGGGCGCACGGCTGGGGTTCTGCCGAGCTGGCGCCGTTCTCCCTGCGGGACGGGGAGCGGCCGCGCACCGACGGGGTCGTGCTGGACAGTGCGCTCGCCGCGCGGACGGGTGCGGAGGCCGGTGACGAGGTCGAGATCGCGCTCGGCGCCGTGCCGAGGACGTTCACCGTCACGGGCGTGACCGGGCAGGCGCATTCCCGCGCGGCGGCGTTGTTCTTCACCGACGAGCAGGCGGGCGAGCTGTTCGGCAGGCCCGAGCAGGTCGACGCCGTCGGCGTGCTCGCGGAGCCGGGCGTCGACGCGGACGAGCTGGCGGCGCGGATCAGCGCCGCGGTGCCGGGTGTTGTCACCTACACCGGTGACGCCCGCGGGGACGTGGAGTTCCTGGACGTCGGGCAGGTCCGGTCGCAGCTGGTCGTGCTGTCGCTGTCGTTCGCGGGCACCGCGATCATGATCGCGATGATGGTGGTGGCGAGCACGCTCGCGCTGTCCGTGCAGCAGCGGCGCAGGGAGTTCGCGCTGCTGCGGGCGGTCGCGGCGACACCCCGTCAGGTGCACCGGATGGTCGGCGCCGAGATCCTGCTGGTGGCGGGCATCGCCGCGGTGCTCGGCGTGCTCCCCGGCTACGCGCTGGCCTACGGGCTGCGGTCGGCGTTCGCGGCCGTCGGCACGCTGCCCGCCGACTTCGGGCTGGCGCTCGGCCCGGCGCCCGCCGTCGCCGCGATCGTGTTGTGCCTCGGCACCGCGCGGATCGCGGGCTGGGTCGCTGCCCGGCGGGTGGCGCGGATCCAGCCGGTCGACGCGCTGCGGGAGTCGGCGGTCGACGCGAAGCCGGTCGGGCGGGCCCGCGTGCTGGCGGGGGTGGTGGCGCTCGCGTTGGGGACGGGCGCGGCCGTGCTGCCGGTGTTCCTGCCCGGTGAGATCGGGGTGGCCGGTGCCGGTGGGTCCGCGTTGCTGATGGTGGTGGGGATCGCGTTGCTGGGGCCCAGGCTCGTGGCGGTGGCGATCCGGCTGGCCGGTGGCCCGCTGCGCAGGATGTCGCCGGTCGGCGGGTACCTGGCGGTGGCGAACGTGACCGCGAGCGCCCGGCGGCTCGCCGTCGCCGTGACCCCGCTCGTGCTGGCGGTGACGCTCGCCTCGGTGCAGGTCTTCCTGCGGTCCACAGTGGACGCCGAGGCGCGGGACCAGGCGGACCGGGGCGTGGTGGCGGACTTCGTGGTGACCGCGCCGTCCGGGCTCGCGCCGTCGGTCACCGACCGGGTGCGCGCCGCGGCCGGGGTCGCCGGGGTGACGCCGGTGGTGCGCAGCCAGGTGTTCGTGAAACACACCATGGCGGGGCAGCCGGAGACCGCCGCGCTCGCGGCACAGGGTGTCGACCCCGAGGGCCTCGCGAACACCCTCGACCTGGTGCCACGCGAGGGCAGCATGGAGTCCCTGCGGGACGACACGGTCGCACTGTCCACCATGGCCGCCGAGACCGTCGGCGTCGGCATCGGCGACGAACTCGAGCTGCGCCTCGGCGACGGTGCGGTGGTCAGACCGACGCTTGTCGCGACCTACCAGCGCGGCCTCGGCTTCGGTGACGTGACGTTGCCGCACGACGTGCTGATCGCGCACACCACGAGCAGGCTGGACCAGTCGATCCTGGTCGACGCGGCCGACTCCGGGGCCGCGGCGCGGTCCCTGGCGGCGATCCAGGGGGTCGTCGTGGCCGACCGGACGGCGCTCGCCGCCGCGGGACAGGCCGAGCGGGACGCCAACTCGTGGGTGAACCTGATCGCGTTGTTCGTGATCCTCGGCTACGTCGCGATCGCCGTGGTGAACACGCTCGTGATGGCGACGGCCGCGCGGTCGCGGGAGTTCGCGCTGCTGCGGCTGGTCGGCACCGGCGACCGGCAGGTGCGGCGCATGACGCTGATCGAGTCGCTGATCGTCATCGCCATCGCGGTGGTCGTCGGGTCGCTCGCCGCGGTCCCGCCGCTGGTGGGGGTCGCCGTCGGGATGACAGGCTCGCCCGTCCCGGTGGTCGAGCCGCTCGCGTACCTCGGCATCGTCGGCGGCACCGCGCTGCTGGGGCTGCTCGCGATCGGCGTGCCGACCAGGCTCGCGTTGCGTGCCCGGCCGATCACGGCGATCGCCTGATCGCACCGGCCTCGGGTCGGGGCGCACCGGCCTCGCACGTGACCAGTGACACGGCGGTCGCATCTGGTTTCCACCCCGCCCCCGGAGTTTGACTGAACGGAGGCGACGAGGAGCGGGGATGTCGAACGACGTGGAGCAGGGCACGGCCGCCACCGCGGACGCCCGGTCGCTCCGGCTCCTCCAGGTCGGCTCGTTCACCTCGCAGTTCGACCGGCTGATGATCGCGCCGATGCTGGTGGTGATCGCGGCCGAGATGGACCGGTCGGTCGAGGCGGTCAGCGTGGCCGCCGCCGCGTACCTGCTCTGCTACGGAGTCGCGCAGATCCTGTGGGCCATGGTGTCCGACCGGTTCGGCCGGGTGCGGACCATGCGGCTCGCGTTGCTGCTCGCGATGGTCGGCGGGCTCGCGTCGGCGGCCGTGCCCGACATCCTGTGGCTGGTGGTCGCACGCGGCGTCACCGGTGCGTGCATGGCCGCCGCGATCCCGGGAGCGCTCGTCTACATCGGTGACACCGTGCCGGTGAAGGTGCGGCAGGCGCCGCTCACGGACCTCATGACCAGCTCGGCCGTCGGCATGACCATGGCCACCGTCGGGGCCGGGATCATCGCCGACTTCGCGAGCTGGCGCGTGGCGTTCGCGTTGACCGCCGTGGTGGCCGGGGTGCTGGCGCTGTTCATGGGCCGCATGGTCGAGCCGGAGCTTGGCCCGCCGCCGCGGGTGTGGTCCTCGCTCAAGGGCGTGCTCGGCAACCGGACCGCGCTGCTCGTGCTGACGCTGGTGCTCGCGGAAGGTCTCGTGCTGCTCGGCCCGCTGACGTTCCTGCCGGTCGTGCTGCACGCGTCCGGGCTGTCGGTCACGCTGTCCGGCCTGCTCACGGCCGCGTACGGGGCATCGGTGCTGGTGTTCGCGCGGGTCGTGAAGGGGCGGACCGCGAAGGTGGCGCCCGCCATGCTGATCCTGTTCGGCGGCAGCTCGGCGGTGCTGGCGTACGTGCTGCTGGTGATCGACCACGGCGCCGTCGCCGTGGTCGTCGCGACCGTGCTGCTGGGCGGCGGGTGGGCGTTCATGCACTCCACGCTGCAGACGTGGGCGACCGACATGGCCCCCGGTTACCGCGCGACGGCCGTGTCGCTGTTCGCCACCATGCTGTTCACCGGCAGCGCGGTCGGTGCCGCGGTCTTCGGCTCGATGGTCGACGCCGGCCGGTTCACGACGATGTTCGCGATCACGCTCGCCGTCAGCGTGCCGCTCGTCGTCACCGCCACCCTGGGCCGCAGGCGCTACGCGACCAGAGGTCACTAGACGATTGATTCCGTGAAGATCATGTGAAGTGGCTTGGTGTACGAACCCGTCATCAGGCACGACCCCCACACCCTGCGGGCGCCCGACGGGGCGGGCCGATGCCGTGAAGGCGCGTTCACGGCACAACGAATGTCCTGAATGGGCCGTTCAGGGCGCTGAGCGCCCTGAACGCGCCTTTCAGGGCATTGCCACGCCGTCAACGCGCGCTCCCACTGCGCGGACGAACCAGTGACCGGGATCCTCGTCGTCTGACTATCTTGGTCCCATGACGGACGCCCCGACGCGTGACCGGCTGCTGACCGCGGCCACCGAGCTGCTGACGGCGTCGCCGGAGGTGTCGACCCGCGCGATCTGCGAGCGCGCCGGCGTGCAGGCACCGACGCTGTACCACTACTTCGGCAACAAACAGGGCCTGCTCGCCGCTGTCGTCGAGGACCGGTTCACCACCACATGCTGGCCCTGGCGCCGGACGCCGACCCGGTCGCGACACTGCGCGCGAGCTGGGACCACCATGTCCGCTTCGGCCTGGCGAACCCGAACCACTACGCGCTGACGAGCACGCTCATCCCGACCGCCGAGAAGCTGCTGACCGCCCTGCTGAACGAGATCGCCCGCCAGGGCAGGCTGCGCACCGCGCCGGAGCTGGCCGCGAAGCAGTTGGTGGCGGCGAACGTCGGCGCCACGCTGAGCCTGCTGGCCGGTGACCGGGACTCCGGGTGGTCCGACCAGCTGCGGGACACGCTGACGGGCGCGGTGGTCACCGACACGGCCCAGCCGCTGGCCGGCGGCGGGCTGGCCGCGATGGCGGTGGGTTTCCTCGCCGCGCTGGACGTCGAACCCGGCGGCTTCACGGCAGGGGAACGAACACTGCTGCGTGAGTGGCTCCACCGCGCGGCCTCGGCCCGCTGACGTCTGGCTCGCCCGCACCGCTCCGCCACGCGGCGGTGCTCATGTGCTGTGGCCGTGCCCGCCCTTTCCGTGAGACAGGTGGACCACGGTCACGGCGCGTGTCAACGGGCGTGCCGCGTCACGTCGCCAGGTCGCTCGGGCGGATGCGGAACACCTGCAGGCGCAGGTTGTAGTACTTGTCGGTCTCGCCGACCCACGTCATCCCGATGCGCTTGGCGGTCGCGACCGCACGCGTGTTGGTCGGCCGGGCGACCGCGAACAGCTCGTCGATCTCCTGGGTGAACGCCCACGCGGCGAGTGCCCGGCCGCCTTCCGCGGCGTAGCCGTGGCCCCACGCGTCCGGCCGCAGCTGCCAGCTCAGCTCGAGGTCCTCTTTGTACGGTGGCAGCAGCCGGATGCCCAGGCCGCCGACGACCTCGCCGTCCGCGCGGCGCTCGATCGCCCACCGGCCACGCGGGTCCGGCATGTTCTGCTGCGCCTCGATCCACGCCTGCAGCACCACCCGCATCGCCGCCTCGTCGGCGACCTGGCCCATGGCGGGGGTCAGCCAGCGGATGACCTTCTCGGTGCCGTAGATCGCGAGCGCCGCGGCGGCGTCGTCGAGCCGCCATTCCCGCACCACGAGCCGCTCGGTCGTCAGCTCTTCGCTCATACCTCCGACACTACTCACGCACAAAGGTGATATCAGTGCTAACGTGATTGTGTTAGCGATGAAAGGAGCAAGGGATGACGACGCTAGGCAGCACCGGTCCGGCCGTGTCCAACCTGGGTCTGGGCCTGATGGGCATGTCGGACCTGTACGGCCCGGCCGACGAGAAGGAGTCGGTCGCCACCATCCACGCCGCGGTGGCGGCCGGGATCACACTGCTCGACACCGGCGACTTCTACGGCATGGGCCACAACGAACTGCTGCTGCGCGAGGCACTGCGCACGATCGACCGCGACCACGTGGTGATCAGCGTCAAGTTCGGCGCCCTCCGCGGCCCGGACGGCGGCTGGCTCGGCCAGGACAACCGCCCGGCCGCGATCAAGAACTTCGTCGCGTACAGCCTCCGCAGGCTCGGCACCGACCACATCGACATCTACCGCCCCGCCCGCCTGGACCCGGCCGTGCCCATCGAGGACACGGTCGGCGCACTGGCGGAACTCGTCGAGGCGGGCCACATCCGCCACATCGGGCTGTCGGAGGTCGGCGCCGGGACCCTCCGCCGTGCCGCCGCCGTGCACCCGATCGTGGACCTGCAGATCGAGTACTCACTGCTGTCCCGAGGAGTGGAGACGGAGATCCTGCCCGCCGCACGGGAGCTGGGAACCGCGATCACGGCCTACGGCGTCCTGTCGCGCGGGCTGCTGAGCGGCCACTGGACGCGGGACCGCGCACTGACCTCCGGCGACTTCCGCGGCGTCAGCCCCAGGTTCCAGGGCGAGAACCTCGAGCAGAATTTGGCACTGGTGGAGGCGTTGCGCCAGGTGGCCGACGAGCGCGGGGTGACCGTCGCGCAGGTGGCGATCGCGTGGGTGACTTCCCAGGGCGCGGACATCGTGCCGCTGGTGGGCGCCCGCACCAGGGCGAGGCTGTCGGAGTCGCTCGGTGCACTGGACCTGCGACTGTCCACGGCGGACCGCGAAGCGATCGAGAAGGCGATCCCCCAGGACGCGGCCGCAGGCGCCCGCTACGCGGAGGCACAACTGGCCCACCTGGACAGCGAACACTGACGCTCAGACGCCCGCCGCTGTCCCGAAAGGCGCTTTCGGGACAGCGCCACGCCGCCAAGGCGACCCCCACCCGAACCCGGGGGCGTCCCGCCATGCCAGTCTACCGGTACCCATCGACAAAGCAAGCCCCGCAAGCCCAACTGTGGACAACCACCTCGGTTGTGGACAACTCGCTGGTCAGCGGGCGCGCAGGCGGCGGAGCATGCGGGCGTCCTCGAAGCCGACTGCTCTTGCCGCCGACTCGATGGTCGCGCCGTGGCCGATCAGGTGTTCGGCTCGTTCGAGGCGTAGCAGGTGCTGGTAGCGGAGTGGGGTGAGGCCCGTCGCGCGGCCGAACAGGCGGGTCACCGTTCTCGGGCTCACACCCGCCTTCGCCGCCAGCGTGGTCAGCGGTAGCCGCGCCGAGAAGCGCGCGTCGATCAGGTCCTGGACGCGGTGGACGGTCTCGTCCACATGGGAGCGGTGGCGCAGCATGGCGCTCGCCTGTAGCTCGTCGCCGTTGCGGCGGGCGTACACGACCATCGACCTGGCGACCTTCGCCGCGGTCGCCGGGCCGTGGCGGGTCGCGACCAGGTGCAGTGCCAGGTCGATGCCGCTCGCGATGCCCGCCGAGGTCGCCACGCGGTCGTCGACGACGTACAGCACGTCGCGCACCACCGTCGCTCTCGGGTGGCGCGTGGCCAGTTCGTCCTGCAGGTCGTGGTGCGTCGTGCACCGTCTGCCGTCGAGCAGGCCCGCGCGGCCCAGCGCGTCGGCGCCGGCGCACACGCTCACCACCATGCCGCCCGCCTCGTGATGGGTGCGGAGCCGGTCGAGGGTGGCGCGGCCGAGCGCGAACGTCGACGCCAGTGACGGTGACCGCCAGCCAGGCACCACCACCAGGTCGTCGTCGGCCATGGCCGGCCACGTCGTCTCCGCGCGGACCGGCAGGCCCTGCGCGCTCGCCACCTCGACCTCCTCGGCCACCCAGTGCAGCTCGTAGTCGAGGAGGTCGTTGTGGAACACCTGCGCCGGGCCCGCCAGGTCCAGCAGGTGCACCCCCGGCGCGAGGACGAACACGACTCTGGTCACGATCCGGTCAGCGTACCCGCCAGCTCGGCCACCGTCGCGACCTTCGCGAAGCCGCGGGCCGCCAGGATGAACGCCGTGTGCGCGACGATCTCGTCGGCCCGTTTGGTGCGCGGGTCCGCCAGCACCTCGTCGACCGTGCGGTCCGCGGGCGCGTCGGGGTGCGCCGTCGCGAACGACGCGGTCGCGTCCACCACGTATGTCATGTCGTAGCCGAGGTCGGTCCCGACCCGCGTGGTCGTCTCCACGCACTGCTCGGCCCGGATCCCGCACACCCGCAGCTCCCGCACGCCGCGCTGGGTGAGCAGTTGCGCGAGGTTCGTCGTGGTGAACGCGTTGATCGACGTCTTGACCAGCAGCGGCTCGCCGTCGCGGTGGTCCAGCTCCGGCATCAGGTGGACGTGCCCGTTGACCGGGTCGAACACCCCGCCCGTGCCCGGCTCGGCGTGCAGCACCCACACGACGAGGTCACCGTCCGCGCGGGCCGCGCGGACCAGGGCGTTCACGTCGTCGGTGAGGTCCGGGTTGTTCGTCGTCCGCCAGACCTCCCGCTGCCGGAAGGACTCCTGGACGTCGATCACGATCAGTGCTCTGCTCATGCGCACAGACTCGTCCGGCCACCGGATGGCGGGAAGGCATCATCCCGCCAGGGTGCGGAACGATCCGGTCAGCGATACTTGCCGGGTGAAGCTGCGCTGTGCCGTGCTGGACGACTACCAGGGTGTCGTGCTGTCGATGGCCGGCTGGGGCCGGCTCGACGGCCGGGTCGACGTGACGGTGTTCCGCGAGCACCTCGGCGGCGAGGACGCGGTGGCCGCCGGGCTCGCCGACTTCGACATCGTGGTGATCATGCGGGAGCGCACGCCGTTCCCCGCGGCACTGATCGAGCGGTTGCCGAAGCTGCGGCTGCTCGTCACCTCCGGCATGCGCAACGCCTCGGTCGACCTCGCCGCCGCCGCGCGGGCCGGGGTCGTCGTGTGCGGCACGACCAGCAGCAAGGCGTCGACCGTCGAGCTGACGTGGGCGCTGATCCTCGGGCTGGTGCGCAACGTCGCCGTCGAGAACGCGGCGTTCCACGCGGGCGGGCCGTGGCAGAGCACGATCGGGACCAACCTCGCCGGCGCCACGCTCGGGCTGGTCGGGCTCGGCCAGATCGGGTCGCGGATGGCGACGGTGGCGCGGGCGTTCGGCATGGACGTGCTGGCGTGGAGCCAGAACCTCACCGCGGAGCGCGCGACGGCGGCGGGGGCCACCCTCGCCGGGTCGCTGCCGGAGCTGATGACCGCGAGCGACATCGTGTCCGTGCACGTCGTGCTGAGCGACCGCACCCGTGGCCTCGTCGACGCCGACGCGCTGGCACACCTGCGGCCCAGCGCCTACCTCGTCAACACGTCGCGGGCGGCCGTCGTCGACCAGGCCGCGCTGCTGGCCGCCCTGCGGCACAGGAGGATCGCCGGCGCGGCGGTGGACGTGTTCGCCACCGAACCACTGCCGGCCGACGACCCGTTGCGTGGCCTGCCGAACCTGCTCGCCACCCCGCACCTCGGGTACGTGACCCGCGAGAACTACGCGGACTACTTCCGGGAGACGGTCGAGGACATCGAGGCGTTCCTCGCGGGCGAGCCGGTCCGGGTGATCTCCTAGCCCGCTAGACGACCGGTGCGTTGGGCAGGCACGGGGCGGGCGGCGCGGCCGGGTCGAGGGCCCGGCGCACGTACCCGACGGCGCGCCACGAGTACGTCATCGACAGGTGGTCGGACAGGTCGATGGGGCAACCGTCCTGCAGGGTGATGTTCTTGACTGTCGCGCCGGGGCCCGCGGTGAGGAACGTCGACCGGTAGGGCGTCGTCACCTCGTCGTAGCGGGTCGCGATCACCACATAGGACACGCCGGGCACGGTGTCACCGCCCGCGTTGAGTGTGGTCAGGAAGTCGGAGCCGACCACCTGCTGCTCGGCCGCCCTGCCGAGGATCGGTGGCGTGAAACCCAGCAACCCCAGCGTTCTCGCGAACGTGCCGATGCCGGACAGCGTGGTGCCGTGGTGTGTCGCGCCGAGGGTCACGAGCGTCGCGACCTCCTCCGCGCCACCTTCGAAGCGCAGGTACTGCCGCGGCATCATGCCGCCCTGCGAGTGGCCGACGATGTCGACCTTGGCGGTGCCGGTCGCGGCACGGACCCGGTCGACGAACGCGGCGAGCTCCTTGGCCGAGGTGCGGATGTCGCCGTTGCCCTTGACGAACTCGGGCTGGCTCAGCAGGTTGTCGTCGGTGTCCCCGTAGTTCAGTGCGAATACGCAGTAGCCGTCCCGTTTGAGCGCGGGGGACAGCTGTGCGAAGTTGTTGTAGCGGTTCTCCCAGGTGCCGTGGACGAGCACGACGGGCCGCGGGTGTCTCGCGCTGGGACGGCACGACCAGTCGTTGGCGCCGGGCGGGTCGAGGTCGGGGCGGGTGATGGAGTAGCCGAACGCCGCGACGAAGCTGTGCAGTTCCGGGCCCGGGTCGGGATCGGCCGCGGCGGGGGTGCCGCCCGCGAGCGCCGAGCCCGCGACGGCAATGGTCAAAGCCACTGTGGACAGTGCGCGACGGAGCATCATGGGCCGATGATGAGTGGTCCCACCGGCCTCGGGAAGGGGAACACGCGAAGGTTGTCATCGGAGTACAGATTCGGGTGACGGAACTGTGCGCCGTTGACTGCGGCTGGTGCGGTGGCGGTCAGCGGTGGCGGTGCAGCAGCTCGAAGTGTTGTGAGTGCGCGTCGTGTCGTGCGAGCAGTGCTCTGGCCGCGGGCGGGACGACCGATGCGGCCGCGTCCGGGCCCGCGAACGTCTCGACAGCGGCCCAGTCGTCGAAGGTCATCAACGTGCGGAAGTGGCCCGGTGTCTCGTGCCCGACGCGGCGCAGGACGGCCAGGTCGTGCAGGCCGGGGAGGCCGCGGGCGATGATGCCGGGGGCGATCGTGCCGTTCAGCAGTTCCTCGTAGGCCGCCGCGTTCTCGGTGGTGGCCCAGCCGTTCCAGGCGCGGATGATCATGACGACTCCTCATGACAGTGTGCTGTTGATGTGACAGTACACTGTCGTCATGGATGAGGCGGTGGAGTCGTACCGGCTGTTGATCGCGGACGTGTACGAGCTGGCCGGGGTGTCCCGGCGGACCAGTGAGGATCTGGCCAGGTCCGTGGGGCAGACGGCGGCGCGGTGGCATGTGCTGAGCGTGGTGTCGGACGGTGCGAGGACGGTGCCGTCGGCGGCGCGACGGCTGGGGCTGGCGCCGCAGAGCGTGCAGCGGGTGGTGGCCGATCTGGTGGCGAGTGGTCATCTGGAGCCGGTGGACAACCCGGACCACGTCCGATCGCCGCTGATGCGGTTGACCGAACTGGGCAGGACGACGGTCGACGAGCTGTTCGCGCGTTCCGCGGACAACCGGGCCGCCGTGCTGGCGAGGGCGGGGGTGACGGCCGACGAGCTGGCGGCGGCGCGAGGGGTGCTCCGCAAGCTCGTCGGCGCGTTGCGGGACTGAGGTCAGCGGGCTCGTTTGGCCAGCAGCCCCAAGGTCAGCGTCTCGGTGAGGCGGGTGATGGCGGAGACGAACTCGATGGCGGTGTGGGACATCGCGGGATGTTCGACGTAGAGCTTGGCGACGTTGGGCGGCGGGTGCCCGAGCTGCCACAGGCCCGCGGCGAGGGTGGTGATGCCGACGAGCAGTTCGTTGCCGTCGTCCTCGGTCAGTTCGGGCAGGACCGTGCGGACGGCGTCGGTGAGGATCTTGACCCCGGTGATGGCGGCGAGCTTGAAGGTGACCACCGCGGTGAGCGACACGTTGCGTTCGAGGTTGAGCGGTGCGTGCGTGAACAGGTCGCACAGCAGGGGACGTTCGTCGAGGCTGGTCGCGAACGCGGTCGCGATCCCGCGAACATCGCCGGGTGCCAGTTCCTCGATGGTGGCCGACAGAGTGTGCGCCCATTCCTGCCACGCCTCGGTGGCGATGTGGAGGTAGATCTCCTCGCGGGTGCCGAAGTACCGCAACAGCGCGGTCTTGTGCATGCCGACGTCGGCGGCGATGTCGGCGAGGCTGATGTTGCGCACGCCGTCACGCAGGCCGAGCCGCCGCGCCGCCTCGAGGATGGCGGCTTCGCGTTGCCGTTTCTGCTCGGGGCGGCGCGCCCGCTGGAAGTCGTCGTCGCGCGCCATGGACATACCGTAGCCACGGCACAGGCGGAGCACGCGCAGTGTCCTCACAGCAGCTTGTCGAGAGTGATGGGCAGTTCACGGACGCGCCGGCCGGTGGCGTGGTGCACGGCGTTGGTGATGGCCCCGGCCACCCCGACGATGCCGACCTCACCCGCGCCGAGCACACCCAGCGGCATGGTCGGGTCGGGGTCACCGAGGCATTCGATGTCGATGCGCGGCACGTCGGCGTGCACGGGCACGTGGTATTCGGCGAGGTTGGCGTTGACGATCCGCCCGGTGTCGCGGTCGACGAGCGTCTCCTCCCCGAGTGCCGCACCGATGCCCATGACGATGCCGCCCCGCAGTTGACTGGCGGCGGTCTTGGCGTTGACGACGGTGCCGATGTCGAACACCCCGAGCCAGCGGGTGACCCGGACCTCGCCGGTGTCACCGTCCACACGCACCTCGCAGAACTGGGCCCCGCACGCGGCTTTCATGTATTTCCGGCGTTCGCGGACGAACCGGGTCATGAACCGCACCTGCCCGGCCAGCCGCCCGATCCCACGGTCAGCGCCGACCGCCACCTGGAGATGCGCCCGCCCGGCCCGGCCGAGGATCGCGGCGGGCGACTCGCCGGGCGACATGTCGTTGCGCCGCGCGAGCGAGGCAAGGTCCTTCCTGAGACGCGCGACGGCGTCGAGGATGGCGCGGGAGACACTCGCGGTCTGCGCGGACCCACCCGCACCGGGCCCGGCGGGCAGGGCGCTGTCGCCGTACTCGATCCGCACCGAGTCGACGGGAACCCGCAGGGCGTGCGCGGTGACCTGCGCGAAGGCGGTGGCCGACCCCATGCCCATCTCGTGGAAGCCGCACCGCACCAGCACGTCCCCGTCGGCGGACACCCGCATCGTGACGCTGGCGGGGAGCTCCCAGGCGGGGTGGTAGGCGGACGCGACACCCATGCCGACGAGCCACCGACCGTCCCGCATGGACCGGGGCTCGGGGCTGCGGTCGGCCCACCGGAACCGTTCGGCGCCCCGCGCGTAGGCCTCCCGCAACCCGCGTCGACCGAAAAGCCTGCCGCCCAGGGGGTCGCGGTCGGGTTCGTTGCGCATGCGCAGCTCGACGGGGTCGAGGCCGAGCCGGCAGGCAAGCTCGTCCATGGCGGCTTCGAGCGCGAACGAGCCGATCGACTCCCCGGGGGCACGCATCACGGCGTTCGAGACCGAGTCGAGCGTGAGCTGGTGCTGCTGGACGAAAATGTTGGCAGCGTCGTACAGATGCCGTGACTGGGACACCACCTGCTCTGGTAACCCACCAACCCGCCCGGTCTGCGTGACGCTGGTGTGGATCAGTGCGGTCAACTGCCCGTCGAGGTCGGCCCCGAGCGCGACCCGTTGCGTGGACGGGGTCCGCCCGCCGACGGTGCGGTAGACCGCTTCCCGGCTGAGCGCGAGCCGCACCGGCCGCCCGGTCGCCTTCGCGGCGACCACGGCGATGACGGTGCCTGCCCAGACGTTGGCCTTACCGCCGAACGCCCCACCGACAAAGGCGGCCACCACCCGCACGTTGTCGAGCGGAAGCGTGAACCGCTGGGCGAGATGCCGCCGGGTCCAGTCGATGTTCTGGGTCCCGTCGTGCACGGTGAGGGTGTCGCCGTCCCAGGAGGCGGTGGTGGTGTGCGGCTCGAGCGCGTTGTGGTGGTGCATGGGCGTGGAGAACCGGAGGTCGACGGCCACGTCGGCGGCAGCCAGCGCGGCGACGGCGTCGCCTTTCTTGCCACCGCCTTCGGACAGGAGATCGGTTTTCTGCGGCACGGCGTTGGGCACCTCCTGCCCGAAGTCGACGACCGAGGGCAGTTCTTCGTAGCTGACGTCGACGAGCCGAGCCGCCTCCCGGGCGGCGTCGAGTGTCTCGGCCACGACGACCGCGACCGGCTGACCGTTCCAGTGGACCTCGTCGGTGTTGAGGTAGTTGACGGACGTGCCGGCAGCGAGCGTGGGGAGGTTGAGAGGGGTGGGTTTGGGCGGCGGCCGCATGCGGGGCGCGTTGTGGTGGGTGACGACGGCCAGGACCCCGGGAAGGGCCGAGGCGCCTGCGGTGTCGATGCGGACGATGCGTGCGCGGGCGACGGTGGCGTGGACGAGGACCGCGTGGGCGAGGTGGGGGTAGGGGTACTCGCCGGAGAACTGCGCGGCGCCGGTGGTTTTGACGTGACCGTCGACCCGGTCGAGGGGCTCACCGAGGATGCGCTGCGTTGGGCGAGTTGGGGCTTGCGTCATTGGCGGGCTCCTCGTCGTGTTGGTACTTGGGGGCTAGACCAGACCGGCCAACGTCGCCGTCAACGTGCGTATGGCCAGTGGGACCTTGAAGTCGTTGTCCGGGCGGGTGATCGCCGTGGACAGTTCTGCTTCCGCTGCCTCGCGGAACGTGGCTTCCGTCGCGGGGGCGCCCTTCAGGGCTGTCTCCGCGGTCTGGGCTCGCCATGGGTGGGTGGCTACGCCGCCCAGTGCTATGTGGACGTCTCCTACTCGGCCGTCTTCCACTGTCAGCGCTACCGCTGTCGAGACCAGCGCGAAGGCGTATGACGCTCTGTCGCGGACTTTGCGGTAGCGGGAGTTCTTCGCGGCGGGCAGGGGTGGGAGTTCTACCGCTGTGATCAGTTCGCCGGGTCGCAGGGCGGTTTCGACGTCGGGGGTGTCGCCAGGGGGTTGGTGGAAGTCCCTGACGGGGATCCTCCGCTTGCCCGTCGGGCCTTCTGTTTCCACCACCGCGTCCAGGGCTGTCAGTGCCACGCACATGTCGGACGGGTGGGTCGCTATGCAGTGGTCGCTTGTGCCCAGTACGGCGTGGTTTCTGTTGTAGCCGTTCAGTGCGGCACAGCCTTCGCCCGGGGTTCGTTTGTTGCATGGGGTGGCCGTGTCGTAGAAGTAGTGGCACCTCGTGCGTTGCAGAAGGTTGCCGCCCACCGTTGCCATGTTGCGTAGCTGGCCAGACGCGCCTGCCAGGATCGCCTGGGTGACCACCGGATAGCGGGTTCTGATCAGCGGGTGTGCCGCCGCGTGACTGTTCTTGGCCAGTGCGCCTATGCGTACGGCTCCGGTCGGAAGCTCCGCTATCCCGGTCAGGGGGAGGTGGGTGATGTCGATCAGCGTGTTCGGATGCTCCACGCCTGCGCGGATCAGGTCGACCAGGTTGGTGCCGCCGCCGAGGAACTTGGCGCCCGGGGTGGTTGCCATCGTGTTCACGGCGCTGGTGATCGAGTCCGCTCTCACGTACGTGAACGGCTTCATCTCGCTGTCTCCTCGATCGCGGCCACGATGCCGTTGTACGCGCCGCAGCGGCACAGGTTGCCGCTCATGCGCTCCTGGATCTCGGACCTGGTGAGTGGGGGGTTGGTCGCCACGTTCTTCGTCGCCGCGCTCGGCATTCCGGCTCGGTGTTCGGCCAGCATGCCCAGGGCCGAGCAGATCTGGCCCGGGGTGCAGTAGCCGCACTGGAGGCCGTCGTGCTGTACGAACGCCTGCTGTAACGGGTCGTCCACGCCCTCGATCGTGGTGATCTCGCGGTGCTCGTACTGCACGGCCAGCGCCAGGCAGGACAGGACTCGTTCGCCGTCGGCCAGCACCGTGCAGGCGCCGCACGCGCCCTGGTCGCAGCCCTTCTTCGTGCCGGTCAGGCCCATGTGGTCCCGCAGCGTGTCGAGAAGGCTCACTCGCGGTTCGACGTCGACGGGTCTGGTGGTGCCGTTGATGCGCATGGCCAGGTGGGTCATGAATTCGAGCGTAGGGCAACGGTGTTGTTTTAACAAGGCAACGGTGTTGTGTTAACCCGAACGGGTGGACGCCTGCTGTGTGGCGGCGGGTGTTCAAGATCGGAAATGGCGAGACGTGATCTTCGTTTGTGTGAAATGGACGATCGGCCGTCGTCGGACGGCGCGGGTCGTCAACGGGGGACGGAGGCCGACGGCTGTTCTCGAATGGGGGAGGTGTAGCCGACGGGCTAACTCCATCGAGCGAATGGAGTAGTGCTCGGATAGCACTTTCTGTATAGGGACCCGGTGAAGCGCCACTCGGAAGGGTGGATAACCTACGCATCTACTTTATGGCTGACGACTCGCGGTAGCCCGGGAGTCATCGGCTTCCCGTTCGCCCTGACGTAGCAGCCGGAGGCATCCTTGGCAGTCAACTCCACCCCACGCCGCCGGTTCGGCGTGGCTCTCGGCGTCGTTCTCGCGACCGTCTCGACCGGCCTGATCGGGTTCGCCGGCACGGCCGGTGCGCACACGAACAAGTCCTCGGCCGAGTGTGTGGGCGACACCACCACCCTGACGGTCGACCTGACGGCCTACAACAACAAGAAAGACAAGAAGCCCAACAAGGTCAAGATCACCGACAACGGCGAGGTCCTCCACGAGGGCAAGTTCGGTGTGGAGTACCAGGAAGAGTTCAAGGTCCCCGGCAACGTCAAGCACACCTTCACGATCGACGTGGTGGCGTGGGACGACCCGGTGGAGGAGGACAACAAGAAGAACTGGTCCTTCACCGAGGAGCACGTGGTCGAGGCCTGCGTCGAGGTGACGGAGCCGCCGACCGAGACCGAGACGACCCCGCCGACGGAGACGACCACCACCACGACCACCGAGGCCCCGGCACCGCCGAGCTCGGAGGCTCCGCCGGTGTCGACCACGGCGCCGGTCACCACGACCACCGAGGCGCCGGAAGAGGCGCTGGCCGCGACCGGTGCCAGCGTCGCGCTGCCGCTGGGCATCGGCGGCGTGCTGCTTGCCGGCGGTGTGGCCGCGCTGTTCGTCGTTCGTCGTCGCGGCAAGGCCTGAGCAAGATCGTTTGAGCCACGCATGAGCCACTGAGATTTCTGAGCCGCGCACAGGGCGGGTCCGCTTCGGCGGGCCCGCCCTCTGCGTTTGTCCGGTCACCCTTTCGGGTACGCCTTCGGTCGTGACAGCAGAGCAGCTCACCATGGGGGTCGAGGAGGAGTTCCTGCTCGTCGGCGAGGACGGCAGGCTTTCGGGTTTCGGGCCGGAGGTCGTCGACGCCACCGAGGAAGGGCATGGCGAGGTCGAACCGGAGCTGAAGCGCTGCCAGGTCGAGGGCGTGTCGGACATCTGCCGCACACCGGAAGAGGTGCTCGAACAGCTGACCGGGCTGCGTGGTGAGCTGGCGGCCGCGGCGGGCAAGCGTGGCCTGCGACTGCTGCCGAGCGGCTGCCCCGTGGTTCCGGAGACCGGGGAGCAGGAGATCACGCCCAACCCCAGGTACCTGCGGTTGGCACAGTGGTTCGGCGCCACGGCGCGGTCGCTCGCGACGTGCGGCTGCCACGTCCACGTCGCCATCCCGGACCGGGAGACCGGCGTCGTCGTCAGCAACCGGGTGCGGCCGTGGCTGCCGGTGCTGCTCGCGCTCACCGTCAACTCGCCGTTCAACGGCGCCGACACCGGCTACGCGAGCTGGCGCTACCAGGAGTGGTCGCGCTGGCCCTCAGCAGGCCCGCCGCCGATGTTCTCGGGGCTCGACGAGTACGAGGCCACTGTCGACACCATGCTCCGCGCCGGTGCGCTCATGGACCGCGCGATGATCTACTGGGACGTCCGGCTGTCCGAACGCCATCCCACACTCGAGTTCCGGATCGCCGACGTCGCCGCTGTGCCGGAGGACGCGGTGCTGCTCGCCACCATGGTCCGCGGTCTGGTCGCCCGTGCGCTCGACACGGGCGGACCGCCGCCGGAGCTGCCGCAGGCGGTCCTGCGGGCCAACCTGTGGCGGGCGTCGCGGGAGGGGCTCACCGGGGCGACTCTGCACCCGGTCACCGGTGAGCTCGGGCCCGTCCAGTCCCAGGTGGACGACCTGGTCGAGCACCTGAGCCCGGTGCTGGGCGGTGACCTCGAGTTCGTCAAGGCCGGGGTGGCGCGGCTGCGTGAACGGGGCACCGGCGCCGCGCGGCAGCGGGCGGCCCATCAGCGCAGGGGCGAGCTGACCGACGTCGTGGACGCATTGGTCGTCACAACCCGGTCCACCTGAGCAGGACGGCACGTATCGTCGGCTCCGGCGTTGCTTGAGGGGAGCCCGGGTGGTCGTTCGGTGTGCCGTCGTGTTCGGGCTGCTCGGGTTGTTCCAGGCCACCCTCGGACCGCTGATCCCGTTGCTGCGTGACCGCGACGACCTGTCGGCGGGAACCGCGGGACTGCTCGTCACCGGCTTCTTCGGCGGCTCCCTCGTGAGCACCGCGGTGGGTGGTCTGCTGAGCGACCGCTTCGCGGGCCCGCCGCTCTACGTCACCTCGGCAGTGCTGTTGCCCGCCGGGCTCGGGCTGCTCGCACTACCGGCCGGGTGGCCGGTGCCGCTGCTCGCGGTCGCCGTGGCGGGGCTGGGGTTCGGCGGTCTGGTGCTCATCATCAACACGGTGATGGCGGCGCGCGGGCTCACGTACGTCAACCTCGTCAACGGCACCTACGGTCTCGGCGCCGCGGCCGGGCCCGCGCTGATCAGCGTGACGCACGGCGGTGTCCTGTTCGCCGTGCTGGCGGTCGGCGTGCTCGTGTCGTTGCCGTGGACGGTGCCCTCGGCCGAGACGACCGTCGAGCGGGCACGGCTGCGCATGAGTCTGCCGCTGGTCCTGTTCTGCGCCATGTTGTTCTGCTACGCGGGTGTCGAGACCGGACTGTCCAGCTGGGAGGCGACGCACCTGCGTGCGCACGGCTACAGCGCGGACACGGCTGCCGCGCTCACGTCGCTGTTCTGGCTGGGACTCGCGGGCGGCAGGCTGCTGGTGCCGCTGGTCACCAGGAACTGGTCACCGCCCCGGCTCATCGTGTCCGCACTGCTGGCCTGCGGCGCGAGTCTGTCGGTGATCGCGTTCGACTTCAGCGCGCCTGCCGGGTTCCTGCTGCTGGGGGCGTGCGCGGGACCGATCTTCCCCGCGACGCTCGCGTGGATCGCCAGGACACTGCCGCATCCGCGACGGGTCAACGCGGCCGTGCTGACCGTCGCGATGCTCGGCAACGCGGCGGTGCCCGCGCTCATCGGCTTCGGGCTGGAGGCCACGTCCGTGCTCGCGCTGCCCCTGTTCGTCGCGGTGGCCCTGGCCGGGTGTCTCGGGATCGTGGTGGCGTTGCGGGCCAGGGCCGTGGAGCGTCAGGAGGTGTAGGCGACGTCGTCGATCAGCCAGTCGTCGCCGGTGGTCGCGGTGCCGGTCGAGCCGATCTCGATGGCGCCGATGGTGGTCGCGGCCTGCGACTTCGGCCTGGTGGCGACGAGTGCGCCGTCCAGATACACCTGTACCTGCGTCATCGTGGCCACCAGCTTCACCGTGTGCCACGTGCCGATGTCGACCGCGGCCGGGTTCAGCGCCGTGCCCCACGGCGGGTTCTGGCTGTAGTTCGCCCAGTGCAGCCTGCCCGCGCCGGTCAGCCAGAACCCGTACGGGGTGGAGGCCGCCGTGCCGTTCCTGCCCTTCAACGAGAACAGCAGGCCCCTGTTGGTCGTCCCGTGGCCGAGGAAGCGGAACTCGGCGGTCACCGACGTGGCCGCCGCGTGCGTCCACGTCGCGCGCCCGATCTGGGTCGTGGTGTCGTCCTTGATGCGCAGGAACCGGGACGAGATCCGCTCCGCCGACGGCACGGTCGCCTGGTTCACGACGGTCGCGAGGGTGCTGGCGGTGACCCAGCCGTTGCCGCGTGGCGGCTGGCCGGGGTAGTCGTGCTCGAAGCCCACGGCCGCGGTGTACAGCTCGATCTCGTGCAGGAACGCGGCCGAGGGGTCGGTGACCGGGTTCGGGTCGCTGATCCGGACGTACCTGGCGGTGACCGGTGCGCTGAACGGCCGCAGGAAGCCGTCACGGGCGGCGCGTGGCGGGGTGGCCCACGTGGTCCCGTCGACCGACGTCTCGATCCGCACGTCGGCCGCGCCCTGCAGCCACACGTGCAGGCCGAGCCCGGTCACTGGCACCGCGCGCGGCAGCCGCAACGTGACCGACCGGTTCGCGGTCACCAGACTCGAATCGGCCCTCGGGTCGCCGTCGAACGCGTACGCGGCGAGCGACTGGCGGCAGCCGGACGCGTCGCCGTAGCAGGACAGCGGGGTGTTCACCACCGCGAGCTCACCGCGCTGGAACATGGTCGCCAGGTCGGCCTTGCCCCACTGGTCGGTGTCGACCTCCACGGCCGACTTCCACAGCGCGGGCACCGAGTCGACCTGGTAGCCGCCGACCGCGGCATCGGTGGGACAACCCCACCCCGGCGCGCAGTTGTCGCCGGTCACCAGCACCCGGTTGCCCGCCAGCGGCGCGATGCCGACCGTCCCGCTGGAACCGAGGTGGCGCAGCGGCCTGGCGGTCGCGCCTTCCGGCGTGTACCAGCCGTCCGCGTCGCCGCCGGTCGTCGGGTGGTTGCGGTAGACGGTCGTCGGGGAGGTCCACGCCGCGCCCCTGCCGTCGAAGGAGAAGCGCAGCACGTTGTCCGGCCTGCCGGACGACAGGACGAGCGCGCCGTTGCCGAGCAGCGTCACCGACGGCGCGGTGCCGGAGTCGGCGGCCACCCGGACCGGCGCGCCCCACCCGGTGCCGGTCTGGGCCGGTGCCCGCACCGTGTACAGGGCGACGTTCGCGGGCACCTCGCCGCGCAGGTCCTCGTTCCTGCCGAGCGCGGCGATCAGCCCACCGTCGGCGGTGGCGGACAGGCTCGCCGCCGACCAGCCCGCTCCGGTGGCTGGGCGTGCCGTCTCCGTCCACGTCACGCCGTCGTCCGTGCTCGCCACGACCGCCGCGTACGACCCGCCGGACACGGCCGCCAGCAACGTCTTCCCGTCGCCGAGCAGCACGACGCCGCGCCCGAACCGGGCCGACGTGACCGGCTGGGCGAACGTGACGGTCGCCGTGCCCGCCGCGGCCCAGCCGCCCGGGGTGAGCTGCTTGCGGGCGAACCGGAAGCAGGTGCCGCCGCACGCGGCGCCGTCGGTGTCGACGGCGACCACGTCACCCGCCGTGTTCGCGAGCCGGAACGGGGTGCCCGCGGTCCCGGCGAGCGACGACCACGTGGTGCCGCCGTCCGCGGACTGCCGGGACCCGTCGGCCGACGACAGCAGCAACCGGCCGGCCCGCCTGCCGTCGGCGGCCGTCACCCCGGCGTCGAACAGGGTGGGCGCACCCGTCGGCGCGGTCAGGAACCGCTGCCCGCCGGGCACGTGTGCGTGGTCGACGCCGGGCTCGGCGCTCGCCTGACCTGCCACGGCCATGGCGAGCGCCGCGAGGGCGGCCACCGTAAGGGGTCGGTTCATGGGGCTGCTCCTCGCGGCTCGTACATCAGAGCGTCGAGAGCAGAGCGTAGATCGCGGCGTCGGTGCCGGGAAGTCGTTCGTGCGCGAAGTCCGGGGACATGGCCCGTCCACCTACCGGCCGAGCGGGGCGAACAGGTCCACCACGTTGCCGTCCGGGTCCTCGACCGACGCGTAGCGCTGGCCCCAGAAGGCGTCCCACGGGTCCTTGTGGCCGCGGTAGCCGTCGGCGACCAGCGCGGCGTGGGTCTTGTCGACCTCCGCCGGGCTGTCGCACAGGAAGCAGATGCCCACCGAGTTGCCGCCGACCGGCTTGGTCCACTCCGGATCGAACGAGCGGACCACGTCCACGGTGTCCCAGCCGAAGCGCAGCCCGTTCGGCAGGGTGGCCTCGACGTGCGGCTCGTCGGTGTCCGGGATGTCGAGGCCCAGCTTGCGGTAGAAGGCCAGCGATGCCGCCATGTCCTCGACGACCAGGCCGATCATGTCCAGTTTCGGGGTCATGCGCCCACGGTAGTGACGCCGTCTTGAACGAATCGGACCTCAGCCCTGCGTCGCGGCCGCGACCGGGATGTCGTTGGACGCCGCCCACGCCGCGATGTCCTGCTGCTGGATGGCCGCCGACATCAGGTCCGGGAACTTGTCCGGTGAGCAGGCGAACGCCGGGATGCCGAGCCCGGCGAGGGCCGCGGCGATGTCGTGGTCGTACGCGGGCGCGCCGTCGTCGCTCAGTGCCAGCAGGCACACCACCTGCACGCCGTCGGCCGCAAGCGCTTGCGCGCGTTGCAGCATCTCCTCCTCGTTGCCGCCCTCGTACAGGTCGCTGATCAGCACCAGCACCGTGTCGCGGGGCGCCTCGATCCGGCTCTGGCAGTACGCGAGCGCCGCGTTGATGTCCGTGCCACCGCCGAGCTGCACCCCGAACAGCAGCTCCACCGGGTCCGACAGCTGCTCGGTCAGGTCCACCACCGACGTGTCGAACGCGATGATCTGCGTGCGCAGCGTCCGGATCGACGCCAGCACCGCGCCGAACACGCTCGCGTAGACGACGGAGCCGGCCATCGAGCCGCTCTGGTCCATGCACAGCACGATCTGCTTGCTCATGTTCGGCAGGCGACGGCCGTACCCGACCAGCCGTTCCGGCACCACCGTGCGTTGCTCGGGCTGGTAGTGCCTCAGGTTCGCGAGGATGGTCCGGTTCCAGTCGATGTCCGCCTGCCTGGGCCGGTGGGTGCGGTTCGCCCGGTGCAGCGCTCCGCTCACCGCCTGCCGCGTCGGCTGCGCGAGCCGCTTCTCCAGCTCGTCGACGACGCGGCGCACCACCGCACGCGCCGTGTCCCGCGAGCGCTCCGGAATGGCCCGGTTGAGCGACAGCAGGGTGCCGACCAGGTGCACGTCCGGCTGTACCGACTCCAGCAGCTCCGGTTCCAGCAGCAGCTCCCGCAACCCGAGGCGTTCCATCGCGTCGCGTTGCATGACCTGCACGACCGAGCTGGGGAAGTAGCCCCGGATGTCACCCAGCCACCTGGCCACGCGCGGCGACGAGCTGCCGAGGCCGCCCCGCCGGTCCTCCTGCCTGTCGTACAACGCCTCCAGCGTCGCGTCCCGTTTGGCGTCCACACCGGACAGCGACGTGCCGGTGCCGTCCGCCTCGTCGCCGCCGAGGATCATCCGCCAGCGTCGCAGCCGCTCACTCACGATCGCTCCTCGCGGTCGCCGTGTGTCCGATGTTCGCCCCGCGAGCTCCGTTCACCGCAGCAGCTCCAGAATCCTCGGCACCACAAGGGAGGCACGTTCGTGGTCCACGGCCGCGTCGTCGGCGCGGACACCCGACGCGCCCTCACCGCGGTCGATGCGGCGCACCCGCAGCCCGATGTCGCGGCGTTCTGTCGCGCTGAACTCGGCGAAGGTCCTGCGCAGCAACGGGAGCAGGTGGTCGAACAGCTCCCCGTTCACCCCGGTCGCCCAGCTGTCGACGATCTCCAGCAGCTGCGGCTCGTGCACCAGCAGCGCCGCCTCGCCCGACAGGAAACCCGCCAGCCAGCCCGCCGCCTGTGTCGCGTCCGCCGCGAGCGACAGCTGCCGGGACAGCCGGGCGCCGGCGTCCGCCACGTCGATCAGGCCGGCGTCGAGCAGCAGCCGCACCGCGCGGCCCGCGATCAGGCCGGGCACGCTCGACCGGTCCGCTACCGACCGGAGCGCGCTGTACCAGACGGCGCGCAGCTCCTCCTGGTCGAGCAGGCCGATGCCGCGCTGCACCCCGTCGACCAGTGCCCGCAGCTCGGCGGCTGCCTCGTCGTCCAGCGCCGTGCACGCGGCGGGCAGGCCGACCGCGATGCGGGTGACGATGCCGGTCAGCACGCGCTGCACGACCTCGGTGTCGGCGCGGCGGACGTTGCCGTACCTGCGCACCCGCGCCATCGGCTCGACCGCCGCCATCAACCGGGTGGTGTCGTGTTGCCGCGCGGCGCGTTCGTCGAGCGCGGCGAGCACCCCGGCGAGCGCCGATGGCAGGTCGGCGGTCAACGTCGTCTCGACCAGCACGGACAGCCCGGCGATGTCGGCCTCCGCCGCCCTGGCCGCGACCACGGCCGTGGCCGCCGACTCGATCGTGGTGCCGTAGCCGCTCGCCTCGATCAACGCGACCTCCAGCTCCGGTGTCCACTCGAGGGTCCACGACTCGCGGAACGTGCCCCTGCCCCGGGACGCGTCGGCCGGCTCGCCCCACCGCACGTCGAGCAGCAGCAGGCGGTGCAGCAGCTTGCTGCGGGCGAGGTTCGTCTCGGTGCGCAGGTCCAGGTCGAGCTGCTGCTCGGCGGCGCTCTGCTTGAGGCGCAACCGTTTGCGTGTCGCGGCGAGGTCCATCGCCAATGGGACCATGGGGGTCTCGCGGGGGACGCGGCCGAGGATGTCGCCGACGAGGAGCTTGCGCGCGACCAGCCGCATGGGCACGTCCGAGCCGCCGCACAGCACGGCCTGGCACGACTCGAGCACCTCAGGCAGCCCCGGGTGCGGCCGGTCGCGGATCGTGGCGAGCGTGTGCGCGAGCCGGACGGCCTCGATGACCGCCGCCGGCGACACGTCGTGCTGTTCGCGGCGCAGCAGGTGCGCGACCCGCACCAGCCAGCGGCCGACCACCTCGTCCGGCGCGGTGAACAGGTGGTGGTACCAGCCGGGTGACTCGATGCCCGCGCCGTAGCCGCTCATCCGCGCGAGCCGCGTCGAGGTCCACGGCACCCACGTCGCCGCGACCTTGGTGGTGCGGAGGCCTTTCAGCAGCTGCGCGTCCGCGGTCTGCGTCGGGAACGTCGAGGGCACCAGCACCGGCGCGTGCCACGCCCCGCACACCACCGCGATCCGCTGCGCCGCACTGCGCAGCGCGGCACGCAGCACGCGGCGCATCGCGGCTTCGCGGCGGCGGGTGCGCAGGTCGGGGACGTGCCCTTCGCGCAGTGTGCGCATCGCGTCGAGGACCGCGTGGAACACGTCGAGACCGTGGTAGCGCAGCTCGACCGCGTCCTCCCACCAGCGTTCCGCGTCGTCGAACCCGGCGGCCGTGGCGAGTGTCCTGATGGGGTCCATCGGCGGTTCGGCGTCGGGGTCCTGCTCGTCGTCGAGGACCAGCGCCACGTTCGCGGGCAGGTCGAGGAAGCGGACCTCGCGGTCGCGCTCCAGCGCCCACCGCAGCGCCACCCACTCCGGGGAGAACACGGCCATCGGGTAGAACGACGCGGTCGCGGGGGCGTCCACCGCGTACACCAGGCCCGCGACGGGCGGGCGCATGCCGGTCGCGATGGCCAGTGGTGCCACCGCGTCCAGCTCCGGCGGGCCCTCGATCAGCACGATCTCAGGGTCCAGCTCGGCGAGCGCGGTCGCCACGGCGCGCGCCGAACCCGGCCCGTGGTGGCGGATCCCGAGGACGTGGACCCGCTCGTCGTTCGTGCTAGGTGTCAACGGTCCGCTCACACCAGCTCGCGGCAGGCCCGGTAGAGGTCGTTCCACGGCTTGCGCTCCCGCACCACCGCTTCGAGGTACTCCTGCCAGATGATCCGGTCCTGCACCGGGTCCTTCACGACCGCGCCGTGCAGCCCGGCGGCCACGTCGCCCGCGCGGACCACGCCGTCGCCGAAGTGCGCGGCGAGCGCGATCCCGTTGGTGACCACCGAGATCGCCTCCGCCGTGGACAGCGTGCCAGACGGCGACTTGACCTTCGTGCGGCCGTCGTCGGTGACGCCGCCGCGCAGCTCGCGGAACACCTGCACCACGCGGCGGATCTCGTCGATGTTCTCCAGGTCGGCAGGCAGCTTCAGCGACTGGCCCAGCTGCGCGACCCGCAGCCGCACGATCTCCACCTCGGACTCGGCGTCGTCGGGCAGCGGCAGGATGACCACGTTGAAGCGGCGCTTCAGCGCGGCGGACAGGTCGTTGACGCCGCGGTCCCGGTCGTTGGCGGTGGCGATGATGTTGAAGCCCGCGCGGGCCTGCACCTCGCTGTCCAGCTCCGGGATCGGCAGCGACTTCTCGGAAAGGACCGTGATCAGCGCGTCCTGCACGTCCGAGGGGATGCGGGTCAGCTCCTCGATCCGCGCGATGCCGCCGGTCTCCATCGAACGCAGGACCGGGCTCGCGACCAGCGCCTGCGGCGACGGGCCCTCCGCGAGCAGCCGCGCGTAGTTCCAGCCGTAGCGGATCGACTCCTCCGACGTGCCGGACGTGCCCTGCACCAGCTGTGTCGAGTCGCCGGAGATCGCCGCGGCCAGGTGCTCGGACAGCCACGTCTTCGCGGTGCCGGGCACACCGAGCAGCAGCAGCGCGCGGTCGGTCGCGAGCGTCGCGATCGCCACCTCGATCAGCCTGCGCGACCCGAGGTACTTCGGCGAGATCGGGGTGCCATCCGGTGCCTCGCCGCCGAGGACGTAGGTGGCGACGGCCCACGGCGACAGCCGCCAGTTCGGCGGGCGGGGCCGCCCGTCCGCCTTCGCCAGCACGGCCAGCTCGTCGGCGTGCTGCTGTTCGGCGTGCGCCCTGAGCACCTCTGTCATGGGAACTCCTGGTCGATCGTGGCTCGGATGGTCAGTGCGTGGGCCAGGCCGCGCAGGACGCGGCGGGCGGGTTTGCGTTCGGCGTCGAGGGTGAGCAGCCAGGCCTCGACGGCGGCGAGCGCGCTGGGGTGGAGGTGCTCGGCGAGCGCTGATGCCGCGAGCTGCAGGACGTTCTCCGCGCGCTGCGCACGCATCCGGTCGACCAGCGTGGTCGAGAACCCGGCCGGCCACGGTCCCCGTGCCGCGGCGAGGAGACCGCCGAAGCGCGCGTCGAGCTTCTTCTGGTCGGCGAGGATCTCGGTGGCGACCTCGGGGGTCAGCGCGCCGATCAGCTCCGGGCCCGGCTGGTGGCGGGCGAGTGCCGCCAGCCACTCCTGGTCGCGTTGGCGCAGCGCGGCTTTCGTCCAGCCGATGAGCACCGCCTGGTCCGCGTCGTCGATCAGCTCGGGGTCCCAGGTCGACAGCGGGGTCGCGGCGAGGATCTGGATGAGCCACGACGCGGCCCGGCCGTACCCGGGTTCGCGGTGGTCGGTGACCCCGTCGCGGCGGGCCGCGGCGTCGGGTTCGTCTGGCAGCTCGACGGTGCGGCCCTTCCCGGTGGTGACCAGCCTGGCGGCGCGCTCCGCCATGCGCGCGGCGCGGGCAGAGGAGGGCAGCCGGTCGAGCATGGCGGCCGCCGCGGCCCGCACGGACGCGGCGCGGTCGTCGAGCGCCCGCTCCAGCAGCGGTTCGTCCCGGTCGGACAGTCCGATGTGGAAGGTGTCGAGCAGCCCGGCGCGGGTGGCGGCCTGCTCGTCGTCCCAGGTGTCCGCGACGAGCGTGCGGGCGAAGTCGGGTTCGGTGGCCCGCAGGTCGGCCAGCAGCGCGAGCCGGTCGGCGCGGGTGGCGGTGGCGAAGCGCTCGACGACGTCCGCGGGCGGGACGGTCGCCGCCCACCGCCACGCCGGGTTGAACCGGGCGAGCCACGCGCCGCGCGGGCCGACGACGTCCCGGACGAGCGCACGGGACGCGGTGTTGGCGGTGCCGAACCGCAGCAGGTCCACGACCATCGGGTGCGGCGGCCGCTGCCCGGCGGCACGCGCGGCGGTCAGCCAGTGGAGTACGAGCAGGTCGGTGCCGCCCTCGACCCGGATGGTGCGGTTGAGCAGCAGTTCCAGGAGCTGCGCGGCGGCCGGGGTGCACTCGGTCCGGTCGTCGGGCCCGGCGGGTGGGGCGGGGGTGCCGCGCCAGACCGGCGGGACCCAGCCCGCGCGCCGGTAACCGGCGGCGAGCGCGGCCGCGGCGAGGAGCTGGGCTTCCGCGCCGTCCGCGTGGACCTCGCCCGCGCCGGGGACACCGAGCCGGTCGAGGGAGAAACCGCGGCGGCTGGTGCCGACGAGCGCGGTGCCGAGCAGGTCGTCCCAGTCGCTCACAGGCTCACCAGCCGGTCGTCGATCTCGGCGCTCAGCGGGTGGAAGCGCTCGTCGGCCCACTCGCCGAACACGGGGACCGGGTGACCACCGGAGAGGGCGAGCAGCTGCCAGACGTCGGTGTCGGGCGTGAGGGTGAGCGCCGCGCCGTCCCGGTCGACGAGCAACGGGGTGTCACCGGGGACGACCCGCATCCCGGTGAGTGCCATGGGGATGCGGCGCAGCCACGGGTTGCCGCCCAGCCAGCGGGCGGCCTGGTCGAGTGCCGCGCGGACGTCGGTGGCGCCCGGCAGTCCCGCGCCCTCGGTGACCTTGTGCTCGTCACCGGAGAACAACGCGCGCCGCGGTGCCCCGCCGGGGTACAGCGCCACCTCACCGTCCACAACGGACCCGAGCACGTGCGCGACGTTCAGCGCCATCCCGGCGGCGGCGAAGTCGAGCAGCACCACCGTTTCCTTGGTGCGCTCGCCGTACAGCCAGGTCCGTTGCGACAGCAGCCGCTCGTCCTGCTCCTCGTCCTGGCTGAGCCCGACGACCCGCCAGCGGTCGGTGAGCCGGTCACCGGCGCGGACCTCCTCGGTGCGGCGGGACCAGCCGAGGAAGGCACGCAGGTCACCCATGGCGGCCGGGTCGAGGTCGGCGCGGCGCCGCCACGCCCTGACGGCCAGGTACCAGCGGCCGAGTTCGCCGAGGAGGTGTGGTGCCCAGTCGTGCCGGGCGTGGACGGCGCTGCCCATCGCGCGGACCCGGCCACCGAGCCCGGGGACCTGTGCGTCGACGAGCCGTGCGCCCGCCGTGTCCCAGAAACCCGGCGGCTGGCGGCGGACACTCGCAAGGCCCTGCCGGACGATGTCGTGGAGCCAGCGCTCGAAGTCGTCGATGCCCGCGGACATCAGCGACTCACGTTCGGCCTGGCGTCTGGCCTGCGCCTCCGGGTCCGGGGTCCTGGTGGCCGCGGTGTTACCGGTGCGGGACGTCCGCTGCGCGGCCCAGTCCGCGGCGAAGGGCTCGGTCGTGTCGAGGTCGGCCACCACACCGTCGTTGGCCGACCACAGCAACAGCAGGGCCAGGCCGTGCTTGCAGGGGAACTTGCGGGACGGGCAGGTGCAGCGGAACGCGGGTTCGTTCAGGTCGACCGTGACCTGGTAGGGGGTGCGGGCGCTGCCCTGGCACTTGCCCCAGACGAGTGACTCGTTGCTGCCGAGGTCGGACCACGTGCGGGGGGTGGCGAGGCCGCGGGCGGCCTTGGCGGAACCGGAGTCGGGCGCGAGCGCGAGCACCTGAGCCACCGTCCAGCGCGATCCCAAGTCGGCCCTTCCTCTCTGTCTCCGGACGCCAGAGTAGTCGGGTTCGCGCAAGTGGTCCGTTCATCCGGCGGGCCCGCCGGGGTCAGGCGACCGCGCTCGGGTTCAGGCGGGCGAAGGCCTCCTGGCGTTGGTAGGGGAAGTACGGGTACGGCGCCGTTGTCGTGCTCGCCTCGTCCAGGCGCCTTGCCTGGTCCTGGGTCAGTTCCCACCCCACCGCGCCCAGGTTCTGCCGCAGCTGTGCCTCGTTCCTGGCGCCGATCAGCACCGTCGACACCGTGGGGCGGCGCAGCAGCCAGTTCAGTGCGATCTGCGGCACCGCCCGCCCGGTCTCCGTGGCGATGTCCGCCAGCGTGTCCACCACCCGGTACAGGTACTCGTCGGGGACCGGCGGGCCGTAGGAGGCCGTCCGGTGCAGGCGGCTGCCGTCGGGCAACGGCTGGTCGCGGCGGACCCGGCCGGTCAGGCGGCCCCAGCCCAGTGGGCTCCACACCACCGCGCCAACGCCCTGGTCCAGGCCGAGCGGCAGGAGTTCCCACTCGTAGTCGCGGCCCACCAGCGAGTAGTAGACCTGGTGTGCGACGTACCTCGGCAGTCCGTGCCGGTCGGCCGCCGACAGGGACTTCATCAGCTGCCAGCCGGAGAAGTTCGACACGCCCACGTACCGCACCTTTCCCGCGCGCACCAGGTCGTCCAGTGTGGACAGAACCTCCTCGACCGGGGTGCCCGCGTCGAAGGCGTGCAGCTGGAACAGGTCGATGTGGTCGGTGTCCAGCCTGCGCAGTGCCGCGTCGGCCGCGGTCAGCAGGCGGGTGCGGGACGAGCCGCCGTCGTCGCCCGGCATGGGGAGGCTGGTCTTCGTCGAGATCAGCGCCCGGTCGCGGCTGCCTTTCAGTGCCGCGCCCAGCACCTCCTCCGACGCGCCGTCCGAGTAGACGTCGGCGGTGTCGAACAGGGTGACGCCCGCGTCGAGGCAGATGCCCACCAGCCGCCGTGCCTCCGCGACGTCCGTGGTGCCCCAGTTGCCGAACAGTTCGCCTCGGCCGCCGAACGTGCCCGCGCCGAACGCCAGTGCCGGGACCTTCAGGCCGGACCTGCCCAGTCGTCTGTACTCCATGATCGCTCCTTAATGGGACCCTAGTTCCTTTAAGGTAACACTAACGGGTCTGCGGTACCATTAGCGGTATGGAGCGACCGGGTGGGCGGACGGCGCGGGTTCGTGCGGCGGTGTTGCGGGCGGCCGGGGACGTGCTGGCCGAGCAGGGGTTCGCCCACCTCGACCTGAGCGACCTGGCGCGGCGCGCCGACGTCGGCAAGACGACCGTGTACCGGCGCTGGGGCACCGTGACCGCCGTGGTGACCGACCTGCTCGCCGAGATGGCGGCCGAGTCCCTGCCGCGCACCGAGACCGGCAGCTTGCTCGGTGACCTGCGGGCCAACGCCCGGCTGGTCCGCGCGACGCTGACCGACCCCCGGCAGGGGCCGCTGTTCGCGGCCGTCATCGCGGCCGCCACCTGCGACGACGCCACCGCGCGGGCGCTGCGGACCTTCTACGCGACACGGATCGCGGAGTGGGCGCCCTGTGTCACCCAGGCCGTCGCCAGGGGCGAGGTGCCGGAAGGCACCGACGCCGGGGAGGTCATCCGCGCGGTGTCGGCGCCGCTGTACTACCGCCTGCTGACCGGCGCGGGCGACCTCGGCGAGGAGGTCGCAGACCGGGCCGCCGAGGCCGCGGCCGCCGCCGCGCGGGCCGGGGTGTTCGCCGCCGGTGCGGCAGGAGGGATCAACACAGCGAGCGGCGCCAGATGAGGGCCTCGGTCGGGGTGGCCGACATGGTGTCGTACTCGACCGGGTTGTCCTCGGCGTCGGCATCGGGCTGGCGGTAGGGGAGCAGGACCGTGATGGCCATGCTGTCGGCGTGCTCGAGGTGGACCATGACCGCGTCGGTCCTCTCGCTGGTCACGTCGCTGACCAGGGCCGCGGCGCGCAGGTCGTTCGACTCGGCGGACATGCCGCTGACCAGGCTCGTCAGCACCTCGGACGGGTTCGGGTCCTCGACCTCCGCCGTGTCGGCCGCGAACACCTGTTCGTCGCCGTCGCGGGTCATGGCCACGCCGTACGGGTGGAACTCGCCGTGCCGCCGCAGCATCTCGTCCGCGAACCGCAGGACCGTGTTGAGCAGCCGGTCCAGGTCCGACTGCACGTGTTCGGAGGTGGTGTCACGCCAGGTCGTCACGCTTCCAGTGTGCCTTCTCGTGTGCCGGGGGCGGTGACCCGGTGCGGTCATCGGCCCCGTTCATGATCGGGACACCGGCATGACCCTCGATGGTGCGAGCTACCACCCGAATGCCGGGAAACGCCGACGGAAAGTGGGCACCGCGCGGGCGTGCGCCACCCGGGCGATGAATTGTCGGGACGGCCCGCCGTCGGCAAGGGTCATTCCCATGGCGAGTGAGTTGCAGCGGCGCAAGGCCGCGGTCGTGTTCGGTGCGATGGACGTCGACACCGACGGGTACCTGACGGAGTCGGACTTCGCGGCGCTGGCGCGGAGGTGGACCGCCAGCCGAGGGCTGCCGCCTGCCTCCGCGCAGGCGCGGCGGCTGACGGCGATCATGATGGGCTGGTGGGAGACGCTGCTCGCCGCGTCGGACGACGACGGGGACGGCCGGGTGACGCTGGAGGAGGTGCTGGCCGTCGTCGACGGGCTGGCCGCCGACACCGCGCCGGTGGTCATGACCGCGGACGCGATGTTCGACGCGGTCGACGAGGACGGCGACGGGCGGATCTCCGCCGCCGAGTACCGGCAGCTGATCGAGACGTGGACCGGGCGGCCGACCGACACCGACGAGGTGTTCGAACTGCTCGACGGCGACGGGGACGGGCACCTGTCCGGTGACGAGTTCGTGGTGCTGTGGACGGAGTTCTGGGCGGGGGACGACCCGAACGCGGCGGGCACCTGGGTGTTCGGCCGGTTCGGGTCGCCCCTCCACCCGGTCTAGCGCCCGCCGGCCGCCGCCGCGGCGGCCACGAGGGTGAGCGGGTGCCGCGCCGTGGTGCCGTTGACGGTCACCGCGAGCGTGACCGTCGAGGCGCGCAGCGCGGTCAGCTCACCGGTCGCCGGGTCGAAGACCGCCGTGTGGTACCGCTTCGCGTCCCGTTCGGCTCCGATGTGGACGTTCGGCGACGCGGACCACCGCGCGGACACCGGGTAGGCGACCGGCACGGTCCTGTCGGCCTGCGCGAGCTCCGCGGTGACCACTGTGGACCTACCGACCGCGAGCCGCTCCGGTGCCCCCACGGTCAGCGCGTCGACGTGCGGGCGGACCTCCGCGGCCAGCCAGTCCCCCGGCTCGCCGCGGTCGTCGACGCCCCACAGCGACCAGCCCGTGAACCCGCCGTCGGAGGGCAGGGTCGAGGGGTTCTTGCCAGAGTTGCCGTTGACGAAGTACGGCACGCCGTCGACGTGGCTCGCGTGGAACGTGCCGACGTGCGCGCCGATGAACGCCGTGCCCTTGCCGGTGCGGTTCTGGAAGTCCGACAGCCACGCCTCGATGGTCGCGGCCTCCTTGCGGTCGGACAGCTCGCTCGCGCGGGCCGGGGTCGGGTCGCGCGGCGGCACGTGCTCGACGAGGACCACCGACTTCACGCGCCGGTCCTTCGCGGCCTCGTCCAGCTCGGTGCGCAGGCGGCCGAGCTGGGTCCAGTCGCTCGCGCGGAGGTTGATGCCCGAGGTGTCCATCGTGATGAACCGCGTGCCCTTGTGGTCGATCACCTTCTGGGTGTCGCCGAACACCGCGCGGAAGTTGTCGAGGCTGTTGTTCCCGCGCTCGTGGTTGCCCGGCACGTAGTGGTAGGGCAGCGTTCCGTCCAGCTCCTCGTTGAGGACCCTCTTGGCGAGCGCGAAGTCCGCCGCCGACGCCTCGTCGACGAGGTCGCCGTTGACGATCAGGAAGTCCGGCTTGGCTGCCCTGATCTCCCGCAGCGTGCGGCGGGCGTTGCGGACGATGTCGCTGTCGGGGTCGCGGGCCACGAACTGCGCGTCCGACATGACCGCGAACCGCCAGTCGCCGCCGGCGACCGAGTGGATCACCGGGTCCTCGACCACCGGCTGTGGTGGCACCGCCAGCGTCGGCGGCACCAGCGCGGTGAGGCCGTCGATCACCAGGTCGCCGTGGTAGCTGTTCGCCGCGTTGGTCTCGGCCGCGTAGAAACGCCGCAGTGTCAACGGGTACACGGTCCCCGCGGGCACCTGGAACTCGAGTTGGCGCCAGCCGGTGTGGGTGAGGTGACCGGCGCGGAACGCGGGCAGCAGCGTGCCGTTGCCGTCCCACGCCTGCATGCTCGCCCACTCGCCGTTGCCGGTCGAGTTCACCCACAGCCGGATCGCCTTCGGCTGGCCGGGGAGCACGAGCCCGGCCGGTGCGACGGCGCCGCCGGTGCGGGTGCCGGTGCTCTGCGTGAAGTCGTAGGAGAGGCGCAGGCCCTGGCCGTCGTGGCCGGGCGCGGGTGCGACGGCGCCGGTGGCGCGCTCGCCGAGGAACCGCCAGCCCGCGGTGTCGGTGAAGTCGGCGACGGGCACCTCGGTGAGGCCGACGGTCACCGGCAGCACCGACCGCTTGCCACGCACGTCGATCGTGACGAGCGCGGAACCGGTGGCCTGCTTGGCCTTCACGGCGTACTGGCCGTCGGCGTCCGGGGTGATGTCGAGCAGGTTCCGGTCGTAGGTGAGCGTCACGTCCCGTGGCTCGACGGGTGCGCTGGTGCCGCTCGCGTCGTGGCCGAGGACACCGAACGTGGCCGTCTCGTCCGGGTCGGACAGTGCGATCTGCTCCTTGGTCGGCGTGGTCCGCGCGACCGGGCCCAGCACGGTGAGTGTCGTCTCGCCGCGTGCGCCGCCCCGCTGCGCGACCACCCTGGCGGCACCGGGTCCGCGGCCGGTGAACACGCCGTCCCGGACGACGCCGTTGTCGGTGTGCCAGCGCGGGGTGCCCTTCGCGGGACCGTAGGTCTCGTCGTGGCCCGCGGCGGTGAGCGTGCGGGAAAGGCCGGACAGGACACGTTCCGGGTGGCTGGGCGCGACGGTGGACGCGCCGGAGGCGCGGGTCGGGTCGAGCTTCGTCTCGACCCAGAACGCGGTGAGCCGCCCGGAACCCTTCGGGGCGAACAGGCCCAGTCCGTTGGGCACGTTGCGCTCGGCCCCGTCGGACGGCCGGTTCTCCAGCTGCGCGGTGGTGGCGCCGGGCTCGCGCGCGACGATCGTGGTGGAGCCGCCGCCGTCGAGGTTGACCGCGCTCCACGCACCCAGCTCGACCATCATGCCGGCCAGCTCGTCGAGCCCGAGGCCCTCCGCGAACGCGGGCTGGCGGCCGTCTGCGGACAGGAGGAACATCTTCCTGCCGTCCTTGGAGAACCCGAGCGCGGTGCGCGGCGCGGCCGGGGTGTTGTTGCCCTGGCTGGCCTTCTGCGCGACCCCGTCGACGACGAGCAGCTGACGGCCGTTGACGGCGGCGTGGATCTTCTGTTCGTCGGCGGTGCGGGCGCGGTAGTCGATCGACACCGCGTCACCGGGCTCGAGCGCACTGAGCGTGGCGGCCGCGGCGTCCCGCCCGACGAGGATCATCGAGTCGGCGGGGATCGCGCCATCGCCCGCGGTGTCCCGCACTGCGACGACGGTGTTGTCCCTGACCTCCACCTCGGCGACCGCGGTGGCGCCCTGGGTGGCGCGGCAGCGGCAGTAGGTGCCCCAGAGCGGGGTGAACGCCTCGATGCCGTCCTCGGCGAGGATCGGCTTGTTGACCCCGTCGAGCGGGACCTGCCCTTCGGGGGTGGTGATGGTGCCCTGGAAGAACACCTCGCCGATGCCGCCGGCCCCGTCCTCGGTGAAGATCGCAGCCGACCGCCGCCAGGTGGACTCGGCGTCCGGTGACTGGATCAGCTCGCCGTCCCTGATGCCGACGCCGAGTGCCGCGTTCGAGTTGTTGATGTCGAAGAAGTCCCCGTTCACGGCGGCGACCGCACCGGCCCGGTTCGCGATGGTGCTCAGCGGTTCGCCCTTGGCGACCTGGCCGGGGAACAGGTAGTCGACGGTGGTGCCCTTGGTGAGGTCGACGGTGAGGGTGTCGCCCTGCAACCAGGTCGGGGCGCCGGTGAAGGCGTCCGGCCCGTAGCGGTCGAAGGAACGGAGCGTGACCCCTGGTGCGACGGGCCGGGTCCGGGACGCGGTCTCGATCCGGTCGGCGGGAGCGGCGTTCGCCTGCCGGGCGGTGGCGAGGAAGTCGTCACCGGGGTGGGTGGCGGTGTCACTGGTGGACGAGTTCGTATCAGCGGCGGCTGGTGCCGCGAGCGCCACGGCCGAAGCGGCGGCGGCGAGGAGGGAGAGCAGTCTCTTCGACACGAACAGAGTCTGCCGCCGAGGTCGGAGATTTACCAGACCTGAAGATGACCGGAAAGAAAATTCCGGATGGCCGCGGTGGGGACGCGTGCTGCCAGCCGGGCACGGTGCGTGGCGGAGGCGCCGGTCTGTGGTCGCTCCCAGAAATTGTAGGGCGATCGGATACACTCGCGGATGTTGCTGGTCAGGGACTTTGGGAGCGCGTCGTGGATGCCGAGCTGGACACCGATCGTCTGCTGATCGATCGGCCCAGCACCGTGGAGCTGCTCGCCGACGCGCTGCGCGAGCGGATCATCAAGGGGGTCTACCGGCCGGGTGAGCGGCTCGTCGAGAAGGCGATCGGGGACTCGTTCAAGGTGTCGCGCAACTCGTTGCGGGAGGCGTTCCGGCTCCTGTCGCACGAACGGCTGATCGTCCACGAGCTGAACCGAGGGGTGTACGTCCGCAAGCTCTCCGTCGCCGACGTCACCGACGTGTACCGGGTCCGCAAGCTCGTCGAGTGCACGGCCGTCCGCTCGCTGCGGGGCAGGCCGCCGCAGGTCGACGACATGGCCGCGGCCGTCGCGGCCGGGGACGCCGCCATGAAGGAGCAGGACTGGCGTGCTCTCGGCACCGCCAACATGCTGTTCCACCAGGCCGTCGCGGCACTGTCGGACAGCCCCCGGATCGCCGAGCTGATGCGCAACATCCTCGCCGAGCTGCGGCTCGTCTTCCACACCATGGCCGACCCGCGCCGCTTCCACGAGCCCTACCTCGAGCGCAACAAGGAGATCCTCGCCGCTATCGAGGCCGGGGACGGGCCCCGCGCGGAGCGGCTACTCCTCAAGTACCTGGAAGACTCCGAGCACCAGATCGTCGAGGCGTACCGCAGCGCCTGAACCGCACCACCTGCCCCGGCCGCGCCTGCGCCAGCACCGGCAGGTCCGCCGCGAGCACCACCCCGATCACCGGGTAACCGCCGGTCACCGGGTGATCGGCGAGGAACACGATCGGTGTCCCGTCCGGCGGCACCTGGATCGCCCCGGTCACCATGCCCTCGCTCGGCAGCTCACCGTCCCGCGACCGCGTCAGCGCCGGACCGTCCAGCCGCACCCCGACCCGGTCGCAGTCCGCCGTCACCGTGTAAGCCGCCGTGTACAGCGTGGTCGTCGCGTCCTCGGTGAACCAGTCGTCCCTCGGGCCCGGCGCCACCCGCACCACCAGCTCGTCCGCCGACGGCGCGCGGACCGGCGCCACCTCCACCGTGGGCGGCGGGCCGCTGTACGCGTCGCCGATCGGGAGCACCATCCCTGCCGACAGTGGCGGCGGGCCCAGCCCGGACAGCATGTTCGTGGAGCGGGAGCCCAGGACAACCGGAACGTCGAGGCCGCCCCGGACCGCCACGTAGGTCCGCAGTCCCACCGACGCAGGGCCGACGACCAGCGTCTGCCCCGCGGGCACGTCGAACGGCGCGTTCATGCCCTCCCCCCGGCCGCCGTGCGACACCGTGCACGGCGCGCCCGTCACCGCGACCCGCGCCCTCTGCCGGAACGCGAGCGCCGCACCGAACGACAGCTCCACCACCGCCGCCTCCGGCACGTTGCCGACGAGCCGGTTCGCGAGCGCCGCCGACGCCGCGTCCGCCGCACCGGAGGTGCCGACACCGAGCGAGGCCCAGCCCGGCCTGCCGGTGTCCTGAACCGTACCCAGCGGTCCACAGCGCAGCACCTCGATCCCGCCTGTCGCAACGGTTTCGTCCACCTCCGGCGCGGCGGTCGGCGGCAGGGTGGAGACCGCGTCGAACCGCACCCGCGTACCGGGCCGCAGCAGCGCGGGCTGCTCCCGCGACGGGTCCCACAGCGTCGCGGTCGTGTGCCCGAGCAGGTGCCACCCGCCCGGTGACGGCCGCGGGTACACCCCCGTGTACTCACCCGCGACCGCCACCGCCCCCGCCGGCACGCGCGTGCGCGGCGACTCCCGCCTCGGCAGCCGGAGCCGGTCGTCGAGCCCGGTCAGGTAACCGAACCCGGGCGCGAACCCCGTGAACGCCACCGTGTACTCGGCCCCGGTGTGGACGGACACCACCTCGTCCGCCGACATCCCGGTCGCGCGAGCCACGTCGGCCAGGTCCGCGCCGTCGTAGCGCACCGGGATCGTCACCGGGTCCCCGGACTCGGCCGCCGATGGCAGCGGTGTCACGTCCGACAGGCGCGCCACCAGCACCCCGAAGTCCACACCGGACTCGTAGCGCACCAGCAGCGTCCGCGCCGCCGGCACCAGGTCCACCACCCCCGGCAGGGGCCGGGCGGTGAGCGCGGCGTACCAGCCGAGCACCTCGTCGGTCTCGATCAGCAGCGCCGACTCACCACACCGGCGGACCTTCACCGAAAGCTCTCCACCGCGACCCCCGCCGACACCAGCCCGGCACGCACGGCCCGCACCAGGTCCAGTGCCCCCGGCGTGTCACTGTGGACACACACCGACCGCGCGGGCATCGCCAGCACCGAACCGTCGACCGCCACCACCGTGCCCTCGGTCGCGAACCGCACCGCCCGCTGCGCCACGACCGCCGGATCGTGCAGCACCGCACCGGGTTCCCCGCGCGACACCAGGCGGCCATCCGGCGTGTACGCGCGGTCCGCGAACGCCTCGGCGACCGTCTCGAGCCCGGCCTCCTCGGCGAGCGCGAGCCACCGCGACCCCGGCATGCCGAGTACCGCGAGCGACGCGTCGAACGTCGTCACCGCCTCGACCACCGCAGCCGCCTGCGCTTCGTGCGTCGCGATCGCGTTGTACAGCGCGCCGTGCGGCTTCACGTACGCGAGGCGTCCGCCGGCGACCGCGGCCATGCCCTGCAGCGCCGAGAGCTGGTACAGCAGGTCGTCGACCAGCTCTCCCGGTGACATGTCGATGAATCGCCTGCCGAACCCGGCGAGATCCCGGTAGCCGACCTGCGCGCCGATCGACACGCCGTGCGCCACCGAGGTGACGCACGCGCGCCGGATCGTGCCGGGGTCGCCCGCGTGGAACCCGCACGCGACGTTCGCGCTGGACACCACGGCCAGCAGCGCGTCGTCGTCGGCGATCCGCCAGGCGCCGAAACCCTCTGCGATGTCGACGTTCAGGTCGATGACGGTCACGAAAGGACTTTCTCCTCGGTTGCGGGTGCCGCGACCTCGTCCTCGGCCGGGTCGCGGGCGAGCCACAAGCCAACCACGGTCAGCGCGGCGGACAGCAGCAGGTACACCCCGAGGATCCACCACGAGCCGAGCCAGTTCAGCAGCGCCGCGAGGACCAGCGGGGCGGGTGCGCCGCCGATGACACCCGCGAAGGTGTAGGCGAGCGAGCTGCCCGTGTACCGCAGCCGGGGCGAGAACTGCTCGGTGATCAGCGCGGCCTGCGGGCCGTACAGCGCGGCGTGGATGACCAGCGCGACGACGATGCCGAACGCCAGCAGGAGGAACGAGCCGCCGGCGACCATCGGGAAGAACACGAACGGCCAGACCGCGGCGGCGATCGTGCCGTACAGGTACAGCCTGCGCCGGTTCATGCGGTCCGACAGCGCACCGAACGCGGGCATCAGCCCGAGCTGCACCGCCGAGCCGATCATGACCGCTGCCGAGCCCTGCGTCTTCGACATGCCGAGCTCGGTCACCATGTAGGTCAGCACGAACACGGTGAACAGCGAGTACGTGACGTCCGGGCACACCCGCACCAGCGCCCCGGCGACCAGCGCCCGCCGCTCGGTCCGCATGACCTCCGACACCGGCGCGCTCGGCCGCTCCTCGCGTTCGGCGATCGCCTTGAACACCGGCGTCTCCTCCAGCCGCAGCCGGATCCACAGCCCGAACGCGACGAGCACCGCGGACAGCAGGAACGCGATCCGCCAGCCCCACGACTCGTACGCGGCCTCGCTCAGCACCATCCCGAGCAGCGCGATCACGCCGTTGGCGAGCAGGTTGCCCGCCGGTGGGCCGATCTGTGCCGCCGACGCCCAGAAGCCGCGCCGTTTCGGGTCGCCGTACTCGCTGGACAGCAGCACCGCGCCGCCCCACTCGCCGCCGACCGCGACCCCCTGCGCGAACCGCAGGATCACCAGCAGGATCGCGGCGGCGCCGCCGATCGTCGCGTGGGTGGGCAGGAGACCGATGAGGAACGTGGCGATCCCGGCGAGGAGCAGCGTGTACACCAGGACCTTCTTGCGGCCGATGACGTCGCCGAGCCTGCCGAACACGATGCCGCCGAGCGGGCGGGCGAGGTAGCCGATGGCGTAGGTGGAGAAGGCGGCCATGGTGCCCGCGAGGTCGTCGCCGGAGGGGAAGAACAGGTCGCCGAACAGGGTCGCCGCGGCGACCGAGTAGGCGGCGAAGTCGTAGTACTCCAGCGCGGTCCCGGACAGGCTCGCGGTGTAGGCCCGTCGTAGTGCGCGCTTGTCGGCACCCTGGGGTGTGGTCATGGTGCACATCCGTTCGGCAGGGATCCAGGTCACACCGAGGGTAGAGAAATGTCCCACAATCCTGCAATACTACGTTCTCGATCTGGAACGGAATGAGGTGTGGCGCATGACCACGACGACTTCCAACCGAGCGGTCCGCAGCGCGTTCCAGTTGCTCGAGCTGCTGTCCGGCGCACCGGACGGCATGCGGCTCGCGCGGCTCGTGGAGATCAGCGGCCAGCCGAAGACCACCGTGCACCGGCTGCTGAACACGCTGGCGGAGCTGGACATCGTGTGCCACGACGAGGACCGCTACCACCTCAACGCGCGGTGGCAGCGGTTCGGCGGCGAGCAGTTCAGCGCACCGATCGTCGGCACCGACGGCCGCCACCTGGCCGGGCTCACACTGCGCACGCCCGGCCCGGTGGCGTGCGAGGCCACCGCGGACCGCCTGCGCAGGCTGGTCGCCGACCTGGCGGTGGCGGTGTCCCGCCGGATCGGCGTCCGCGGCCCCGTCTAGCCGATTGATTCCGTCTCGCCGTTTGTGTGGTTTGTGCTCGCCGGACGGGCAGGTCTCGGGGTGGCGGAGGGTTGTTCGGCTGCGGTTGGGGTGTCCCGCCGCACTTTCGGGACATCGCCACCGCCCCGAAAGCGCCTTTCGGGGCAACGAGCCCGCGCACCCCGCAAAGGTGAGCCGCTGCACACGACACAACTCACTGCCCTGAACGCGTCTTTCACGGCGCCGGGCTTCACATGATCTTCGCGGAATCGATCAGCTGGAGCCGTGCGCCGAGTTCGCGGACGACGGTCACCAGCAGGTCGATGTCGGCCTCCGTCGTCCGCCAGTTGACGATCGCGGGGCGCAGGGCGGTCATTCCCCTGTAGACGGTCGTGCCGACGTACACGCGGCCGTCGTCCAGGATCGCCCTGCCCAACGCGGCGTTGAGGGCGTCGAGGTCACGGCCCGCTGCGGTGTAACGGAAACAGACCACGCACAGCTGGGCGGGTGCGAGCAGTTCGAGGTCGGGGGACTCCTCGACGAGGAACTCGAGGCGTTCGGCGAGGTCGAGGTGCCGTTCGATCATCGCGCGGTACCCGGCCCGGCCGTAGGCCCGAAGCGACGCCCAGATCGGCAGTGCGCGGGCACGGCGCGACGACTCGGGACCGAGACAGTTGTAGTCGACCGAGTTCTCGTCCTCCGGTGCGAGGTAGGGCGCGTTCCACGAGCCGAACGTTTCGCCGAGCCGGTGGGCTTGCCTGACGAACGCGAAACCGCTCTCGTACGGGACGTTCAGCCACTTGTGCCCGTCGGCGGCGACCGAGTCCGCGCGGGCGACACCGTCGACGAGGTGCGCGGTGCGCGGGGACAGCGCGGCGAACAGGCCGAACGCGCCGTCGACGTGCAGCCACGCCCGGTGCTCGGCCGCGAGGTCGGCCATCGCGTCGATCGGGTCGAAGTCGCCGGCGTTGACCTCGCCCGCGCTGGCCACGAGCACCGCGGGACCGGTGTCCGCGAGAGCCCGGCGCATGCCGTCGAGGTCCGCCCGCCCGGCATCGTCGCGTGCGTGGACCTGGACCGTGTCGCGGCCGCAACCGAGGATCTGCAGGGCTTTCCGCACGCTCGGGTGCACGTAGCCGCTCGCGATCACCGGCGTGCGCGGCAGCCCGGCGATGCCGTCCGCCGCCACGTCGACGCCGTGCTGTTCGCCCCACCACTGGCGTGCGCAGGCCAGCCCGGTCAGGTTCGCGAACGTGGCGCTGGGGGTGAGCACGCCACCCCAGTCCGGTGGCAGGCCGAAGAGGTCCTTGAGCCAGCGGAGCGCGACCGTCTCGGCGGTGATGGCGAACGGCGACGCGGCCCACATCCCGCTGAGCTGGTCGAGCAGCGAGGTGACCCAGTCGCCAGCCATCGCGGCGGGCGTGGACCCGCCGACGACGAAGTGGAAGAACCGGGGGCCCGACGAGTGGGTGGCGGCCGAGGTGCCGATGCGCAGCAGTTCCGCGATCGACCCGGGGGAGCCGTGCCCGTCCTCGGGCAGCGGCCCGTCCAGTCCGTCGAGCAGGTGGTGGCTCGCGACGTCCCGCACGAGGCGGTCGGGCAGGTCGGCGAGGTAGCCGGGCGCGGCGGCGGCGACGTCCGCGAGCAGGTCAGCGGCGTTGTCTCGGTCGAGCAGCGGGTCCATGCCCGCCATTGTGATCGCTCAAAACCCGCGAGTCCCCGGTTCAAAACCCGCGAGTCCCCGGTTCAAAACCCGCGAGTCCCCGGTTCGGAACCCGCGAGTCCCCCGTTCGGGACTCGCGAGTTGACGGTTCGGTGCTGTCGGTGCCGTACCGGAACCGGGAACTCGGGGGTTGCGAACGGGGGACTCGCGGGTTCCGAACGGGGGACTCGCGGATTTGGTGACTGGCAGTGACGGGTCTGGACAAATTGGGCTTTATTGGTCTAGACAAATAACAACCTCGCGGTTTCCCCCTGCTCGCCGCGTTTCGGAGGTTGTCATGCGACGCCGCCTGTCCACGATCCTCGCCGCGCTCGTACTCGGGCTGGCCGGGACCCTGATCCCCGCGACCCCCGCGCTCGCCGCCGGGGAGACCGCCACCTTCGTCAAGTCCTCCGACTGGGGCTCTGGCTGGGAGGGCAAGTACACGATCACCAACGCCGGCACGACGCCGATCTCGGGCTGGCGCGTGGAGTTCGACCTCCCCGCCGGCACCACGCTCGGCAGCTACTGGGACGCGCTGCTCACCTCGAGCGGCAGCCACCACACGTTCGCCAACCGCGAGTACAACGGCGCGCTCGCGCCCGGCGCGTCGGTGAGCTTCGGGTTCCTCGCCAGTGGGTCCGGCTCGCCGCTGAACTGCCGCGTCAACGGCGCCGACTGCGGTGGCGGCACCGACCCGGAGCCGGGTGTGCCCGGCGTGCCGGGCAGCGTGCGCGTCACCGGTGCCACCGCCTCGGCCATCACGCTCGGCTGGAACACGGCCGCCGGCGCCACGGGCTACCGCGTCTACGAGGGCACGGCGCTGCGCACCACGGTCACCGGCACGTCGGCGACCTTCAGCGGCATCCCGGCCTGCACGTCCCGCACCTACACGGTCGCCGCGTACAACGCCGTCGGCGAGTCCGCCCGCAGCGCGCCGGTCACCGGCACCACCACCGGCTGCCAGCAGGCCGACCTGCCACGCCACTTCCTCACCGGCTACTGGCACAACTTCGTCAACCCGGCGACCGAACTGCGTCTCTCGGCGGTGCCGAACGAGTACGACCTGGTCGCGGTCGCCTTCGCGGACGCGACCTCGACTCCGGGCGCGGTCACGTTCGGTGTCGACCCCGGCCTTTCCACCGCGCTGGGCGGTTACACGAACGACCAGTTCAAGGCGGACGTGGCGACGCTGAAGTCGCGCGGCAAGAAGGTGATCCTGTCGGTCGGCGGTGAGGCGGGCCGGGTGTCGGTCGGCGACTCGGCGTCCGCGACGAACTTCGCCAACAGCGTCCGGTCGATCATGGCCGAGTACGGCTTCGACGGCGTGGACATCGACCTGGAGAACGGCCTGAACCCGACGTACATGGCGCAGGCGCTGCGGAGCCTGCGCGGCGCGGTCGGGTCGAGCCTGATCATCACGATGGCGCCGCAGACGATCGACATGCAGTCCACGAGCGGCTCGTACTTCGCGCTCGCACTGTCCATCAAGGACATCCTGACGGTCGTCCACACGCAGTTCTACAACTCGGGTTCGATGCTGGGCTGCGACCAGTCCGCCGCGTACGGGCAGGGCAACGTCAACTTCATCACCGCGCTGACGTGCATCCAGCTGGAGAACGGGTTGCGGCCCGACCAGGTCGCGGTCGGCCTGCCTGCCGGTCCCGGCGCCGCCGGTGGCGGGGTGGTCGCGCCGTCGGTGGTGAACAACGCGCTCGACTGCCTTGCCCGCGGCACGAACTGCGGCTCGTTCCGGCCGCCACGCACGTACCCGGAGATCCGCGGCGCTATGACCTGGTCGATCAACTGGGACGTCGCCAACGGCAACGGTTTCGCGCGCACCGTCGCACCGCACCTGGACACGCTGCCGTGAGGCGCCTGATCGCGGCGGCTGCCGCTGTCCTGATGGCTGTCGTGTTCGCCCAGCCCGTTTCGGCGGCGAACCTGTTGACCAACTCCGGTTTCGAGTCCGGCTCGCTGTCCGGCTGGTCGTGCTCGGGTGGCACGGTGGTGTCCTCACCGGTCCACTCGGGGAGCTACGCGCTGTCCGCATCGGACCACGGTCGTTGCGCGCAGACCGTGTCGGTGCAGCCGAACACGACGTACACGGTGTCGGCGTGGGTGCGCGGCAACCCGGTGTACCTCGGCGTGACCGGCGGACCGTCCACCTGGGCGGCGCCGTCGGCCTACCAGCAGCTGTCCTTGACCTTCACCAGCGGCGCGAGCCAGACGTCGGCGGAGCTGTACCTGCACGGCTGGTACGGCGCGGGCACGTACCACGCGGACGACGTGGTGCTCGACGGTCCGGGCGGCACCGACCCCGGAACGCCCGCCGCACCGGGAACGCCGTCGGCCACGGCGACCGCGTCGTCGATCACGTTGTCGTGGCCCGCGGTCAGCGGCGCGACCGGCTACCGCGTGTACGAGGGATCTTCCCCGCGCACCACGGTGTCCGGCACGTCGGCGACCATCTCGGGCCTTGGCGCGTGCGAGACGCACACGTACACCGTCACCGCCCACAACGCGGCGGGGGAGTCGGCCCGCAGCGCACCGGTGTCGGCGACGACGTCCGGCTGCCAGCAGGCGGACCTGCCGCGCCACGCGCTGATCGGCTACCTGCACGCGAGCTTCGCCAACGGTTCCGGGTACGTGCGGATGGCGGACGTGCCCGCGGCGTGGGACGTCATCAACCTGGCGTTCGGCGAACCGACGTCGGTGAACAGCGGCGACATCCGGTTCTCGCTGTGCCCGGTGGCCGAGTGCGGAGGAGCCGAGTCGGAGGCGGACTTCATCGCCGCGATCCGCGCGAAACAGGCGCAGGGCAAGAAGGTCCTGATCTCCATCGGCGGCGCGAACGGCCAGGTGCAGCTGACGACGGCGGCGGCCCGCGACAGGTTCGTGCAGTCGGTGTCGGCGATCATCGACCGGTACGGCCTGGACGGCCTGGACATCGACTTCGAGGGCCACTCGCTGTACCTCGACGCCGGTGACACGGACTTCCGGAACCCGACGACACCGGTGATCGTGCACCTGATCGCCGCGCTGAAGGCGCTGAAAGCACGCTATGGCAGCGATTTCGTGCTGACGATGGCACCGGAGACGTTCTTCGTGCAGGTGGGCTACCAGTTCTACGGCGGTGCAGGCGGCGGCGACAACCGGACGGGCTCGTACCTCCCGGTGATCCACGCGATGCGGGACGCGCTGACCGTCCTGCACGTGCAGGACTACAACTCGGGCCCGGTGATGGGGCTGGACAACCAGTACCACAACATGGGCGGTGCGGACTTCCACATCGCGATGACGGACATGATCAAGGCCGGTTTCCCGGTGGCGAGGACGGGACACACGTTCCCCGGCCTGCGGGAGGACCAGATAGCGTTCGGCCTCCCGGCCGCGGTCAGCGCGGGCAACGGCCACACCGCGCCCGCCGCGGTGCACGACGCGCTGAACTGCCTGGCCCGCAACCAGAGCTGCGGCGGCTACACCCTGCGGGGCGGCGCGTCCCCGGCCATCCGCGGGCTGATGACGTGGTCGATCAACTGGGACCGCTACTACGGATGGGAGTTCCAGAACAGCCACCGGCCGTTCCTCGACGGACTGCCGTGACCAGTGCCCTGAAAGGCGCTTTCGGGACGCTCAACGTCCCGAAAGCGCCTTTCAGGGCATCGGACCATCAGAACCCCTCCGGGACGTGCGGCACGTAGTCGGCCGCCAGCCGCGCCAGCTCGTCGTCCGACAGCCGCAGGTCCACCGCCGCGACCGCGTCGTCGAGGTGGTGGGGCTTCGTCGCACCCACGATCGGGGCCGTCACCGCGGGCTGGTGCAGCAGCCACGCCAGCGCCACCTGCGCCCGTGACACGCCACGCTCCCCGGCGATCGCCGCCACGGCGGCGGCCACGCGCCGGTCCGCGTCCTCGGCCTGGCGGTACAGGCTGCCGCCGAAGTTGTCGTTCGCCGAGCGTTCGGTCGTCGCGTCCCAGTCGCGGGTCAGCCTGCCGCGGGCGAGCGGGCTCCACGGCAGGACCCCGATGCCCTGGTCGGCGCAGTACGGGAGCATCTCCCGCTCCTCCTCGCGCATGACCAGGTTGTACTGGTCCTGCATGGACACGAAACGCGTCCAGCCGTTCAGGTCGGCCGCGTGCTGCAGCTGCGCGAACTGCCACGTCCACATCGACGACGCGCCGAGGTACCTGGCCTTGCCCGACCGCACCACGTCGTCCAGCGCCTCCATCGTCTCCTCGACCGGCACGTTCTGGTCGAAGCGGTGGATCTGGTACAGGTCCACGTAGTCGGTGCCGAGGCGGCGCAGGCTCTCGTCGATCTGCGCGAGGATCGCCGCGCGGGACAGACCGGCGCCCTTCGGGCCCGGACCCATGCGCCCGTTGACCTTCGTCGCGATGACGACCTCGTCGCGCCTCGCGAACTCGCCCAGCAGCGTGCCGGTGATCTCCTCGCTGGACCCGGCCGAATAGACGTTGGCGGTGTCGAACGTGGTGATGCCCGCCTCGATCGCGGCGCGGAAGAACGGCCGGGACGCGTCCAGGTCGAGCGTCCACCCGTGGGTGCCGCGATGCGGATCCCCGAAGCTCATGCACCCGAGGACCACTGTGGACACTTCGAGCCCGGACCGGCCGAGTCGCCTGTACTCCATGTGGGGACGCTAACCCACGAGCCTCGCCGCTGCGGCGCGTGCTCGGTGTGCGGTACCGGCGTCGCCGGTGATCGCCGCGGTCACGATCGTGCCCTCGGCCAGGATCAGGAGCTGTTCTGCGAGGTCGTCGTCGTGCCCGGCGGCGGCGGACAGCTCACGCAGCAGGCGGCGGAAGCCCTCCTCGTGCGTGCGGACCTCCTCGGCGACCGCGCTGGAGGTCGCGCCGAGCTCGCCGAAGCAGTTGATCCACGCGCAGCCGCGGTAGTCCGGGTCGGTGAACCAGGTGAGCAGCCAGTCGAACACGGCGAGCAGGCGCTCGCGCGGGTCCGCGACGCGGCCGACGTACTCGCTCAGCCCGCCGCGCCAGCGGACGTCCCGGCGCCGCAGGTAGGCGGTGACCAGGCGTTCCTTGTTGGGGAACAGCTGGTACAGCCGCTTGAGCGACACGCCGGAGGTGTCGCGGATGTCGTCCATGCCCACGGCGTGCACACCGCGGCGGTAGAACAGGTCCTCCGCCGCGTCGAGCGCGCGGTCCTGCGCCGTCTTCAGGTCCATCGCACCTCCTTGACAGTGGACACCGAGAACTGATGTTCTCGACCTTACGCGAGAACGAACGTTCCCGCCCGTCGCTCGCGAGACCGCACTGCGGAAGGAAGGTCCGGGCCACGGAGGACGCGTGGAAACACGCGCGACCCGCACCGCGTGGCTACGCGGTGCGCGTCCGGCTCCGGTACAGGAGCCACACGAAGTACGGCGCGCCGATGATCGCCGTCATCAGGCCGGCCGGGAGCTGGCTCGGGGCGATCACCGAACGGCCGATCGTGTCCGCGACGCACACGAGGATCCCGCCGAGAAGCGCGGCCACCGGCAGTGCCCGCGCGTGCCGCCGTCCCACGATCGCGCGGGCCGCGTGTGGTGCGACCAGGCCGACGAACGCGATCACACCGACCCCGGCCACCGCCGCGCCGGTCAGCAGCACCGCGCACGCCAGCAGCAGCAGGCGCGACCTCGGCACGTGCACACCCAGCACGCGTGGTGTCTCGTCGTCCACCGACAGCAGGTCCAGTTCGCCCCGTGCGCGGATCAGCACCGGCACGACGACCAGCACCGCCAGCATCATCGGCACCAGGTGTTCGAACGACCGGCCGTAGGTCGACCCGCCGAGCCACGTCAGGGCCTTCGTCTCGTTCCACGGGTCCGACAGCGTGATCAGCAACGTGATCAGTGCCTGCGCCGCGGCCTGCACACCGAACCCGATCAGCACCAGCCGTTCGCTCGCGAAGCCGCCCCGCGCCGCCAGCGAGAACACCAGTGCCATCGTCAGCGCCGCGCCGATGCCCGCCACGCCGGCCTGTGTCCAGAACCCCACCCCCGGCACCAGCGTGATCACGGTGACCGCGCCGAGCCCGGCGCCGCCGGAGACGCCGATGATTCCCGGTTCCGCCAGCGGGTTCCTGGCCACCGCCTGGATCACGGCACCCGCGAGTGCCAGCGCCACACCGGCCAGCAGCGCGGCCACCACCCTCGGCGCCCGGTTCTCCATGACGTTCGTGACGATGGGCCCTGCCTGGCCGGTCACCCAGTTCAGCACGTCGCCCATCAGCAGCTTCGTGTCGCCGAGCAGGACCGAGCCCGCGACCGCGCCGACGGCCACGACCACCAGCACCGACAGGATCACGCGGAACCGGACCGCGCCGACGCCGCCGCGGGCGCCAGCCGCGGGTGGTTCGGCGGTGACCGCGGTCGCGCGGATGTTGCGTGCCAGCACCATCAGGAAGATCGCGCCGAGGATCGTGGTCACCACGCCGGTCGGGACCTCCAGCGCGCCCTGCGAGCCGATCACGGCACGCAGCAGCACGTCCGCGCCGAGCAGCAGCGCCACGCCCATCGTCGCCGACACCGGGATCAGCGCCGCGTGCCGGTGCAGGCCGGGCACGGCACCGGCGAGCAGCCGCACCAGCGCGGGCGCCGCGAGCCCCACGAAACCGATCGGGCCCGCCAGGGTCACCGCGGACGCCGCCATCAGCACCGCGAGGGTGATCGCCGCGAACCGGATCCGGCCGACGTGGACACCCAGCGTCCGTGCGTGGTCGTCGCCCAGGTACACCAGGTCCAGCCGCCGCGACAGGACGAGCAGCAGCACCAGCGCGCCCCCGATGACCGGACCCAGCGTCTGCACACCGGAGAGCCCGTTCTGCCCGAGCGACCCCGCACCCCACGCGAACAGGCCGCGGGTCTCCTCGGAGAACAGCAGGAGCAGCACATGCGTCATCGCGATCATCGCGAGCGCGAGCGCCGTGCCCGCGAGCACCAGCCGCACGATCCCCGTGCCGCCGGTGCCCGACAGCGTGAGCACCAGCAGTGCCGCGCCGAGCCCGCCCGCGAACGCGATCCCGGCCGCGCCGAGCAGCGGCACCGAGATGCCGAACGCGGCGACGGCGACGATCGAGAGGTGCGCGCCCGCGTCGACCGCGAGCGTGTCGGGGGACGCGATGATGTTGCGCGCCACCGACTGCAGCACCGCGCCCGCCACCCCCAGCGCGACACCCACGACGAGTGCCGCGAGCAGCCGGGGGAGCCGGGACTCGATGACGATCGCGGCGCCCTCGTCGCTCCCGCCGCCGAACACCAGCGCCAGCACGTCCGTCGCGTGCAGGTTCGCCGTGCCCTGCGTGAGGTGCACGGTGGCGCCGAGCGCGATCAGGCCGAGCAGGCAGGCGACCAGCAGGGTGAGGCGACCGCCCCGCCGAACGGGAACCGCGGGCGGGGCGGGACGCGCGATCGTCGTCGTGTCCACTGTGGAGTGTTACGCCTTCAGCGCGTCGATGGCGGCGTCGACGTACTGCTCCATCGACAGCGGGCCACCGAACATCCACAGCGAGTCCGGGAAGCGGTGGACCTTGCCGCTCTTGACGAACGGCAGGTTCTGCCAGATCGCGTTGTCCGCGAGCACGTCGGTGTACGGGTCGCCCTCGCCGTCGTTGGCCATGTACCAGAACCGCACGTCGCCGAGCTGGGTCAGCCCCTCGACGTCGGCCTGCGCGAGCCCGTAGGCCGGGTCGCCCTCCATGGTCCACGCGTTCTCCAGGCCGATGCGCTCGAACACGTCCGCCACCAGCGAGCCCTTGGCGAAGGGCCGGATGCTGACGGTGCCCGCGTCGGCGTAGGCGTCGGAGAACGCGACCTTCTCCCCGGTCGCGCCGAGCTTGTCCACCTCGGCCTTGCCCTCGGCGAGCTTGGCGTCGAAGTCGGACTTGAGCTGCGCGGCCTTGTCCTCGGTGCCGGTGGCCGTCGCGATCATGTCCAGGGTCTCGAACATCGTGCCGATCGAGTCCTTGGCGTCGTTGCCCTTGATGAGCAGCACCGGGATCTTCGCCTCGATCTGCTCCAGCGCGCCCTCGGTGAGGCTGTCGGTGACGATCACGAGGTCCAGGTCGAGCGCGCCGAGCGTGTCGATGCTCGGCTCGCCGCGCGTGCCGATGTCGGTCGGGGTGTCGTCGAGCGGCGCGGCGCTCGACCACTGCTCGTAGCCCTTGATGTCGGACACCGCGACGGGCATGACACCGAGCGACACCAGGTGCTCGACGCCGTTCCACTCGGTCGCGGCGACGCGCCTGGCCGGGGCGTCGAGCTTGATCTCCTTGCCCCGGGAGTCGGTGACGGTGACCGGGTCACCGCTGTTCGCGGCCGGTTCGCCGCCGCCTGCCTCCTCGGTGGTGCCGCAGCCGGCCGCGAACAGCGCGGCGGCCACGGACAGGCCGATGATCACACGGGTGGTGCGCATTTCTCTCCTGAGTTACTGGATGATGATCAAGCCGAGGCGGCACGCACGCGCGCGTCGTTGAAGCGGCCGACCGCGCGGGTGTGGAGGTGCCCGTCGACGGGGTCGACGTCGACCTCCACCCGGATGCCGTACGCGCGGGTGAGGTTCGTGGTGGTGAGGACGTCGGCGGGCGCGCCCTCCGCGGTGACGCGGCCCGCTTCGAGCAGCAGCAGGCGGTCGGCGACGGCGGCGGCCTGGTCGAGGTCGTGCAGCACGACGCCGACCCCGACGCCGTGCTCGTCGGCGAGGTCACGGATCACGTCGAGGATCTCTACCTGGTACCGGAGGTCGAGGAAGGTGGTCGGCTCGTCGAGCAGCAGCAGCGCGGTGTCCTGGGCGAGGCAGCTCGCGAGCCACACCCGCTGCGCCTGCCCACCGGACAGCGCCTGCACCGGGCGCTCGGCGATCGTGGTCAGCCCGGTCAGGGCCATCGCCCGTTCGATCGCGGCCGGCCCCTGCGGGTCGCGGCCGCCCCAGCGGGAGCGGTGCGGGTGGCGGCCGAACTCGACCAGTTCACGCACGCAGAGACCGCCGGGGGAGGTCCTCTGCTGCGACAGCAGGGTGATCCGGCGCGCGAGGTCCCTTCCGGACAGCGCGCGCAGGTCGGCACCGTCCGCGAAGGTGACGTCGCCCGCGACCGGCGGGTGCAGGCGGGCGAGTGCGCGGAGCAGCGTCGACTTCCCGCTGCCGTTCGGGCCGATCAGCGCCGTGACCGTGCCGGCCTCGAGCGCGATCGACGCGGCGTGCACGACGACGTCGCGACCGTAGGCGACGTCGATCTCGCGAGCGGACACGCCGTTGACGGCTGGCGGGGTGAAGGACACAGCCACACAGTAAAGAAAGGCTTGCCTAACCTACAAGCCCGGGGTGGTCGCCGGCACACCGTCAGGACGGAGTGTGTGCACGCGGCTACGCTGCCGCGCATGAGCTGCCGACTGTCCGAACTGGTCGTCGACTGTGCCGACCCGGTCGCCCTGTCCCGCTTCTGGTGCGCGGTGCTCGACTACGTCGAGCTCAGCCGGGAGACCGACGACGACGGCATCGAGATCGGCCCGCCGTCGGGTTTCGGCGGCCCCGCGCCGACGCTGGTGTTCAGCCGGACCGCCGAGCCCAAGGCGGGGAAGCTGCGGCTGCACATCGACGTGAACCCGGTCGACCGCGACCAGGACGCCGAACTCGAGCGGTTGCTGTCGCTCGGTGCCCGGCCCGCCGACGTGGGGCAGACCGGCGAGGAGTCATGGCACCCGCTGCAGGACCCGGAGGGCAACGAGTTCTGCCTCCTCCTGCGCCGGCTGCCCGAGCTGTGATCTCGACAATCGACCCGCGCCGTTTCCCTGAAGTGTCAGCTGCCGCTCATCGTTCGTGACACACCGCGCAGCGCCTACTCGCACGTGGATTCGTCGCGTGCGCAATGATGGTCGCGTCATCTGGGGGCGCGTGCTCGGGCCCGCGCGAATGAGAGAGCAAGAACGTTGAGCAGTCTGGGGCCGACCCCACAGCCGCGGCCGGGAAAGATCGGATTCCTGCGGTACTTCCTCGTCCGCGACCGGGTGCTCCGGTACGCGGAACACGCCATCGGCGGCTGGGCGCCGACACTGCGCGCGGCGTTCCTGATGATGACGGTCTTGGTCGGCGCCGTGGTACTGGTCGGCATCACCCTCGGTTTCCCGGGCGCGCTGGTCGGTGCGCTGGTGAGCGGCGTCGCGCTGTACCGCGTCGGCCGCTCGACGGCCTCGGCGCGCTAGGCCACTCAGTAGGCTCGTGCACGTCCGTGCCGTCGAGAGCGAGGGAGCCCATGGCCGAGTTGACCGCGGAAGAGACCGTCCAGGCCGCAGACAAGGCCATCCACGAGGTCGGATCGGCGTGGATGACGCACCCCGACACGCAGGCACGCGGTGCGGCCCACGGCTACCCCAAGCCCATGGCGTTCTACTTCGCCGGGCGCGGTGGCGTGCTCGGCAACGTCGACGCCGCCGTGGTCACCGCCGCGATGGGCTTCTTCGACCCCGGGTTCGTGCGGCTGATGTGGGACCGGGGCCTCGCGGTCGCGAGCGCACGGGAAGGTGCCCGCCGGTACGCGCAGGCGTGCGCCGACTGGGCGACGGACCACCTGACCGGGTTCGCCGGGACCGACCGGCTCACCGAGCTGGCCGGGAAGGTCGTGTCCGGCGCGGAGGAGTCCGGGCTCCCGCTGTTCGCGGGCTGGCGGGCCCAGCCCCTCGCCGACGGCGGACCGGCACGCCTGCTGCAGCTCGTCCACGTGCTGCGCGAGTGGCGCGGCGGCCTGCACCTGGTCGCCACCACGGCCGCCGGGCTCCGCCCACTGGAGGCGATCCTCACCAACGAGGGGCAGCAGCAGGCCCGGTTCTTCGGCTGGCGCGACGAGCTGCCGGACTGCGAGCACCTGAAGGACCGGCAGGTGCAGGCGCAGCAGACCACCGACCGGCTGGCCGCCGACACCTACGAACGCGCACTCACCCCGGCGGAACGCGCCGAGTTCACCGACCTCGCACACGCCCTCGCCGACGAACTGCGCTGACTCGCGTCCGCTGGTCACCGCAGACTCGCAGGGCTTCGGCAAGTCGGGTCGCCCGGGATCGGGGCCCCGCTTCGCGGGGTCGGGCGCGTTGACGGCGCGGCTGATGCCCTGAAAGGCGCGTTCAGGGCGCTGGGCGCCCTGAACGGCCCATTGACGGCACTCGCCACACCGTCGACGCGTCTTTCACGGCTGCTCGCCGGGCGCCGCGCGGGCGTGAGCGCCATGTCCTGAACGACTCTTCCGGGACGTCGGAGCCGCACTCCGGGACGCCAGTCATCGCAGAATTTCGCCGAAACCGGCCGGAACGCAACCCCCACCCGAACCCGGGGGCGTCCCGCCATGCCAGTCTACCAGTGCCCGCCGACGAAACAAGGGGTGCGGGCTCAGCTGTGGACAACTCACCCGGCTGTGGACAACTCACGGGTGGTGGCCCGCGTCTAGACGGCGTCCAGGGGGCCGGGGAGGCGGAGTTTCCAGCCGTACGGTGCCGGGTGCCAGCCCGGTGCCGGTCGCACGTCGGGCATCCGGTCCAGCAGCACGTCCAGAGCCACCCGCGCCACGGTGGTCACCAGGGAGTGCGCCGGGCAGTGGTGTGGGCTCGCGCCGAAACCCAGGTGGGTGCGGATCTCCCGGTGCACGTCGAACCGGTCCGGGTCGGGGAACTCGGCCGGGTCGCGGTTGGCCGACGCGAGTGCGACCGCCAGCCGTGCGCTGCCCGGGATCTTCCTGCCCCCCAACGAAACCGGGCGCGTCGTCCGCCGGGAGACCGTGCCGACCGGGCCCGCCCACCGCAGCGCCTCGTACACGGCGGGGCCCAGCAGCTTCCGGTCGCGGCGCACCTCGAACAGTTGCGGCGGGTCGGCCCACAGCGCGGCCAGTGTCCACGCCGCCAGCCAGCCCGGTTCGACGACGCTCATCGCGACGTGCTTGAGCAGTTGCAGCACGTCGGCGTCCGCCTGCGCCAGGCGGGCGACCACCGAGTCGTCCGGGCGGTTGCGCAGCCGGTCCACCACGACCGACACGTCCGCGTCCTCCGCCATCGCCGTGATCGCCGCGACGTCGAGGGCCGGGTCGCGGCCCGCGTCGTTGACCACCCGCGCCAGTGTGTTCCCCCAGCGCCGCAACGTCTCCGCGCCGCCGACGCCGATGCCGAGCAGTGTGGCCTCCGCGACCGCCGCGACCGGTTCGAAGTACTCGGCCGTCAGGTCGGCGCGGCCCGCGGTGAACACGTCGTCGGCCGCCTTGCGGGCCACGGGGCGGGCGATCGTCTCGATGTCGTCCGCGTCGAGACCCGGTTCGTAGGCCATCCGGAACACGTCGTGGACATCGGCGTGCTCACCCGCGAACCGCACCGGGTCGGACAGGACGGTGAGCGCGTCGCGCCACCGGGTCACGAGCCACAGCCCGGCATCGGGCACCCAGCTCACCGGCTCCTGCTCGCGGAGCCGCGCGTAGGTCGGGTAGGGGTCGGTGTCGAGCTCGGCGAGCGTGGTCATCGCACCCTTTCCGGTGTGTGCGGAAACCGTCGGGAAAATGATGGCACGGGCCGGAACACAATGGCCTCGTCGCGGGGTGCCGGGTGTGCGTTACTCGGCTGTTGGGGTGACTTCGATTGCGCCGAAGGGGTACGCGCCTGCCCGAGTCGCGGGATGTCGAGGAATTCACCGCGTACTCGCGGAATGCGCCGCGCGGTCACCGGTGAAGAAGTTCGAACTAGGCGATGACCAGGTGATTCACGGTATGTCGGCAAGTGTCTTCACGGGTCCGCGACGCGGTGTGTCATTTGCCGAACCCATTCGGCGCGGAAATGGTGGAAAGTGTCTGTCGCGGGGCGTGAGGGCGCTCCCGTGCTGTTACTGCATTTCGGTATGACCGGTGCGCTGAAGTGGTGCCACGTCAATAGTGCGCGGCGGCCACACGGCCGAGTGAATCCGAATTCGCGGCCGGTGAGTCGCGCTGCCGAGACGTCGGAAGCCACCGGGCCTTCGCGGCGGCGTTTGCCGGGCCGCGCAGGCAGGTGAAGACGACATCCGGACCAGTCGCGTCCGCCGACGAGAGCCGGTGCGCGCGGATCAGGCCGCGCCGCGTTCCACCCCGCCCGGCGGCGTGACGTTGAGGACGGTCGACACCGGGATCAGCGTCACCGTCTGACGCAGGCGGCTCTCGGACAGGCGAATGCCAAGCCACAGCTCACCGGTCATCGGGTCCTGCTCCAGCGGGCCAACGGCCTCGCCGACACGGAACCGCTCGCCGCGCTCGTCGCGCAGGAGGAACGTCACCATCGACCCGCGGGCTGGACCCGCATCCGCGTTCGCCACAACAGCTCACCTCTACCGCCAGGGGGACTTCACGGCAGGGATTCCCGGGACGACGCGAAACTATGCACGCGATTCGCGTCCGCATCCGCTGACCGGTTCCGGCACACTCACCGCTGTGCGGATGATCCTCGCGGTTCTCGCGGTCCTCCTGCTGGCGAGCTGCGGCGTCGCCCAGCCACCGGAGCGGACCCGGTTCACGCAGGTGGAGCTGCCGCCGGGGACCGTCCCGGTCCGCATCGCGGCGGCGGGTGACGAGCTGGTCGTCGCCGTGAGCGAGGACGGCGGGCCCGGCATCGTGCGCCACCGCGACGGCCGGAACACCGAGGTCCCGCTCACCCCGGCGACCGGCTATGGCGCGGAGGCGCTCTGGTACTCCCTGGCCGCCCGCCCGGCCACGAGCGGCCCGGAGATCCTCGCCGTCGGCGGCAGACGCGGCGGCGCGCACGGCAACGTCCGCTGGAGCGTCTGGCGCACCACCGGGACCGGCGTCGCCGAGCAGCCACAGCCGTTCTCCACGTTCGGCGGGCTCGGCGCGGGCGACCTCGTCGACGCGGTCCTGCCCGACACGGGCCCGCTGCTCGTCGGCACCTGGCAGAGCCACAGCGCCGGAACCGACCCTTCTGTGTGGACGACGGACGGCACGACGTGGACCAGACGGAGTTCGACCGGAACCCCGCTGGAGAGCACTGGAGCGGCACTGAACTACCCCATGGCCGCCGCCTCGAGGGGCGCTGAAGTCGTGATCGCGGGCTGGCAGGTCGTCAAGGGCGTGCCGAGGCCGGTCGTGTGGACGTTGCGCGACGGCACGGCGACCCCGGTCCCGCTGCCCGGCAACGGCCGGATCGGCACCGCCATCACCGTGAGCTGCGAAAAGACGTGTTCCGTCGCGGGGAGGGTGGACGGGCGCCTCGCCGTCTGGCAGGGCGGCGGCGACACCTGGCGGCGCGTCCCCGGCGTACCGGAGGTGCCCGTGGGGGACAGGGACCGGCCGCCGCCACCCCTCGGGGACACCCTCGTGTACTCCGATCGGGGTACTGTCCGGATTGCTACCCTCAGTGGCGGAACTCGCGACGCGGCCGGCCCCACCGGAGTGGTCACCGGCGTCGCACGGGTCGGCGACAGCATCTACGTGCTGGCGGGGCCCGGAAACGACAGCCAGGACAACAACCAAACCCTGTGGCGCGCAGGTACGGGCTGACCGCCCGACCGCGCGTCGGCTCGGGCGGTGCCGCACAACGAGTCGGTCGTCCCGCGATATGACCACACGATCGCGGTGGCGGTCCTGACTCGGTAAAGTCACCCTTGGGTCGAGAGGCGCTGCAACGGACTGGGGTCCGCCACGCTCGGCCTGGACGGATCCATTCCAAGGGCGCCTCCCACCACACTGGGAGGTCGCATGAGCAAGGAAAACGCCCTTCGCGCGCTCTTCGACGAGCGGATCGCCGTGCTGGACGGCGCGTGGGGCACCATGCTGCAGAACGCCTCCCTCCAGCCGGAGGATTACCAGGGTGACCGGTTCGGTGACCACACGCACGACGTGACCGGTGACCCCGACCTGCTGAACATCACGCGCCCGGACGTCGTCCTCGACGTGCACCGCCAGTACCTCGCGGCGGGCGCGGACATCACGACCACCAACACGTTCACCGCGACGTCCATCGGCCAGGCCGACTACGGCCTGCAGGACCACGTGCGCGAGATGAACATCGAGGGCGCGAAGCTCGCGCGGCAGGCCGCGGACGAGTTCGGCGGCCGGTTCGTCGCCGGGTCGATCGGCCCGCTCAACGTGACCCTGTCGCTGTCGCCGAAGGTCGAGGACCCGGCGTACCGCGCGGTCACGTTCGACCAGGTCAAGGCCACCTACGCGGAGCAGATCAGCGCGCTCGCAGAGGGCGGCGTCGACGTGCTGCTCATCGAGACGATCTTCGACACCCTGAACTGCAAGGCCGCCGTCGCCGCCGCGCACGAGGTGGCGCCGGACCTGCCGCTGTGGATCTCGGTCACGATCGTCGACCTGTCCGGCCGCACGCTGTCCGGGCAGACGGTGGAGGCGTTCTGGCGTTCCGTCGCGCACGCGAACCCGCTGGTCGTCGGCGTCAACTGCGCGCTGGGCGCCGAGGAGATGCGCCCGCACGTCGCCGAGCTGGCCCGGCTCGCCGACACCTACGTCGCCTGCCACCCCAACGCGGGCCTGCCCAACGCGTTCGGCGGCTACGACCAGACACCGGACGAGATCGGCGCGCTGCTCGGCGACTTCGCGGACGCGGGCATGGTCAACATCATCGGCGGCTGCTGCGGCACCACCCCGCCGCACATCGAGAAGATCGCGCAGGCCGCGCGCGGCAGGACCCGCAGGCCGTTCCCGGCCGTCGAGCAGCGCACCCGGTTCTCCGGCCTCGAGCCGTTCGAGATCGGCGCCGACACCGGCTTCGTCATGATCGGCGAGCGCACCAACGTCACCGGCTCCGCCAAGTTCCGCAGGCTCGTCGAGAGCGACGACTTCCAGGGCGCTGTCGACGTCGCGCTCGACCAGGTGCGCGGTGGCGCGAACCTGCTGGACGTCAACATGGACGCCGACCTGCTCGACAGTGAGCAGGCGATGACCACGTTCCTGAACCTGATCGCGACCGAGCCGGAGGTCGCGCGGATCCCGGTCATGGTCGACAGTTCGAAGTGGACGGTGCTGGAGGCCGGCCTGAAGTGCCTGCAGGGCAAGGGGGTCGTCAACTCGATCTCCCTGAAGGAGGGCGAGGAGTCCTTCCTCGCGCAGGCACGCAGGATCCGTGAGTACGGCGCAGGTGTCGTGGTCATGGCGTTCGACGAGCAGGGCCAGGCCGACACCGCCGACCGCAAGGTCGAGATCTGCGGGCGGGCCTACGACCTGCTGACGCGGCAGGCGGGTTTCCCGCCGGAGGACATCATCTTCGACCCGAACGTGCTCGCGGTCGCGACCGGCATGGCCGAGCACAACGGCTACGCGAAGGCGTTCCTCGACGCGCTGCCCAGGATCAAGGAACGCTGCCCCGGTGTGCACATCTCCGGCGGCATCTCGAACCTGTCGTTCTCCTTCCGCGGCAACAACGTCGTCCGCGAGGCCATCCACTCGGCGTTCCTGTTCCACGCGGTGCAGCTGGGCCTGGACATGGGCATCGTCAACGCGGGCCAGCTCGCGGTGTACGAGGACATCCCCAAGGATCTGCTCGAACTGGTCGAGGACGTGCTGTTCGACCGCCGCGAGGACGCGACCGACCGGCTCGTCTCGTTCGCCGAGAACGTGAAGGGCAGCGGCACCAAGCGGGTCGTCGACCTGGCGTGGCGCGAGGGCACCGTGCAGGAGCGGCTGTCGCACGCGCTCGTGCACGGCATCGTGGACTTCATCGAGGACGACACCGAGGAGGCACGGCAGCAGTACCCGCGGCCCCTTCAGGTGATCGAGGGTCCGCTGATGGACGGCATGAAGATCGTCGGCGACCTGTTCGGCTCCGGCAAGATGTTCCTGCCGCAGGTCGTGAAGAGCGCACGCGTGATGAAGCGTTCGGTCGCCTACCTCGAACCGTACATGGAGGCGGAGAAGGAGCGGCTGCGCCTCGAAGGCAAGATCGACACCGGTCGCGGGCAGGGCAAGGTCGTGCTGGCCACGGTCAAGGGCGACGTGCACGACATCGGCAAGAACATCGTCGGCGTCGTCCTCGGCTGCAACAACTACGAGGTGATCGACCTCGGCGTGATGGTGCCCGCCGCGAAGATCCTCGACACCGCGATCGCCGAGAGCGCCGACGTCATCGGGCTGTCCGGCCTGATCACCCCGTCGCTGGACGAGATGGTCGCGGTGGCCGCGGAGATGGAGCGGCGTGGGCTGAAGCTGCCGCTGCTGATCGGCGGCGCGACCACGTCCCGCCAGCACACGGCGGTGCGGATCGCGCCCGCGTACTCGAACAGCACCGTGCACGTGCTCGACGCGTCCAGGGTGGTCGGCGTGGTGTCGGACCTGCTGGACACCGACCGCGCGGAGGCGCTGGACAAGCGCAACCGCGAGGAGCAGGACAAGCTGCGGGTGCAGCACGAGAACAAGCGCCGCCAGCCGCTGCTGACGCTGGCGGCGGCACGCGCGAACCGCGAGGTCGTGTCGTTCGACGACACGCCGACGCCGGACTTCACCGGCTTGCGGGTGGTGGAACCGACCATCGCCGAGCTGCGCGAGATGATCGACTGGCAGTTCCTGTTCCTGGCGTGGGAGCTGAAGGGCAAGTACCCGGCGATCCTCGACCAGCCGGTGGCGCGGGAGCTGTTCGACGACGCCAACACGATGATGGACCAGATCATCGCGGATGGCTCACTCACCGCACGCGGGGTCTACGGCTTCTGGCCCGCGGCTTCCGACGGCGACGACATCGTGCTGGCGTCGGGGGAGCGGTTCCCGATGCTGCGGCAGCAGACGCAGAAACCGGAGGGCCGCCCGAACCGCTCGCTGGCCGACTACGTGGCGCCGTCCGGGGACCACCTGGGTGGTTTCGCGGTGGCGATCCACGGCGCGGAAACCCTGGCGGCGACGTACGAGGCACAGAACGACGACTACAGGGCGATCATGGTGAAGGCGCTGGCGGACCGCCTCGCGGAGGCGTTCGCCGAGCACATCCACCTGGCGGCACGCCGCAGCTGGTTCGAGCCGGACGCGCAGCCGGAGCTGGCGGACCTGCACGCGGAGCGGTTCCGCGGCATCCGCCCCGCCCTCGGCTACCCGGCGAGCCCGGACCACAGCGAGAAGGAGCTGCTGTTCACGTTGCTGGACGCGGGATCCCTCGACATCGGCCTGACCGACAGCTACGCGATGACCCCGGCCGCCGCGGTGTCCGGCCTGATCTTCCAGCACCCCGGCTCGCGTTACTTCACGGTCGGCCGCATCGGCAAGGACCAGGTCGTCGACTACGCCGCGCGCCGCGGCATGACGGTCGAGGAGATCGAGCGCTGGCTCCGCCCGAACCTGGCCTACGACCCGGAATAAGAGCGGGAACCGCGACGGCCCACCCGCACGGAAGCGGGTGGGCCGAAGGGAAGAGGGCGCCGGCCGGAGGCTGGGGGGAACATCCGGCCGGCGTTTCCCGGCCACCTCGTGCGGCGGACCGAGCCACGTCAGCAATGCCCTGGGGGTGTAGACACCGCTGGAAAGGCTCCGATCCTTGCTGCCGCAATCGGTGACCAACCTGTACAACGGACGACCCCCGGGTTACGTTCCCACGCCGACGTGCCGTCCATCACACGGAGTGACAGCCGGGCTGGCGACCTGAATCCGCCACCCGAGACGCAAAAACCTCGCACGACCTCGATGTTCGGCGATGGTGGTCCCGCAGCCTGTGACCAGCGAACACCACACCGACGCGTCCTGGTGTCGCAGTGCGTAACCGCCTGACGGGATCGGTCCCTCGATCAGCTTTTCCCACGCATCGTGATCATTGCCCACCTCAGAGTGAAAGTGGGACAGTCGTCACATCGGCACTAGGATCATGTGTCCTGCCGACGGAAGGGTGTTCCGCCGTGAACGCATTGATCTTGATGCTCATCGGCCTAGCCATGATCGTGGCCGGCTACCTCTTTTACTCTAAATACCTGGCCAGTCGGGTCTTCCAGCTCGACGACGGATTCGTGACGCCGGCACACGAACTGCGTGACGGTGTCGACTACGTCCCCACCAACAAGTTCGTGCTCTGGGGACACCACTTCACGTCGGTTGCCGGAGCGGCGCCGATCGTCGGACCGGCGATCGCGGTGATCTGGGGTTGGCTCCCGGCCTTCCTGTGGGTCACGCTCGGCACGGTCTTCTTCGCCGGTATGCACGACATGGGGTCGTTGTGGGCCTCGCAGCGCAACAAGGGCCGGTCGATGGGGGCGCTGTCCGCGCGTTACATCGGCGGCCGCGGCGCGAAGCTCTTCCTGGTCGTCATCTTCCTGCTGCTGCTGATGGTGATCGCGGCGTTCGCCGTGGTGATCAAGAACCTGCTGATCGGCACACCGTCCGCGGTCATCCCGGCGTGGGGCGCGGTGCTGGTCGCGCTGGTGGTCGGCCAGGCGGTCTACCGCTGGAAGATCAACCTCGGTGTCGTCACCGTGGTCGGCGTCGTCGCGCTGTACGCGCTGATCCTCCTCGGTGACAGGTTCCCCGTCGAGTTGCCCGACCCGATCCTCGGCATGTCCCCGGGCACCTTCTGGATCGTCGCGCTCTTCCTCTACGCCGGCATCGCCTCGATTCTCCCGGTGTGGGTGCTGTTGCAGCCGCGGGACTACATCAACGGCGTCCAGCTCTTCGTCGGCCTCGGCATCCTGTACGTCTCGGTGCTGCTGAGCGCGCCGACCCTGGTGGCTCCGGCGTTCAACGACAATCTCCCCGCGGACACGCCGAGCATCGTCCCGTTGTTGTTCGTGACGATCGCCTGCGGTGCGATCTCCGGCTTCCACGGGATGGTTTCCTCCGGCACCAGCTCCAAGCAGCTCGACAAGGAGACCGACGCCCGGTTCGTCGGCTACTTCGGTGCCGTTGGCGAAGGTCTGCTGGCGCTCGGCGCGATCCTCGCCGCCACCGCCGGGTTCCGCACCGTCGCCCAGTGGGAGGAGATCTACAGCGCGTTCGGTGAGGGCGGTGTGGGTGCCTTCGTCGACGGCGGCGGGAACCTCGTCAGCGCCGGTCTCGGGCTGCCGGCCTCGCTGAGTGCCACCGTTCTGGCCACGATGGCGGTGCTGTTCGCGGCGACCACGATGGACACCGGCGTGCGGCTGCTGCGGTTCGTCGTCCAGGAGGGCGGCCAGGTCGCCGGCGTCCGGATCGGCAAGCTGGCGGGCACGGTGATCGTGATCGTCGTCGCGGTCGGACTCACCTTCAGCCAGGGTGTGGACGGCAGCGGCGGTCTGCTGATCTGGCCACTGTTCGGCACGACCAACCAGCTGCTCGCCTCGCTGACGCTGGCGATCATCGCGGTGATGCTGATCCGCAAGCGGCGCAACCCGTTGCTGGCACTGATCCCACTGGTGCTGGTGTTCGTCATGGCGTTCTACGCCGCGATCAAACAGCTGGGCACCTTCAGCGAGTCTGGCGAGTGGATGCTGCTCGTGCTGGACGTCGTCATCATCATCGCCGCGGTCTGGGTCGCGGTGGAGGCGGTGCTGGCGATGCGGCGGGCGAGCAAGGAGCCGCCGGAAGCACCGGACGCCGACCTGGTCGACGCCGGTCTCGGCAAGCGGTGACGTCGCGCTGGGCTGCCTTCACGGCGGGTCTGCGGGAGTTCTACGCCGGTCCCTACCGGCGTACGTTCGCCCGCGCCCGCCGTGAGGAGGACGACCTGTTCACCGTGGTGGTGCTGGGGGAGGCGCTCGGCGTGCCCGATCCGGCGGCCTACTACACGGTCGAGCTGATGCCGGCACTGTATCCGGAGTTCCACGACTGGCACCGCCGGATGGGGATGGACCGCTCCCCGCTGGAGCACGTCGGATGCTGCTAGAGCTCGCTCGCGGCCGCCGGGTGCTCTTCGTCGGCGGCAAGGGCGGAGTCGGCAAGACCTCGCTGGCCGCCGCCCTCGCGCTCGCCAGGGCGCGCGCGGGCGGGCGGGTGCTGATCGTCTCCACCGATCCCGCACACAACCTCGGGCACCTGTGGAACACCCCCATCGGCGACGAACCGACCCGGCTGGCCACGCTTTCCCGTGATGGCGAGGAGGCGTACGTAGACGGGTTGGAGGTCGACCCGGCGCGCACGGTCGACCGGCATCTGGCCGCGGTCCGGGAAACGATGCGGCGACTGCTGCCGGAGCGGTTGCACGGCCAGGCCGACCAGCACCTGGCGCTGGCCAGGCAAGCACCGGGAACCCACGAATCGGCCGTGCTGGAACGAATCGCCGAAACGGTCTCACTGGGAGACGACTCCTACGACCTGGTCGTGTTCGACACCGCACCCAGCGGCCACACGCTGCGACTGATGGCACTGCCCAAGCAGCTCACCGCGTGGACGGAAACCCTGCTGGCCAACCGGGACCGCTCGGAACGATTCGGGGCGGCGCTGCGCGGCATCGCCAGTACACGGCACGACCCCGAACCTGATTCCGACGCCGAGCTGCGCCGCGTGCTGCTGCGCCGACAGCACCGGTTCGCGCTGCTACGCGACACCATCGCCGACCCGGCCCGAACCGGCTTCGTCCTCGTCCTGACCGCCGAACGGCTCCCCGTCGCCGAGACCCTCGACGTCCACGCACAGCTCACCGAACTCGGCGTGAACGTCGCGGCCCTGGTCGCCAACCGCCGCTCCCCAGCCGACGCCGGTGACCTCCTCGCCGCCCGCCGCACCCAGGAGGACCGCCAACTCACCGTCGTCCGCGACCAGATCCCCGGCGTGCCGCTACTGGAGATCCCGCTGCTCCCCGGCGAACTGGTGGGGATGGAAGTACTCGGACAACTGGCTGACCTGCTGGAGTGACGCGGTCGGCGCCAGCTCCGCACGCTCGTCACCGGACAATGCACGCAGTCATGCAGCGAGTATGCGGGCGCCTGAAATCCCGGTAATCATGCATAGATATCACACCCCAACCAGAATTCCGCCACGTAGGTGATCAACCGTTCGTCGCACCCGATCATCGGAATCGATCACACCGTGAGTCACTTCGCCGAGGCGGCGATCGCCGGAAGTTCCATGATCGCAGCATCTTCACGCGAGCACGAGCCGCATTGGCCACCGCCGTCATCCAGCGTGCAATCCGACGAAATCCGAACACCAAACTATCTCCGGGTATCGGCAACTCCGCACCGCTATGTAACATGTCGCTCATCGCGAGCGACTGTGTGAGGGTGGTGTAGACCAACAACCGACCACTGTGGCAAGATCCACGGCACGAGCGGACGAGGTGACACATGATTTACCACCTCCACGGTGGTAAGAGTCCCGACCAAGGTCACGCACGTCGTGGTGCAAGCAGACACGTGAACAGCGGTCGTCGGCACGGAGAGAGGCAGCCATGACGAGCAGCGCCACTCGCCGCGGCCTCTTGTGGTTGACCAGCGGAGTCTTCGCCACCATCGTCGCGGCGTTGGTCAACGAATTGACCGATCAGCTCGTGCTCGCCCTTCTTGTTGGTATGACCTTCGCGGCCGTCGCGGGAATGGCGATCAATCCGATCGTCGCGGTGGCCGAGAAGCGAGCGGAACATTCGCGCCGGTCAGCCGCCGGAGCCGCCCCCAGATCCGATCTTGCTTCCCACGTAAGAGACCCCGGTGAAGGCGCCTACCGCGGCAACGGTAAACCAGGTATCCCATTTCATAACCATGATGACGAGCACGCCTAGCAGGGTGAGCCAGGTGATCACACCGAGCACCTTGACGTACCACTTGTCGTGCTCGAGCCACTTCGTCATCGAGTGAAAGATGCGGCCTGCGCCGTTGAAGAGCTGCTGCAGCACCGTCTCCTGCCCACCGCCCTGCGGTGCGGATTCGACGGTCTTCTGCTGTTCCACAGGCGGCGCCGCCGCGGCCACCTCACCGGCCAGCGGGCGCGACTGCTCGTCCGGCCCCGGAGACCTGCCGGCCTTCGCCCTGGCGGCCGCCGCCTTCTTGCGACCTCTTTGTGACATGTGGTGCTCCGGAAACGGGGGGACGATGGGAGGCTGGCGGTCGGTGGTTCACTGTCATCTCGGTGCGGTGTCGGCCGCCTCGGATAAGGACGCCGACAACTCGCGCACCAGCTCGTCGATCAGCGACCGCGAGTCCGCTGGGTTGAGTGTCTGCCGGTAGACCTCAGCGAAGGCCTTCTCGTACGAGGCGACCCGATCCTCGTCATGGCGAATGAGGTGCTCGGAGTCGCCAGCCTCGCGGTAGACGATCATCTCGCTCGACTCGCCGGTCAGGTCCGAGGCCGGGATCGTCATGATCACGAACTGTTCCCACAGTCCGAGGTGCACGTCGGCCGCGAACGGGATGACACGCAGCTCCACGTTCTCCCTGACACTCATCCGGGACAGGTGCGCCAACTGCTCCATCAGCACCCCACGGCCGCCGACCTGCCTGCGGAGCATCGCCTCGTCGATCAGGAAGACGAATTCCGGCGCGTCGGGAGCGACGAGGATTTCCTGCCGGAGAGTGCGCGCGGCGGCCAGCTTGTCGAACTTCTCGCCGGAATGCCGGACGGCGAGCAAGGATTTCGCGTAACTCGACGTCTGCAGCAGACCGGGAAGAGCGAAGGAGTTCACCGAACGAATCACCGAAGCCGCCTCCTCGTAGGAGAGCAGCACGTTGTACTCATGCGAGAAGTACTTCCGGTAAGCGCTGAACCGGTCTCGCTTTCTCGCCACCTTGGCCACCTCGACGAGGCGGGTCACGACGTCGGGAGACGCCACACCGTAGACGTCGAGGAGGGCCTTGACATCCGTCGCCGAGACGCTCACGATCTCGGCCTCGATCCGCTGGATCTTGGAGACCGACCAGTCGATGGCCTCCGAGACCTCCGCCTGGCTCAGCTCGGCGTTCTTCCGGTAGTCGACCAGCCGCTTGGCCAACCATGCCCTGAGCACCAACGAGCTCGGAGATCGATCAACCTGCTCCATCCTCACTCCTTCGAGCTCCACCCATCAGTGTGATTGGCTGCGCGGCCATCGGCTGTCCCGCAGATTGGCCCGGCGAACGCACGCTACACGATCACCCCTGGTCCGCGCGCACATGCCACGCTGGATGCAACCGCCAGAGTGATGATGTCTTGTAGTGTTTAAGGCAACACTGTGTGTGATAGCGTCACCCGATTGCCGCCTGGAACCACTCGATCGTGCCGCGCTCGACGAGAACGCACCCATACAGCGGATTCCCTGGCTTTCCCGGGCTCAGATAATAATTCCGACTGTTGGCACGCCAACTACCTGAGGGGGCTGGTTGATGACAAACAGCACCGCGTGGCGCCGCAGCTCACGCTCTTTTGGGGGCGATTGTGTCGAGGTCAACAAAACTCCGACGCACGTGCATCTACGCGACTCGAAAGATCCTGGACAAATACTGGACATACCCGCGGACGACGGCGGTGGTTTCATCGGGTTCGCGAAGAGGCAGTGGCGTAGCCGCATGATTCCTCAGCCCGGTACCTTCGGTGGCGCGTCGTCAATCGACCTCGCGTAGCTGCCCGGTCAGGGTGAACATGTGCATGGCGTGGTCGTGCGGTGCGGTTCGCGGTGCTCGCCCAGGCGGGCCGTGCCCTCGGTCGCGTTCGGGTCCATCGGACGCCCGCGGTGAGAGTGCCATGCTGACCCCGGAGTGCGGACCTACTGGCGCAGGCGTTGCATATATGCAACACTAGGGCACGCGTATACGACTGCGGACTGGAGGTGAACACGTGTCGACTGCTCCGACGGCGTACTGGGACGACCTGGCCGAGGACCTCAAGGACCCGGAGTTCCTGCGCTCGTACATCACCGAGAGCCTGCGAGTCTCGACCATCGATCAGCTTGTACACGATCTCGATGAGGCGAGGACCGACCTCGGGTTGTCGAAGGCTGACCTGGCACGTGCGATCAGCGCGGACCCCGCCGTGATCCGTCGCCTACTCACTCTCGGGCACCGCAACCCCACGGTCGGCACCGTCGCGGAAGTGGCGGCTGCCCTGGGGCTGAAGGTGGCGTTGGTGCCGATGACCGATGAGGAACGTGAGCATCTGGCGGAGCCTCTTCGTTCGGGAACGGTGAACGACCCAGAGGCACTGGCGCGGAAGTTCGCGGCCACCTGCGCTTCGTGATCAACTCAGAAGAGATCGGGGATTGCGCTTCAGATACTCCTCCCCGAGGGCGCGAACCGCGGCGTAGTCGGCTGAAGCCAGCTCCGTGCGGAAAGGCTTGTCCCTGCCGTCGATGATGACAAGCAAGGGCTTGTCCTGGCCTTGGGCGTCGTAGTCGAGGCGGCAGAACAACCGGTAGTGGTGCCGGCCAGGCCCGTCCTTGCGGACTTCGAACCATCCGGTCATGTCACCGTGCATAGCCTCCCAGGCGCCACCACCGGCGAAGCGTTTGGGAGGAGCTGCTGCAACAGCGTTCAGGACCGCGAAGAACTTGGCTCGCACCCCAGCGGGGCAGACCTTCCGAAGAAAGACACGTCCAGGCACAGTCTCGTCGGGATCTTCGTCCGCATGACGCTGAAAGAAGACGATGTCATGAGCATCGTCTGAAGACGGCCCCGTGCGGACCCGGGACGGGGGCGTGGGACCTGAGCGTTTCCGAGCGAGCACGACGCCACGATAAGAATGACCGCCACATGTTGCGAGTTGACGCACGAGCAATCGGCGAAATGTCGACGCAGATGACATGATTCGTACGCTGCGGTCGTAGTTGGCGTCATCGGTGGCGTTGCCGCCGCGGGCCGTGCGGCTGGCGTGAGCGGAGCGGAACTCAGCCGTGCCGCGATGGATGCAGCCGCCCGTCGCCAAGGCGACGGGCGGTCCGTGGTCGTGGATACCAGACTGCCGGTGGAGCCGATCCCGACCTGGTCCCCGAGTGGGCCGGCACTCGGACCAAGCCGTACGCGCGAGCTGGGACGACCTGGACGCGACGGCCCAGGACCGAACCCTTGACCGACGCGAGTACCGCCCGATCGCAGAACTGCTGTTCGACCAGTTGCGGCGGCGAGGCCTCAGCGCAGAGCGGACGTTCCGCGATCTGGTCTCGATCGTTGCATACCGTGACCAGACAGCAGAGTCGTCATTTGGTCAGTCATTAGGTCGAAGGTCCTGATCAGATATTTCACCTGTTTCGAGCGCATGAGCAAGGATCTCGTGGAACTCATCGTGAACCGCACGTTGATCCGACCATGTTTTGCTTAGGTGAACTATTTCTCTGGCTTCAACCAACGGGATCCCTAGCACGCGAATCAACACAAGCATACTTTCAACCATTGTGCCACCTTCGACGCGAAGTTGATGCAGCACTTTCTCAGCATCGGCGCCGTCAGCGAACATAGCCTCTGCGAGACGTTTCGCATCCTTGAACTTCTCGGTGTTTTCCATAGCGGCCTCTACCTGGGGGAACGTGATGTCCGGCTCGTGCCCAACTGGACCGGTACGCCGCACACCTGTGATACGCAAATGAGTGTAGCCCTGGCTCTGAGCTTGCGGAAAAAGGTCCTCCCTAACCGCACGGAGCATCGCCGCAGCACCTCTCACACCCAAGGAGTCGCGGTCCATCCCGCCAGTACCGTAGACCGCGATATCCTTGAGTACCAGAACCGAACCGTCAACATCGACCTGCGCCATCATCTCCAACGGGCCGGCATCCGTTTCAATCTGGTGATAGTAGATTTCACCTGGAGTAAACGGTTCACATGCGTTGTGAACCAAGACTCCAGCGCCATCTCGTTGCTTCGCCGAACGCACATAGAAGGTGTGCAGGCCTTCGACAGTCAAGTTGTACGCCAGCGAAATGCTGGTGTCGGCAACAGCAAAGTTAGCTACTTGAACGTGGGGTCCATCTGAGGTTGACAAGACGTCGCCGCGACCCAATAGGTCAGCGCGCTGCAATTCGTGGTCGGTGAGATTTGTAGAAGGGGTGGTCTTCCGCAGTGGAGAGAACGCGTGCACGGAAATGTAAGTATTCGGTACCGAGAGTGTTAGCTAGCTGTCAGACTCTGTCTTCCTCGTTCTCGGAGATCTGATCCGACTCCGGCGTGAATCGCGTGAAATAGGCAGCTAGATCACGGTGAGAACTGCCGATCATCGTCGCCAGCTCCCGGACCGCCACCGGAGGGATCTCCACGATCCCGTCCGGGTGTTGGATCAGCTTGTTGTGCGCCCACATGGTCATCCAACGGAACTCGGCGGTGCTGTCGGCGAGCAGTGCCCGCAGATCCACCCGTACCGACAGGTTGTCCAGGTAGATCCGCGCCCGTTGTAATGCCAGGCCCATCAACAGTGGGGCGCTGACACCCAGCGCGCGGCACACCTCGATGAACCTCAGTAGGGTTAGATGCCGGGTGCCGTGTTCATAGGACAGTTGAACCGCCCCGGGTTCGGTAGAGACTCGTTACTGGGGTCAGGCGACCAGACTGGTCAGGTCGCC
>NZ_JBHSIS010000024.1:0-274246 GCF_042653545.1 Actinophytocola glycyrrhizae
ACCTCGCTCCGCTCAGCCAGGGCACTGCCCCACGCCCTGATCACCCCCGATTTTCGAGCCAGGGCACTCAGCGCCCTGAACGCGCCTTTCAGGGCACCAAACCACCCCGGTACTGGGCCAGCCACGCCTGCTGCAGTAGCGACATCGACGGGGCGTGCGGTGTGGGTGACAACCAGTTGTCGCGCAGGGCTTCCGGGTTCACCAGCGTCGTGTCCACGCCGGTGCCGTTCCACGTGCGGGCGAACTCCCTGGTGTGTCCGGTGAACACCGCGTTCGCGAACAGGGCCTTGGAGCGGCGTTCGAGTACCTCGCGGGGGAGGAGGTCGCCGAACAGGGCGCGCATGGTCGCGGCTCTGCCGGTCCAGCCAAGGAAGCCGCCCGTCGTCGCCACCGCGGCCACCAGCGCTGGCTCCGCGAAGGCCTGTACGTAGGCCACGTTCAGTTCGTCGCCCAAGGTGCGGACGGTGTCGTAGCCGATCCGTGCGCAGCGGCGGGTCGCGAACTGCCACGTGTTGTGACCCGCGTGCAGACTGAACGCGGCCAGGTCCGCCGCGTCCCTGCGGGCCAGTTCGGCTTCCACCTCCGGGCGCAGCCACGGTCTGCGGTAGCGGTCCCGCAGGTGCGAGCGGCGGCGCAGTGCCGCCGGTGCCAGGGCCTTGGGCACGTCCGCGTAGACCCTCGGGGAGACCCGTCCCCGGGACTTCAGCAGCTTCGTCAGCGGGGTCACGCGTTTCAACCCGAACGCCTCGTCGCCGCCTTCACCCGTCAGCAGCGTGCCGCCTCTGGCCAGGGTCATCATGCGCAGTGTCGGGGCGATGTTCGGCGGCCAGATCAGGCCGTGCCGTCTCAGCACCGGGGTGGCCACCGGGCCAAGCGGGTCGTGTTCGTCGTGGACGGTCACGGTGATGCGGTCCGGCACACCGAGGTGGTCCAGGACCACCTGTTGCCACTCGGACTCGTCCGTGTCCGTCGCGTCCGGGTAGGACAGTGTGATCGGGGTCGGCACAGGGAGCCCTTCGCGGCGTGCCAGTGCCACCGCGGCCGCCAGCAGCACCGACGAGTCGCGGCCACCCGAGAACGCCACCAGGCACGGGGATCGCTCCAGGTGGGGCAGCAGCAGCCGGTCCAGTACCTGCCGAGGGGAGCCCGCCAGGGGCATCGACAGTGGCATCGGTACCGGGTCGTAGCCGTTGACCCAGCCGCCCGCCACCTCCAGCGGGTCCATTGTGTACAGCGTCAAAAGGCTGCTCCCAGCCAGCGGGGGTGACGGGCCCGGGATGGGCGGACCCGTCACCGGCTGGATCACGAGTAGTCGTCGCGGTCGCCGAGGATCGGGAGGATCCAGGTCAGGTTGTCGCTGGACTGCCCGAACAGGTTTGCCTGGGTCAGGTCGGACAACGACCCCAGTGCGGTGATCTCCGGCGCTTCGTAGGGCTGGCGCATGCTTCTCACCTCCTCGTGGTGTGCCCCTTACGTCGCCGGTCCGCGGGAATCATTACGCACCGAAACCGTCTGAGCAGTAACGAAAGCGGTCCGTAATCAGACCTTGTGTACATGCGCCGGTTGGTGAGGACCCCACGACTGATCGTCGCCGCCGCGCGGGAGGTGCGGCGCGCCGATCGTGGTGGCACCGTGCTCGCCACCGTCTACCAGCTGCTGGGAGCCGTCGCGGCACTCGGCGTGGTGGCGGCGGGCAAGTCGACCTTCGACGCACTGCTCACCCCCGAACACGCCACTGTCGGGCTCACCCCGGCTCTGTTGCTGCTCGCGCTCGCGACCGCGGTGTCCGGTTCGGTCGGTCCACTCCAGACACAGCAGCACCGGATGCTCGGCGAGCGGGTGTCACAGCGCGTGTGGGACCGGTTGCTCGACACGACCGCCCGTGCCGACCTCGTCACGTACGAGTCGACCGGGTTCGCCACCGCGCTCGAACGGGTGCGGCAGCACGCGCTCACGCGGCCTTTCGCTGTCACCGCAGCGTTGCTGGGGCTCACCGGGAGCCTCCTCGGGGTGACCGCGATGTCGGTCGTGTTGCTGACCGTGGAGCCGTTGCTGCTGCCGCTCCTGCTCGCCGCCGGGGTGCCCGCGGTGCTGTTGGCGCGCTGGGCAAGCCGCACCGAGTTCGCGTTCGCGCAGCGGCTCACCGCGTTGTTCCGGCGGCGGCACTACCTCCAGGAGCTGTTGACGCAGCGGCCCTACGCGGCCGAGGTCCGCGCCTTCGACGCCACCGGGCCGCTGCGCGCCAGGCGCGACGTGCTCAACGCCGAGGTGAACGCGGCGCTGCGCAAGCAGGTCCGGCGCAGGCAGCTGATCGCGGCGCTCACCACGCTCGGGGTGGCGACCGCCCTGACCGGTGCGTTGCTGGCGATTGTCCAACTGGTACGGACAGGACGCATCGATCTCGCCGAGGCCGGTGCCGCCGCGATCGCCGTGCGGTTGCTGAGCGGTCAGCTCGGGACGTTGTTCGGGTCGATCGGCGGGCTGCTCGAGTCGGCGCCGTTCCTCGCCGACCTGGAGCGGTTCGTCGCGAGTGGACCACCCGCCGCACCGAGGGGCCACAGGCACGACCTCACCGACCGGGTGTCCGTACGTGGTGCGCGGTTCAGCTACCCGGGGCAGGAGCGGCCCGCGGTCGACGGGGTGGACCTGGAGATCCGCGCCGGTGAGGTGGTCGCGCTGGTCGGCGAGAACGGGTCCGGCAAGACGACGCTCGCCAAGATCGTCGCCGGGCTCTACGAGCCGGACGCCGGGGTCCGGCGCTGGGACGGCGCGGCGGTGCCCGCGCCGGACGTGCGTGCCTCGGTGACGGTCATCTTCCAGGACTTCGTGCGGTACCAGATGACCGTGCGGGACAACATCGTCATCAGCGGTGACGGCGCGGATCCCGAGGCCGCCGCGCGGGCCGCCGGGCTGGCGCCGACCGTGCGGGCGTTGCCGGACGGCATGGACACCATGCTGGGGCGTGACCTCGACGAGGGTGTCGACCTGTCGGGTGGGCAGTGGCAGCGGGTGGCGCTCGCGAGGGCGTTGCACCGGGACACGCCGCTGATCGTGCTCGACGAGCCCGCAGCCGCGCTGGATCCCCGCGCCGAGCACGAGCTGTTCACGAACGTGCGGGCCACGCTGGGCGGCCGGGCGGCTTTGCTGATCTCGCACCGGTTCTCCAGCACCCGCATGGCGGACCGGATCTACGTCATGGACGCGGGCCGGGTCGTGGAGTGCGGCACCCACGACGAGCTGATGGCCGCGGCAGGCCAGTACGCGGAGCTGTACCGGTTGCAGTCGGCGGCCTACCGCTGAACATGGTCTGACCACTGACGTCGTCTCACGCGACAAAGGCCCGTAACTCGAACGGGCGATTTCGCCCACAAGGCTCAAGAAGATGGGCTGTGTGGCCGACGTCTGACATGCGTTGCACACCAACCCGGCGAATTGGCCACTAATTGTCCATAACACCAGCCCCGGGAGGGAGAACAATTGAACCGTCCCGTCGACTAACCGCTCGAAGCCCAGCAAAGGTAGGCGGTCATGGGGAACCAGTTGCCGACTCAGCTGCTGAAATCCGCCGCGGACACCATTGACCGGTACGGCCTGCTCGACCGGTCCCGCCCGGTCGTCGTCGCGCTGTCCGGAGGCAAGGACTCCTTACTGCTGTGCCTGACCTTGCGCGAGCTGGGAACAGCCCTCCGCGCGGTGACGATCGACATGGGTTACGAACAGGGCTGGGCAGACCGAATCCGGCGCCGGGCTCACGCGGTCGGCATCCGTCCCGAAGTCGTCAACGCCCGCGAGGCGAGAGCTCAGGCACTCGGGTCCGGCGCGGCGACAGTGCGCCGTGGGCTCACGGTGCTGGATTCCCTCGGCACCGGCAACAAGGCGACTGCCACACCGTGCACGTACTGCTACAGCGTCAAAGTGATGCTGCTCGACGCCGCGGCCGACAGGTTCGGCGCCGGCCAGGTCGCCTTCGCGCACCACATGACCGACGCGACGGCTTCTCTGCTCAAGGAGTCGTTGCTGCACATCGACCGGTTCGATCGCGGGCACACCAGGTACGAACGCGCGAACTTCGAGTCACTGGTGTCGGAACTGGTCGCCGCGGCGGCCGACTACGAGACCGAGCCGGACCACCTGTTGCTGCGGGCAATCGCTGCCCTTGTCTCGACCTCCAGGGTCGGCACCGACGAACCACCTCGACAACCACTGCGCTGGGACTTTCCGGACGGCACCGAGGTAGTCCGGCCATTCTTCGACATCGACGAGGACGCCATCGTGCGAGCTGTCGCACACAGCGACATCCAGCCGGAAGGTTCGGGTTGTGGTCATGGCCTCACGCTGTCGACACAAACGCCCCGCGAGATGGTGCACCAGCGTGTTCTCGCAGGCCGAGGCGACACGGCGTTCTTCGCCCATGCCACACGGCTGGTGCGGGACGGAATCGCCCGGGACGGATCGAGTATCACCAGATCGCGCCTGCTTCGCAGGCAGATGCTCGGCGATCAGTACAAACCCGCGATCGACGAGCTGGACAAACTCTGAACAAGGACGGAGACATCATGCGGACCATCACACTCTGCGGCAGTGGGAAGAAGCGAAAAGAGATCTTCGAGGCCGCGGAGCTGCTCCGTGACCAGGGAGCTCTGGTACTGGCACCCCCGTTGCACAAGATCGGCGAGCTGTTCGCCGGACAACCGGCCGAGTGCCACGAGTTGGCCTGGAAAGGCGCCACCTTCGCGCATCTGAACCGGATCGAGAAGGCGGACGTGGTCTTCATCGTCAACCCGGACGGTTATCTCGGTCCCAGCACGACGTTGGAACTCGGCTACGCGGTCGCCATGCGGAAACTCATCGTGGCCATGAAGCCTGACCAGGTGGAAACTGCGCGGACGGTGCTCCTCGACCTGGTACTGGACACCGACGACGTCTCGGACGCCTGCAAGAGGCTCGTCGGCCACATCGGGTCACTCGAGCACTGACGACGTGTCGGCCGACCAACGATGAGCTACCGCGATGTGGACACCGGCACCGACGTCGCGGCGATGTTCGCGACGGCATGGAACGCGGTCAACGACGATCGCGCGACGGCGGTGGACTTCTGGCCATGCTGCCGGGTGCTGGCCGACGCGAACCTGCTGGTCGCTCAGGAGACCAACCTCACCGCCGTGTCGATCGGCCCGTTCCGGTTCGCGGCATCCGGCGACAACCGGCCGATCATCGATTTCGTGGAGGTTCTCGTCCCGTCGTTGATCGCGAGCGCGGCAACCGGGCAGGCCGTGTCAGGTGCGGTGTCTGGCGTGCTCACCGCTGCGTGCGCGACCTTCGTCAAGCTGTGTCGTCAGGGCGTCTGCTTCGGCCGGAGCGAGACGGACCGGTTGCGCTGGGCGGTCCTGATGATGGTCCGAAACGCCAACATCCACGACGTCCGGCCATCGGAGGAAGCGGTCGTCAGGGAGTTCGCGGACCGTGCGACCGGTACGGCAGTGCCGGACGCGATCGGCTGGCTTCTGGGTACAGCCCGGGGGCGCCCGCCACTGCTGATCCGGCAGGATGACGGCGGACTGCTCGCCACGGTGTGACCGATGGTCGCCTCGAGCCTGGATGACGCGGTCCTGGTGGTCACCGATGGCGAGGGCCACGTGCTGGGCAGTTGCTTTCGTGCACCGATCCTGGACTCCGACCGGACAGGCACCTATCTCGTCACCACCGCGCACGGTCTCGCCGTCGACGCACGACGGGGGAACACGGTTCTCGTGGTGGACCGCGCGGGACGGTGCCACCAGGCTGATGTCGTCCTCTGTCCTACGTCCGCGCCGGACGTCGGGCTGCTCTATGTCGGGCGACACCTCGGAGAGCCGCTGGACTGCGTCAGCCCGGCCCCGAGCGGCGCGGTGGTCATCCGCGGCGCGATGTCCGGTTTGGACACGCGGATCGGCTCACTGCGTGGGTGGCACACCGGTCTGGAGAGTCTCACCGGCGAACAGATGATGGCCGTCACTATCCACGACCTTGGCTTCCTGGAACCATCCGCGTCGGCCGACCACGTCGGAAGCCTTGCCTACGCAGGCTTGCGTGGTATGTCGGGAGCACCGGTGTGCGACGCCGACACCCGCGAGGCGCATGCCTACGGGATGGTGGTGCGCCGCAACATCGGAGGTATCGCGAACCGGGTCTATGCGGTCCCCATCGACACCGTCCGCCGGTACCTCGCGCGAGCGGGTTACGCACTGCGCGTGACCCGTCGCCTCGACAACTCATCGCAACCGGAGAGTCTGCTGGTGGGGCGTCTGATGACGCGCCTGCTGGGCAGCCCCGGAGGCCTGCACGACCTGTGGGAGGTAGCCTCCGGACTGTTCTACTCCGGAGTCCCGGTAGACGCCACCTTTCTGGCGGCGATCCGGCAACCGGAGCAGTTCGGCCTCGACACCCTACGCGTCGCTGAACTGGAGTTCCTGTTGGCACGGCTGCTTTTCAAGCGCGGTGATCAACGCGACGGACTGGCGCTGCTCAGAAAGGCGCGCGCCCTGGCCGGGCGGAGCGCGACAGCGGACCATCGCGGCCTTGCCGCGTTGATCGACCTCCGGATGGCGCTCCACGTCGCACGGGAGCTCAGTCCAGCACGGCGTCGGTCTGTGCTGGAGCTGTGCGTCGGCACCTACGAACAGGCACCGGGGTACTCGGACGACGAGCAGGCATACGAGGTGGCGTCCGCGATCGGCAGCGAGGCGAGCCAGTTGGCCGCCGACACCGGCTTCGTTCGTGCGGATGCAGCCGCGCGCCGCCATTTCTCCACGCTGCTCACCAAGCACACCGGGTTGCTGACCGGCTATCCGCGGCTGTTGCGCGACAAGCAGGAGGTTGTGAACCTTGCGTTGTCCGCCGTCGACATCATGTGGGGCACCGACGACAGGGCCGAACGTGCCGAGAGGCTCACCGAACTCGCGGCACGTGGGAAGTTGGCCGCTATCCAACGCGGCAACAAGATCTTCTACACGCAGATGCTGCTGGCCGATGCGATCGCGGCGCAACTGAACGGCCGACCTCGTCGAGCTTACGCACTGACGTGCCTTGTCGGCGCGATAATGGCGTCGTCGGATCTGCGTCTGTCCCACGAAGGAGTACCGTCCTACCTCTCGTATCTCGACGAGAATGACCGGACCACGGCAAACCTGCTCAGAACCGCATACGCCGTAGATCTCCCGGACGCGCGATCGGTGCTGCTCGCCAGCGAACTGCCGCCGTCCGCGGACAGGTCAGCGCTGGACGCCGCACTCGCCTGGTGCCAGTCGATCGAGATCAACGCCAGGAACATCAGCGACATCTTCGAACTCGAAACCTTGATCCGTGACCTGTGAGCACAGCTGGGTGACAGCCGGCCACGATGGCGCGAACTTCGCGCGTCGGCTGGTTTCTCCGGCGGCGCTGCGGCACCATTGCGACGACGGTGCGCTGATCCGTGTTGCGCCACAGCAGCGAGGAGGCCGACTCGACGATGGGCAGCCCGACAGCGGACAACGTCGGCCAGGTGTATCTGGCAGGGCCCTTCACTTCCAAGACCGAGAACGCGGTCGGTGCCAACGCCACCATGGGCATGATCAGTGGCAACTCCGAGTGGCGTGGGGCATTACTGGCTGCCGAGCAGGCCCTGCGTGCCAAAGGCTGGTCCGTGTTCCTGCCCCATCGTGATGTCAGCGCATGGGGCGCCCGCCGGATAACGGCTGGTGACGTCGTGCGGGAATGCCTGTCCGCTGTGAAGGAAAGCAACCTGGTGATCGCCCTGCTGGAGGAGAGCTTCGGCACGCACGTGGAGGTCGGGATGGCCCTGGGAATGGGCATTCCCGTCGTAACAGTGCGATGCCAGGACCAGGCGCAGTCCTACTTCGGCGGAGGAATCGGTCCGGCCTCGCTTGCGGGCGAGCTGGTGGTTCCGACGATTCACAGGTTCGCCGAGGTCATGAGCGGCGCCGCATTCGATCGGGCGGTCGCCGCGGCACGGGACGGCGCGGCCTCGCTGCACGCGATGGCGGGCTGACAACACAGCATGGCCCCGCCACATCGCACAGGGACCTGGCTGTCACCGCTGATGTCCGAGGGGCAGCCAGATCGCCACGCACGGCCAGCCGACGCCGCAGGCGAGGCAGAGGCCTGAGCGTTCGCCGGGGCGGTGCCGCCGGAGGGCGATGACGAGGAGTTCGTACTGGGCAGCCGCTTCCAGGACGCCGGAGTCACTGCGCCGGTGCCTGCCCACGCTCGTCCATCTCCCCGAGGGCGGTCGCGCCGAGGCGCAGGAACGCACGCAGTGCGGTGGCGTCGAACGCGAACTCGAACGGGTCGCGGAGGCCGCCGAAGGCGAACTCGACGACGTCGCTGTCGATCACCCGGTGACGCATGGGGCAGTGGTCTCGAACGGTTACATACGAACTCACACTCAGGCCTGTCATGCAATCAGACGCTACGGTCCTTCTGGACCGAACGTACCTGATTGCCAGGGGGGACAGGATGAGCAGGAACGACCCGCGAGCCCGCGACCGCATAATCGGAGCAAAACTGCGGTCCATCCGCACGGACCGAGCCGAAATTTCACTCGAACGTGCTGCCGAGATGGCCGGGTGGGCGCCCAGTCGGCTCAGCCGAACCGAGCGGGGGCTCCGGCAGGTCACCACAGACGAGGTGGCGACGCTTCTCACCGCGTGGCGGATTCCCGTCAGAGAACGGGAAGAGATGCTGGCGGATATCCAGGCCGGGTCCTCGTCGGGTTGGTGGGATCGGTCGCTGCCGGGCGTTCCGAGCTACACGGGCGCGTTGGCGAGCTACGAAGCCGACGCCATGGAACTCGTGGACGTGTCCATCGCGGCGATCCCCGGGCTGTTGCACACCTACGAAACGGCGATGGCCATCATGCGGGCCGACGGCGTGCCGCAGGAAGACCTGGAGACCCGCTGGATGGTTCGCCTGCGGCGGCAGCAGATTCTCGGGAACCTCGAATACGCGGCCTACATCACCGAGTCCGCGATCCGGACGCCGTACGGCGGCCCCAAGGCTCTGAAGGATCAGCTGGAGCATCTGCTGGGGGCGCAGGACAGGGCCCTGGGAGTGCGGGTTATCCCGGCACACCAGACGGGGGTGTTGCTCCTGCATTCGTGGTTGTGGATGGCGTTCCCGAACACGAAACCCGTGGTGCACGTCGAGCTGGCTTCGGGAGCCTTCTTCCTCCACGACGACGATGTGGCTCTCTACACGAAGACGCTTGACCGGCTCGACAAGCTGGCCCTGTCCCGGGGTGACAGCCGTAAGCTGATCAGCGAGCTGATGAAGGAGTTGTGAGCATGTGGCGCAAGTCGAGCAAGAGCAACACCGGCGGCCAGTGTGTTGAGGTTCGGCACGATTTGGCCGCGTTACGGGACAGCAAGCAGCCTGGTGGGCCCCAGTTGGCCACGCCGGAGTTGGGGGCGCTGATCAAGCGGTTGAAGGGCGACACGTAACGCCTCCGCGACCACAGGGCTTCGGCAAAGCCGGGGGCTGGCGTTCGGTGGTCTTGTCCTCGCCGGACGGGCAGGTCTCGGGGGTGGCGGAGGGGCTTGTCGGCGGCGGTTTGGGCGGGTCGGGCTTGCGCCACCGTCGGGGTTGCGCAGGCAGGGCCCGCTTGGCGGGGTCGGGCGCGGAGCGCCTGGCTTCGGTGCTGTGAAAGGCGCGTTGACGGCGTTGGCGGTGCCGTGAAAGGCGCATTGACGGCGCTCAGTGCCGTGAATGGCCCATTCACGGCACTTGTTGTGCCGTGAACGCGCCTTTCACGGCACTGGCCGGGCCTGTGGGGGCCCGGACTGGCCTCGGTTGGCTACGCCTCTGTTAGGCGCGTTGGTCGAGTGGGTGAAGCGCGGCCAGTAGGTCCGCCAGCACGCCTTCTTCGAAGGGTGGGCCCCACGGGATGGTCGCCTCGAAGACCGGTACCCGCTCCACCAGGTCCCCCAGCCCCTGGAACGTCGCGGCCATCGACGCCGCGTCCCGCCAGCCGAGCACCCTCGGGTAGCGGCTCAGGCGCAGCAACGCCTCCGCCGCGCCCAGGCGGCGCAGTGCCACCGCCCTGACCTCCCGGCTCGGTCGGGGGATCACGCACGCCGCCAACGGCAGCGGGGCGTCGACCAGGGTTCTCGGGCGCAGGGCCAGGCGGCCGTCCGCCGTCTCGTAGGTGTCGCCGGTCGCCAGCTCTCTGGCGTTCTCGCGCAGGCGGTTCTCCGTGCCGCCCGGGTGGACCATGCCGTTGTCCACGCGCAGCAGGTCGTCCGACACCAGCGCACAGCCCAGGGCGCACAGGGCGGCGGCGAGCGTCGACTTGCCCATGCCGGACGAGCCCACGAACGCCACTGCCCCGTCGTCGACCCGCACCGCGCTGGCGTGCAGGACCAGGGCGTGGTGCAGCATCAGGTGCACGGCCAGCACCGCGCCCGAGATCAGGACCGGGAGCAGACCGTCGTCGGCGCCCGGGTGCAGGTGCACGGTGACGCGTTCCAGCTTGTCGTCGCCGTCGAAGTCGCACAGGCCCGGGTACCGCAACACGGTGCGGGGGCCGCGGGCGAGGGTGTAGAAGATCGAGTGGTCGGGGCGGGCCACCTCCGCCAGGCGTTCGCCGGGCGGTCGTTCGTGGGGGATCTCGCGGTCCGGGCCCCGGCGCAGGACCAGGTTCGGGGCGCCGGTGCCGGGCGGCAAGGGCAGGGGGACGTCGCTTCTTATGCCCAGGCCGTAGGCGTGGTACCTGTGGGTCATACCGTCCCCAGGGTCGCGTAGCGGGCCGACTCGGGGTCGAGGGTGCGGCCGTCGATCTCCAGCCACGAGTGGGCCACGAACTCGCCACTTTCGCCCCTGCGGACGCCGATGCGCAGGACCGGGCCCAGGTGGCGCAGGCGTCGCCCCAGCACCAGGCAGCGGCGCAGGCACGTGTTGCCGGGTGGCCAGTGCGCCACCGCGTACTGGCACGCGTGCACCGGGGTGCGGGTGTTGCGGGGCAGCACCGCGCGTTCGGTGGCCGGTGGGGCGGCACTGCTCAGGTCGCACGCGATGCCCAGTGTCCGGCAGACGCTGGGGAGGTCGGTCCGGCGCAGGCCCCGTTCGGTCCTGGCCAGCCAGTAGCACGCCACCACCAGTTCCAGCGCGAACCGCAGGTGGCGTTTCATGCCAGCAGTCGTGCCCGGCCGAGGCGGTCGACGAACGCCTCGACGTCGCGGCGAGCGGTGGGCTCGTCGACCTCGAACTCGGTGACGACCGTCGTGACCAGGTCGTCGAGGGTGCGTTCCTCTCCCAGCAGTTCGAAGACGCGGCTGCCGACGCCGGTGATCGCGAAGTACTGCGAGTTCGGCAGGTCCAGCACGATGGTCTCGCCGCCGATGGTGCGTGCGGAGATGTCCGTGGTGCGCAGTCGCATGTCGTGTTCCCTTCCCGCGCTCCACTGTGGCTTCGGGGAACCACCCGCCGCCGTTACCTCCGGAGAAACAATCGTGACCGCTTCGACGACTTCCCCGGTGTGCGGGTCGAATCGGAGACGCGTGTGGTGCCCGCGCGACTGGGGGCGCCGCTCGGTGTGACGGCGGTGCTGGCGGCCATCGGGCTGGTGGGCCTCGGTTTTCTGTACGCGGGGGAGTCCGTCGGTGCGGCCGTCGACGTCGGGATCCGGGACCACCTGCGGGAGGCCGGGTCGCCGTGGCGGCAGCTCGCGCTGGTCGTCGACTGGACCGCGGAACCCGTCGGCGCGGTGGTGGTGCTCGCCACACTCGTGATCGTGTTGCTGCGGGCCGGAAACCGGCGCGGCGTGGTGCTCGCGGTAGTGGCCCCCACCTTGGTCGTGGCCGTCACCACCGGCATGAAACCGTTGGTGGGACGGACGATCAACGACGGGTTCCTCGCGTTTCCCAGCGGCCACACGGCGTTCGTGACCGCGTGCGCGCTCGTCGCGATGCTGGTGGTGGCACGGGCCGGGCCGGTGGTGCTGGCGGTGGTGACCGTGGTGGTCGCGCTGGCGATGGCGTGGGCGCAGGTGCTGCTCAACGCGCACTACCCGACCGACACGCTCGGCGGGTTCCTCACCGCCCTCGCCGTCGTACCCGCGGTCGCGTTGACGATCGACCGGGTGCCGGGACGCTGAGGCACGCCCCCGGTTCCTTGTGCGAAGTCCACGCCTCACCAGCAGCCACCTCAGGGGAACGTGACGAAACTCAGCCACCATCCACCTCGATATCCGCACCGGCGCCGGAACGCGACCAACACTTCGAACTCCGGAGAGGCGGGCCAGGCTAGGACGGTCGTCCTGCCGGGCTTGCCCCTGCCGCGGCGGACGACCGTCCGGGGCAGGAACGTCTCTCCCCTGCGCGCGGCGGCGCACCGGCCGTGCCGCCGTCACCGAGTGCTCCCCACGACTGACCAATGGGGGTCGCCGTCGCCTGTGGAGCTGGGTGCTTCCGCTCGGTGCCACGCATGATGTTCCTACCGTGGTCCACGGTAGAGCGGATTCCGTCCCGTTAATGAGACACGTTCGTACCTCATAGCTCGTCGATCGTCACCAGGCCGTCCTGGAGGGCGCGCGCGACCAGCGCGGCCTTGGTCGGGGCGGCGCGGCCCGCGCTGGCGTACTTGGCCCGCACCCTGGTCAGATAGGTGTTCACGGTGTTGACCGTGATGTTCAGTGCGTCCGCCACCGACTTCTTCGACTCGCAGTGGAACCACTCGCGCAGGACGTTGACCTCCTGCTCGGACAGCTTCGGCCGGTTCGGGTTGGTGTCCGTGCCGAGCGCGCCGGCCAGCGCGGGCGGGGTGTACGGCTCGTGCCGGGCCGCCGCGTGGATGGCGGCGACGAGGTGGGACTCGCCCTCCGCCTTCGTGAGGTAGGTGAACGCGCCGATGTCGAGGCAGGTCAGCGCGGTCTCCTGGTCGTCACGCATCGTGCTCACCACGACCGTGCGGCCCGCGTCGACGAGACGCTTCAGCTCGCCGTAGGCCGGACCGGTCATGTCGAGCTGCAGGTCCAGCACCACCACGTCCGCTTCGGCGCCGGGGCCGACCCACGCCGTCGCCACCGTCGGGCCGGACGCCACCACCTGGATCGGCGGGTCGGCGAGCCCGCACCACGCCCGCACGCCCGCCACGACCACCGGGTGATCGTCGACCACCACCACGTCGATCATGTTCGCCGCCAGGTCGTCTTGATCCACAGCTTGCCCCCATTGTCCGTGGTGGACACCTTGATGGCCGGGTCGGCGGTCGTCGGCACCAGTTCGGCAGGCGCGTCCGCGACCACCGACACCGTGACCTCGTCGGCGGCGCCGATGACCGTCACGCGTGCGGTGCTGGCCGCCGTCGCCAGCGCGGCGACGGCCGGGTCGGTCAGCGCGCGGCGCACCGCCTTGGGCACCTGCGGTCGTTCGCCGCGCTCCGCGAACTGGACCGTGACGCCGTTGCGCTCGGCCAGCTCCACACACGCCCGCAGCTCGTGCGAGAGCTGGTCGGGCACGCTCGAGTCCTCCGCGAGCAGCCGCCGCACCCGCGCCGCCTCCACCGCGCACGCCCGCCGGAACACCGGTTCGCCGGGGTCGGCCTCGCCGGACGCGAGCGCGGCCAGCAGCGGGGCGGTCGAGTCGGCGAGGGCCGCGTAGCGTTCCGTGCGGTCGCGGTGGACCTGCTCGGCCACCGCCCGCTCGGTCCGCAGCCGCTCCTCCCGGTACGTGAGTGCCGCCGCGGTCACCGCGACCGGCCGCAGCACCACCGTGACCACCCCGACCGCCAACTGGTAGCTGAACACGACGACGGTCGCGATGACCGCCTCGGCGAACGTGATGGCCGCGTCGCCGCCGAGCGCGGTCTGCGTGAACGTCATCGCGTAGTGCGCGGCCAGCGCCACCGCGATCACGCCCACCCGGAAGTCGAGGAAGAGCAGCAGCAGCGTCCACGCCGCGTCGCCCTCCGACCAGTGCGCCATGCCCAGCCGCAGTTCCGGCGGGATGGACGCGGTGCACAGCGCCGACACCGCGAACACGACCGCCACCAGCGGCCAGCGCCACAGGCCGAGCGGGCGTTTCCGCCACAGGTGCCAGGCCACGACCAGCGTCACCGCGGTGAGCACCACCAGGGTCAGCACCTGCGTGGCCACCGACGGGTAGTGCTGCTTGTTGGCGACGAGCCTCGGCACGTCGAGACCGAACAGGATGATCAGGTTCATCACCACGACCGACCACCGCAGCGCGGTGCCGACCCCGGACTTGATCGTCTCGACGTCGCCGACGGTGTCCGTGGCGACCGAGAACGGACGGGTCAGCCGGACACTGGTTCCGTTGCCGGGGCTGCTGATCACCGCCGCGGAACCACCCACGCGGGTGAGGCGTTCCAGGATCGAGCGGGTAACCCCGTAGCGGTGGCCGTGCACGCGGGCCGGGTCGAAACCGGTGCCCTCGTCGGCGACCTCCACGTGGATCGTGTCGTCGGCGAGCCGCACCGACACGGTGGCCGCGTCGACCCCCGCGTGCCGGACCACGTTCGTCAACGCCTCGCGAACCCCGCCCGCGAGCGCGACCGCGTCGGCGGCTGGGACGGTGAGGAACGTCGGCACGTCCCACCGCACGGTCAGCGGCAGGTGGCGCGCGGCGTCCCGCAGGTGCGCGACCAGGTCGACCTCACCGGCCGGGGACGCGTGGTCACCGCTGATGGCCGCCAGGTCGCGGGCGGCCTGCGCGGACAGGTTGGCGTCCGGCCGGTCCGCCACCCCGGACCCGACCATGAGCAGCGTCGCCGACGCGGTGTCGTGCAACGCGGCGAGGTACTCACGTTCGTCGGCGCGCCGGGCCTCGGCGACGGCCGCGTCCCGCCGTGCCTGCTCGCTGCGGGCCACCGCCTGGTCCGCGTCGCGCGCCCCCTTGCGCACCAGCACGTACAGCGCCCGCGACAGACCGGCCTCGATCACCGTCCACAGCTGCAACGGCAACACGTCGAGCCAGCCGGGCGAGTCGGCGATGGCGGCACCCGCGAGGAACGCGGTCATGACCGTCAGGGTCGCGGCCGCGTGCGCGACGAGCGACAGCAGCCACGCGTAGGCGATGACGGTGATCCCGATGACCGCGATGACCCACGTGATGCCGAGCATCGAACCGGCGGGCACCGTCCACACCTGAGTCAGGCAGACCGCACACACCACGGCCACGTCCACCGGCACCAGCCAGCGCCCGCGGTTGGGGAAGCGGTGGGCGTAGTACACCGTCCACGCCACGAACCCGAACACCACGAACACGGTGACCAGCGGTTCCGGCGTGGTGTCGACCGTGATGGACACCAGCCCGGCGACCGCGGAGATCGCGCACCGCAGGTTGAGGGAGTACCGGGCACCGGCGCGCAGCAGTTCCCGCTCGGTGCTGCCCAGGTCCCCGCTCACGCGCCACCGCCCTGCCGGAGGGATGCGTCACCGGCATGTTACCCAGCGCGCTGACCCCGGAGCGCCCCGCAGGGCGGCGGGCCGGTGCCCTGAAAGGCGCGTTCAGGGCACCGGGCGTCCTGAACGCGCCTTTCAGGGCACTTCAACGACGATCAGGCGAACCGACGGAACACCGGCTTCACCGGCCGGCCACCAAGCCAAGGCGACGGATCACCGGCGTCGAGCGCCTGCCGGTACACGGCACAAGCCGCGCCGACGACCTCGACCGTACGGTCGAGGTCGACGTCGGACAGCGCGGCACTGACCACGAACGACGGCCCGACCACCCCACCCAGGATCAACTGGCGCAGGAACAACGTCCGGTACTCCTGGGAAGGCCGACCGTCCCGGTCGAGCGTGGCGAACACCAGGTTGCTGTCCCGCCCGCGCACGACCACGTGCTCCGCTACCCCGGCCGCGGCGGCGGCCTCCCGCACCCCCGCGGCGAGCCGCGCACCGATCGCATGGAGCCGCTCGGCGACACCCTCCTCGGCGTAGGTGTCCATGACAGCCATGGCGGCGGCCAGCGAATGCGTCTCACCACCGTGCGTGGTGGACAGGAGGAACACCCGTTCACGGGAGTCCCGAAGCCCACCCAGCTCCATCAACTCGCGTCTGCCCGCGAGCGCGGACACGGCGAACCCGTTGCCGAGCGCCTTGCCGAAGGTCGAAAGATCCGGCGTCACGCCGTACACACCCTGTGCACCGGCCTCCGACCAGCGGAAACCGGTGATCATCTCATCGAAGACCAGGACGACACCACGTGCGGTGCACAGCTCACGCAGCCCCTGCAGGTAACCGGGCGGCGGATCGGTCTGCGTCGCCGCCTCGAGAACCAGGCACGCCACGTCGTGGTCGTCGAACAGCCGCGCCACCGCCGCGAGATCCCCGTACGGGAACGTGACCACGTCCTGCGCCGGAATACCGGCCGACATGGCGGTGGTCCCGATGAACCAGTCGTCGGTGGAGAAGAACGGCTGATCGGCACACAGCGCGATCACCGTGCGACCGGTGGCGGCACGCGCGAGACGGACCGCCGCGGTGGTGACGTCCGACCCGTTCTTGGCGAACTTGACCATCTCCGCGGTCGGCACCGTGGCGAGGAACTTCGCCGCCGCCTCGACCTCGATCGTGCTGGGCCGCACGAAGTTGCCGCCCAGCTCGAGCCGCGCACGGACCGCCGCCACGACACGTGGATGCGCGTGCCCGAGGCTCACCGCGCGCAACCCGGAGCCGTACTCGATGAACTCGTTGCCGTCGACGTCCCACACGTGCGCGCCGCGCCCGCGTACGAACACCGGCGCCATGCCCTCGGGGTACTGGTCCTCGCCCTTGGCGTAGGTGTGCGCGCCGCCGGGCACCATGTCGTTGAGGCGCTTGTTCGCCTCGACGGAACGGGTGAAGTCCATCGGTCTAGGTCCTTCCCTGTGCCGACGACAAAGCCGCCGCGAGGGTCGGCGCCCCCATGTCCCGTCGCGACAGCGACGCGGGCGGCAGCGGCCACGGAATCGCCAGCTCGGGATCGTCGAACGCGATCGCCACGTCCTCCGCCGGGTCGTGCGCGCGGTCGATGCGGTAGGAAACGTCGGCCGGGTCGGTGAGCGCCTGGAACCCGTGCGCACAACCGGCGGGCACGTACAGCGTCACCTGTGTGTCGCCGGAAAGCTCCAGGTGTTTCTGGTTCCGGAACGTCGGCGAGTCCGGGCGGAGGTCCACGATCACGTCGAACACGCGGCCGTGGGAACAGCGGACGAGCTTCGCCTCCCCGCGCCCGGACCGCAGGTGCATGCCGCGCAGGACACCGAGGGCCGACCGCGAGACACTGTCCTGCACGAACCCGTCCGGGTCGATGCCGGCCGACCGGACGACCTCGGCGTCGAAGGTACGGCTGAAGAACCCGCGTTCGTCGACGTGCGGTGTCGGCTCGAACAGGTAGGCGCCCGCGATCTCGGGCACGGGGATGGCTTTCACGGTCGTTCTCCCTTGGACACCAGGAAGTACGCGTAACGGCGGTCCAGCTCGTTCTCCGGGACCAGTGTCACGCCTTCTGGCCGCAGGCCGCTGTCGGCGACCAGCTGCCAGAACTCGGGGACGGAGTAGGTGGTCATGCCCGCCACGCTGGTGCGGTAACCACGGCGGCGCGGACGCGACCAGAAGTCGCCTTCGTGGTACTTCACCTGGATCAGCGCGAGGCCGCCGGGGGCGAGCACGCGGGACGCGATCCGCAGCAACCGTTCGCCGTACTCGGGTGTCGGGATCAGTTCGAACAGGTAGAAGCAGAGGAAGAGGTCGCAGGTGCCGATCTCCGCCACGACGCGCTCGGGGTGCGCGACCTCGGCGAGCACCGGGGTGAACGGGGTGCCGCCGCGCGCGGCGACCTGCCGAGCGCATTCCGCCAGTGTTTCCGGCACCACGTCGACGCCGACGAACTCACGCGCCTTCGGTGCGAAGTGGACGGCGTTGGCGCCGCCGCCACAGCCCCACTCCACCACCCGCCCCAGTGGCCGGTCGAACCCGACCGCGCGTGCGCCGCGCTCGAACATGTCGAGGTGCCGCTTGCCGATCTCGTGCCACAGGTCGCCGTCGTCGAAGACGTGTGCGTCCCGCCAGTGCGAGTTCGCCTTCCACGACGCGCTGCCCGCCGACGCCCAGTACGTCTGGGCGTCCGCGGCGATCCGCGACTCCGAATGGGACAGCCCGACCCTGGTGAGGACCCGCTGTACGAGGTCCTCCGCCCTGCTGCCCACCTTCCGCACGCACGCCGCGACATTCGGGGGACGAACGGACCCGTGCCGCCGTTCTCCAGCCCTGAAGTTCAAGAAACCACCTCCCGTGTCACCTCCGCCGGCATTCCCAGACATGCCGACAACACTTCGAACTGCCGCGCGAGGGCCGCGGTCTTGTGCGCCACGTGCTCTTCGAGCAGCGGCCGGACGCGGTCCTCGGCGGCCGCCACCGCCGTGAACTGCGCCGTCAACCGGTCGACGTCGACGGTCCTGGCGTCCTGTGTGTACTCGCGCAGACCCATGTCCGCCATGATCCGGTCGTTCTTCGCCGAGTAGCTGACCGAGATGGTCGGCTTCGCCAGCTTCAACGCGCACAGCACGTTGTGGTAGCGCGTGCCGACGACCACCTCGGCCCGTGCGATCTGCGCCATCACGTCGCCGAGGGTCCTGATGGGTTCGTAGGTCACCGCGCCGGACGGGTGCTCGGCGAGCACCCGCGCGACGACCGTCTCGTCGACCTCGTCGCCGATGAGCAGCCGCACGCGGTGGCCGCTCTCGACCAGCCCGCGCACGAACGCACGCATACCGTCCACATAGGTCCGGTGGATCTGCTCGGCGCGGGCCCGGTCGTCGTTGCTGCCGTGGAAGTCCATGATGCCGACGGCGACCGTGCCGGGCTCCGGCGCGACGTCCGGGTTGGGCAGCGCGAACACCAGGTCCGGGTAGATCTCGTCGCGGGAGGTGTCCACGCCCATGGCGCCCACCGCGTCCCTGGACAGGGAGTCGCGGAACGAGCGGTAGTGCGCGAGCCGGGTCGCCCACCGGTAGAACGTGCGCATCACGCGCTGCCGGATGATGTTGGCGCCGACGTTGACGAACGCGACCTTGGTGCCGGTGAGCCTGCCGAAGAGGCTGAGCAGGAACATCGACAGCGGGAAACCCCACGCCCGCAGGGGAAGCGTGTTCTCCAGCACACCGGCGCCCGGCACGATCACCACGTCCTGCCGCCGCACCCAGCGCAGCAGCCGGGCCGCGTCCCGGACCTTGCCGAAGGACTTCAGGCCGACCCGCACGAGCAGACCGGGTTCGCGGTCGCGCGTGTAGTACCAGTACAGCGGCGCGGCCGGGATGCCGTAGCGGGCCTCGACCACGTCCGAACCGGAGCACATGGCGCTCAGCTCGGCGGACGGGTGGCTGGTGCGCAGGTAGGCGAGGACGACCTCCAGTGAGCCGTCGTTGCCCATGTTCCCCGCGCCGAGCAACCCGAACAGACCGACCTTCACCGGTGCGCCCCTCTCGGCACGATGCCCTCGATGGACAGGACCTGGTTCTTCGGCGCCTCCGCCGGTCTGCTGTCGGCGCTCACGACCTTCCTGGTGAGCCTGCTCCGCAGGTACTCGGCCAGGTGGCGGTAGCACTTCCGTTTCTCCGCGCGGCTGATCGGCGCGCGGCGGATCAACGTGACGTACCCGAGGGCGTACTCGGCGAGCAGGCGCGGCGCCGGGTTGAAACCCCTGGCGCGCTTCGGGTCGAGGTTCGCGCAGCGGCTGCGGATGCTCGGGTTGGCGCGCTCGGCACGGGTCTCGTGGTCGCGGCGGAAGTACAGCAGCTCCGGAACCTGGTGGAAACGGCCCTGCATGGCCATGTCCATCACGAACGTGCGGTCCGCGTGGTGGTAGCTGTCGTGCGGCCTGACCCTCCGCAGGGACGCGGTGCGGATGACGCCGTAGAAGTCGTCGCCGCCGGGGGCGTGCAGCAGGCCGCGGAACCGCTCCGCCGCGGACGGCGAGTCGGTGGGGATGCGGTAGTCGTAGGGCTCGATGATCCGGCCCTGGCTGTCGATCGTCGCGTTGTACGAGTGCGCGAGGACGAAGTCCGGGTGGTCGTCGAGGAACCCGACACAGCGTTCGAGCAGAGTACGACCGTACAGGTCGTCGTGGGAGGCCCACTTGAACAGCTCGCCCCTGGCGAGGGTGAACACGTGGTTGTGGTTGCCCGCAGCGCCGATGTTCTCCGGCAGGCGGTGGTAGCTGATGCGGGAGTCCTTCGCGAGGTACCGCTTGCAGATGCCGGCGGTGCCGTCGGTGGACGCGTTGTCGGTGATGATCAGCTCGTAGTCCTCGAAGGACTGGCCGAGCAGCGCGTCGAGGGACTCCGCGAGGTACTCCTCGCCGTTGTAGACCGGCAGGCCGACGGTCAGTCTCGGGGCTCTGGTCCGCGTCATGGTGTCCTCGATTCCACGAGTTCGGGTTCGGGAGTGTGTTCGCGCAGCGCCGCGCGCAGTTGCAGCCACCACAGGCCCGCGCCGAGCCACATGGCGGCGGTGGAGCCCCAGCTCATGCCGACCGCGCCGCCGAGCCACGCGCCCACGAGCCCGAAGCCGAGGTACCCGGCCGACGCGACGAGCTGGGCCCGCAGGCTTCTGCTCGCCGCGCCGAGTGCGCGGAGCCCGGCGGCCGCGCCCGCGACGATGCCCGCGCCGGTGACCGACAGGGACACCGGCAGGATCAGCGGTCGCGCGTGGTCCCACACGTCGTCGAGCACGAGCCTGCCGAGCACGTCCGGCACCAAGAACAGCAGGATCGCGCCCCAGGTCGCGGCGGCGACGGCCTGCACCCCGCCCAGGGTGAGGCAGAAACGGGCCAGGCGTCCGGGTGCGCGGCGCAGGACGCGGGCCGCTTCCGGCACCGCGACCAGGTTCAGTCCCATCAGCAGCGCGAGGAACGGGCCGAGCAGCAGCTCGGCGCCGCGGACCGCGCCGACGTCCCCGAGGCCCGCGATGGCGCCCAGGCCGTACATCCGCAGCTGGGAAGCCCCGGAGTTGCCGACGTTCTCCACCAGGTAGCGGGAGCCGAGGTCCTTGTGCCTGCGCAACCAGGTTCTGACGCCGGAGAAGTGCGGCACGATCCCGCTCTGCAGCCAGCCGCACCCGGCGGCGAGCAGTGACGCGCCACCCCAGGCGAGCACGAACCCCCACACGTTGCCGTGCGCGGAAGCCAGCAGCAGCAACGGGATCATCGCGACGGCCCACACGACGTCGTTGACGAACGCCTTGTGCCCCTGCCCGGCTGCGAAGAACGCGAACCGCCAGCTGTCCTGCAGCAGCATGCCCGGCATGACGACGGCCAGCGCGACGAACGCGGACCCCAGCGTGCCGCCGATGGCGAACCCGGCGAGTGCCGACACCACCCCGAACGCGACACCGACGGCGACCGCGGTGCCCGCGGCGCGGCTGGTGGCGTGCCGCCAGTCCGTTGTGGACACCCCGCTGTACCGGACGACCAGCGGGTCGGTGGCCAGACCGCGGGAGACGTTGAGTACGACGCCGTAGGTGACCCAGGCGAGGCTGAACACACCGAACGCGGCGACCCCCAGCTCGCGGGCGACGAACACGCCGACCACGAAGTTGGTCATGCTGGACACGGCCTGGTCACCGAGCCCCCACGACAGGCGCCGTGCGATACCACCCATCTAGGCGTCCTTCGGTGTCGAACAGGTCGCTTCCTGAAGGAGTCCGGCGGCGTGCAGGGCGTCCGCCGCCGCGGCGACGGCCGTGAACGGGAGCCGGGCCCGGTCGGCGATCGCGAGCAGGTCGTGGTCGCCGTCGGACAGGTTCAGCACCCACAGCATCGCGAGCTGCGCGTCCTTCGCGTCGCTGCGGCCACCGAGCGAGGAGTACAGGCCGCGCCTGCCCAGCTGCGGCTCGCCGTACGGACTCAGGTTGACGAAGCGCCGGTTCCGATCCAGTACGCCGACGGCCTCCCGGCACACCGTGAGCGTGTCCACCATGGACTCCCGCGTCACGAAGTCCGGGTCGTCGCCGGAGGTGTGGTACTCCGGGTAGCCCGCGTACGGGGTGCGGGTGAGCGAGCCGACGCCCAGGTCGTAGCCGGGTGAGCAGTACTGGCGCTCGTCGTAGCCGTACGGGGAGAACTCGCGGATCTCGTGTGGCCGGTCGCGGAGCACGTGCGCGAGGACGCGGTCGATCTCGGCGTCACCCCTGCGGCTCTGCTTGTAGGTCAGTGCCCCGCGGTCACCGGCGCAGGCGAGGACGAGGCCGTGCCTGACGCGGTCCACGTCGTTGCGGGCCAGCCAGGTGATGGCGCCGATGGTGCCGGGCGCGAAGATGAAACGGTAGGTGTGGTACGGGTTGTCCAGTGACTTCGCCAGCTCGACCGCGACCGCCACCCCGGCCAGGTTGTCGTTGGCGAGCGACGGGTGGCACACGTGGCAGGACACGATGACCTCGTCGTCGACCTGGCCCCGCACCACGTGCTCGGCGTAGGTGAGCGACCCGTCGGCCAGCGTCGAGTCGACCACCACCTCGTAGTCGCCGTCCGGCATCGCGTCCAGTGTGGACTGTGCGAGGCAGAACCCCCACGTCGGCGCGTAGTAGGAGGTGCGGTACGGGACGAGCCACGGCTGTTCGGGCAGCGTGTGCAGATGGCTGCGCAGCTCCGCGAGCGGCATGGTCCGGTTCACCGGCACGCTGTAGCCGACCACGTGCAGGTTCAGCGCCTGGAAGTCCACGATCCGCTTGCCGTCCCGGGAGATGTGGGCGTCGCGGATGTTCCACTCCTGCGGCACGGTCCAGTCCAGCACCCGCGTGCCGGTCGGCACCTCGTGGACCGTCAGGTCCAGGTGCTCGCCGACGACGGCCAGGGTCTGGCGCAGGCCGTCGCCGGTGATGCTCCGGCACAGCGGGTACAACCGCCGCACCAGAGCGTGCATCCGGTCACCCTCAGACATACCGCAACGTCTCGTTCACCGCGCCCGCGGCGGTGCGGTCCTTCAGCCAGGCCAGGCGGGTGAAGCGGCGCTCGAAGGCCACCTTGGTCAGGCCGTGCCGCTGGTAGGCCTCGATCAGCTCGACCGCGCCCGCCTTGACCGACCACTCGCAGTCGAACCCGGGGACCGCCGCGCGGAAGCGGGCGAAGTCGACGCGGTAGGAACGCGGGTCGGCGCCCGCCTCGCCGGTGATCCGCAGCGTCGACCCCGGCACCGCCTCCACGACCTCGTTCGCGATCTCCGCGACCGTCACGTTGTTGCGTTCGGTGCCGATGTTGAACGCCCTGTCGTGCACGGCTTCCCGCGGTGCGGTCAGCGCGGCGGCGAACGCGCGGGCGATGTCGGCGGCGTGCACCAGTGGGCGCCACGGCGTGCCGTCGGAGAGCACCAGCACCTCACCGGACAGGAACGCGTGGCCCACCAGGTTGTTCAGCACGATGTCGGCACGCAGGCGCGGGGAGAAGCCGAACGCGGTGGCGTTGCGCAGGTAGACCGGCGTGAAGTCGTCGTCGGCCAGGTCGTGCAGGTCGTCCTCCACCCGCACCTTCGACTCCGCGTACGGGGTCACCGGCCGCAACGGCGCGTCCTCGCCGACCAGGTCACCACCACCGGAGGCGCCGTAGACCGAGCACGTCGACGCGTACAGGAACCGGCGCACCCCGGCGTCGCGGGCCAGGCGGGCGAGCCTGGTGGACGCGTGGTGGTTGATGTCGTAGGTGAGATCCGGCGCGAGCGCGCCGAGCGGGTCGTTCGACAGCGCGGCCAGGTGGATCACCGCGTCGAACCCCTCCAGGTGCGACAGGTGCACGTCCCGCAGGTCCACGGTGTGGCCGGGCGGGTCGACCGGCGCGGGCCCGAGCAGGCAGGGCGCGAACAGGCCGGAGTCGAGGCCGTGCACCTCGTGCCCGGCCGCCGTGAGCACCGGCGCCATGACCGTGCCGAGGTAACCCTTGTGTCCGGTGAGCAGCACTCGCATGGCTAGCCCTCCCAATCGAGTGTCAGCTTGTGCACCGAGAACGCCTCCGCGTACCGCGCGTGGCATTCGATGCCGCGGATGCGCGCGAGCCCGAGGAAGGCTTCCCGGTCATACCAGGGACGGTGTCGCTGCGAGGGGTAGTGCTGTTGCAGCAGCGCCACCTTTTTCTCGGCGGTCTGCGCCGTCAGCGGCTGGTAGGCGGTGGGGCGGCCGAGGTCGGCGTCCCACTTGACGATCTCGTAGCCCAGCACCAGGTGGTTCCGGTAGACCGTCGGCACCAGCCGTGCGAGGCCGCGGTGGTCCTGGTGCGCGTCCTCCGTGCGGGGCGCGAGGACCAGGTCCGGGTCGGTGTGCGCACGCAGCTCCTCCAGCGCGGACTTGGCCTCGTCCCAGTGCGCCGGGAGGCGGCCGTCGGGGAGCTTGTGCACGGTCACGTCCAGCTCCGCGCCTGGGCAGAACGCGCGCAGCGCTTCCCGCTCCTCGTTCTCGCGGTCCGTGCCGCCGCCGGACAGCACGAGCGCGTCGACCCGCAGACCGGGGTTGGCCCGGCACAACGTGAGCAGTGTGCCGCCCGCGCCGATCGCGATGTCGTCGCAGTGCGCCCCCAGCGCGACCACCTTCGCCACGCGCGCGCCGAGACCGATCACGCCGGCACCCGCTCCCACAGCGCCCATGGGCGGACGCCGCGCGTGTAGCCGTCGTCGAGCATGGTGCGTTCCTTGACCGTGTCGGTCGGCTGCCAGAAGCCGCGGTACGGGTAGGCGAGCAGCCGCCCGCGCTTGGCCAGCTCACCGCAACCGTCGGCGACCAGGTCGCCGCCCTCCGGGATGTGGTCGAAGACCTCCTGGCGCAGCACGAAGTAGCCGCCGTTCTCCCACAGCGGCATCTCGCTGACCGCGGTGATCGCGCCCACCATGCCGTCGGTGCCCATCTCCACACAGTGGAACGACGACTGCGGCGGCACGACCATCATCGACGCGCCCGCGTCGGAGTCCGCGAAACGGTCGATCATCGCGGGCAGCGGGGCGTCGGTGAGCACGTCGGCGTAGTTGGCGAGGAACATCTCGTCGCCGTCGAGGTGGTCCCGGACCCGGCGCAGCCGCTCGCCGATGGCCGACTCGACACCGGTCTGGGCGAACGTGATCGTCCAGTCGGCGATGTCGGTGGACAGCAGCTCCGGCCTGCCGCCACGGAGGACGAAGTCGTTGGAGGTGGTCTCCTCGTACTCGAGGAAGAACCGCTTGATGTGATGCGCGCCGTAGCCGAGGCACAGGATGAACTCCGTGTGCCCGAAATGGGCGTAGTAGCGCATCACGTGCCAGATCAGCGGACGCGGGCCGACCATCGCCATCGGCTTGGGCACGTCGTCGGCGGCACCGTTGCGCATCCGCATGCCGTAGCCGCCGCAGAACAGAACTACCTTCATGGCTCGACGATCTCCAGGTGCGGAATGGGGAAGACGAGCTTCCCGCCCCAGTCGCCCACATAGGACAGTTGGGCGGTCAGCTCCTTGCGCAGGTTCCACGGCAGCACGAGCACGTAGTCCGGCCGGTCCACCGCGATCTGCTCCGGCGGCAGGACCGGGATCCGCGTGCCGGGCGTGTACCGGCCGTGCTTGTACGGATTGCGGTCCACTGTGTACTGGAGCAGGTCCGGGCGGATGCCGCAGTGGTTGAGCAGCGTGTTGCCCTTGCCCGGCGCGCCGTAGCCGACGACGGTCCTGCCCGCGTCGACCGCGTCCACCAGGAAGCGCAGCAGGTCGCGGCGCACCTTCGCCACCCGCTGGGCGAACTCGGTGTAGCCCGCCAGCTCGTGCAGGCCCGCGGCCTTCTCCCTGGCGAGGACGTCGGTGACCCGCTGGGTCGGCTCGCCCGCGCGCTCGGCGGGCTGGGCCAGCAGGCGGATCGAGCCGCCGTGCGTCGGCACCAGCTCGACGTCCACAAGCGACAGACCGCCGCTCGCGAGCGCACGCTGCGCGGACGCGACCGTGTAGTACTGGAAGTGCTCGTGGTAGATCGTGTCGTACTGGTTGTGCTCGATCAGCGTCAGCAGGTGCTGCACCTCGATCGACACCCAGCCGTCGTCGGCGACCAGCGCCCGCAGGCCCCTGGTGAAGCCGACGACGTCGGGGATGTGGGCGTACACGTTGTTGGCGACCACCAGGTCGGCCGGGCCGTGCTCGTCGCGGACCGCCTGCCCCGTCTCCGGCGACAGGAACGCGGTCAGCGTCGGCACGCCCTTGTCCCGCGCCGCCTCGCCCACGTTCACCGACGGCTCGACACCGAGGCAGCGGATGCCACGCGCGACCACGTGCTGCAACAGGTAACCGTCGTTGGACGCGACCTCGACCACGAACCCCGGGTCGATCCGCGCGACCTGCGCGTCGACGAAGTCCTTGGCGTGGCGCACCCAGGAGTCGGAGTACGACGAGAAGTACGCGTACTCGGTGAACGTCTCCTCCGGGGTGATCAGCGGCGGCAGCTGCGCCAGCAGGCACTCCGTGCACAACCGCAGGTGCAGCGGGTAGGTCATCTCGGGTTCGTCGACCGCATCGGCCGACAGGAACAGCTCACAGGGTGGAGTGGCACCGAGGTCGACAACGCTGGCGAGGTTGCCCGAGCCACACAAACGGCATGTCATGTCTAGTAAGCCCCCTGACCACCGAGCACAGCCCGGAAGGTCTTCCACAGGATCATCGCGTCGAGCGCGAGTGACCAGTCCTCCACGTACCGCAGGTCCAGCCGGACCGCCTCCTCCCACGGCAGGTCACTGCGTCCGCTGACCTGCCACAAACCGGTCAGACCCGGTTTCACCAGCAGCCGCCGCCGCACATCCGCCTCGTAGCGGGCGCTCTCCTCCGGCAGCGGCGGGCGAGGCCCCACCAGCGACATGGCGCCGGTGAGCACGTTGAACAGCTGCGGCAGCTCGTCGATCGAGTACCGCCGCAGCACCGCGCCGACCCTGGTCACCCTCGGGTCGCGGCGCATCTTGAACAGGACCCCGGCGCCCTCGTTGGCGTCCGCGAGGTCCTTCTTGATCCGGTCCGCGTCCCGCACCATCGTGCGGAACTTGAGGATCGTGAACTCCTTGCCGTCCTTGCCGACCCGGCGCTGCTTGTAGAACACCCCGCCCCGGCTGTCGACGGCGACCGCGGCCGCGGCGAACGCCATCACCGGCAGGCCCACCGTCAGCAGCAGGACCGCGCCGATCCGGTCGACCACGCCCTTCACGAAACGGCGGACCCCGGTGAACGCGGGCGCGCTGACCCGCAACAACGGCATGCCGAGCACACCGGACACGTGCAGCCGCGGCCCGGCGACCTCCATCAACGTCGGCGCCACCACCATCTCCGCGCCGCTGCCCTCCAGCTTCCAGGCGAGCTGCTGCAGCCTGCGGGGCGTCCAGTACGGGTCGGCGGTGATCGCGACGATGCGGTAGCCGCCCCGGCGGACGTGGTCGGCGAGCTCGTCGAGGGTGCCGATGACGGAGACGCCGTCGACCTCCATGCCGCTGTCACCCTCGCCGTCGACGGTGCAGATCGCGTCGACGCGCCACCCGACGTGCGGGGCGGCCTTGGTGCGGGCGATGAGGTCCCGGACGGTGTCGACGCCGCCCGCGGCCATCACGGGCAGCAGGCACTCGCCCTCGTAGCGCAACCGGTGCAGGAGCTGGCGCAGCAGGTAGCGGGCCAGCAACGCGACCACGGCGGTGGCCGGGATGACGATGAACACCCACGGCCGGGTCGACACGACCCCGGTGGCGAGGCCCGCGAGCCCGAGCGCGACCGCGCCGGCGAACATGCCGCGGCTGAGACGCACGTATTCCTCGGCGCCCTGGCCGAGGACGGTCGGATGCCAGGCCCGGTTCACGGCGAGCGAACAGATGACGGAGACGACGGAGAGGAAGCCGAGCGTGAGGTCCTTGAACAGCGCCGCCCCGCCGACGCTGAGCAGCCCGCCGACGGCGACCGCGGAGAGGATCGTGACCAGTACGTCACTGGTGATCACGTACCGGCGATACCGGGGCTCCCACCCGCCGACGGGTGGCCGGGACGGTTCCTGCGGGAGTCGGCGGTTGGCAGACAGGCCCCGCAGGATCACCGGTCTCCGCCGTGGGGCGCCTAACTGGTCACGCATCGTGGTCCCCCCAGCCGTCTGCGCGCACGCGCGTACGGCGGGTTGTCTGGGCGTCCCCGAAAGCCCGCGAATGGCCGAATGTCGTTGCGACCCAACGATTCGGATTGCCCCTGCCGCCCCGAGGTCGCGTTCACTGATTCGCTCGGAACCGGGGCGCCGTTACACGCACAGTGAGTCGTTCCACTGTGACGAACAACTGCTCACGGTTTGTTATCGGTCGGGTAACCCAGGTGACCAGCCCAGTTTCACAATTGTCGGTGGGCGGAATGCTCCGTTCGCGCCATCCCGTACCACTCGTCCCCCGCGGGCCGCCCGTCGAGGTTCCAGCTCCACGACACCTCGGCGGTGATCCGCACGTAGGTCCCCGGTCCGACGAGCCCGGTCCGCGCCACCGGCTCGCCCGCGGTCCCGTACACCCGCACCCCTCGCGCGACGAACGGGTCCATCGACACGAGGTCGTCGACGACGAGCGCGACCCGCCGCCGCCCGGCGACGACGTTGCGGATCTTGCGGGTGCCGCCGACCGTGGCGCCGCCGCCGACCCAGAACCCGGTCTCGTCGACCTCGAAGGCGACGGGCACGACGTCGGGCCGCTCCCCGGCGTTGAGGGTGGCGAGCCGGGCCAACGGCTGCGAACGCAGGTAGTCGAGTTCCTCGCGGCTGAACACAGATGTCTCCTCTCGTCGGGTACCACACGAGTGGAGCGGGCCGGGATCGACAGGTCAGCGCGAGAAGGACGCCCGCCGCCGCGGCGGTGGCGACGCCGCCCGCCTCGACCGCGCGGCCGAGGCGATCCCGCCGACGATCACGGCGACCCCGCCGACCCCGCACGCGATCCACGCGATGGTCATGACCTGGCTCGTCAGCGCGTCGTAGAAGGCGCCGGCCAGCTCCGGCCGGGGACTGCGCGCGGTCACCTCGCTGCGGGCGACGAACTGGAACAGCACGAGCAGCAACATCGTCACGACGAGCCCGATGCCGCCGACGATCAGCACCCGCCCCCGCCGCGCCGCGATCAGCACCCCGCCGACGAGCAGGAGCAACGTCACGATCGGCAGCACCACGCTGAGCGTCTCGAGCAGGTCGAACGCGGGCACCAGCTGCCGCACCGCGGGCCGCGAGATCAGCTCGACGGACGCGTCGATCGGCGGGATCTGCTCCGCGAAGGGCACCCCCTCGGTGGTCATCCGCTCCCGCAGCTGGGCGGCGACGTCACCGAGGTCCAGCACGATCGCGTCACCCTGGACGCTGAGGCTGCCGCCCTCCTCACCCCGCAGCATGGCGAGCACCTCGGGGTGGGCCTCCTGGTTCACGGAGATCCAGAGCTGCCGGAACTGGTCGCTCCTGACGAACGAGGCAACGCTCTGGTCGACCAGCGACCGCGCCGACTCCGGCACCTTGCCCGCGAGGGCCGCGTTGATCTGCTCGGTGACGGACGCCTGGATCTCGGGATCGTCGGCGAGCGGTTCGACCGCGTCGAGGTACCGCTGCCGGTCGGTCACCTCCCCGACGAGCGCGTAGGCCGCCACGGCCGGCGCGGCGAGCAGGCAACCGAGCAGAACGAGGATGGTGCCAAAGGTGGTGCGCACGCGCGCACACTAGCGGCTCCACCCGACCCCGTGCGGGTTGTCGATGGCATACCGCCACCCCCCCCCCGCCATCGGTGGCCGTCCCGGACAGCTCCCCGACGGCCCAGCCGACGACAACGAGCCGACCACGCGGACGACGTAGCACTTCCGTCGGACAGCCTGGGGTGTTCCATCTACCCTTGGTGCCATGTCCCAGGTCTTCACTGCCGCCGTCCACCAAGAGGACGACTGGTTCGTCGCTCAATGCCTCGAAGCCGACGTAGCCAGTCAGGGTCACACCATCGACGAAGCCGTAGCCAACCTGTCAGAGGCGGTTGGCCTGTACCTCGACGAGGTGGAGGACCCGCACCCCACCGCCAGGCCTTGGGTCACATCGTTCGAGGTGACTGGCGCAGCGTGAGTCCAGTTCTGTCGGACCTGCCGGTCGCCAAGCCAGGATCACCTCAACAGCTTCTCTGAAGCTGGTCAGATGCTGTTCGTCCCGCCCCCAGCGGACGCCTGGCACCCGTGCCGTGCAGTCGGCGCCTCGCCTACCGGCGATGAGAAGGACCACCACAGACCTCGGCACACCGCCGCCACGGTGCTGCTGCTCCTGGAGGTGCCCGAACGGGCCGCGATGGAGTTCGTGGGCTGGCCGAACAGCAGCATGGCAAAGCGCTACCGGCATGTCACGGCAGTCCTGCGGGGGGCAACATCGCGAGAAGTCTCAACGACTTCCTCTGGGAGGGCAACTGAGACCCCGAAGAGACCCGACAGCCCCCGGTGATCTTCGCCGGGGGCCGTTTGTGCTTGTGGCCAGGGGCGGGATCGAACCGCCGACCTACCGCTTTTCAGGCGGTCGCTCATACCAACTGAGCTACCTGGCCAGAAAAACCAAAGTGGCCCACCACCCCAACCGAGGCAGGGACCACACTGGCTCAGAAGTTCCGGGATACCCCGGAACTTCCGCGACCCTGACGGGACTCGAACCCGCGACCTTCGCCGTGACAGGGCGACGCGCTAACCAACTGCGCCACAGGGCCTTGCTTGTTACAACGGTACAGCGTGCTCCCAACGGGATTCGAACCCGCGCTGCCGCCTTGAAAGGGCGGAGTCCTAGGCCGCTAGACGATGGGAGCCCGGGCTGCCCGCTTGGAGCATCGAAAGCATATGACACGCCTCCGGGCACCTACAAAGCGGGTCTCCGAACACCCTCCTAGCTGCGACAACCGGCCGGCGAACCGCGTGCCGGCCGGTCGACGTCGTCAGCGGCGAACCGGTGGGATCCCGTCCTCTCCGGGCACCAGGCCCAGCATGTCCAGCAGTTCCCGGCAGTCCTCGACGCTCTGGGCGCCGCGGGCCACCGCGAGCTGTGCTCGGTGCACTTGCTCGTCGGACACACGTGAGGTGTCGCCGTTCCGCTGGGCAGGCACACCGCCGGTGCTGAAATTGAGAGCGGTGTCCTTGGACTCGTGCTGCAACAGGAAGTCGCGAACTTCGACTGGGCCACTCATGTCGCCTCCCCGACCATCAGGTTTCGGGGAAGGCTATGAGACGCGGACCACTTACCACAGCCCCCCGAGGAGTGAATCCGCCCCCCACGGAAAGTAGTCGCGGGCGGCTCCTGGGCCCTCGCGCGACGAACAGTGCTCGTGATCACCACCGCCGGGTCACTCGAATGGCCCCATCCGATCACTGATCACCACCTGCTGCCCCCGCCTGAGTGGGCGCGCTGATCGAGGTCCCCCGATCGATCTGCCTGCATTCCCGCCGCGACCAGCAGCAAAGGCATTTCGGACAAGGCGACCCATGTGGGGGACACCCGGTCCCTCAAGCGCGACCTGCCGTCAGTCGAAGGACTTGAGTGGGGAGGCCGTACGAGAAAGGAAGCAGAGACCAGTGCCCATGCACACGATCTACAACGTGTACCGGGTCGCCGGCATGACCTGCGACCACTGCGCCAGCTCCGTCACCGAGGAGCTGTCCGCGCTCGACCACGTCACCGACGTGGATGTGAACCTGACCACAGGCGCGGTGACGATCACGAGCGCCGACGAGCTCAGCCGTCCGCGCGTGGCGGCGGCGTTGGCCGAGACCGGTCACCGGCTGACGGACTGAAACGTTTGCCGCTCCACCATCGGGATCGGTCCACAAGAAACCGCCCCGGCCGGGCGAACCTCCTCCTTGGCGGAGCTTGTGTCCGACGGGCCCGGCGTCCGCGCTGGTCACCGGGCCCTCGGGTGGAGAGTTCATCGTGGCGGCGAACAACAGGTGAATATTTCCCTAGAATTTTTCACCTTCGCCCTCTCGCACGAGGCGCGTGCGCGTGCAACAATCGAATCGCTGACACACCCCCGGTCAGCGCCTGTGGAGATCCCCTCCGGCCCCCGCGTTCCTCCCCCTGGCGCGGGGGCCTCTCCATGTCCGCACCTGGCTCACGCAGCACAAATACCCAGAGTGACGCAACCCTTACCAGTGATTTTGGTTGCTTTGCTGGTGAGACCGCAATCCATTCGTTATCCTCCTCTGGTGCTTTTCACTGGACGTAGTCGACCAAGCGCCAAGGCAGCGGCGGACCCCGCCAACGCCGGGCGCCATCGCACCGAGGTGGAGCAGGGCGAGTCCCTCCCTGACCACGACCTGGAGTCGTACCTGGCCGCCCTTTCCCCCGAGGGCGACCCGGAGACGACCGGCTCCGGCCGCCGGTTCGGCGGGTCGCAGGTCTACCAGCTGCGCCTGTCGCTGATGGCGAACGAGCAGCTCAAGGAGATCGCTGCACACAACCAGACCTCCCCGCTCGCGCTCGCCCAGGAATGGGTCATGCAGCGCCTCGAGTGGGAGGCGCAGCAGCTTCCCCGCCGCTGAACCAACCGCAAGCCCCGACAACCACACGAGCAATACGAAGGGCCCCGGTCGCACCCGACCGGGGCCCCTTCGTCGCTGAGCTACCTACAGTGCGCGTACGTTCGTCGCCTGGGGGCCTTTCGTGCCCTGACCGACCTCGAACTCGACACGCTGGTTCTCTTCCAGAGTGCGGAAGCCCTTGCCCTGGATTTCCGAGTAGTGCACGAAGACGTCGTCGCCGCCCTCGTCGACGGCGATGAAGCCGAAGCCCTTCTCGGAGTTGAACCACTTCACCGTGCCCTGTGCCATCCGCCTGCCTCCATCGCAGGATCAGCATGGGGTTACGCCGTGCAACCCCGGCAGCCCCTCGGGCGTTCCTCCGCCGACTTTCCGACGGACAAGCGGCACGCCCGCGTTTGTCGTTCCGCGAGCGTGTACAGCACGAACACAGAAACTACCAACGGCCTGCGCGGCAGAGCGTAGCGCGACGAACACGCTCGGCACTACTACTTGCACACGGCTGATTACACCTCCGGATCGATAGTCGCTGGATACGGCCGAGTGGACGCACGTGATCTGCATCACATACGAACGAGCCAACGCAGATCCACCCAGAGGCGTCGAAACAGGTGTGAGCACGACGCGGCAGCGGGAACAGGGGGAACCAATGGGTGGACGGTGGTCTCGGTGGGTACCGAGAGCCGCACTGGCAATCGGCATCGTGGCCGTCCTGGGGATGACGGCCTGCAGTTCCGGCGACGACGCGGCGAGCCCGCGGGGGACGCAGACGTCCTCGGACGCTCCCGCGGGGCAGGCGGCACCCAAGCCGCCGGCGAAGATCACGCTCGAACCGGTGTCCGGCGCGGCCGACGTCTCGCCGGTGGCGCCGGTGAAGGTGAGCGTTGCCGACGGCACCATCGAGGAGCTGACGCTCACCAACCCGACCGGCAAGCAGGTCATCGGCGAGCTGTCGGCGGACAGGACGTCCTGGTCGGTCGGTGAGCCGCTGGGCTACGGCAAGACCTACACGTGGGCGGGCACCGCGCGGGGCACCGACGGCAGGACGGCACCGATCTCGGGTTCCTTCACCACGGTCACGCCCGCCCGGCAGGTCGACGCGTCGCTGAACGTCGGCGACGGCAGGACCTACGGGATCGCGATGCCGATCGCCGTGAAGTTCGACCGCGCCGTCACCGACAAGGCCGCCGTGCAGAAGGTCATGACCGTCACCACGTCCGTGCCGACCGAGGGCGCGTGGGCGTGGCTCGACGACCGCACCGCGCACTGGCGGCCCAAGACGTACTGGGCACCCGGCACGAAGGTGAACATGGTGGCGAAGCTGTACGGCACCCCGTTCGGCGACGGCACGTACGGCGCCGAGGACCGCACCGTGCACTTCACCATCGGCCGCTCGCAGATCGTCAAGGCCGACACCCGGACGCACCGGCTCGTGGTCATCCGCGACGGCGTGCAGGTCGCGGACTTCCCGGCGAGCTACGGGCTGGAGTCCGACCCCGGCCGCGTGACGCACAGCGGCACGCACGTGGTGATGTCCAAGCACGAGTCGTACTCGATGACCAACCCGAAGTACAACTACGAGAACGTGGTCGTGCCGTGGGCGGTCCGGATCTCCAACAACGGCGAGTTCATCCACGGGTACGCGCCGTCCATCTGGGCGCAGGGCAAGCAGAACGTGTCGCACGGCTGCGTGAACCTGGCCCCGGCCAACGCGAAGATCTACTTCGACAGCGCGATGACCGGCGACCCGGTCGAGGTCGTCGGCAGCACCGAGCAACTCGGCCCGGAGGACGGCGACTACCACGACTGGGCGCTGACCTGGGACCAGTGGCTGGGCAAGTCCGCCGTGTGAGTTTTCTTCTAGGGTTGGCCCCATGGCCACTCCGCGAGTGTTCACGACGTTGTCGTCGGCTCTGCGCACCGAGGCGCGGGCCGGCGACGACGACGGGAACACCGGCGAGGAGGACGTGGCCGCCGGATATCTCGTCGTCCGCTCGTCCGGGGCGAGCGCCGCGCGGATGGCGATCGACGCGCCCTCGGCGCCCGCGCGGGAACCGGCACAGATCCAGCTGGTGATGCGTGCTTCCCTGCCGAAGTACGTGCCAACGCGCGGGGTCAGCCTGAGTTTCCCGGAATGCGCGCTGCGGGCGCGGCCCGCCGGTCGCAGTGGGACCGTCCTGCTGACCGTCTCGACCGCGAAGCTGTCGATCAGTTTCGCGGAGCTGCGGCCGCTGATGTTCCGGCCGGTCCCGCTGGACCGGTCACTGCAGACGTTGTTCGCGGCGGCCGTGTCACACCTGCTCGTCGTGTCGGACTCCCTTGACCCACACGGGATCAAGCCGTACCTGACCGGGCTCGCGGAGCTGGTGCTGCGCAGCGCGTTGCGCACCGAGCTGAACCGTGCGGACGCGATCGCCATCCGCCGCCGCGACGCCGTGGCCCATATCAGGGAACACCTGTCCGACCCCGCGCTGACCGCAGAACGGATCGCGGAAGCGCTGTTCATCTCGCGGCGGCGGCTGTACCAGTTGTTCGACGACGGGGACGGCGTTTCCGGCCGGATCCGGCAGTTGCGGATCGACCGCGCCAAAGAACTACTCGGCGATCCGGCACACGCCAAGCGCGGCATCGGGGAGATCTCCAAACAATGCGGCTTCGCCAACGCGGCACACTTTTCCCGGACTTTCCGGAAGGTGGTCGGGGAAACACCAAGGGACTACCGGGACAAACTGCTCGCCGAATGAGTTCCGGCGAAATCCACCGACGACACGAGCTGCCCCAGCACGGTCGCCAGTTCCAGCCAGCCCCGCCCCGTCGTGGAATGCAGCGTGAACACGGCCATCCTGCGGCTGTCCGGCTCGATGACCACAGCCTGCAGCTGGGCGCCCGCGGTCGGCGGACCGGCCAGCAGGACGCGTTCGGCGATCACCACCGGGTAGCCGCGCGTGGTCGTCGACGACGTGACCTCGCGGATGTCCTGCCCGTCCCCGTCGGACAGGTGCCGCGCCAGCTCGGCCGCCGCGTCCGGACCGAGCGGGGTGTCGGCCATGACGACCATGCCGACGAGGATCGCCGGGTCGGCGTCCGCGTGGGACACCACGGCGACCAGGCCCGCGCCGTTCTCGTGCGCCAGCTCGGCCGCGTCCCGCGCGGCGAGCGCGACACCCGGGTCGTGCGCCGACTCCGGGCCGCGCACGGACACGAGCAGCTCGGTCAGCGCGGTCGTCGTCGCGTCCACCGAACGCATCGGCACCGGGGTGATCCCCGGGATGGCGGCGAGCTTCACGACCCGCTCAGCGGGGTCTCGCCGAGCACCATCAGCTCACCGGTGCCACGGACGGTGTCACGGAACGGCCGCGCGGCGACGACCGCGGGCCCGCCTTCTGGTGGCGTGGTGAACGTGCCGGGGGTGACCAGCGCGGCCAGCGACGCCGACACGCGGGACGACCGGTGCAGCACACCGGCCAGCGCGCGGATCGCCTGCCGGTCGCCATCCGGCGCGGTGCCGGTGTCCAGGACGGCGGCTGCCTCGTCGGCGGCGCGCAGGTGGGTGCGCGCCAGCTCCTCCGCCTCCGACAGCACCGCCCGCAGCGCCGCCTCCGCCGTGGCGACCCGGTCGGTCGCCGCGGCGACCTCGACGCTCGCGCTCGCCGCCGCGGCCGGGGTGGACGCGAGGTCCAGCGCGTTCTGCTTGTCCTGCAGGGCGTCGCGGGCGTCGTCGACCGCGCGGCGGGCCCGGCGGGCTCGCGCGTCCAGGTCCTCGGTGCGCCGCTTGTTCGCGGCCAGCGTCTCCGCCCACTGCTCCAGCACGGGGATCGCGGCCCGCAGCCTGCCGACGTCCGCCGATGGCACCTGCGCGCGGAACGCGTCCGCTGCCGCGCCCTGCCAGGACGCGGCGTGCCGGGCCGCGGTGCGCACGGCGGGTGGCACCGACGCGAGCGCGTCCACCGCCGCCCGCAGCTGCGCGACCGTCTGCGCGACCGCGTCCACACTGCCGGGCGTGGGGTCGAAGCCAAGTCCCCGGTAGGTCACCACGGGCCCTGATCGAACCGGCTCGCCGCCTCGCTGTCCAGCGCCGTGTACGTCTCCCGCGCCCGGCCCACGTCGTCGGCCAGAGCGGTGACCGCCGCGCGGGCCCGTGCCACGTCGGACTCCGCGGCGGCGAGCAGCGCGCCGACGACCGCGGCCAGCCTGCCGGGGCCGACGTCACCGGCCGGTGCGAACGGCACGTCCAGGTCGTCGGCCGCGGCACGCAGCGCCGACTGCGCGGCGGCGATGCCGGGCAGGTCGGCCGCGAAGCCGGTCACGCCCCGAACACCGACGGGTAGGCGGGCGGCAGGTCGTCGAGGAAGTCCATGCCCTGGTCGTACTTGTTGCGGTGCTCCTTGTCCTCCTCGCCCTGCGCGCCGTGGCCGAACGGCATGCCGCCGAACGCGCCCGGCCCGCCCGCACCCCGCGCGGCGTTCGCCACGCCTGCCGCGCCCGCGGGGCCCCGGCCCGGCGTCGGGCCGACCCCGGAGAGGCCGCCGGGGCCGCCGTAGCCGGGTGAGTTGCGCACGATGTCGGACCCGCCGGAGCCGAGGCTGCCGACCCCGCCGCCGTAGCCGGTGCCGCCGGGGCCGCCGCCGGGGCCGCCACTAAGTGCCGGGTTTCCGAAGCTCGCGGCCGCGGTGGACGAGTTGCCGCCCACGCCGGACGCTGGCGGCGGCGGAGCCGGGTGGCCCGGCGGCGGGGCGGTGGGGCCGGGGTTCGGGCGCGGCGCCGGATCGGGTGCGGGTTCGGGAGCCGGTGAGGGCCCGGGCCCGACGTCCTGGTTGGTCGTCGGGGTCGCGTCGGTGAAGTGCGGCATCGTGTCGTGGACGTCCCTGGACTGCGCCTCGTAGGCCTCCATGACCTGCACGGCCTCGGCCTTGCGGGCGCGGGCCTGCTCGTGGCTGACCAGGCCGTCGGACAGGAGCTGCTTCAGCAGGACCGCGGTGCTCGGGCCGCCCGTGCTGGTGACGGTGTAGCCGTCGCGGAAGTTGCGTTCCGCGGTGGCGAACGCCGGGTCCGGCATGTGCGACTGGGCGCGGCCGACCGCGTCGGTGTAGGAGGACATGCCATCGGCGATGCGGCTCGCGGTCTGGCTCGCGGTGCCCGCCCACGCCATGAGCCGCGAGTTCGACGCGGCCGAGCTGACCGCGGCCTGGCCGTGCCACGCACCCATCACGCGTTCCATCACGCGCTGCACGTCACCGGTGGTCGCCTCGATCTTGCCCGCGAGCGAGCTCCACTGCCCGGCCCGCGTCGCCATCTCCCCGACGTTCGCGCGCATGATCATGTCGAACAGCTGGTCGTGCTGGTAGGCGTCCCAGTTGACCTTGCCGAACCGGCCCGGATCCCGGTTGCGCCTGCGCTTGTCGCGCAGGTCGGCACGGCGCTTCCTGGCCCGCTTCGACCAGCCGTGCACCTCCCGCCAGGTCTCGTGACGGCGGTCGCGGTCGTAGTCGTCGGGCACGTCCATCAGGCGAGCTCCTCCAGCTGGGCGGCCTGGGTGCGCAGCCGTTCGACCATGTCGTTCTCCACACCCTCGTAGGTGCCGAGCGTCGCCACGATCGCGGTGCGGACCAGGATCAGCTCCTCCATGTAGTCGAGCAGCGCGGTCTGCACCCCGCCGTCGAGGTCCGCGCGGTCGAGGAATGCCTTGCGCATGTGCCGGGTCACCGGGCTGGTCCCGTCGCCGAGCGGGCCGGTCAGCTCCGCGGCGTCCTTCAGTTGGGCCAGCAGGTCGTCGTGCAGGGCGGCGAGGTCGCGTTCCGCCTGGCGCAACGTGGCGAAGTCGGCCTCGATGCCGTCCATGCCGACGCCCGTGACCCCGTGCCGCACGTCGCCGAAGGAGGCCACCCGCGGCAGGAAGTAGGCGACGTCCTCTTCCCCGTGCTCCCGTCGCAGCCGCCTGGCCTCGGTGAGACTGTCGATCCGATCGCCCGCCATGGGCTACCTCCACCCCGATCCTGCCGTCCCGGGCACCAGCCTGGCCGTCGCGACCGGCTGGGGACAGCAATTCCAGCACAGAGTGCACGGCTGGACACAACAGTCGCTCAACTGAACAAGCCCTCCGGCAGCAGCAGGTGCGCGAGCCGGTCGGCGAGCGCGGAACAACGTTCCAGCTCGGGCCCCACGATGTCCAGCACGGTGACCTCGTCCTCGTCCACCCGCCCATTGCAGCCGGTCCCGGGCGCGGGTTGGGCAACCACTGCACCAGCGGTCACGGGGGCGACTCATCCGGACAACACGGCACGCGATCTACTCTGAACGAGTGAGTCGCGTATCCCCGAAGTGGCCGCCGGTCGAGGTGGAACACCCGGCGCCGCACCCCGACGCCCCCGAACCCGGCACGAAGCTGGGCCCGCACTACGCCCACTGCTTCGGCTGCGGCGACGAGACCGAGGGCGGCCTCCACCTGCGGACGGAAAGCGGCCACGACGCGACGATCATCGCCCAGTTCCACGTCACCGAGGCCCACCAGGGTGCGCCCGGCCTGGCCCACGGCGGCCTGCTGGCCTGCGCGTTCGACGAGACACTCGGGTCCACGGTCGGGCAGTTGCTGCGCAGACCGGCGGTGACCGGCAAGCTGGAGACCGACTTCCTGCGCCCGGTACCGGTCGGGTCGACCCTCCACATCGTCGGCAAGCTCGACGGTGTCGCGGGCCGCAAGGTGTACGCCAGCGCCGAGGGCAGGCTCGACACCCCCGACGGCCCGGTCGCCCTGCGCGCGCGGGCCCTGTTCGTCATCGTCGACTTCAGCCACTTCACCGAACACGGCACCGCCGACCCACGGGACGTACATCCCGACCGCGACATCAACCCGTAGAAGGAACCGAATGTTCGGCGTGATGCTCAGCGCGCTGGTCGCGTTGATGCACTGGTACATCTGGAAGCGACTGGTCAAGGACACCATGCGGCGCGGCCGCGCCCGCCGTGTCCTCACGGTGCTGGTGGTCGTGCTGGCCATGCTCGTCTTCGCGACCCTGACCCTGCCCAGGCTCATCGGCGTCGCCGCGTCCGGCTGGTTCGCCTGGCCGGGCTACATCTGGTTCGGCCTGGTCGTCTACCTGTTCCTGACCCTCCTGGTGCTGGAACTCCCCAGACTCGCCCTGCGGCCCTGGACCCGAAGAACCCCGCTGGAAGCCACCGCGACGGCCCCCGTCCCACCCGGCGCGTCACCGCCGGCCGAGACGACACCCGCAGCCGAATCCCCCCAACCCGCCGAAGCGGCGGCCCCCGCCCGGTCAGCGGGCCAGGGCGTCAGCCGGCGCCTCTTCCTGGCGCGGAGCACGGGCCTGGTCGCGAGCACGGCGGCCGTGAGCCTCACCGGTGTCGGCATGGCGAACGCGCTGGGCCCGCCCGACCTGCTGCGTGTGCCGGTGCGCCTGCCGAACCTGGACCCGGCGTTCGACGGGTTCCGCATCGCGGTGGTGTCCGACATCCACCTTGGCCCGCTGTCCGGTCGCGCGCACAGCGAGCGGATCGTCCGCATGATCAACGAGACGTCCCCGGACATGGTCGCGATCGTCGGCGACCTCGCCGACGGGTCCGTCGACGAACTGGGGCCGGCCGCCGAGCCACTGCGCGACCTGGTGTCCCGCGAGGGCACGTTCTTCGTGACCGGCAACCACGAGTACTTCGAGGAGCCGTTCGTGTGGCTGCGCGAGCTGGACCGGCTCGGCCTGCACTCGCTGCGCAACGAGAACACGGTGATCCGCCGCGGCGGCGCCGCGTTCGACCTCGCGGGCGTGAACGACATCTCCGGCCGCCTCGTCGACGACGGACCGGACTTCGACAAGGCGCTCGCCGGCCGCGACTCGTCCCGCCCCACCGTGCTCCTCGCACACCAGCCGGTGCAGGTGTCGGAAGCCGCGAAGCGCGGGGTGGCCCTGCAGCTGTCCGGCCACACCCACGGCGGCCAGCTGTGGCCGTTCCACTACATCGTCGACGCCCAGCAGGGCGCCGTCGCCGGTCTGTCCACCGTGGACGGCACGCAGCTGTACGTCACCCGAGGCGCGGGCTTCTGGGGTCCGCCGGTTCGGGTGGGCGCACCGCCGGACATCACGGTGCTGTCACTGCGGAGCTAGTGCGTCTTTTCAGGGCATGCCTGCGCCCGGGTGGGCTATGTCAGTGTTCGCGGGCGGATGGCGTTCGCCTTGTCCACCAACTCGTAGCGGTGCTCCGGGTCGCTCGCCAGACGCGCCAGCGTGCGGTAGCAGCGCTCCAGGCCGAAACGCAGGTCGCGCTCCACCAGCTTGCAGCCCAGCACCGTGTGGTTCGCGGCCGCGCCGGACGCGCCCGGCCGTCCGGCGCGGACCCACGCGTGCGCGGCCTCCAGCACCTCCGCGGACAACGCGGTACCGCGTTCGGCGTCCAGTGACAGGCGCTCCAGCCTGCGGGCCGCGTCGTGCAGGTCCTGCTCGGTCAGGCGGGACGCGTCGTCCGCGCGCGTCTTGATCTTGATGGCGGCCACCTGCGCGGCGACGTGGTGGCTCGAGGTGTCCGGCACCGCCTCCAGCACCTCGATCGCACCGGCGCGAGCGCCCTGCGCCAGGTACACCCGCGCCAGGCCGAACGCCGCGCTCACCCAGGAGCGGTCGGTGCGCCACACCAGCTCGTAGTACCGCGCGGCCTGGAAGTAGTTGCCCGCGTACTCGGCGCTGATCGCGAGCGCGAGCTTCGGCGGGACCTCACCCGGCACCGCGTCGTAGACACGGTCGAACGCGGCCGACGCCTCCGCCGGGTTGCGGGTCGCGACCGCGATGAGGCCCTGGTACCAGTCCGGACGCCAGTCGGCCGGGTCGGTGGCGAGGCGGCGCGCGGCGTCCAGCTCGCCCTGCGCGGCACGCAGATCGCCCAGTTCGAGACGGGCTCGCACCATCCGCAGCCGCACCTCGATCGAGTCCTGCGGCGCGGACTGCAGGGAGGCCGCCATCTCCGCGGGTTCGGTCGCCGTGATGCTCGCGAGGGTGCTGGCCGCGTGGTCGTGCGTGTCGACCATGGGCAACGGCAGGATCGACGCCACCTCGAGCGGGTCCGGCGAGGGCAGCGTGCCGTGGTCGCCGACGACCATCCCGGAACCGAACGTCCGCGTCTCCAGCGCGAACACGTTCGACACGCCGGGCCGCGGCCTGCCGGTGCCGAGCGCCATCACCTCGCGCAGCACACCGGTCAGCTGGTCGGCCATCTCCTCGGCGGAGGCGAACCGCTGCAGCGGGTCGGTGTGGGTCGCGCGTTTGAGAACCCGGTGGTACGAACCGAAGAGCGCGAACAGCGGCTCCTCGTCGGGGCCGGGCAACGTGTACTTGTGGCGGGTCGTGTAACCGGCGAACTCGATCGACAGGACGGCGAGCGTGCGGCCGACCGTGTAGATGTCGCTCGCGATCGACGCGCCTTCCGACGCCAGTTCCGGCGCCGAGTAGCCGAGGGTGAAGAACAGCGGCGACTCGTAGTCGTCGGTCTGGCGGACCGCGCCGAGGTCGATCAGCTTGAGCTGCTCGCCGGACTGGATCACGTTGTCCGGCTTGAGGTCGCAGTACAGCATGTCGATGCTGTGCAGGTAGCCGATGGCGGGCAGGATCTCCAGCCCGTACGCGATGACCTGCCCGATCGGCAGTGGTTCCGCCTTGCCGGTCTCGCGGTGGTGTTCGAGGGCGAGTTGCCGCAGCGACTGCCCGCCGACGTACTCCATCACGATGTAGCCGACCTGGTTGCCGGTCTTCGGGTCCGGGTGCTGGACGAAGTTGTAGATCCGGACGACGTTCGGGTGCTCCACCTCGGCGAGGAACCGCCGCTCGGCCACCGCCGACGCCATCGACGTCGCGTCCCCGGTGTCGATCATGCCCTTGAGCACGACCCACCGGTCGCTGACGTTGTGGTCCTTGGCGAGGTAGATCCAGCCGAGGCCGCCGTAGGCGAGGCAGCCGAGCACCTCGTACTGCCCGGCGACGAGGTCACCCTGGAACAGGCGCGGCCGGAAGTTGAAGTACGTGCCGCAGGTCGCGCACTCGCCCTCGGTCTCACCGGGCTTGCCGTCCCGCGCGCGACCGACCTCCGCACCGCAGTTGCTGCAGAACCGCTTGTTCTCGGAAACCGCCGGATCGGTGAGGACGGCCGACGCCGGGTCCTTGACGGGAACGACCGGCACCTCGACCAGCCCGGCCCCGAGCCGCCCACGTCCGGACGTGCGCGACGAGGTGCGCCGACCGGTGCTGGGGAACGACTGCGACCCGGTGTTGAGCGGGCTGTCGCCACGCGTTGGCGGCGGTGAGTCGGGATGCTTGGGCGGCGGCTCGACGCTGTGCGTGACCGGCGACTCGTCGAGCACGCTGGTGGGCAACGGCTCGTCGGGCCCGAGCGTGGTGGCCGGCCGGACCCCGGGCTGACGCGGCGCCACGTTCGGCACGGGCACCCCCTGTGCCCACTCCATGCCGGGTCCCGGCGCGGGCCGGGCACCGGTGGGAGGCCGCGCATATCCGATCGACGCCTGGCTGACCGACTGGTGCGCGGGCGGCACCCAGCCACCCGGCGGCGTCCCGGGTGCCCATCCGGGCGGCCCGGAGCCGGTCTGGCCCCGGCCCTGCTGTGACGTGCCCTGCTGCCCGAGCCCTGGCTGTGACCTGCCGGTCTGCGGAGGCCCCTGCTGCGAGAAGCCCTGCTGCGGCCCACCGGCGGGCCCACGCCCCGGCTGCGAACCGGTCGGCTGCGCGAACCCGGACGGTCCGGCACCTGGCTGACCGGCAGACGGTCCGCCTGGCTGCCACGAACCAGGCTGTGAACCGGTTGGTGGCCCGAACCCGCCACCCTGCGGCCCCGGAGCACCTGCCTGCCCGCGCCCTGGCGCGGAAGGCCCGGCCTGCCCACCACCCGGCTGCGCGGAACCCTGCTGACCGTGGCCCCCTCGGCTCCCGCCGCTTGCCGGTTGCCCTGGGTCCGCGGGCCGCGGCGAAGGACCCGTTCCCGACGGCGGCTGCGAACTACTCGCCTGCCCGGCACCCGAAGGTTGCGAGCCACCCTGCTGCTCGAAACCCGCTTGCCCGGCGGCCGAGGACGGCGCACCTCCCGGATGACCGGTGCCCGCCGGTGAACTGCCCGGTTGGGAAGGGTTCGGCTGCCAGGGGCCTGCCTCGCCTGTGTCTGCCGGTACGGCCGCACCGCCGCCGGTTCCGGCTTGCGGCCGGTTCGGCTGCGAGCCTGCCGGGCCTGGCTGGGGTGGGCGCTGGGTCGGCGACGGTGGGTCCTCGTCCGGTTTGCGGTGGGCGCCGCGGGCGCGTGGGGACTCGCCGTCGAGGGTGTCCGGGGACGCGAACCAGCCAGTGCCGTTCTCGCCGTGCGGGAGGCTGGCGGCACGATCTTCTGCCTCGCGGCGCAGGCGGGCCGCCGCCTGTTCCGCGGTTTCGGCGACCGCGATGCCGCACACCTGGCAGTTGCCGTTCACCACCTCGCCCTGGCAACCGGGGCGGGGACACGAGTGCGTCATCACCAACCCCCTAGTCCTGGTACACCGGCGTCGGCGGCGCTGGGCGCTGCTCGCCTGTCTGACCCAGCCACCTGTTGTAGATCTCCGCCCACGTGCCCTCGGCGATGATCTTGGTCAGCACCCCGTTGACGTAGCGGACCATGTCCACGTTCGCCTTCGGGATGCCGATGCCGTACGGCTCCTCGGTGAACCTCGGGCCCGCCAGCTTCACGTTCGGGTCCTGCGCGACCATGCCGGCGAGGATCGTGTCGTCGGTCGACACCGCCTCGACCTGGCCCTGCTGCAGCATGATGAGGCAGTCCGACCAGTTGTCCACCTGCACCGGGATCAGCTTGGCCGGGTGGGCCGCGATGGTCTTGATGGACGTGGACCCCTTGGCCGCGCACACCTTCTTCCCGCCGAGCTGGTCGAGGGTCGTGACCTTCGACGTGCGGTCGACGAGCAGGCGCTGGCCCGCCATGTAGTAGATGGCGGAGAAGTTGATGTCCTTCCACCGGTCGCAGGTGGCGGTCATGGTGCGGACGACCACGTCGACGTCACCGTCCTGCAGTGCCTTGATGCGGCCCGCGGAGGTGACGACCTTGAACTGCACCTTGCCCGCGTCGCCGAAGACGGCCTTCGCGATCTCGCGGACGATGTCGATGTCGAAGCCCTCGAGCGCGTTCGTCGTCGGGTTGCGGAAACCGAAGAGGAACGTGTTCTGGTCGACGCCCGCGATGAGCTGGCCGCGGTCCTGGATCGCCCTCATCGTCGTGCCCGCGGGCATCAGACCCGCCGGCGGCAGGTCCCCCTGCGGCCGGAAGCTCGCCGTGGGGTCGCAGTCGGGGGCCGGTGCGGACGACCCGGACGACGCGGGCGGGTTCTCCTCGGCGCCGACCGGGGTCGGCCGGTCGACGGAGGTGACGTTGGCGAGGTCGACCGGCCGGCCGGTGCCCGCGCACGCGCTCACGGCGAGCAGCAGCACCACGAAGACGAGGTTCGCTCGTACAGCCCTCACCGGTACTCCTGCAGTCGGTCCCTGATGCCCATTGTCACCCCTGCTGCCGCGACCAGGCCCAGCACCGCGATTCCCGGCGCGAGCCCGGTCATCACGTTGCTCGCCGCGCTGGTCTCCTCGGCGAAATGCTGCCTGCCGTTGCGCAGCGCCTTCATCAGGTTGTCGTCGAGCTGGTTGAACATGGTGGCGGCGCTGGTCTTGGCCGCTGTGCTGATCGCGAGCGACACCGCCTCCTGGTAGGAGCCGCCGTCGTCGAGCTCACGGACCCGCTGGTGGGCGGCGAGCCAGTCGTCGGCGTTCTTCTGCGCGGCGTCGACCAGGTTCTGTGTCTCCTGGTCCTCGGCAAGACCCCTGGCCCGGTTCAGCAGGTTCCCGTCGCCCTCGCCGCTCAGCTCCTCCGCCAGCTTCGTGAACTCCTCCTCGTACTCGCCGCCGTCGCCGCGCGCGACCAGCGTCAGGGTCTCGTTCGCACGCATCTTCAGCGCCACGATCCTGGCCTGCACGATCACCTCGACCTGCTCGCTGCCGTGGTCGTGCCCCGCGGACACCCGCGAGGACTCGATCAGCAGCGCGACCGTGCCCCAGACGAGCCCGACGACCACCGCCCCGGTCGCGACCACGAGGCCGACGTTGAGCAGCCGGTTGGTGCGCCGGGTCACGTAGCGCTGCGCGGCGATCAGCGCCCCGAGCAGCACGACGACCAGCGCGAGGGAGAACCACGGCACCGAGCTCGCGGCTTCCTGCTCGGCGGAGAGCCGGTCGAAGTCGATCTCGTACAGCCGCTGCGCGGCGGGCAGCAGCTCCGCGCGCATCAGGCCGGACGCCTCCCGCAGGTACGCCGCACCCGCCGGGAAACCCTGCCGGTTGTAGGCGCGGGCCGTCTCGACCAGTCCGGTGTAGACGGGCAGCTGCTGGGACAGGACGTTGACCTGCTCCTCAGCCCCCGGTACGCCACTGACGTCCGCGGACGCCTTCGCGAGGTTCGCACCAGCGGTCGCGATGTCCAGGTCGTACCGGTCGCGCATCTCGGCCGGCATGGCGCCGCCAGCGAGGAAGGCGCTGGCCGCGGTCGCGTCGGCGTCGGACAGCGACCGGTAGATCTGCTGCGACGCGGCGGCGACCGGCTCGCGGTGCGAGATCAGGTTGTCGATCGTGTTCTGCTTCCGTTGCATCGCGACCGCACCGAAGGCACCGGTCAGCACCGAGAGCAGCACGAGACTCACGCCGATCAGGAACAACCTGCCCGGCGTGCGGGACGCGGACTTGCGGACGCTGCGGACGGCGGTCGCGGGCAGGCTGAGGACCCGGCGGGCACCCGGCGCCGTCGGCCCCTCACCGACCGGAGGAGCGGTCACCATCGGTGATCCACGGGACCACTCATGATGTCCATGCCCCCCTCGCGCTCACCATGCCGTGATGTGCAGATGAACTTAGTCCAGCGACTACCTGCGCTGCCACCGAAACGGTGACGCCGGTGGCCCTTGTGTGGTGACAGCAAGTGAGTGCGCACGGTCCGTGACGAAACATCGCCCGGATGTGCGCTAGCCGCGTACCGAAGACGTCTGCGAATCTCGAAAGGAGGTGGTCATGGACTGGCTGCGGGACTCGCTGGGCTGGGTCGCCACCGCGGCGTTCGTCGCGGTGGCGAGCTACTGCGTCGCCCGCCTGGTCGCCGCGGCACGGACGCCGAAGACGTATCCCGGCTGCCACCGCGCGGTGGACGTGGCGCACGTGCTGATGGCGGTGGGCATGGCCGCCATGGTGTCGCCGGCCGGCGGGCCGCTGCCGATGGCCGCGTGGCAGACCGTGTTCCTGCTGATGACCGTCTGGTTCACCGGCTCCTGGTGGCGTTCCAGGGGCACCACGCGTGCCGGGTGGCACGGCGGCTGGCACGGCAACGGCCTGCACCACGCGCTCGCCGCGGCCGCGATGCTCTACATGCTGACCGCGATGCCACACGGCGGGCACACCGGAGCGCCCTGGCTGTCCGGCGGGCTCGACGGGATGGCGGGCATGGCGCTCCCGGTGGTCGGCTGGCCGCTGGCCGCGTACTTCCTCGCATCGGCGGTCGTGCTCGTGCGGTGGCGGTCGCCCGCCGGACCCGCCGGCCTGCCCGCCCTGCTCACCGCGCCCGCGGCGATGACCGCGTGCCAGACCACGATGGCCGCCGGCACCGGCGCCATGCTGGTCGCGATGCTGGCATGAACCGGTCAGGCGAACTTGTCGGCGACCTTCCTGATCCACTCCTCCGACCAGGTCAGCTCCCCGGAACGAAGCGCATCGAGCACCCCGTCGACCCAGCGCTGCTCGGCCTCGCGCACGGCGATCGAGTACTCCTCGTCCAGCAGGAACAGCCGCGGCAGGTCCGGCACGGCCGCCATGGCTTTCCGGTCCTCGGCCAGCGACGCCCGCAGGTCGGCTGACCGCTGCGCCAGGCGGGCCATGGCGTCCTCCGGCCTGAGGACCATGAGCGAGGCGAGCGCGGCGGGGAACTCGGGGTAGTCCCGCGCCGGGTTCGACAGCATGTCGGCGGTCCAGTCGCGCAGGGTGTACCAGCCGTCGGGCGTGATGGCGTAGACCGTGCGCTCCGGCCTGCGCTCGTCCCGCGTGGTCTCGAGCACGGTGATGAGACCGGCCCGCTGGAGGCGGTCGATCGACTGGTAGACGCTGTTGCGCTGCGCCACGTTCGCGACCCGGTCCTTGCCGCGCTCCTTGATCACCTCGTGCATCCGGTACGGGTGCATCGGCCCCTCCGCCAGCAACGACAGCAGCACGAGCGCCAGCGGTGACCGTCGATGAGTACTCCTCGCCACCCGCAGACCGTACCGCGATTGACGTCTTAGTCATTTTATGTATAGTCATGACATGACTGTAGCACTCATCGCGGGCGGCGGCATCGCCGGACCGGTCACGGCCATGGCACTGCGGAAGGCGGGTATCGAAGCGACCGTGTACGAGGCGTACGACCGGGCCGCGGACGGCGTCGGCGCGTTCCTGACGCTCGCGACCAACGGCCTCGCCGCGCTGCGCACGCTCGACCTGCACACGCTTGTGCGCGAACGGGGCTTCGACACCCCGTCCATGACCATCGGCATGGGCGGGAAACCGTTCGCGGCCTTCGAGTTCGGCGAACCGCTGCCCGACGGCACGGTCACGCAGACGGTCGCCAGAGCCGCGGTCTACACCGCGTTACGCGACGAGGCCGTGCGCCGCGGCGTGCGGATCGAGTACGGCAGGCGGCTGACGTCCGCGTCGTCCACTCCGGACGGCGTCACGGCCACGTTCTCCGACGGCACCACCGCACGCGGTGACCTGCTGGTCGGCGCGGACGGGCTGCGTTCGACGACCCGCTCGATCCTCGACCCGGACGCGCCACCACCACGATACGTACCGCTGCTCAACGCGGGCGGGTACGCGCGCGGGCTCGACCTCGGCGCCGAACCCGGCCGGATGCACATGGTGTTCGGGCGCAAGTGCTTCTACGCGTACGTGGTCCACCCCTCCGGTGACGTGTGGTGGTTCGCCAACCCGCGCCAGCCACGCGAGCTGTCCCGCGAGGAGCTGGCGCGCGTGCCGTGGCGGGAGAAGCTGCTGGGGCTGTTCACCCGGGAGGACGGCCCGGCGGTGGACCTGATCAACGCGACGGAGGAGATCTTCGCGGGCTGGAACACCTACGACTTCCCGAAGGTGCCGAGGTGGCACCGCGACCGGATGGTGATCATCGGCGACGCGGCGCACGCGACGTCCCCCGCGTCGGGACAGGGCGCGTCGATGGCGATCGAGGACGCGGTGACGCTCGCGAAGTGCCTGCGGGACATCGAGGACGTGCGTGGCGCGTTCGCCCGGTACGAGTCGTTGCGGCGGGAACGCGTCGAACGTGTTGTGAAGCAGGGGAAACGCAATGGTGACGGCAAGTCGCTCGGGCCCGTGATGCGGCACGTGCTGCCGTTGGTGCTCAAGATGGCCAAGCCGGGCGCGGCCGGGACGCGGTGGCTGTACGGGCATCGGATCCGGTGGTCGGAGCCGGTGGGGACTGGTTGAGCGGATGTACGCGCTCCAGGGAAGGACGCTTTCGGGGACCGGCCGGCCGAGCTACTCCGCCCAGCCGGGCCGGACCAGGCCCGACTCGTACGCCAGCACCACCAGCTGCGCCCGGTCCCTCGCCGCGAGCTTGATCATCGCGCGGGAGACGTGGGTCTTGGCCGTTGCCGGGCTGACCACAAGGCGGGCGGCGATCTCGTCGTTGGTCAGGCCCGCGCCGACCAGCGCGACCACCTCGCGCTCGCGGTCGGTCAGCACATCGAGTGCCGCCGGGGACTGGACCTTCTTCGCCTTGCTCGCGAACTCGCCGATCAGGCGGCGGGTGACGCTCGGCGACAGCAGCGCGTCCCCGGCCGCGACCACTTTGACCGCGTGCACCAGCTCCTCCGGTTCGGTGTCCTTCACGAGGAAGCCGCTGGCTCCCACGCGGATGGCCTCGAAGACGTACTCGTCCTCCTCGAACGTGGTGAGAACGAGGATGCGCACGTCGGCCAGCGCCGGGTCGCGGGAGATCACCCTGGTGGCTTCGAGTCCGTCCGTGCCCGGCATGCGGATGTCCATCAGGATCACGTCCGGCCTGTGCTCACGGGCGAGCCTGACCGCCTCGTCGCCGTCCGCCGCCTCCGCGACGACCGTGACGTCCTCCTGTGCGTCCAACAGCGCACGGAACCCCGCCCGTACCAGTGCCTGGTCATCAGCCAGCGCCACCCGGATCGTCACGCTTCGCCCCCTGTCGGAAATGTCGCGGTCACCCGGAACCCGCCGCCGGGCCTCGGTCCCGCCGAGAAAGTGCCGGACAGCGCCTCGACCCGTTGCCGCATGCCGGTCAGCCCGCTGCCGGTGCCGGTGCTCGAGTCCGCGGCGCCGCGGCCCTCGTCGTCGATCCGCACCGAAAGCTCGCCAGGACGGTAGCCGAGGGTGACCGTGGCGGTGGTGGGCCCGGCGTGCCGGTACGTGTTCGTGAGCGACTCCTGCACGATCCGCAGCGCTGCCGCGTCCACCCCCTTGGGCACCGGCCGCTTCTCGCCCTCGACCTGGACCGTCACCGGCAGGCCCGCCGTGTCCATGCGCTCCACCAGCCGGTCCAGCTGGTCGAGGCTCGCCACCGGGTGCCGGGGCGCGGCGCCGTCCACGTCACGCAGCACGCCGAGGATGTTCCGCAACTCGACCAGCACCTCCTTCGACGACTGCTTGATCGCGGTCAGCGCCTCCTTCACCTGCTCGGGCCGCGAGTCGATCAGGTGCAGTGCCACGCCGGACCGCACGTTGATCAGCGACACGTGGTGTGCCAGCACGTCGTGCACCTCGCGGGCGATCTTCAGCCGCTCCTCGCTGGCCTGCCGCCGGTCCTGCTCGGCGCGCGCCTCCTCGGCCTGCGCGGCGCGGTCACGGCGCGCCTTCACCAGCTCGCCCACGCCCATGACCAGCGAGACCCACGCGAACACCGCGCCGGCGCCGCCCCAGCCGAACTGCGAGTCGGCGCGGGTCAGCATCGCGGCGAACAGCACGACGGCACCGACGTAGCCGGTGGTCCACGCGGGCACCCGGTCGCCGTGCATGGTCGCGTTCAACAACGCCACCACGAGGCTGATGAAGATCGGCCCGAACGGGTTCTCCAGCGCGAAGTACGCGGTCTCCAGCACGTACACCGCGGCGAGTGCCCAGATCGGGTGGCTGCGGCGCCACGTCAGCGCGACCGCGGAGGCCAGCACGAGCGCGATCGTCAGCGCGTTGATCCGGTCGGTCATCTCCTGCCCGTACGCGGCGCCGACCGTGAACACGACCTGCACGAAGGCGATGGGCACCACGATGCCGAGCGGGTGCAGCGTCCGGAACGAGAACGGCCGGTACGTGCTCATGCCGCCCCCTCCCAGCCGTACCGAAGCGTACTTGTCCCGCGGGTACTCCCCGGGGCGCAGATCGTCCGCCGCCGGCGTATCCGCCTGCGGTAGGCCAGGTGCCGTCGCGGGCCCGACGATTTCCCGGGCAGGAAAGGCGACATTGGTAGCCATGAACGAGCGACAGGATGCCGGGAAGGCGGTGCGTGCCTCCGACGCCGAGCGCGAGCGCATCGCGAAGCTGGTCGGCGAGGCCGCGGGCGAAGGCCGCCTCACCATCGAGGAGGCGGACGACCGCCTCGAACACGTCTACACGACCCGGTACCGGCACGAGCTCGCCGAGTTCGTCTCCGACCTGCCAGCGGGCCGTCCGCGGGCGCCGCGCCCGGCACGCGGTCGCGACCGGTTCCCGGCCCGGCTGCGGGTCCACGCGGCGGTCGCCGTGGTTCTGTCGGTGGTGCTGATCCTCCGGTGGGTCGCGATGGACGTGCCGTACTTCTGGCCTGCCGGACCGATGTTCCTGCTGTGGGGCAGTTTCCTGCTGCACGCCCGGTTCGTCCGAGGGGGCGGCGGTGTTCCGCCATGGGTGGCTGAAGGCAGGACGGGCTAGGAGGGTGCCCGGCGTCGACCGCGTGCGAGTGACTCACGGGCACCACGGTGCGCGGACCTGCCCACGGTAGTGCCCGCACGTGGCCTGCGTCCGGGGCGGACCATGGCCGTCCACCCGCATGATCGCCACGAACTTGTCCAGTGGGACCTGCGCGCCGTCCCGGCCGAAGTCGATGACGCCGCTCGCGCCGTCGATGCGGTTCCTGCCGGTGATCTCGCTGATCTTGTGCCAGACCGCGCCCGGGTTGATCGCGGTGCCACGTAGCTGGTGCACGGCGACGACGATCGCGGTGAGCGCGTCGTAGGCGGTCGGGGCGTCGTCGGTGAGGAAGTCGCGGGTGCTGGCGCAGCGCTCCGGGAACAGGACACGCAACGTGTTGTTGAGGTCGCCGCCGGAGAAACAGGTCTGGCCGCCCGGCGCCAGCGCGAAGTAGTCGAACGGGATCAGCGGGAACTGTTCGCGCTGATCCGCGTTCGCGACGTACCGGGAGATGTCGTCACCGGCCAGGATCAGCGGCGGGTCCGAGCCGCAGGTCTGGTTGATCCCGTCCAGCAGCTGCTCGAAGTCGGGCGGCCTGCCGGTGTAGAAGACCAGTCCGTCGAGGCCGCACAGCTGCTGGCCGACGTCACGCGGCGTGGGCTGGGCATGCGTGCCCAGCTCCGGGCTCGGCGTGTACACCCGCTGTGTCACGGTGAACCCCGCACGCTTGAACTCCTCCCGCGCGTCGGCGGACAGGGTGGCGGCGTACAGGTCCTCCTCGTCGCCGGAGGTCACGACGGTGACCGTGCCGGTGACGCCGAGCTGGGCGCGTGCGTACCGGGCCGCCACCTGCGCCTCCCGCAGGTTCTGCGGCGCGATCTGGTGGTACAGCTGCGACTCGCGCTCGATGCCGTCGGCGGTCAGCGGCGCGGCGACCATCGGGAGCCCGGCCCTGCCGATCGCCTTGATGGTCTCGACCGTGGCACGGCTGCTCACCGCGAGGCCGACGACGCCGACGATGGTGCGGTCCTCGGCGGCGAGCTTCGCGAGCATGGCGGCCGCGCGCGCACCGTGCCGCATCTCCCGCCCCGCGTTGACGAACACGATCCGCACCAGCGGGTCGATGTCGGTGCCGTCCAGCTGGCGTCGCTGACGTGCCGCGATCCCCTGCAGGCGCTCGATCTCGGCGGGCTGGATGCCCGAGGCGGCGCTCATCTCGGACACGTAGGCGACGCTGACGAACGGCCGGCGGGAGTTCTCCCCGCGGAGCCGTTCCGCCTCGGCGTTCTGGCGGGTGATCACGTCCTGCACCTCGCGCAGTCCGGCGGTCGAGTGGAAGACCGGCACGGGTTCCGCGCTGACCCCGATGCACTCACCGTCGACCGTGAGCAGGTAGTCCGCGAACGGGGCGGTGCGCTCGAGGCCGCAATGCCGGTCCTGCCATGCGCGTTCGCTCTCCTCCCGGACCCAGTCCAGCCACAGGAGACCGCCCGCGACCAGGGCCACCACCAGCACCGCCGCGGTCGGCAGCACAGCGGCTCGGGACCACAGCGGCGGCGGCAGCAGCTCCAGCGTGTCGGCGGACGGGGTCACCGCCGGGTCGTGGTCCTCGGCGATCGCCACGCTGACCGGCAGATACCAGGCGGCGTCCTGCCGTTCGCGGCTCGCCCGCCTGAAGGCGTCCCGCCACGACCGGTACGCGGCATCGGACCGCGTCATCTTCCACAGGTTCCTCGGCGTGCTGCCGGGCGGGTAGGCGTCCGGCGGGACCTTGCGGCTGGCGCTGACGAACAACACGGGGTCGAACAACCCGGTCTCGTTGCGCACCCGGTTGACGGTCTCCAGCAGCCGGTAGCCGCCGTTCCGCCTGGTGATCCGGTCGAGCAGGACCACCGGGTACGCGGTCCGGCGCGCACCGCGCGGCCGCCGCCGGTAGGCGGCGCGGACGTCCTCGAGGAACGCGTTCACGAGCAGGCCGAGCAGCTCCTCCGTCGACTCGCCGTCGGTCTTGCGCCCGTCCTGGTCGCCCAGCCAGCCGGTGATCCGCTGGGCGAACCCGAGGAACGTGCCCGGGTCGTTCGGCGCGAGGAACGGCTGCCGCAGGAACCAGCGGTAGCGCGCACCAGCGCGCAACCGCAGCCGGAACCACAGCGGCGGCAGCAACCACATCGTGAGCCGCGCGAACCACGGAAGCTCCTGCTGGAGGCTTTCCGGCGGCGGGTTCCGCCTTCTCCTTCCCGCCTCGAAGCCCTCGATCAACCGGGACAGTTCCACGTCGTGGCTCATCTGCTCGGGATCGAGCCGCTGTTTCATCAACCAGCGCACCAGTTCGAACCGGCGGAATCCGATCCGGCCGCTTTTCTGACGCGGACCGGCAAGCAACTGCTTGGCGATGTCGAACAATGCGGTGGACACGTGGTCGAGGTCGGCGTAGGTGACCGGTTCACGCGGGGTTTCCGGCGCCGCCGCCGACTCGGCCGCGGCGTCCGGCGGGAACTCGTACAACGCGTGCGGTATCGGGGCGGGGCGCGAGTTCCTCAGGTAGACCCTGATGTCCTGCAGCACACCGGCGGCGCCTTCCGGTCGCACCAGGCACAGCAGCGGAAGTCCCCAGCGCCGGTCGGCGCCTCTCTGCCGCGGCGGTGTCTCGCCGCGCCGGGGTCGTCGCACCAGTTCCTGCAGCAGTTTGACGAACTCTTCGAAACCCTCGTACATCCCCGGCCCCTCGCCTCAGGAATCCAAGCCTTTGATGCTATGCGAGGATTCCGGGACAGGTCCCGGAAATTCGGGCGCAGATTGCGTACAGATTGCCCGTGGCGGCTGAACGAGCCGCGCGAGCTCCCCGGTCGGTAGGCTGGTGGCATGTTCGTGAAGGTCTGTGGGCTCCGCACGTCGGCCGACGTCGACGCCGCGGTGTCCTCGGGCGCCGACGCGGTCGGGTTCGTGTTCGCCGCGAGCCCGCGCCAGGTCGACCCGGCCACCGCGGGCGCGCTCGTGGCGGTGGCCGGTGCCACGCTGACCGTTGGCGTGTTCCTCGGGCAGCCGGTCGACGAGGTCCGCGCGATCGCGGAGGCCACCGGCCTCGGCGCCGTCCAACTGCACGGCGCGTATCCGAAGGACGCCTTCACCGCTCTGGCCGACCCGCGCTGGCAGCTGATCCGCGCGGTCCCGTACTCGGCCCCCGACCTGCGGGTCGGCGCGTACGGCGACGACCTCCTCATCGTGGACGCGCCCAAGGCCGGTTCCGGCGAGTCCTGGGACTACGCGTCAGTCGCGGGCCTCGACGGGCAGTGGCTGCTCGCCGGGGGCCTCACCCCTGCCTCGGTGGCCTCGGCCGCCGCCACCGCCCGCGCCCGGGGGGTCGACGTCTCCAGCGGCGTCGAGTCCAGCCGGGGCGTCAAGGACCACGCGCTCATCGCCGACTTCGTCGCGGCGGCCAGGGCCGCGGCCGTTCTGTCAAGCGGTCGTCAGCCACCGGGAACCGCCTCGAAGCCGACGTAGGCTCGGCCGTGGCTGGGTGGCCAGCCGCTACGAGGAGGTCTTCATGCGTTTCGACACTCTCGCGGTCCACGGGGGCGAGCGGGTGCCGGGTCCCGAGGGCTCGGTGGTGTTCCCGATCTTCCAGGGCACGGTGTTCACCAGCGAGCCGGGCGAGTCCTACCACGACATCAAGTACCACCGCCTGAACTCGACGCCCTCGCAGACGTACCTGCACGACAAGCTGGCCGCGCTGGAGGGCGCGGAGGCGGCGGTGGCCACGTCGTCGGGCATGGCCGCGGTGACGACGATCCTGCACACCCTGCTCGGCGCGGGCGACCACCTGCTGGTCAACGACGTGCTCTACGGCGGCACCCACGACTTCATCACCGGTCAGGCGCAGCGGCTGGGCTGGGAGTACACCGTCATCGACCCGTACGACCCGGCGTCGTGGGAGGTGCGGGAGAACACGAAGGCCGTGCTGGTCGAGACCATCACGAACCCGCTGATGCGCGTCGGGAGGCTGCGGGAGATCGTGGCGTTCGCCAGGGAGCACGGGATCGTCAGCGTGGTGGACAACACCTTCGCGTCGCCGGTGAACTTCCGCCCGGCGGTCGCGGGCTTCGACCTGGTGTTCAACAGCGCCACCAAGTACCTGAACGGCCACTCCGACCTGGTGGCCGGTTCGGTCGCGGGCTCGGCCGAGCTGGTGGAGAAGGTCCGGCACACGCTCAACCTGTACGGCGGCAGCCTCGACCCGCACGCGGGCTACCTCCTCGCACGCAGCCTGAAGACCCTCGGCGTACGGGTCCGGCAGCAGAACGCGAACGCGCAGGCACTGGCGGAGTTCCTGGCGAGCCACCCGAAGATCACGCACGTCAACTACGCCGGACTGCCGGACCACCAGGACCACGCGCACGCGAGCGAGCTGCTCAGCGGGTACGGCGGCATGCTGAGCTTCCGGCTCGCGGGCGGGGTGAGGGCCGCGGAGACATTCCTGGCGGCCCTGACCGTGCCCGCGGTCGCGCCGAGCCTCGGCGGGGTGGAGACGCTGATCACCCGGCCCGCCGTGACCTCGCACGCGGGCATGTCCCAGGAGGACCGCGAGAACGCGGGCATCACCGACGACCTCATCCGCCTGTCCGTGGGCATCGAGGACGCGGAGGACCTCCTGACCGACTTCGCGGAGGCGCTGGACAAGGTCTGACACGTCCCCTTGCCGCAGCCCACGGGGTTCGTCGGGAACGTCCTGCCATCCCGTCGACCTCCGCAAGGACTATCGCACCGCGTCAAGGGGGGACCCAGCCCAATGCGCCGGCCAGGAGGAAGGTGCCCGCTTGACTCGGCGCGATCGGGCTACGCCAGGTCGACTGGATGGCAGGACACCGCTCCTTGTAGGTCGTGACACCATCAACCACCACATGTAGTAGTCGACACGGGCTAGCGCAGTTGCCAACTGGCTGCGAACCCCTTTAATTCCACGGCTGTAATTTAAAGAGTTTGGCCGTTCCCTTGCAATCTCCAGGCGGGTTTCAAACACTCTTGCAGTCTGCCGGGACGATGTAACGTGAACGCTGGTAGACTTTAAAAGTGCAGGTAGACGACTTCCGCAGCTCGACTGTCGGCGATCTCGTTCCGATCAGCGGGATCGATCCCCGTACCGGTCAGACGTTCCGACACTGGGCGTATGTCCCGCATCCTCTGCCCACGCGAGTAGACCTTCGCCCCGGGACCTACAAGGCGATCAGTGAGGCCGACCGGGCCCTTGGGGCGATGGATGCCAGGGTGGCCCAGCTGCCGAACCCTCGTCTGCTCGTGCAGCCGTCCCTGACTCGTGAGGCGGTCAGCACCTCGGCTCTCGAAGGCACATACGCGCCGTACGCAGACGTCCTGGAAGCTCAATACACCGACAGGGATCCATCTGCTGAGGTTCGCGAGGTTCGCAATTATGTCGAAGCTGCACTTCATGGACTAAAGCTGATAAAGCACCGACCAATCTGCTTGAACACAGTCGCTCAGCTGCAAAAAATACTGGTTTCGCGAACTCGCGGTGATAGCTACGACGCGGGTGAGTTGCGTAGGCGACTGGTCTGCATCGGCGATCGTGGGCGAGGGGTAGAGCAGTCCCGGTTTGTTCCTCCTCCGAATGGCACTTATCTGGCTGATGGCGTCAGCGCCTGGGAAAAGTGGATCAACTCCGAGCAAGAGATGCCGACGTTGGTCAAGGTTGCGCTCAGTCACTATCAGTTCGAGACGCTCCATCCCTTCAGTGACGGCAACGGGCGGATCGGCCGCTTGGCCATCACTCTCCAGTTGATTGAAGAGAAAGTTATCACCCATCCGATCTTGAATCTCTCTCCCTGGCTGGAACCTCGACGAGACGATTACATTGATCATTTACTCAACGTGAGCAAGACGGGTGATTTTGATCCATGGGTCCACTTTTTTGCTCAAGCTGTTCGCGCGCGTGCGGAAGCTGCAGCCAATACGATAAACAACCTCATATCGTTCTCCAACGAGGTTGTTGAGCGTATGAAGCAGACGGGAGCGCGAAGTGCTGCTGTCGCTAACCTCGCCACCAACCTGATCGGATATCCTGTGATGACGGTTGCGCGAGTTCGACGTGATCTAGACGTCAGCTATCCGACTGCCAACAAGGCCATCTCGAAGCTCGTGGAAGCAGGTTATCTCCGTGAGCTCACCGGCAGGAATTACGGGCGCGTCTTCATCTGCGATCGAATATATAGCCTGCTCAGTGACGGCTAAAGCGGCCTTCGCTGACCGAGCTGGCTCCCGACCGCGGACGACGGTGACGGTCGATCATGAAACCGTAGGTTCTGGGTTTCGAGCTGCGGATCGGGTTCTCCGCACGGCTGAACCGGTTTCCCGGCTGCGGCTGGCCGTCCCGCCGGAGGAAGTGCCGCTCTGCACCGGCCGCGGCATCTACGGTGTGGACGTCCTGCCGTCACCTGGTGAGTGCCCTGAAAGGCGCTTTCGGGGCGCTGAGCGTCCCGAAAGCGCCTTTCAGGGCATTCGGGGTTACCGGTCGCGGAGGGCGGTTTCCACCCCGCCCACCTTGTCGGCGAGCAGGCCGAGTGCGCCGACCGCGCGGACCATCGGGTCGTCCTCCGCGCCGCCGAGTGCCTTGTCGCGCAGGAACGCGGTCTTCACCTGCGCCCAGCGGGCCGCCTGTTCCGGGGTGAGCCTGCCGCGCAGTTCCGCCAGCTTCAGCAGGTTGGCCTCCGCGCCCGACGTGAGGGTCTGCGCCTCGCCCTGGTAGTGGTCGTCGATCAGCATCTCCAGTTCGGCGTCGTTCATCACCGGGACGATGCGTTCCGCCAGCTTGTTCATGTTGCGGTAGGAGCCCTGCAGCTGGAACGGCGGCTCCATCCGCGACGACTCGGCCTGCGCCGCGGACGCGATGTAGGTCTGGTTGTTCGCCAGCACGACCTCCTGCACCCGCAACAGCTTGCGCAGCACCGAGGTGACCTGGTCCAGCTCCACCGCCGAGTACGGGTGCGACAGCTGGTCGGACCGCACCTCCTCGCCGCGGGCGAGGCGGATCATCAACTCGATGTCGCCGCGCTCCCGGGTGGACAGTGGGGCCAGGACCTGGTTGGAGGTCAGCGAGTTCTCGATGTAGCTGAGCGCGAACAGGTCCTCGCGGCCGGAAAGCACGTCGCCGAGGTTCCACACGTCGGCGCGGTTCGCCAGCATGTCGGGGATGCGGAACCGCTTGCCCTGCTCGGTGTACGGGTTGCCCGCCATGCAGACCGCGAACCGCTTGCCGCGCAGGTCGTAGGTCCTGGTCCGGCCGTCCCACACGCCTTCCATCCGCCGCTGCGCGTCGCACAGCGAGATGAACTTCTGCAGCAGCTCCGGGTTGGTGTGCTGGATGTCGTCCAGGTACAGCAACGCGTTGTTGCCCAGCTCCAGCGCGAAGGAGATCTTCTCGACCTCCTGCCGCGCGGTCGCGTTGGGTGCGTCCGCCGGGTCGAGCGAGGTCACGTCGTGGCCCAGCGCCGGGCCGTTGACCTTCACGAACACCAGCCCGAGCCGGTTCGCGACGTACTCCATCAGCGTCGTCTTGCCGTAGCCGGGCGGGGAGATGAGCAGCAGCAGGCCCATCTGGTCGGTGCGTTTCGCGTCGCCGGAGGCACCGAGCTGCTTGGCGAGGTTGTCGCCGATCAGCGGCAGGTACACCTCGTCGAGCAGCCGGTTGCGCACGAACGCGCTCATCACCTTCGGCCTGAACTCGTCCAGCCGCAGCCGTGCGCGCTCGCGGTCGAGCAGCTCGTTGCGCTGCTTCTGGTACGCGCGGAACGCGGGCACCCGCTCCAGCCGGAACCTCCTGGTCCTGGCCAGTGCCTCGTCCAGCCGCAGCGTCAGCTTGCGGTCCACCACGCGCGGGTGCGCGCCGAGCAGGCCCTCGACGGTGGCCGACACCGCCGCCGACGAGTCGTGCCTGGGCAGGTCGCACAGCAGCAGCGCCACCGCCTCCGGCAGTTCCTCGACCGGCAGTTCGTCCGATGTGGAGACGAACGCCGTCAGCCACGCGGTCGCGAGCTGGTGGCGGGCCACCACGTCCGCACCCAGTGCGCGCAGGTCGTCGTCGAACTCGCGGCGGCCGCCGAGCTCGCGGCGGAACCGTTCCACGATCAGCCGCGCGCCCGCGCTGGTCACGAACCCGGCCGGGGTCGCGGCCAGCTCCTCGAACAGGTACTCCGCGGCCAGCGCGGTGTCCCCGTCCGCCAGGGGGAACCCGGCGATCGCCGCCGACAGCTCGTCGCACAGCGCGGCGATGGCCGCGACCGGGCCGAACGCCGCACGGGCCCTGGCCAGGGACGTCGCCCTGGTGGTCCACGCCTTCCGCGCGTCCTCCTGCGCGCCGAACGTCCAGAACAGCTGCGCCAGCGCGCGTGCCGCCGGTGGGTACCGCAGCAGCCCGGCACCCGCCCGCAACCGCAGCAGCACCTCGAGGATCGCGGCCGCGTCGTGGTCGTGCACACCGCGTTCGTAGCCCTCGTCGTAGCGGGACTCGGCGACGGTGCGCACCAGCGTGACGAGGTCCGCGTCCTCCGGCACCCCGGCGTCGAGCACGGTCGTCGCCAGGTACTCGGCGCGGTACACCTCCGCGGACTCCGACACCAGCAGCTGGTCCCAGAACGGCTTCGTCTCGAGGAAACCCGGGTCGCGCACGGGGGTGCGGAAGTCGGTGCCGGTGACGGCGAGCGACATGCCGCCGTCCTTCGGCACCAACGTCAGGTCGATGGCCTGCGTGTTCACCGCGAACCGGTGGCGCCCGAGCCGGACGGTCTCGCCGCCGTCGCCGAACAGGTCGGCGCGGTCCCGCAGTGACCGGCCCGCTTCCTGGCGCGCCGCCTTCAGCCTGCCGTCCAGCTCCTCGGCGCGCACGGAGTCGTCGAGTGCGCGCAGCTCCCCGGCGACCGAGCGGACCTTCGCGACCATCGGGTCCGACGCGAAGTAGGTGTTGATGTCGTCCAGTGTGGACAGTGTGGCGACGCGCCGCGCGATGCTGGTCAGGACCCGTTCCGCGGAGCTGACCAGGCGGTCCGCGCGGCGGGACTGCTCGTCGACGAGCGCCTGCTTGCGCGACGAGAACGCCTCGTAGACGTCGGTGCGCTTGGCGGTCAGCTCGGCGAGGAAGTCGTCGAACTCGCTGAACCGGGACTCGAGGTTCTCCAGTTGCAGCAGCAGCCTGCCGAGTTGTTCGTCGCAGCGCTGCGGGGTGTCGGCGACCGCGAGCGCACCCGTGATCGACTGTCCGAGCAGCGCGAACTCGGCGGCGAACGCGGCGCGGCCCTCGGTGGCGAGCAGGTCGCGGCGCCGGCCGTCCACAGTGGCGCGCGCACGGTTGACACCGCCCAGCACCTCGCCGATCCGTTCGAGGATCTGCGTGCGCACGGTCGCGTCGGCGATGTCGAGCGACCCGACGACCTCGGTGACGATCTCCAGCCCGGCGGCCTGCTCCGAGAGCCGCTCGACCACCGGGCCCGCCTCGGCCACGGTCGTGATGGCGGCCGCGTCGGCGACCAGCGCGTCGACCTTCTCGTGGTAGCCGGTGAACGCGTTCGCGCCGCGCAGGAACTCGACGGCCCGCTTCGCCGCACTGTCCAGTTCGGACTCCAGCAGTGTGCCGAGCTCGTCGATCCGCGTGGTGTCCACGTACCGCAGCTCGCGCAGCGTGACGAGCCTGCCCTGCGCGCGGCGCAGCGACGCGAGCTGCCCCACCCACTCGTCGGCCGACTTCGGCGCCTCGCCGCGGACCCGCCGCACCAGCGACGCGATCTCCTCGCCCGCCCTGGTCAGCTCGGTGGCCGCGGTGTCGGTCAGGGACTGGACGTTCTCGAACTCGGCGAGCACCTGCTCCGCCGTCGCCCGCACGTCGGTGATGGCCGAGCGCAGGTCGCCGAGTTCCTGGTCGCCGAGCCAGTGGTAGCTGTCGAACGCCCGCGCGCACGCCGCGATCAGGCCCTCGAACACGGCGGTCGACGGCGCCATCTCGTCGATCATCCGCTTGACGGACAGGCAGTCGGAGATGCCGCGCACGAGGTCGGCGTTGCCGACCCGTTCCAGCGGCCCGGTGCCGACGGGCTGGGCCGCCGCGAACGAGTCGGACACGTACGGCGTCTGCCACACCTGCATCGGGTGCACCCGCGTCGGTTCCTCCGACGTGGCGCGGAACGCGACCAGCGTGCCGTCCTCGAACAGCGAGTAGCCGTGGCAGGGCAGCGGGTTCGCGACCTCCTTGCGGATCACGTTGTACGGCAGCAGGAGCGTGCGGCCCTCCCGGCGGGCGTGGAACGCGTACACCACGTCCTCGCCGTTGGGCGACCGGATGACCCGCTCGAACTCCAGGTCGTCGGTGACGGTGTTCTCGAACGTGCGGGACACGCCGGTGGCGAGGTAGTAGCCGCCGGGGAAGATGATGCCCTGGTCCTCCGGCAGCCGCTGGCACGCCTGGCCGATCCCGTCGAGCCGCACCACCGTCTTGGTGCGGGTGTTGAACACCAGGTAGCGGTGGGTCGTCTCGTTGTAGGGCAGCACCCGCAGCAGGATCAGCGGGCCGATCCGCGCGTACCGGACGTCCGCGTCCGCGAGGCTCTGCAGCGGCTCGTCGACCGGCTCGGTGTAGACGCCCTCGCCCGCCTCGGTGTTGTTCTCGACCTTGACGGTCAGGTTGCCGTTGACCGTCTCGATGAACACCTCGTTCTGGATCGAGATGTGCGGGTGGCGGCCGAGCACGTGGTCGTCGCGGGTGGTCTCGGTCCACTCGAAGTCGTGCGACGACGGGAACACGTGGTCCCGCTCGCCCGCGTTGTCCACATAGGACAGCGTGCCGTCCGCGCGCACCGTCCACCGCAGCACCTTGATGTCCTCGGTGCGCGGCCCGGTCTGGAAGACCGCGAGCAGCTTGCCCTCCACCGGCCGCAGCTGCAGCAGCCGCGTCTCCCGGTAGTACCGGTACAGCTCGGTGAAGTCGCGGCGGAACCGCTCGTCGCCGAGCAGCTCCGGCCGCTCACCCGGCGCGTCCTCGAACCGGAAAGCCTCACCCTCGCGGGTGAACCGGTGCAGCGAGAACACGTCGTCGATCGTGGTCTCCGGCTTGAGACCGATAAACACGTTGTAGCCGAACAGCATCAGCCCGCTCGCGTCCCCGTCGGGGTCCGGGATGGACACGATGTCGCGCGGCACGCAGTTGTTCTCGGTGCGGATCCGCTCGGCGCCCACGAGGCGCAGCTCGGTACTGCCGAACACCTCGAGGCGCCGCGTGTTGAGGGCCTCGGCCCGCCGGGCAAGCTCCTCGGCCTGCTCGGCGAGCCGCTGCCGCAGCACCTCGTACGTACGGGCGTCGAGCCCGTCCTGCGCCGGCCCGCTGGCGGGGGCCGGCGCGTCGACGGTGGAGGTCACGGCTTCTGCGCGATCTCAGGCACCCGCTCCACCGGTGCCGGTGTCACGACGGGCGTGCCGGAGAGCAGCTCCTGGATGCGTGAGGCGTTCGGGCCGCCCTCCTTCATCATCTTCATCAGCGCGGCCGAGACCGACAGGTTCTTGACGTCGTCGCTGCCGAACGAGGACAGGATCTCCTTGATGTCGTCGGCGAAGTTCGCCTCCCCGTTGAGCCACGGGCCGGCGAGCTTGCTCGCCACGTCCGAGCCGTTCATGAACCCATCGACGCTCTTGCCGAGCGTGATCGAGCCCATGAGCCGGTCGAGGAACATGCTCTCGCCGCCGACGATGTCGATGTCGGCCTTCTCCAGCCCGGCCGCGAGGACCATGGCCTGCGACTCGGCGACCTCGCGCTGCGCCTGGATGCCGGCGAGCCGCACCTCCTTGTCCGACTCGAGCCGCAGGCGGAACTCCTCGTGCCCACGGGACGCGTCGTCGAGAGCGGCCATCGCGGCGGCCTTCTCGGTGAGGCCCTCGGCCTCGCCCTTCAGCTTCTCGCGCATCGAGTCCGCGTCGGCCAGCGCCTTCTCGCGGATGACGACGGCCTCGGCGCGGCCCTCCTTCTCGATGACGTCCGCGTTCCGCTCCCGCACCTGCACGTCGGCGAGACCCGCTGCGGCCGTCTCGGCCTGGATGCCCTCCGCGAGGCGGATCTTGGCGCGGGCGTCGAGGTCCGCTGCCTGCTGCCGGGCCTCGGCGAGCGTGAGCTCCTCGCGGGCCTTGTGCTTGGCGGCGGCCTCCGCGGCCTCGGCCGCCTTGATGTCCTTGACCAGGTGCTCCTGCGCCTCCGCCTCGGCCGCGATGATCGTGGACTGCCGCTTGCGCTCGGCCTCCTCGACCGCACGGAGGCGCTTGATGTTCTCCTCCTGCTCGGCGACCGTCTTGTCGACGGCGACCCGCTCACGCACGACCTCGGCGACCGAGCGGCGCTCGACCTCGACCTCCTTCTCCTTGGCCGCGTTGGCGAGGGCGATCTCCCGCTCGCGCGCCACGACCTCGAGCATGCGGTCCTTCTCGATGCGCTCGGTCTCGATCGCGATGACCCGCTCGCGGTTCTTCTCGGCGACGGCGACCTCGCGGGCCCGGTTCTGGTCCTGGATGCCGAGCTGCTCGTCGGTGCGCAGGTTCGCCTGCTGGGCCTTGAGCCGCTCCTCGGCCTGCACCTTCTGGGTCTCGGCCTCCTCGCGGGCCTTCATGGTCTCGATCTCGCGGCGCTGACGGTTCTCCGCGTCGGCCTGGCGGCGCTCCAGTTCGAGGATCGCCTCGCGGGCGTCCACGTTCTGCTTGGTGATCTCCTTCTCCTCGGTGCGCTGGAACTCGTTGGTCCGCACGTGCTCGATCGCCGTCAGCTCGGTGATCTTGCGGATGCCCTGCGCGTCGAGGATGTTGTTGGAGTCCAACTGGGACATCGGCGTCTGCTCGAGGTAGTCGATCGCCGCGTCCTCGAGGCTGTACCCGTTCAGGTCGGTGCCGATGACCGCGAGGATGCGGTCCCGGAACTCGTTGCGCTTGGTGTACAGGTCGACGAAGTCGAGGTGCTTGCCGACGGTCTTGAGCGCCTCGGAGAACTTGGCGTTGAACAGCTCCTGCAGCGTGCCCTGGTCGCTGGCGCGCTGGGTGCCGATCGCCTGCGCCACCTTGATCACGTCCTCGCTGGTCTTGTTGACCCGCACGAAGAACGTGATCCGGATGTCGGCGCGGATGTTGTCCTGGCAGATGAGCCCTTCCTGCCCGGTCCGCGTGATCTCGATCGTCTTCACGGAGATGTCCATGGTCTCCGCCTTGTGCAGCACGGGGAGGACCACGGCACCGGTGAACGTGACGTGCACGTTGCGGACCTTGGAGACGATCAACGCCTTGCCCTGTTCCACCTTGCGGAACAGGCGGCTGATGGCGATCAGCACGATCAGCAGCACGACGAGTGCCACGCCGCCCGCGATGAGAATGGTTTCCATCCAGATTTTCCTTTCAGGCAGGCGCGACCCAGAAGAACTCGCCGTCGATGTCGTGGTCGAAGATCAGAGCGCGGTTGCCGTACGCCAGTTCGTGTTCGCCGGTCTGTCGCACCTGGACGATCGCGGTCGACCCGTCCAGCGCGGTGACCTCGGCCTGGCCGAACTCACCGGTGACCGTGCCGGTGCGGATGACGCACTCGCGGCCGACGAAGTCGTTGCGGGACGCCTCCCCACCGGGAGCGTAGAGCCTGCGTAGGGGCACGGCGACGAGGCGGGCGGCGAACAGCCCGCAGATCAGTGCGACCAGCAGCACACCGCACCCGAGCACGACGGTCACGACGGTGCCGAGATCGAGCCCCTCGGTGACCACGCCACCCGCGAGAGTGACGAACCAGGAGACGACGACCAGCACGGACGCGGTCACGGTGACCGGCACACCGCCGAGGCCGAGACCGTCGCCGACGTCCAGGTCGCCGATCTCGATGTCGAGGGTGCCGACGAGGACGAGCAGCCAGTACAGCAGCACGGCCGCGAGCAGGAACGTGAAGATGACGGCGGGAAAGGACAGCGCGGCTTCGACGAAGTCGCCCATGTGCCACTGCCTCCCCACCCGGACGGCACCCGCTGAACCGTCGCGGGGGGACTATAACCAGGTGGGGAGGCAGCACAGGACCGAAACGGCCGAAATTGCGTGCTTAGTTCGCGTTCGTGTGCGCTCGGGAACGGGCCAGTAGCGAAACGCCACCACCCGCGAAGATCACCTGCAGCGCGATCTCGGTCCAGTCGATGCCCGCCGTGTCCGCCACCCCGGCCAGCCCGGCGACGCCGGTCCCGGCCACCGCGGCGACGATGCCGACGAGGATGGTGACGACCAGCGAGAGCTGGTGGCGCCCCGGCACCACCGCACGCCCGAGCCCTCCGATGGCGACACCGAAGACGATCGCCGAAATGAGTCCCGTGATCTCCACAGCCTTCCCCTTTCTCCCGCCACCAGCATCGCCGCCGGAACGAATTCGGGGATCGGGTGAATTCCCTGAGTTCCGCTCGGGGTCCATTCCGGAAGGGGCTGGCGCCGGCGGCCGGACCGCGCCACGATCGGAGGCATGCTGGACCGATTCGAGACCGCCACCCGCCTTCCCGCGCAGGACCTCGACCGGGCACGAGCGTTCTACGCCGAGAAGCTCGGCCTCACCCCGTCGGAGGAACGCCCCGGCGGCCTGCTGTACCGGTGCGGCGGCACGAGGTTCGCGCTGTTCACCTCGGGCGGGCGGCCCTCCGGCGAGCACACCCAGATGGCGTGGACCGTCGACGACCTCGAAGCGGTCGTGGCCGAGCTGCGTGGCCGCGGCGTGACGTTCGAGCACGTCGAGGTCCCCGGCCTGCGCACGGTCGGCGGCATCGCCGAGGTCGACGGCAACTACCCGTCGGCAGGCACGGGCGAGCGCGCCGCGTGGTTCCGCGACAGCGAGGGCAACCTGCTCGGCATCGGCGAACCGACCCTGGACGATTGATCGGGTGGGCGGCTGCGGTTGGCGTTGTGGGTTTGTCCTCGCGGACGGGCAGGAAGCCCCTTGGTGGTGGGCTGACGCCACCGTTGGGGTTGCGCGGGCGTGGCAATGCCCTGAAAGGCGCGTTCAGGGCGCTGGGCGCCCTGAACGGCCCATTGACGACACTTGTTGTGCCGTGAACGCGCCTTCACGGCATCGGCCCTGATGACGGGACCGTACGCCAAGCCGCTTTACAGGATCTTCACGGAATCGATCGTCTAGAACGAGTCGCGGTTGTACGTCGCGAGCTTCTCGGCCAGCACCTTGTCGTCGCGGTCGGCTGCCGGGACCAGGACCTCGGCGACCACGTCGGTCAGCTCGGCCATGCGCTGGTTGAGCCGCCTGGCCTCCTGGACCTCGCGTTCCAGCACCGCGATCCGGTCGTGCAGGTGACGGATCTCGTCATCGACGCCCACGATCCGCGCGACCCGGCGGCCCTGCTTCGCCACCACGGCACGCAGCCGCGACTTCACCGCTTCCATGTTGCCACCAGCCTGCATACGTGCGGATCCTCATCCTTGTAGACGGCGTACCCGTAGCCCTCCTCGCGGTGCTCGATGGCACCGCCCCAGGACTCGATCTCCGCGACGACCTGGTCGCCCGGCAGGTACTTGCGGAAGTGTTCGCCGTACACCTTCTCGGCGGCGGCGTTCTCGTCGGTGCGGAACTCGAGGTAGAACCGGCCGCCCCGGCGAAGGCACATGCTCGCGATGCGCCACAGCGCGTGCCGACCGGCGTCCTCCAGCGCGTGCACCAGGAACCTGGCGTACAGCGTGGGCGAGGTCTCGCGGTGCGCCAGCTCGCCGCCCGCCGCGAGGACCTGCCGGGTGTCGTACAGGTTGAACGTGCGGAACCGCGCGGGGATCCCCTCGGCCTTCGCGGCCTTGCCCGCGCGCTCGGTCGCGGCCGGGATGTAGTCGAAGCCCAGCACGTCCCGGCCCTGCCGCGCGAACCACAGCGAGTCCCGGCCGGTGCCGGAGCCGATGTCGACCACGTCCCGCGCGGCGGGCTCGCGTTCGTGCACCCACTCGGCGAACGGCGAGGGCTGCTCGGACACCGTCGACTGCGCGCGGCCGAAGTAGAAGGGCCACCAGTGGTTGCGGTTCTGCGTGTTGCCCCTGGTCCAGCCGTCGAGACGGCGGCGGACCCAGTGCGGGGTCTCGAACTTGAACGACGGGTCCGGGATCCGCCAGTGCGGGCCGTAGGTGATCGCCAGCAGCGCCTCGGGGTCGGCGGGCGCGGCGATGCGGCGGCCCTCCAGCTCGACCTCGCCCAGCGGCAGGATCACCCCGCGGTCGAAGTCCTTCGCGTGCACCTCGGGCATCAGGTAGAAGGTGCCGTCCACGACGAACCCGGCGAACACGTCGATCGCGCGGCCGCCCTCCGGGTCGGGGACGATCACCTTGAAGTCGGCGGAGGAGAAGCGCCACGTCCAGTACCCGGCGCGGATCATCACGCGCTCCATGGCGAACGACTCGCGCGCCACGTCGACGGGGCTGGTGTGGCGGCTCAGGTACGCGACGTCCGCGTCCGAGTCGTGCGGGATGAAGTGCCCGTCGCGGACCGCGCCGAGCAGCGCGCCGAACGCGAGGAACGCGTCGACGCCGCCCTCGTCGCGCAGGCGGGCCAGCACGTCCTCGATCGCGTCGAGCAGCGCCTCGCGGGTCGCCTCACCGCGCTCGGAGAACCCGCACTGCATGTCGCCGGCCTTGTCGACGATCAGTGGCCTGCCCTTGCCGTCGACGATCCGCACCCGCTGGTCCGACTCGTCGAACGCGACGTCGCCGGTGAACAGCACCTTCTCGCCGAACCGCTCCCGGACCGTCACCTCGCCGGTGCCACGCAGGAACGGGCGCAGGTTCACCGGCCAGCGCGCGAGCCGGTGACCGTTCTCGAGGCGGGTGTCCCGCTCCGCGTTGAACGACCACGTCCACTGGCCCTCGAACAGCACGTCGACGACCGACTTCTGACCGGCGTCGACCCGGACCCCGTCCTGGTCGACCGCCGTGGTGCCCTGGCGACTGTGTGTTCCGTTCATGATTCAGCGAACTCTAACAGCGCGTGAACAGAAGGTGGAATCTCCGCGTTCAGTTCACGGACCGTATCCGGTACACGAGGACCGACCCGGCCACTCCCACCAGCGCGGACAGCACATACAGCACCGGGTACCCGCCGAGGTGGGTGACTATGGGTGCTGCCAGCACGGGCGCGAGCACCTGCGGCAGCGAGTTCGCGATGTTGATCACCCCGAGGTCCTTGCCCCGGTCGGTCGCGGCGGGCAGCACCTCGGTCATGAGCGCGAAGTCGACCGACAGGTACACACCGAAGCCCAGCCCGAGCACGGCCGCCGCGACGATCGCGCCCGTCCAGGTCGGCCAGAACGCGAGCACCAGCGACGCCGCCGCCATCACGTTCCCCGCCCAGCACACGAACACCCGCCGCCTGCCGACCCGGTCCGACCAGACCCCGCCGATGACCACAGTGGACAGCAGGGTGGCCGCGTAGATCGCGGTGAGCACGAAGACACCGCTGTCCGGGTCGGCGTAACCGACCTCGTCCTGCAGGAAGTACAGCAGGTACACGATCGCGACGGAGTTGCCGAGGTTCAGCAGGAACCGCGTGAACCAGGCCCAGCCGAAGTCGGGGAACCGCACCGGGTTGATCCAGAAGTCCCGGACCCGCAGCCGGGGCCGTTCGGTCGCCTCGATCGTGGTGTCCTTGCGCAGCAACAGGTACGGCACGGTCGTGACGACCAGGAACGCCGCGCACACGAGGTAGCCCATGGCGATCCCGCCGACCGCGGCCGCGAGCCCGGACCCCACGACGATGCCGAGCGTCTGCCCCACACCGAGCCAGCCGCCGACCATCCCGCGCTGCCGCAGCGGCACCTGGTCGGGCACGGCGGCGAAGAGCGCGGCCTGCATGGCGTTGAGCGTGAGCTGGGCGGCACACCAGCCCAGCGCCATGATCACGATGTTCGGCGCACCGGCGAGGATCCCGAGGCTGGCGACACCGCCCGCCGCACCGATCGCGGTCCACGGCAGCCGCCTGCCGATTCGCCACGTGGTGCGGTCGGAGATGGCGCCGAACAGCGGGTTCGCGATCACCGAGCACGCGGCACCGAGCCCGGAGACGACACCGAGCGCGACCTCCTTGTGCTCTGGCGCCAGCTCCTGGGCCTGGAGCCCGAGCAGGACCTGGATGGGCCCGTAGAAGGCGGTGAAGAGGCCGAGGCTGGCCAGCGAGAGGAGGGCGGTCCACCTCGGCCGGACGGGGACCGTCGGTTCCGTCAACGCTGTGCTCTGATCAGGTCTCGGTACCAATGGAAGGAGTCCTTCTTCGTGCGGGCGAGGGTGTCGTAGTCGACGTGCACGAGCCCGAACCGTTGCGAGTACCCCGCCGCCCACTCGAAGTTGTCTACAATGGACCACACGAAGTAGCCGCGCACGTCGATCCCGTCGGCGATCGCCTGGTGCAGCGCGCGCACGTGCCCGTCGAGGTAGTCGACGCGGCGCTGGTCGTGCACCTCGTCGTGGTAGGCGCAGCCGCTCTCGGTGATGTGGACCGGCGGCAGGTGGTCGCCGTAGCGGTCGGCGAGCATGGTGAGCGTCTGGCGCAGCCCGTCCGGCACGACGGGCCACCCGAAGTCGGTGACCGGGTACCCGTCGATCGCCGGGAAGTCGAACGGCAGCCCAGGCGGCAGGACGGCCCCGTCGATGACGGTCTCCCGGCCCGAGGGCGCCGCGACCCTGCTGGGCAGGTAGTAGTTGACGCCGTACCAGTCCAGCGGCTCGGCGATGATCGCCAGGTCCTCGGCGACGGGCCCCGGCATGGCGGCGGCCAGCTCGTCGGTGGGGTACCGGCCGGTGAGCACCGGCGCGGCGAACATGTCGTTGACGAGCACGTCGTAGAGGTCGGCGGCACCGCGGTCGGCCGGGCTGTCGGACGCGGGCCAGACCGGCACGTGGTGGTTGGCGATGCCGACGCTCGTGGCACCGTTCGCCCGCAGCGCTCTCGTGGCGAGCCCGTGCGCGAGCAGCTGGTGGTGCGCGACGGGAAGTGCCTCGAACATCAGCTCCCGCCCCGGCGCGTGCGCCCCGACGGCGTACCCGAAGAGCGTGACCACCATGGGTTCGTTGAGCGGCATCCACATCCGCACCCGGTCCCCGAGCCGCGCGGCCACGACGTCGGCGTAGTCGGCGAACCGGAAGGCGGTGTCCCTGGCGAGCCAGCCCCCGGCGTCCTCGACCGCCTGCGGCGTGTCCCAGTGGTAGAGCGTGACCGCGGGCGCGATGCCGTTGGCGCACAACTCGTCGACGAGCCGGTCGTAGAAGTCGAGGCCCTTCCGGTTGACCTCCCCGTGCCCGGCGGGGAGGACCCGTGGCCAGGAGACGGAGAAGCGGTAGGCCCCGACCCCCAGCTCCGCCATGAGAGCCACGTCCTCGGAGTACCGGTGGTAGTGGTCGGTGGCGACCCGCCCGGTGTCCCCGCCTGCGACCCGCCCGGGCACGGCGGCGAAGGTGTCCCATGTGGACGGACCACGCCCGTCCTCGTCGACCGCCCCCTCGATCTGGTAGGCCGAACTGGACACGCCCCAGAGAAACCCCTCAGGAAACTGTGGCAACGTCATCGCGGTGTCGTCCTTCACCGGAGCAGGGAGAGCGCGAGCCAGCTTGGACGCCACCACCCCGCCAGGTCAAGCCCATGATCGATCCAGGCGGCACCGCCTACCCGCTCGCCACGCAAGGCCCTCGCGCGGCGAGTTGTCCACAGCCGCACCAGTTGTCCACAAGCAAGATCCACAACGCCCCGGCTGTCGGTGGACACCGGTAGACTGGCAAGGCGGGTGGCCCCCGGGTTCGGGTGGGGGCTGCCTTCCGGGCGGTTTCGGCGAAGACGGTGTCCGGTCGCGGTCAGCGGTCGGTGGGCCATTCGGAGGCGAGCACGGCCCACACCTCCACGTCGTGCCGCACCCCGTGCAGCGAGAACGCCTCCCGCAGCGTCCCCTCCCTGGTCATCCCCAACCGGCGCGCGACAGCGCTGCTCCGCGTGTTCGCGCTCGGGCACCGCCACTCCACCCGGTGCATGCCCCGCTCCCGGAACGCCCAGTCGATCATCGCGGTCGACGCGCGGGTGACCAGCAAGGGCCACGCGCCGACCGGAGCGGAACTGGACCGGATCGCGGGTAAGAACAACTACGGCCGGAAGGTACTGCACAGGTGGCAGCAAGCTGGGAACCTGCCACCCGCCATCGGCGGCCCACGCAGCCTTGACGAACGACCGCTGCGGTTGGACCCGGCATACCCCTCGTCCGAGGTGACTTCGAAACCCACGTCGGCGTAGTGCACCATGGGCTGGTGAGCTTGCCTCCAGCCGTTGACCCCGCCGTGAGCGCGCGGATGTCGAACACCCGTGGACGCGACACTTCTCCGGAGATGGCGGTCCGTCGCGCGCTTCACCGGATGGGGCTGCGGTATCGGGTGAACTATCGCCCAGTCCCTGGAGTTCGACGGACAGTCGACATCGTGTTCACCAAACAGCGGATCGCAGTTTTGATCGACGGATGCTTCTGGCACGGCTGTCCGGAGCACTACCGCCCAGCGACAGGCAGCCGCAGCCGGTTCTGGGCCGACAAGATCGAAGGCAACCAGCGTCGGGACCGCGAATCTTCGGAAGTGTTCAGTTCAGCGGGCTGGCTAGTACTTCGATTCTGGGAGCACGAAGATCCCGTGACCGTGGCCAACCGAATCTCTTCGGCGGTCCACGAAGCCACCCATCGCACTACAAGCCTGGCTTCCGTGTCACCGCATACGTGACTTGTTCGCAGTCCGCGCCGACGATGTCGCATAGCGCTTTTACCAACTTCCAGTCGTCGGCGGGCAGCCGCGCGCTGTTCGGCTTCGTGACGACGACGGTGATTGGCTTCGACGAGTCCCCGGCACGGACCAGACAGGAGTTCCAGATCAGCCCCTGGAGAGCGCTTAGTGGCCCCCAGATCACGAACATCGACTGGCCATCGGGACACTCGGCGAAGCACCTCATGGGCTTCTCCTCGATGGTGTCTGGCTTAGGCAACCACTGATCTCCGAGCGCGAGGCGCACCACGGACTCGGGTCCGGGATACGCCCTTTTCGTGAAGGACGCGATCGGCCCGATCCCCTCCAACGCCCGCCGGTACTCCTTAGCCGGGCCATCCTTGATCCAGACCCTGACCTTCTCTGCTGGCATGTACGGCGACAGCCGCCCCCCGATCTTCGGGTCTTTCACGAAGCGGTCGTACATCTCGCTAGCGGCGCTCGAGGACACTTCCTCCCATCGCGCCACGTCGAGCCGTCGCACTACTTCCTCGATGACCGCAGTGCGCACGTCGGCCGGGACCTTGGCCACTAAACCCCCTCGATCGGCGGGAACTCGAGTCGCACGTTGTCGTCGGCACCGCCCAGGTCACCGACATCGGCCATCCATTGTTCGAGCAGATCGCGCACGTGCAGATCCTCGAAGACGAACTGGTTGTGTCCAATCGAGACGTGCTCGATCTCATCCTCGGACACTTGCTCGCGCATGTCGTAGACCTCCGCCAGTCGTCTGATGTCGCTGACGAAGTCGAGGACCTCTACGTGGGTCTTTCCCTTACGGAGTCGTAGGCCACGCCCGAGCTGCTGGACGAAGATTCGCCGGCTGTGGGTGACTCGCGCGAAGCACAGGATGTTCACATCGGGGACGTCGACCCCTTCATTGAGGATGTCCACCGCCACCAAGATCGGGACCTCACCGGAGCGGAAATTCAGGAGCCGCTCCCGCCGTTCTCGACTCTTCAGGTTCGCGTGGAGAGTCGCGGTCCGCTCCCACCCTGGGCGGAGTGCGATCAGATCGCGCATCCGCTCCGCGTGCTCAATGGTTTGGCAGAAGATGATGGCGCGTGGGTTCGTCGTCTGGTCCCAGACCTTCTCCAGGCGCTCCTTGACGGCGTCGTCCCGCTCGGGGATGAAGAGACGCTTGTTCAGGTCCTTGATGGTGTAGCCGTGCTCTGAGGCATCGCGAATGAAGTCCCAGTCGATGTTGTCCGCGAACACCCGGTACTTGACCTCCGCTAGATAGCCGAGCTTCATACCTTGCGAGATCGACACTCGTACGACCGGCTCACCGAAGGTCTGCTCGATGTCGTATTTGTCGCCTCGCCATGGCGTCGCGGTTACGCCGAGCCGCTTCGCCTCCGGTAGGCGGTCGAGCATCGTGGCGTAGTTGCCGGTTTCTCCGACATGGTGCGCCTCGTCGACGATGACGAGCCCGGGTGAGTAGCCGGCCTCGATGTAGTCGCGGGCGGTCGGAGCGACACCAAAGGTCACTCCCGGGAGCGAATTCGGCTTAGACGTTCCGTGCAGAAGGCGCGTGGGGATGTGCTTTGGAACATCACGCCACATTGCGCGTTCGAGCTGTTCGACTAGGTCAACCATATGTGCGGTGACCAGCACCTGCGCACCTGGGTTTGCCAGCAGGAAGCGCCTAAGTACCCGGCCGGCAACGACGGTCTTACCGAGCCCGGTGGCGAGGTAAACCAGCGCCTCACCGGTGTCGCTGAGCGCTCGCCATGACTCTTCGACCGCGCGCTCCTGATAAAGGTGCAGGTTGAAAGGCTTAACGCTGTCCGGAACACGTTCGTAGAGGGTTGACAGCTGGCGCCCACCCCAGAGCGTGATATTGATGCCAACGTCACGCAACGCTTGGGCACGCTCCTGCGCTTTTCGGATAAAGACCCGGTTCGTGACCACCACCGCACGATGGATGCCGTAGTGCTGCATCGCTGCGTGCGCCTCGTCCACAGCGTCTGCGTCGACGGACCCCGACATCTTCCACTTCGCCTGGAAGATCCAATCCGCACCCTTTAGTCGACCGATCACGTCGGCGCCCTTGTCACCGGGGCCGTCGATGTTTACCACGTCGGTAAAGGCCATCAATCCGAGCAACCGCTCGAGCTGCCGCGTGAACCCCTTCGGCCCTTCCTCTACGAGGAAGGGCGGATCGAGAAACGAGGTTGTCATGCGGACACGATCTCTGCGTCGAGCAGGTCGGCGGTTAGAAGCAGCCGACCCAACTCCAGCGTCTGAAGCGCTGGCGATCCCGCAGCCATCCGCCGCAGATCAGCGAGAAGCGCTCCGAGACGCGCCACCTGGTCTGCCCGCGTGTCCTCGCCGAGGGACGCGTAGGTGGTCCGGAACAACGCACCGTCCAGAACGAGTCTGGGGCTGTTCGTCACGAGGTCGTGGATGCCCTGCGCGCTTAGGTACCGTGCGAACTCTCCGCTCACTACGGCGCCGCTCCAGTTGATGTCTGGTGCGATGCTCACGGCGTTGACTTCCGCAGCCCGGCGGGACTCACTGGACAGGGTGCTCCAGTACGTGTTCGAGTCCTTCGAAACGAGGTCAGCAAGACGCTCACGCATGTCATCAAGCAACGAGTCGGCCCGCGCTCGGACGGCGGCGGAGTTGACGCGGCGGTCGGGGAATTGTTCGAGAATCGACGTGACGAGTTGATCGATCGGTCCGTCGACCGAGTACACGTTCTTCAGTTGGGGAGCCGCGCAGACCAGCGCGACGTTCATCGGTGACCAGCCGTAGTGAGCGATCAGGGTGGTGCCTCGATCGACGTATATCTCGACCTCGCCGGCGACGATCCGAATCGCGTACGGCTGCTTCTGTCCGTCCCTGGTCAACTCGACACCGGACGTGACGTAAACGCGCAGCACTGGCTGCGCGTTCCCGATTCGCACTTCGCGGTCGGTGTCTGGCAGAAGGGTCGCAGCCGCTTGATATCGCGCGAAGCGCTCTTCCTCGGTCTCGGGCTTGATCGGCTCCGGCTCGTCGGCCTCGTGCTCCTCGCCAGACGCGCCGCCGGAGTCCTCATCGTCCTTGCCCAGGTGGGGTAGGCCTTCCTCGTCCAGCCAGCCGTCGTCATCGTCCGGTAGTGGCGGCGCGGGTGGCGGGCCGTTCTTGATCCGATCGTGATTCGCTGCCGCCTCGTACCACTTCTCGTCGGTCAGGTACTCGGGATCACCGTTGCGAAACTTCACGCCCCACGACTTGACGGCCTCGTGAATCGACGACTCGCCGTTCCCCGGGACGAGGTAACGAAGTCCGGGCTTGTTCTCTCGGTAGGCGTTGAAGAAGCGGCTCATCGGCGAGGTGTTCTCGTGCCCGACCAAGCGCTTCGCGTACTGCGGCCGCAGAGGCTCCGGACCGCGGACCTTTTCGACCATGAAGCGCCATTCCTGCGACGAGGTGTCGAAGTTGTTCTTCCGGACGTTCACTGGCGCGTGGTCGAGGTGTATCTCGCCGACAATCCTGCCCATGCCAAGCTCGATCGGGTATTCGAGCTCGAAGTCGCCGTCCGGGGTCTCCCAGTCGAACAGGGACTTGTCCTGGTAGGTGATCGCTCGGCCGTGACGCAGGAACGTCAGACCGAAGTCCGACTTATCGGCGTAGCGCTGGATGCCGAGCCAGCCCCAGATCCGTCGTTCGCGTTCTTCGATGTCGGTGCTCTCGCACTCGACGCACCTTTCGTAGGCCGAGGTGTACCAGCGGCCGCAGTTCATACAGGCGAAGGCGTTGGTGAGCCGGATGTCGATGTCGGCGACAGCTGGGACCTCGCCGCCCTTATAGGTCACCGAGCGGCTCGGATCCCAGATGCACGGAAGATGCGGACTTACTGGGCGCTTGTTCACGTACAACCGTTGGTTGGCGCCGCGCATCAACTCCGCACCTGAGTGACCGCCCTGGGGGTCGCGAAGCATGTAGGTGTAGATGCGCCCGAGGTGGCCCATCGTCTCCTTGATCGCGCGCGTGCTCCTCAGCCGCGTCACCATGTCCTCGCGAAGGTTGGTGACCGTGACAAGAGTGCCGTGCTCCTCGCGCGCCTTGTCCTCGTAACGCAGAGGCACCTCGTAGGTGGACTGGCGCTGCATCGCCGGGAGGTCGATGGCCGCGATGACCCACTGACCATCGCCCCTTCTCCCGGTCCTGACCTCGGTCATGGTTCCCAACCGCGCTGTGGCGATGTTGAAGCCCATTCCGAACAGACCGAGGCTGCCGAAGCGCTGCTTACCCGACGTGCCAGCGCTGAGCGCGTCCTGCAACTGCTCCGGCGACATGCCGCGCCCGTTATCGCCCACCGAGATCTCCGAGGACTTGGAGACGACGCTGGAGGTCGGCAGGGTGATATCGATCCGCGGCTCCAGAGTCGGATCCTCGGCCGACGCCTCGACCAGTTCGTCCAGCGCGTTGTCGACCAACTCGCCGAGACACTGGTGTAGTTGCAGGTCGACCTCGGCAATCATCTCCAGGATCCGCGGGGACGGCATGAGGTTGAGCGTGCTGGGCCGAGCCCCAGTCATGAGGCGATCTCCTCCTTGATCAACGCCTTGTAAACGCTCTCGGCGACAATTTGCCCGAGCAGCACGGGGACCGCGTTGCCGATCTGACGCATCGCCTCTCCCCACGAACCGTGAAGCTCGTAGTCGTCGGGAAACGTCTGGAGGCGGGCGCTCTCACGGACCGTGAAGTACCGAATCGAGCCGTCGACGTTCCTGAGCATGTTCTCACCGCCAGGCACGCCATGGCCGCCCGCCTTTAGGGCCTTGGCGGGCATGTCCAGCGGGCTGCCCGTGTGACCTGGGTAAGACCGGGCTCCCGGCTGAAGCTCGTGATTAAGGACTGTCTGCGACCGCCCAAGGGTTGGCTCGGGCAGATTCGCTAGGGCATCGCGCACCGTGCGCCAGCGCTGGTGCGGTTCGTCACCAATGAGGTACTGGGGAACCTGCAGCTTTGGACGCTCCGGCCTCTTGCTCTTCGGAACTTCGTGCTCTTCCCAGTACTCGCCGGTAACCCACTGTGAATGAAGTAGGGCCCGCTTGGAGTGGCTGGCGGTGGGGAAACTCCACTCGACGTCGAGGTCCCCACGGAAGCCTACGATAAAGACCCGGTGTCGCTGCTGGGGTACGCCGTAGTCTGCCGCATTCACGAGCGTCGGCACGACGTGGTAGTTGAGGTCGTAGCTTTGACGGTTCTCAATCGCCGCGCGCAGCCGCTCTAGATGGTCGATCCACTCTTCGCCCCGCTTGGCGGTCACGGTCGGTAGCGCAAGCCTGAGCTGGATGTACTCGTAGTAATCGGCGAAGGCCGTGCGGGTGAGCCCTCGGACGTTCTCGATGATGAAAGCCTGCGGCTCCAGGCCAGCGATGATCTCCGCAGTCGCGGGGAACATGTCCCGAGGATCATCTGCGGCTTTGGCCAGGCCACCTGTGGAAAACGGCTGACAAGGAGGCCCACCGGCTACCAGCGTGACATCTTCGGTCACCACCGACCATTCGAACTTGCGTACGTCACCCTCGTAGACGTTCCAGTCGGCGACGAGTTCGTGACCTCGCCTTTTGTTCTCCCGAACCGTGTCACATGCCCACTTGTCGCGTTCCACTGTGGCCACCGACTTGAACCCCGCCATCTGGCATCCAAGAGCCAGCCCGCCCGCACCGGCGAAGAGCTCCACGCTCGTGAGTCGAGTCGACGTGTTCTCGACGGCGGGGAGATCCGACAGGTCTGCGGAGGGGACGACGGGGGCGACCGCAGTCTTGGACATGCACTTCCTTCGCTCATGGGTGTGGCTGCGAACATCCTGCCCGAAGCGACCGACACTTTGATGGCGATCATGTGTGAAACGCCGGGAATGAACGCGCCGACGAAACGATCACATGCAGCCGACCATCCGGCCTCCACCACCGTACGACCGCAGCGTGAGAGCAATCATGCCCAGCACGACGCCGGACGACGGCTCGTGCTGCCCCGCGCCCGGCTTCCGGCGACGTGGCGGTCGTGGACGCCGACGATCGAATCCTGTTGCTGGATTTGGAAACCTCGACTCCGAGCGCCTGTGGCCCCATCCCTCGCGGGGCGCGACTGGAGACCCTGCTCACTGCGCCCAGCAAGATCCACCACGCCGTCGCCGCCTACGCGCTGCCCGCTGATGCTGGAGGGCGGCGATCCACTGGCGTCGTTGCAGGCCCAACCGCGCATCGCGCCCCGGCGTGTACCGCATAGGCCGACGTCGACAAGCTGGCACCGCTGGGGAACGCCCGCCACATCCACTCCGAAGGTGGCCGAAACTTCCTGGTCGGCAGCGGGTACGGCCGCTTCGCCGGCCTCGGACCTGTCGAACTGCTCGTCCAGGATGGCCTGCACGTCGCCACGCAGCTGGTCGACGTCGCCCACCATGTGCATCGCATCTCCTGTCTCATCGGCACGCCAACCGTAGACACCCCCTGGGCAGGACGAGCCGGAACCCGACGAGGCCACGGCGGCACCGGTCGGCTGCCGGAGCTGACCGGTGCCGCTGCGGGTTGATGTAGCGCTCAGTCGGAAGCGTAGGCGCGGTCGAGTTCGACTCGGACGCGGGCTAGCCGGTCGCGCCACCAGGCCACCTGTTCGGTGTCTGTCGGCTCGTAGGTATTGAGCAAGGTGGCGTCGGGTGCCGGTGGGGTACAGGGAACGGGGAGGTATCCGTCGACCGGCCGCAGCGATGCGGCACCGGCCACCACGTCGCCTTCTAGCAGGGACAGTGTGCCCAGTCCGCAGGCGAAGTCGAGTTCTGGCAACGCCCCGGCGAGGGCGAGTTGCGCGGCTAGTCCGACGCTGGTCTCCAGTGCTGACGAGATCACGCACGGCAGCCCGGCGGCTTCGGCGACTTGCAGCGACCGCCGCACGCCGCCGAGTGGAGTGCATTTGATCACCGCTACGTCGGCTGCGCCCGCGACCGCGACCCGCATCGGGTCCTCGGCGCGGCGGATGGACTCGTCGGCGGCGATGCGCACGTCGACCTGGCGGCGGACGGCGGCCAGTTCCTCGATGGTGCGGCAGGGCTGCTCGGCGTACTCTAGTCCGCTCGCGGCCTTATCGAGCTGGCGAATGTGCGCGACGGCGGTATCGATGTCCCACACGCCGTTGGCGTCCACTCGGATCGCCCCATTCGGCCCCAACGCGTCGCGGACGGCTTCGACGCGGGCGAGATCTTCGGTGAGGGACTCGGGGTGGTCAGCGACCTTGACTTTGGCTGTGCGACAGCCCGACCAGGCGGTGATGTCGTGTGCGCGTTCAGGGCCGACCGCCGGGACGGTGCAGTTGATCGGGATGCGGTCTCGCACGGGTTCGGGCCAGCCGATGGTGCATTGCTCGATGGTGGTGGCCAGCCAGGAGGCGGACACCGTGTCGTCGTAGTCGGCGAACGGGCAGAACTCGCCCCACCCTGCGGGGCCTTCGATCAGCATCCCTTCGCGCACGGTGATGCCCCGGAACCGGGCGCGCATAGGGATGGCGTAGACGCGGGCTCCGGCGAAGTCGATCCGGTCGAAGTCGATGTCGCTGGTCATCAGGCGGCGGGGTCCTCGTCTCGGCGGGCGCGGTTGCGGGTCAGCAGGTCGGTGATCCGCTCGTCCAACTCAACCAGGCGTGGTGAGCTGGTCCGCACGGGGCGGACATGGCGTTGCAGCGTGCGCAGCCGGTCGAGTGTGCGGGTGGAGCTGACGTCGACGGCGGTGCGCACGGCGTCGCGGCCCAGCGCTGCCGCCTGCTCGTAGTCGCGTCCGGCGAGGTGCGCGGTGGCCAGGTCGGTTTGCACGAAGCACCGGCTGCGGACCCGCCACGGTTCGTAGGTGTCCATCGCTTGTGTGATCAGGCGGGTGCCCTGCTCGGGCTCGCCTACGTCGCGCAGGCAGCGACCGAGGTCGGCGGCGAGTTCGGCTTCGGTATAGAAGCCGAGCCAGGCGGGCTCGTCGCCCCCTCGGGCGCGTTCGTAGCACCGTTCGGCGTGCAGCACCGCCGTGCGAGTGGAGTTGCCATCGCTGAGAAGGGCGTGCCCGCGTGCCTCGACGGCGTGGAGCAGGGCGGACAGAACCGGGGTGGCCTTGCCGTTGGCGACGTGGTGACCGGCGCGTGCTAGCGCAATGGCTTGGCGAGCGTGACGCAGCCGATCGTATTCGGTGATCGCGCCGTGGCCGATCTGGACCGTCATGCGGCTCATGTGGGAAAGGACGTTGGCGGCGTAGAGTCGATCGCCTGCGCTCATGGCCAGGTTGAGGGTCTGGATGTAGTAGCGCTGGGCCAGCGAGTGGCGGCCTACGTCGGCGGCCATCGAACCGGCCAGCCAGGAGGCTTGGGCGATCGCGCCGAGCAGGGCCTTACCGGTCTTCTCCGAGTAGCTGCCGTGCATGACGGTGCTGGCTTCACGATGCAGCAACTGCACCACCTGCTCACGGACGCGGCCCGAGCCGTACCGGTGATCGAGTCGCCGCAGGTGGGCGATGTTCTCGGTGATGATCTCCACATCGGGCATCCCGATGCGCCTGCCCGCGACCCGCGCGGTGTTCTCGGCGGGCGGCACGGTGAGCGCGAACAGAGCAGGCTCCGAGAAGGCCGCCGCCGTGAAGGCGGAGCCCAGCAGGAACTTGCGCCGATCCATGTCCCGTCCCGACAACTCAACAACCGTACGGATTGTGCCGTCCAGTGTGCCTGAACACTGGAGCCCGTCGTAGCGATCATCGGATGCGGGAGTTCTGTCGGCAAACCCGCACTCGGTGACGCTGATCTCACGGTGCAGGTGCCGGGACAGCACCTTGGCGACGAGCCGGGGCACCGGCCAGCGCGGCTGGGAGCCGTCGAGTATCCGTTTCACGGAGGTGGTGTTGGTGCCGACGTGGACGCCTTCCTCCGCGCCCGCCGTTACCACGGCACGCGCGAGCGCGGCGTTGCTCATCCCCGCCTCGTCCAGTAGTGCACGCAGCGCGAGGTTGCTGTCATGCGCTTGGCCTTCGCGGCCCATCCGGTCACATCCTGCGTAGGTGTTCTGTTGCTCGCCGTAGTCGATCGTGGCGCACCGACGACGCCGTGTGAAGCCCCGCGAGCGAAGCGGGACCCCAGTGAGACCCCCGGATGCCAAGCGGACACAGTGCAACGTATCCCTGACTGCTATCGGGCTGACCTGGGGGTTTGTCTTGTGGTGACGGATCAACAACCGACCGTTGCCAGGAGGCGAGACATGGCCATGCCAACGATCACCGCCGTACAGGGCGGTGGTGACTCCCATGAGTCCCGCCAACAGCCCCCAGCATCAGGGCTGACCGCGACCGCCGTCCACTACGACCGCTGGGGGTGGCTGGTCCTGCCAGCCGGTGATCGGCTGCTGCTGACCACCAATGATCAGATCAGCGCGGTGGAGCTGCCCGCCGCGCTCGGTGCGGAGGTGCAGCACTACCTCACGGTGCGGCTGCTCGCCGGACCGGTGATCGCCCTGCCGGGCACACCTCGCCGCTGTTTGCTGCTCACCCAGTCCGCTGACGAGTCCACCCCGGTCGACCTCGTCCGGCTCCGTGCCCGAGGCGCGGTGGCCCCACCGCTGCGGCACGTTGGTCCCGCTGCCCTCCAGTCGTGTGGAGTCCGGCGTCGTGAGCTGGCAGGTCCCGCCGTCCCTGGACGGCCCGTCGCTGCCGCCGTTCACCGCCGTCGTCGCGGCGGCCCGCGCGGTGATCGAGACGGCAGGGCTGGCGTGATCGGCCCGCACTACGACGTCATACGGGACGGGTAAGGACGCGCCGATGTGCGTGTGTGGCTGGCAACTCGTCTCCGTGACGGTGCTTCTCCAGCTCTTGATCATCGCCTACGGCGAGATCGAGGGACGACGTCGCAGCGAAGCCGATCGGCTCGCGCAGCGCAGCCGACAGGTAGACGCCGCACTCGCCGAGCGCCGCACCACTGCCCGTCATCGCACGGGTGAGCCCGTGAACGCCCTGCGCGCCCGGTACGACGCCGACACCCAGCTCTACCACCCAGCTCCGACCGACAAGACCGCTTGACCGCTCTGGCGGCGCAGGGCGCGGCACCTCCCGCCCTCGGCCCCCTGCGCCGCCGGAGCACCCAGGCGTGGCACGACCGCCGCCCGTACCCCCGACCGGGCTCGGCGTGCCGCACCCGGCACGCGGTGCGCCATCCCGCGCCGCACCGACCACAACCAACGAAGGGACGCGGTCCCGATGTACGTCAGCGGCATCCCGGTTCACGTCGAGAAAGACACCACGTTGCGCGCGAAGATCCATGACCCGTGCGGCCTGACCTGCACCTTCTGTCACAACGAGGGCACTCCGGTCGTGGTGGACAACCGCCGCCGGTTGCTCGGTGACTTCACCACTGCCGGCCCAAGCGGGCGCGTGTCGATCTACGCCGCGACCAACAGCGCGGCGTTCCTGCCCGCCGCGATCCCCCACGACGAGGAGTTCGGCCACACCCTTGCCGCCTTGCGCGATGCCCTGGATCTCACCGAGGTGCACCTGACCGGTGGTGAACCGACCCTGCATCCCGCCGTGGCACGGCTGACGAAGATAGCGGTGGACGCCGGATTCCGGGTCGGGATGACCTCCAACGGCGAACGCGGTGACCGGGTACTGCCTGAGTGCGCCGCCGCAGGGTTGGACCGGGTGAACTTCTCGATCTTCGGCACCACCGCAGCCGAACTCGCCGAGGTCCAGCACGCCCGCTACCGCAACCCTGAACGTGCCGAACGCAAGCTCGACGCCCTCAAACGCTCCATCGCCGCCTGCGAGACACACGGCATCAAGGCCAGCGCCAACATCGTTGTGCTCGACCATAGTCACGCCGGGCGCGTACACAGGCTGCTGGACGAGTACTCACCGCACTTGTCGGTGCGGCTGCTCAACTCACTCGACCACGGCACCGTGTCGATCGAGGCCATTGAACGGATTCTCTCCGAGCGCGGCGCGGTCGCCGAGGCGCACTACATCACCGCTGGCGTCTCTGGCGCGCGCACCGCCTACCGGCTGCCCGACGGGCGGCGGTCGTTCTTCAAACAGATCCGGCCGGTGCGGCTGCCCGAGACGTGCGCGGGTTGCCGGTTCAACAACGACACCGACTGCCAGGAGGGCTTCTACGGCGTGCGGCTGTACTACGACCGCACCGGCCGCTACCAGGTCGGCGTGTGCATCCAGCGCATGGACCTGTGCCTGCCCCTTGACGAGTTCCTGAACAGCCCCCTTCGCTCCGAGATCCTGTCCTTGCGTGAAGCCGAGTACCAGCGGCTCGCCACACGGCGTGCCGGATAACGTCAACCACCGATCACCTTTCGGAAGGAGCCCCGCGGTGCCCATCGAGCACGAAGCCAAGATCCTCGACATCGACCCCGAAGCCATGGAACGACTGATTCTGGACAAGGGCGGCCAGAAGCTCGGCGAACGGTTCATGCGCCGCTACGTCTACGACATCACCCCCGGCGACCGGTCCAAGTGGATCAGGCTGCGCGACACCGGCGACGAGATCACCCTGACCGTCAAGCAGATCACCAGCGACGCCATCGACGGCACCCACGAGATCGAAGTGAGCGTCGACGACTTCGCCGCCACCAACGCCCTGCTCGGCGTGATGGGCTTCACCGCGAAGTCCTACCAGGAAACCAAGCGCACCAGCTTCATCCTCGACGCCGCACAGGTCGAGATCGACACCTGGCCCCAGATTCCTCCGTACCTGGAGATCGAAGCCGGATCCAAGGACGAGGTGATCAGGGTCGCCGGACTGCTCGGCTACACCGAGGACAACCTGACCGGCGAGAACACCATCAAGATCTACGCGCGCTACGGCATCGACCTCAACGCCGTCCCCATGCTGCGCTTCTGATCGACACCGCACAGACCGGAACCCCCGTAGCAACGCCTATGGGTCCGGCTACCAAGTGAACCGAGCGTTGAACAACCGCGTGTATCTGGGGGAGCTGACCTTCCGGGGGACCACCGTGACCGACACCCACGCACCCATCATCGACCTCACACGGTGGGAGCAAGCCCAAGCCATCCTCGACGCACGCGGCGAATCCCACGCCCACCGCGCCGCGTCCGGCTCCGACTACGTACTCACCGGCCGCCTGCGCTGCCCCCTGTGCGGCAAGGCCATGATCGGCACCCGCGCCACCGGACGAAACCGCACCTACCGCTACTACACCTGCTGGAACCTCGCCCGCTACGACGCCAGCAAGTGCGACTTCGAGCGCTTGAACGCCGACGCTGTGGACGCGGCAGTCCTCGACGCGCTGGCCGGTTTCTACCGCACTCAACATGACCTCATCGCCGTCGCCATCGCTCACGAACAGACCCAGCACCAAGCGACCAACGCCGACCGGAACGCCGAACTCGCCGCCGTCGAGAACGAGATCACCAAGACCGGACAAGCCATCGACCGCTATCTCACCGCGTTCGAGCGCGGCACCATGGACGAAGAACTCGTCGCCGATCGACTCACCGAACTACGCGCCAAGACCAAGCACCTCCGCGTCCGCCGCGACGAACTCGCGTTCGCCCTGGACGACGAACCGACCGCGCCGGAGCCCGCTACCGTGGCGGCGGTGGCCGCTCAGATCGCCGAGATCATTACCAGCGGCACCCACAACCAGACCAAGGCCCTCGTCGAAGCCCTGGTCGCCAAGGTCACCATCACCGGACCCGACCGGCTCATCCCAATCTTCCGCATCCCCCAACCCCCGCAACAACGACGGGGCCGCACCCACCCTACCAGCGGAAACGGCCCCGAACGGAGTGGTTCGCACAATGACTGAATCGGTGGGCCGCCTGGGGCTCGAACCCAGAACCTACGGATTAAAAGTCCGCAGCTCTACCAATTGAGCTAACGGCCCGTGCGGACATGTTACCGAGGGGGTTGCGGCCGGGTGTGGGGGCTATCCGAAGATCGCCTGGCCGGGGGTGAGGACGTTCCTCGGGTCGTACTGGTGTTTGGCGGCGCGGAAGGCGGGCCAGCGGTCGCCGTAGTGGGCTCTCCAGTCGGATTCCGTCAGGGGGATGGCACCTACCGGGTAGTGGGTGCCGCCGACGGCGACGGCTCGGTCGTACTGGGCGCGGTTTACCGCGATCAGGCGCTGGGTCTCCGCTTCGTTGGGTGGGCTGACCGCTCGTAGCAGGGCCAGCAGGAACACGACCGGGCTGTCGGGTACTCGGACGAAGGGCCTGCGGATCAGTGCGCGGGGCACCGGGTAGAGCAGCACGACCCCGCCCGCGTCGGCGGGCGTGGTCTCGTCCAGTAGTTCCGTCACGTACGCGTCGGTGGCTTCGTCCGGCAGGAAGATGTTGATCCACGGGCCGGGCAGGCGCAGCGCCATGAGCTGCTGGACCAGTTCGTAGATCCGGTTGAGCCAGTCGAAGTACGGCATGTCCGTGATCTCGGTACTGGCCGGCGCGAGGTCCGCCACCAGTGCCTCGTCGTCCGGTTCGGACGGCGGGGTGTAGTACGTGACGCCTTCGAGCATGTACGTCCAGCCGGTCTCCGTGGGCGTCAGCTGGCCTTCGAGGTAGCTGAACCGGCGGTCGGCGAGCGCGGTGCGCTGTGCGGCGGTCATCGCCGCCAGGTCCGGGTAGAACAGGTGGTACACCCGCGCTGTGCTGGCCGCCGGGATCAGCCGCACGGTGGCGCGGGCGATCACCGCGAACTGGCCGAGGCCGCCCAGCACGGCGTTGAACAGGTCCGGGCGGATCGACGGGGAGCAGCGCACGATGTCGCCGGTGCCGGTCACCACTTCGAGCGCGAGGACGTTGTCGACCAGCATGCCGTGGTGGGAGGTGGCGCCGCCGATGCCGCCCACGGACAGGGTGCCGCCGACGGACAGCCCGAGGTAGTCCGTCGCCACGGGTGGGGTCTGGCCGCCGGCGAGGGTGGCCTTGATCAGGTCGAGCCACTGGACGCCCGCGTCGACCACGGCGTGGCCGGTGCCGATGCGGTGGATGGTGGCCAGGGTGCGGGAGTCGATGACGACGCCGCCGCCCGCCTGTGCCTGGCCGAACGTGGAGTGGCCCTGGCCCCTGGCCGCGACCTTGAGGCGGTGCGCGTTCGCGAACCGGATGACCGTGGCGATGTCGCGGACGGATCCCGGGCGCAGCACGGCGATCGGCCTGCGGTGCACGATGTGGCCGTAGTCGTCGGCGGCCTCGGCGCGGGACTCCTCGTCGATCACCAGCTCACCGTCGAGGTGCGGCACGCGGATGCCGTCGGTCTCGGCGTCGGCGCTGGTCAGCCAGCCGAGGTTGACGGGGTCGAACGCGACGACCGTCGCGGCCGCGGTGGCTGTGGCGCCGGCGAGCACGGTCCGGCGGCTGATCTGCAACTTGCGCACGCGCGGCACCCTAACTCAGAAACGACCATGGGCATTCACCCGTTTGCCGGATGGGCACGAACTTCTCGTCACCGGCCGCATTGGTCCGAACCAAGGTGTGAGGTTTCGCCGGCTCGCGCGTACTACCGGTTAGGAAATGCGTTCGGGCAGCTCATGGAGGGGCGCGATGGGTGGGGACTTGGTCGGCACGGCAGGCGAGACGTTCGCGGCCATGGTGCAGCGGTGGCGGCACCTGGCGAACCTGACGCAGGAGGGCCTCGCCGAGCGGTCCGGGCTCAGTCCGCGCAGCATCCAGAACCTGGAGCGGGGCCGGGTCAGCAGGCCGCGGCGCGACTCGGTGCGGCTGCTCGCCGACGCGCTGGAGCTCACCGGGCCCGACCGTGCCGCGTTCGAGCGCGCGGCGCGGCGCGAGACCCCGATCACCGCGTGGCGCGGGGTCACCGACAGCGGCCGGGCGACCATGGCCGACAACCTGCGGCAGCTGGTCGCGCAGGCCCGGCACACCGGGTGTCAGCCCGTCGACCTGCGCGGGCTGCCGCACACCGCCGCCCCGGACGTGGTGCTCGAGCGGCTGCTGGCCGCGCTCGGCCCCGAGGAGGCGGTCGCGGTCTGACCGGTCACGGGCCCGCGGCCGCGCCGGTGCCGTCGAACACGTTGCCGGACCACCGGTTGTCTCCTGCGCCGGTGGCCCAGCCGGTGCTTGGGGTGCCGCCGAGGAACCGGTTGTCCAGCACGTGGATGCCGGTCGAACCGGGTTCCGTCGGCGCGTCGACCTGGGTGAGCACGTTGGCCTCGACGGTCACGTCCCGGATGGGACCGTCCGGGACGGACATCGTCACCCGGCCCATCACGTTGTGGCGCAGCAGAACCCCGGTGGTGCCCGCGGTGATCCGCACGGCCGAACCGGCGAGGTAGCTGTCGTACAGTTCGGCGCCGCTCGTGACCGTCACCCCGGACGTCAGCGTGCTGCGGTGCACCACGAGCCCGTTCGCCTGCTGCGACAACGACTCGCCGCCGGACAGCTCACTGTCCACGACGGTCAGGTCGGCCGCGAGCTGCCGGAGCGCGGGCGTGCCGGCCGGGGCGACCACGGCCACGCGGCGCAACGTCACGCCGGGGGCCTCGACGATCACCGTGCCGGTGACCCGCAGGCCGGTGACCACCTGACCGGCGGTCGTGACGCGCAGGTCACCCCGGTGCGCGGTCAGCGTCGTGCCCCGCGGGACGCCGGTGTTCGCCGCGGACGGCCGCGGTTCCGTCGCCGACGAGGACGACGTCGGCGGTGACGGTGACGGTGAGTTTGTGGCGCGCTCCGGCCCGTCGATGATCATCGTGGAGTCCGACGGCGTGTCGAGGAGCCTGCTCGTGACGACCGCGCCGCCGAGTCCGACGACCGCGACCACGGCGGCGGCCACGGCCAGGGAGCGTTTCCTGTGCGTTCGTGGCCGCAGCTCGGTGACCACGGCGCCGTCCGCACCGGTGGCGGTCTCGTGGTGCTCGGCGTGCACGTCGGCGATGCGCTCGCGCCACCGGTCCAGGCCGGGCGGCGCGTCGATCCCGGCGAAGAGCTTCCGCAGCTCGTCCTCGTCGATGTGCTTGCTCACAGCGTCACCCCCAGGTGCCGCTGGAGCCGGGCGAGCGCCCGCTTGCACGCCATCGTCGCCGCGTGGGCGGACAGGCCGACGACGGCGCCGACCTCGGCGTAGCTCAGACCGGCCGCGATGCGCAGACCGAGGATCGTGCGGTCCTTGTCGGACAGGTGGGCCATCGCGGCGAGCGCCTGGCGCACCTCGTCCCGCATGACGACCTCACCTTCCACGTCGACCCTCGGGTCGGCCTCCGACTGCCCGCCGAAGAACCGCGCCACCAGCGCCGACCGCCTGGAGTGCTTGCGCCGGTAGTCGATCACGGCGTTGCGCGCGATGCGCAACAACCAGGCCGGCTCGGCCTCCAGGGGCACGTCGGCGCCTGCGAAGGCGTGGAACGCGGCGGCGAACACGTCCGCCGCCAGGTCCTCCGCGTCTCCCCGGTTGCTCACCTGCGAGAGGCAGTACCGGAACACGCGTGCTGCGTGGTCCCGGTACACCTGCTCGAACGGCCGCGCCGGGGCATCGGTCGCCTGACGTGGCTGCGAGCCCGGTTCCGCCGTGTCCTCAGGGAGAACGCGTGAGCTCACCAGATCTCACACCCCGATCCCCAGTCATGTGAAAGTGAGCCACTCTAACAACGCGGGGCAGCCGGGATCGACGCCCGAACCGTTACGAAACCAGGCGTAACGGCCCCGCGGTTTTCGTTCCGCCCCGAAACCATTGGCGGACCGCCCGCGCCCCTGCCACGTTGGGCGGCATGGCTACTTTCGATCCGCGCCTGTACGGGGCGCGCTGGGCGGACGAGTACGACGAATGGCACAAGGGCCTGATGGACGACGAGGGCGCGGTGGCGGCACTGGCCGATCTCGCGGCGGACGGTCCGGCACTGGAGTTCGGGGTGGGCACCGGCAGGCTGGCGGTGCCGCTGGCCGAACGCGGCGTCGAGGTGGTCGGGGTGGACATCAGCCCCGAGATGCTGGCGAAACTGAAGGCGAAGACGGTCAAGGTCACGACGGTCGAGGGCGACATGACCACGGTGTCGCTGGACCGCGAGTTCGCGGTCGCGTTCATCGCGTTCAACTCGATCTTCGTTCTGGAGTCGCAGGAGGAGCAGGTGGAGCTGTTCCGCAACGCGGCGAGGCACCTGCGGCCGGGCGGGCGGTTCGTGCTCGAGACCGTGGTGATCAAGCCACCGAGCGACGACCGCGGCAAGCTGTCGGTGGTGAAGGTGGAGGCCGACCGGGTCACCCTCGCCGGCGGCACGAACGATCCGGTGACCGGCAACTACTCGGGCATGTGGATGGTCGTCGAGCCGTCGGGCACCAGGTTCTACCCGTTGGGCGGCAGGAGCGTCCCCCACCACGAGATGGACCTGATGGCCCAGCTGGCGGGCCTGGAACGCGAAGCCCGCTGGAGCGACTGGAAAGGCACCCCGTTCGGCCCCAAGTCCGAGCTGCACGTCTCCATCTACCGCAAGCCGTGACAGCCGAGGTGACCAGCGGTCGTCTCGACCGCGGATTGCCGCGGAAGTCGTTGAAGGATCTACCCTGGTGCTGTGACCGGGACCGCAGGAGAACCGCGCTGGCTGGACGACGGCGAGATGCGGGCCTGGCGCGCGTACGTCATCGCCAGCGAACTGTTGCGGAAGCAGCTCGGCAGGGAGCTCCAGGAACGTCACGGCATGGCTCTCGCCGACTACGAGGTGCTGGTCAGACTGTCCGACCACGACGGTGGCCGCATGCGCATGGCCCACCTGGCAGGCGAGGTCGCGTCGTCGAAGAGCAGGCTCTCCCACCAGATAGCCCGCATGGAGACCGCGGGCCTGGTCCAGCGCGTCGAATGCGGTGACGACGCCCGCGGCGTGTTCGCGGAGATCACCGAGGCGGGCAGGGACCGGCTGCGGGAGACCGCACCCACGCATGTCGCAGGCGTCCGCGCGCACCTGATCGACCTTCTGAAACCCACCGATCAGACCGCACTGGCGGAGATCTTCGAACGAGTGCTGGACCACCTGGGCCACCCGGAACGCTAGGAGGCCCGAAGCCGGCGGACCGCACGCGCGGCCCGCCGGCTTCGGCATCCGGGCTCAGCGGCTCGCCGCCTGGACCCGCTCGAACCGCACCCGGCTCAGCCAGCCAGGGAGGTCACTGAGCACGTACAGCTCGCCGTGCACGTCGGTGCCGATCGCGGTCGGCTGGGTGGGGAGGTTGCCGATCGTGGCGGTTTCGTAGCCGCCGCCGGACTTGGGACGCACGGCGAACACGCGGGTCGAGCAGTAGTCGCTCGCGACGTAGGTGCCCCACGCCTCCGGGGTCCGGGACCCCCGGTACACGACGCCGCCGGTCACCGAGCAGTTGTCGTTGTAATGGTCGTACTCGAAGACGGGGTCGGTGTATCGCACGCCCGGCCTGCACTGCTGCGGGTCGAACACCGGGGTGCCCTCGCGGCAGGACCAGCCGAGGTTCGCCCCACCCTGCCACGGGCGGATGTGGTTGATCTCCTCGACCAGGCCCTGGCCGACGTCACCGATCCACAGCGAGCCGTCGACCGGGTCGACGGAGAACCGCCACGGGTTGCGCAGCCCGTAGAGCCAGATCTCCGGCCGTGCCCCCGGCACGCCGACGAAGGGGTTGCCGGAGGGCACGCAGTAGGGCTGCGCCCCGCAGGTGCGGTTGACGTCGATCCGCACGATCTTGCCGAGCAGGGTGCCGAGGTTCTGACCGGCCTTGAACGGGTCGTTCGCGTGGCCACCGTCGCCGAGGGACCAGTAGAGGTAGCCGTCGCGGCCGAACGCCACCTGTCCGCCGTTGTGGTTGCCGTACTCGGCGTGTTCCTGGGTGAGCAGCACCTGCACCTGCCCGGGAGCGCCGATGGGCACCCGCGCCAGGGTCAGCGCACCGGCGGGCAGGCTCGTGTAGGCCACGTAGAGGACCCCGGTCCGCCTGAAGTTCGGCGCGGGCGTGATGCCGAGGAGCCCGCGCTCGTTGTCCGACGCGTCGATCCGGTCGGTCAGGTCGAGCACCGGCTCGGCCGCCAGACCCGTGTCGGGGTGGTAGGCGCGGACCGTGCCGTTCTTCTCCGCGATCAGCATCCGGCCGTCGGGCAGCCCGGTGATCGCGATCGGGCGCCGCAGACCGGACGCCACCTGTTCGGACACCACGGTCAGCTCGGCGAGCGGCACCGAGCGGTGATGGGATTCGCCGGCCGCGGCGGTCCCGGCCGCCACCACCGATGGCAACAGAAGCGCGGACAGGGCCAGAACTAGCAGACCGGCCAGCATGGTGACCGGGCGACAACGCCGTCGCGACATGGTGCGGCTCCTCGGAGCAGAGTGGGGACACGATCTGGGAGCGCTCCCAACGGTACCGCGAGTCACCGACAACATCCAGCCCGTAATGTCACCGCTTCCCGACAGGGACCGAACACCGGAGGATTGGAGAACCGCGGAAGATGGGAGCGCTCCCATCCGACCGTCCTAGCTCCTGCGGCCGCTGCCCCACCACGTCCACGATCGCGTGCCACGACCGGCGGACGGACATGACAACAACTGGCCAGCCGTTAACGGGACAGCGTGGCGTGGCGAGTCACCAGCATGAAGCGCGCACTGCTGGCCGCTGTTCTCCTCGCCGCACTGACGGCGTGCGGTGGCACCGACTCCGGCACCAGCCCGAGCACCTCCCCCGAATCCACCACGACGACCACGCCGCCACCCACGACCACCACAACGACGACAACCACCACGCCGCCGCCCCCGCCGCCGCCGCCGACCGAACCCGTCGTGCCCGTCCAGCCGCCAGCACCCAAACCGCCGCCGGTCCAACCTCCGCCTGTCGAGCCGCCTCCCCCTGCCGAGCCACCACCAGCGGAACCCGCCGACGCCTACTACAAGAACTGCGACGCGGCCCGAGCGGCCGGCGCCGCGCCTCTCCACCGCGGCGAGCCCGGCTACCGCGCCGGCCTGGACCGGGACGGCGACGGCACTGCCTGCGAAACATGAAGAGCCTGTCGGCAAGGGGGTCTGGTGCGTGACGGTTCAGGTCCGGGTGCGACAGTGCGCGGCTGGCCCCGGCGCTGGCTGATGCCCTGCCTCGCGACCAGGTTCTCGGCGCGCTCAAGCTCGGTGAGGTCGCGTCACCCATCGGCCCCGCCACCCCACACCCAGTCGTATCCGGTGCTGCGAAAACCCTTTCCAACAACACCATCGAGGCAGATCCGTCCTCATGGGACGCACTCAGACGCAGCGTCGTGTCCTGTGCTTCCCGGTGTACTGGGACCACACCGATCCCCACGCGACGATCCGATCGTTCATGGCGCGAACACCAGTCCGCAGCACGCGCTGACCGGTTCAAGGTTGACCGCCGAGCCGGGTTCCAGCACCACCCCGTTCGGCACGATGTGCGCCATGCACGCTTGCCCCCGGCTCGGTGGTCCGCAAGCACCGGAAATCGCCGGTCATGCCTCCAGCATCGACCGCAGCCCGACCATGATCGACCGCACGCAATGGAGCAGGTTGGGAAATATGCGGGGAATTCCATCGACGAGCTACCCCGAGTCGGCCCGCTCAGTCGCTCAACTGGTTCAGATCTCGGTTCCGTTCGCCAGCACCGAAACGATCACCATCGCGATGCTTCCCTGACCACGGCGTCGCCAACTGTCTCGGAAAGCACCGGCTCAGGTCCTGGCCGTCGTCACTAACGGTGGAGAAACGGCCGGCTGGCAGGCCAATGCCGAGTCTCATTACGTGTGTGGCAGGAGTGACACGTCCAGTTGAATATCGAAGCTAACGGCCGTCGTCGTTGATTCTGACCGGTTGATCCAGGTCGGCATGAAAGACAGGCCGCGTCGACGCGGAAGTCAGTGCAAACTCGTACGCGGCGTCGTCCGGACCTTCAGCTTGCTGGTGTCCCCGGATCGTGACGCTGTACCAGCCAGGCGTCACCGTCAGGCGGCGGTGCTGAGAATGCTGTGGCGTCCAACGACTGAGGGAGCCTGCGCCACAGAGGAGCAGCGCCCCGGTTTCCGTGCCGAGGACCCAGCCGTGCGACGACAGCGCGGCAGTGGACCACGGCGACTGATCCGAGTCATGTCGTACCAGCACTGTGTAGTAGGCAGGGCCGAGATCCACCAGCGATATCGCGATGCCCTCACGAGCGGAAGGTGGACCCGGATCATCGGGAGGAAGTGGGTGAAATTGACGATCTTGACGCGAGCGACCAGGGCGCCGATGGGTGCTTTGGCGGTGACTGGTTGGTCACGGTCGATGAGCTGGTCGATGTGAGTGGGGATGTCGGCGATTCGGGTTCCGGTGGGCACGATTGGATGCTGGCAAGTGCATGCCGACAACGCCATCACCAGCCGACCGCTTACCGACCTCTGACCGGTAGACCGGGGCGCACTTATGAAAGTGTGTATAGGTCAGGAAACCTTAAAACTATCGTGCTAACACTATTGAAAAGCATGTGATGTATCCGGTGCATGGCCGATGAGTTTAGCTCGATCACTCTGCGACAATCCAGCAACCGCGCTTCCGATGTGATATGTGCGCTAGTGACAGCACCCCAATCGCTTTCAGATCGGTAAATCTCCCACGCTTCGACCATTCGTAGTCTTGTCCTTGTGCGACCCCAAATCGATTGCACTTCTTCGATTTGCTCGATCGACTGGGAAGGATAGTTTGCAAGGCTGGCAAAGTTAATCCAACCTTCAATCAACTGTTGAGAGGTGACTTCATTAGGCATGTCTCGATATCGATATCCGCGCACCTGCTGAGCCATGACTCGCGAGAAGGGATCAGTCGGCCAGTCTAATGTAGTCAAAATAGATAGCTCGTACTCCGCAAAGCGCTGGCGACATTCGTGGCAGAACACCCGATTGTCGCCTCGTCTACGGTATCCCGCTAATAAGGCACTGTATCGAATGTCCTCCTCGCCGAGTTTGTAGTCTACCACCTGGCCGTTGATTGTCGGATTTCGCGGCGCCAAGCATTCGACGCAAAGTAATGTTCCGCAACTCTGACACTGCCCGCTACTACTCCGACCGCAGCTGCAAAAGTTCAAGATCAATTCTCCTGACGTTGGCGCGCCTATAGCGAAGCTTACATTACTCCCGCATTCTCGTCAGGTTTCACTACCGGGAGCGTGCACTTGAGGAAGGTGAGCCCGACGAGGCGACCCGGGGTCGAGCCGAAGGCCCGGAACACCGGCGAGAACATGACCTTCACGCGCGGCGAACGCGCTCATGCAACTGTCGGTTCATAGCTCAAGCCAACTCACCACAATAGATGTGGGGCAACTACGGCGACTGCGGTAACCACCCAGGTCGCAATGTTTGATCGGGTACCGTTGCGCTAACCATACCCGTGGTCGATAAACTGACAGCGCAGCGGTTACCCGATCATCCGCCCTCAGTTGCTTATGGACGTTACTGATCAGCACCCCCTCCACCAGGAGAGCAATCGACACTGTCGACGTTACCGAGACAGCGGGTGTCGCTCAGTCTCGTGTTGCGCCTGTGGGCCAGACGACCGTAATCGGCACGCCCTGGGCACGGGCTGCGTCCACTACGTCTGCTGTTCCGGCGTAGCCGCGCGCAGGCTGGCCGTCCCAGACGGCGAGTAACTCGTCCGCGTCGGCGAGCATGCACAGACTGGCATCCATGTGTGCAGCCGAGTCTGACTCGACGTAGTCCAGACGGATGATCTCCGCAGCTTTCGCGATCAGCGCGTCGTAGGTGGGGTGATGTTCTTCCGGTAGGCCATCGCGGTACTTGTGGGCTGGCACGATGACGTGGAGCGTGCCGGCGTGGTCCAGGATCGCCCTGGCGAACAGGGCGTCTGCGCCATCAGCGATGCAGCTCAGGCCGGCCAACGGGCCGTTCTCCGCGCGCTTGCTGATTTCGCGTCTGAGAGCGGCGTCCACCAGAGCGGTCGTCGTCTCGGAGAGGCCGCGCGGTGTCCGGCTGCCGGACCAGTTGTTCGACATCCTCTTGGAGCACGAGAAGGCCCAAGCCGCGGAACGGGAGCTGGCAGGCGACCTGTGGCACGAGAGCGACTTCATGTTCACCCAGCGAACGGCAAGCCGATCGATCCACGCTCAGACCACAACGAGTGGAAGGCGCTACTGGCTGACGCGGGCGTCCGGGACGCCCGGCTTCACGACGCGCGGCACACGGCTGCGACCGTGCTCCTGCTGCTCGGCGTACCGCTGCCGGTGGTCATGGAGATCACGGGCTGGTCGAACGCCATGGTCGCGAAGCGCTACCAGCACGTGATCAGTTCGATTCAGGTGAACGCCGCGGCACAGATCAACACCCTGCTATGGGGCCAATGATCAGGTGCAGGCGTGGGATCACCGTCGTAATCGATCCCACGCCCGACTGACGACGATCTGCCGCGCCTGTGCGAGCACATCGTCGGCGGACGCCTTGCCGTCGCCCTCCGCAGGCTTTCACCAAACAGGCCAAGCAGCTTGTCGCCAAACGACTTCTCGATCGCTTCGCGCTGCCGATCGAGGCGTCCGTTGATCATCGCGTCGAGTTCGGTTTGGGTGACCGTCAGCGTCTTCTCGCCGCCCAGCGCGGTAGGCGGCTGCCCGGTCGGTGCAGGCTGCCCGGTCGCGGGCGGCGCCGGGAGCGGAGTGTGGTGCAGGCGGGGTTGCGCGGGCGCGGGGTCGCCTGCCGACGGGGTCGGCTGGGTTACCGGTGGTCGTGTCGGTCATGCGTGGACCGTGCAACCTGCGTGTCACCGCATGGGCGAGTTGTGTGCGTGATAGGCTTCGAAACGGTGACTCAGTGGTGGGTTGCTGGCGCTGGACGCGATGTCCAGACAGTAAGGCGCGATGCCTTCAGTCAGTGACTTATTTCACCTGGGTCCAATGCACGTCGAACGGGTAATCAGTCATATTTCTGGGCCTTAATCTAGGACAGCTCGACAGCTAATTTCGACACGACCGACCACGACTCCTCGTTGCGCAAGTGCTGAGCCCAGCAGCGCCAAGCCGACTCGGAGAGTGGAGCGCGTCCGTGTTGCTGTGGTTGTCCGCGAACTCTGGGTTGATCGTCGCAGTCTCGTCGGGAATCTGCGTCCCGCTCGCTCTCGTGCTGCGTTACTGGTTTCGGGCCCGCGCTCTCGACCGTGCCATTCGCGACGGCTGTCGTGTGCGTCTCAGTGACTGGCGCTTCCGCATGGAAATCGATCCGCCCACACCGCCCGAAAAGAAGCCTGCTGCCCCGCCGGCAGGGAAAGCAGTCGCTCCTGCGCAAGCGCGCGGCTCACGCAGGCAGCGAAAACGGCGACGTCGAAAGGGAAACTGATCAGGCGTCGAAGTCGCGGCGGTGACGTCGATGGCATTGTCGAAGTTGGTCACGCTGGTCGACGCCGTCGCGCTCTTGGGTTCTGGCCTTCCACACCGAGTAGACGGACTACAGGCTACTGGTGCGACCCCCGATGGGGTGGCACCAGCAACCGCCAGGAAAGGTGGCCGGACACCTTGACGCTCATGTACGGGAAGCCGCCGGTGGCGGCGAATGAGACCCTAAAAGAGACCCTGCACTCCCAGCCAGGCTGGCGCACACTCCAGCGAGGGACGTTTTACCTGGTCATACACTGCGGAGGCGGAGGGATTTGAACCCCCGGACCCGTGAAGGTCTCCTGTTTTCAAGACAGGTGCATTCGGCCGCTCTGCCACGCCTCCCTGTACTGCAGGGTAGCGGGCGTTGGTGGGCGGGTTGCGGGGACTTCCCCCGTGTGTGTGGCGTTGCTGTCCGCTTCGGACAGTGATCGGGAGTTTCACCAGTTCAGGGCTGTGCTGTGGGGTTGTGACCGGTGGCATACGGGTGCATGCTTGAGGGCACGGCCGGCTGAGCAGGCCCGCCGGGAAAGGGCAGGTGGTGCCGTGGTAATGCAGTTAACGGGGGTGGTGGACCGCAGCTCACTGCGGCCCCGCGGTTGAGCCGACAGCATCGGCTCGGTCGCGATTGCGGAGTAGTGCCGGAGTTCGGGCGCTCGAGTGCGCACAACGCACCTCCCGCGCGCCTCGACGATGTTGATCTCTCCGTCAGGGCAGGCCTTTCTGGTTGTCCGGAGAGGGTCCACGCCAGTCCGGGTGCTTCGGACCACCACTGAACTTCGACAAAACGAAGGGGCCGCACCCGTCGGGTGCGGCCCCTTTCCACTCGCTCACTCAGCTCAGATCAGTACGCCGTGGTGGTCGTGGGCGTCCGGCTCGGCCTTGGCCACCGACACGGTCGCGGCGCGGGCGGCTGCCGCACGGGTCTTGGCGCGGGACGCGCGCGGCGGGACACCGTTGATGTCCTCCGTGGAGATCGCGTACGAACCCAGCACGAACGCGATGGCGTCCGAGTTGCGGTCCAGTGCCACCCGGTCGACGTTGCCCAGGTTGTCGCACGCCTGGTGGTAGCAGGGGTCGAAGGCCTGGCCCGCGACGCCGCCCCACTTGTTGGCCTGCTCCTCGGTCTTCACGACCTCGGCACCGGTGAACAGGCCACCGGCCGGGATGCCGTTGAGGATGAACTCGCCGTAGTCGGAGCGGCCGTCGAAGTCCTTGCCCTCCAGCGGCACGCCGGTGTAGTCGAAGTAGTCGACGAAGGCCTGCTCGATCTGCGCCGAGCCGTACGGGCCCGCACCGGCGCCGACGCCGTCGGAGTCGTCACCGTCGTAGGTGAAGTAGCCCGCGTTCGGCGAGCCGATCATGTCGAAGTTCAGGTACAGCGCGATGTTCAGCTGCTCCTCGAAGTCGAGGCTCTGCACGTAGTACTCCGACCCGACGAGGCCGAGCTCCTCCGCGCTCCACCACGCGAACCGCACCGCGTTGTTGACCTTCGGGGAACCGCCGAGCTGCAGCGCGGTCTCCAGCAGCGCCGCGGAACCGGTGCCGTTGTCGTTGATGCCAGGGCCGTCGGCGACGCTGTCCAGGTGCGCGCCCGCCATGACGACGTTGTTGTGGCGGCCTGTCTGGGTCTCCGCGACGACGTTGTACGAGACGCGGTCCTCCATGAAGCCCTGCAGGTCGATGCTGACCTCGGCGCCGTGCTGCGTCGCCAGGACCTGGCCCTCGGCCTGCGTGACCCCACCGGCTGGCGCGCTGCCGGGCAGCGGCGCGCCGAGCGTGCCGTTCAGAGCACCCGGGGTGTTGTTGTACATGACGACGGCGACGGCGCCGGCCTCACCGGCGGCGGCGGCCTTCGCGCCGAACGTGCACGCGCCGCGGCTGATCAGCGCGACCTTGCCCTCGGCGCCCGCGTAGTCGGTCGCCTCGCAGCCAGGGGTCGCGTCCGGCGGCACCACGTGCAGCGTGCTCGTCACGCCGCCTTCCGGCGTCGACTCGCTGTAGCTCATCCGGATCACGGGGTACTCGGTCCCGGCCACGGTGAGCGACGTTCCGCGGGTCTCGTCGTAGACGAACGGGAACTCCTGCCGCTCGACGGTGTACCCGGCGGCCTCGAGCTTGGTGGCGATGTACTCGGCCGACGCGACGTGGCCGTCGGTGCCCGCACCGCGGTTGCCGTCGTTGCGGTCGGCGAGTCGCTGCAGCGCGATCAGGTGGCGGTTGGTGTTCGCCACCTTGACCTTGTTGACCAGCTGGCGGGCCAGCGCGGGCCCGTCGGGCACGGCGGGCAGCGCCGATGGCCCTGCCGCTGCGGGTACGGCTGCGAGACCGACGCCGGTCGCGGCCGCGAGCAACGCGACTCCGGCGCGGAGTGTCGTCTTGGCGGACGGCATGAAGGGGTTCCTCTCGTCTCTGGCTCAGACACCGGCGCCTGGATCGTCCCGAACTCGATCGCCGCGCCCGGCGTGCGCAGCCTTGTCGGGAACTCCGGACCGGTCAAGCCCTGCACACGTACCGTTATGGACTACCGATTACCGTTTCCCCATGCATGCGATCACGATCACGCGGCCAGGTGGACCGGAAGTACTGGACTGGACGGAGCAACCCGATCCGCGACCCGGCCCAGGCGAGGTCGTGCTGGAGGTCGCCGCCACCGCCGTGAACCGCGCGGACCTGTTGCAGCGCCAGGGCAACTACGCGCCCCCGCGCGGCGTCACGGACGTGCCCGGTCTCGAGTGCGCGGGCACGGTCGCCGCGCTCGGTGCCGACGTGACCGGTGTCGAGGTCGGTGAGCGGGTGTGCGCGCTGCTCGCGGGCGGCGGGTACGCGACGAAGGTCGTCGTGCCAGCCGGGCAGGTCATGCCGCTTCCGTCCACTGTGGACGTTGTGACCGCGGCCGGGCTGCCCGAGGTCGCCGCAACGGTGTGGTCGAACGTGGTGATGGTGGCCGGACTGACCGAGGGCGAGACGCTGCTGGTGCACGGCGGCGCGGGCGGCATCGGCACGCACGCGATCCAGGTCGCGAAGGCGCTCGGCGCACGGGTCGCGGTGACCGCGGGCTCCGAGGAGCGGCTCGAACGGTGCGCGGAGCTCGGCGCGGACATCCTGGTCAACTACCGCGAACAGGACTTCGTCGAAGCGGTCAGAGAAGCCACCGACGGCCGGGGCGCCGACGTGGTGCTCGACAACATGGGCGCGAAGTACCTGCCCCGCAACGTGGACGTGCTCGCACGGCTCGGCAGGCTGGTCGTGATCGGCATGCAGGGCGGGGTCAAGGGCGAGCTGAACATCGGCAAGCTGCTGGCGAAGAACGGCATGGTCACCGCGACGTCCCTGCGGTACCGGCCGGTCGCCGAGAAGACCGCGATCTGCCAGGAGCTGGTCGCCATGCTGTGGCCGCTGATCGAGGCCGGCGAGGTCAGGCCGGTCACGCACGACGTGCTGCCGGTCGAACAGGCAGGCGAGGCGCACCGCAAACTCGAGGAAGGCGACGTGTTCGGCAAGTTGCTGCTGCGGATGCCTAACTGAGCGAGGTCAGGGCGGCGACGGCCTCGACGAGCGCGTCGATCTCGGCCGCCGTCGTGTAGTGCGCGAGGCCGACGCGGACCGCGCCGCCGACCTCGGCCACCCCGAGCGCCGCGAACACGCCGCTGGGCACGTCGTCGGCGAACGCGCAGATGCCGCGGTCGGCGAGGTGCACGATCGCGGTGGCCGCCTTGACGTCGGTGACGGTGAACGCGAGGGCCGGGATGCGGCGCATGGCGTCGCCGATGACCGTGACGTGCAGCAGGCCGCGCAGCTCGGAGATGAGCTTGCCGAGCATCCCGGCCTGGTAGGACTTGGCCGAGCCGATCGAGGTCTGCAGGCGGTCGCGGCGGCTGCCGGTGGCGGCGTCGTCGAGGCTCGCGAGGTAGTCCACGGACGCGACCAGGCCCGCGAGCAGCGGGTACGCGTGCTGCCCCAGCTCCATCCTGGCGGGCCCGGTCTGGTTCGGGCCGAGCGCGCACGCGGGCAGCCGGTCCAGCAGTGACGGGTCGGCGAACGCGAGCGCGCCGACCGCCGGACCGCCCCACGCGGTCGCGTTCACGGCGACCACGTCGGCGCCGAGCGCCTTGATGTCCATCGGCACGAACGGCGCGGCCGACGACGCGTCCACCACGACCAGCGACCCCGTCTCGCGGGCCAGCGCGGTGATCTTGTTCAGGTCCGGGCGGGTGCCGACCACGCCGGACGCCGCGGTCACGGCCACGACCTTCGTGCGGTGCGTGACCAGGCTCTCGTACTGCCACGCGGGCAGCTCGCACGTCTCGATGTCGATCTCGGCCCACCGCACGGTCGCGCCTGCCCGCTGTGCGACCCGCAGCCACGGCGCGATGTTCTGCTGGTGGTCGAGCCGGGACACGGCCACCTCGTCGCCGATGACCCAGCCCGCGCCGACGGCCTCCGCGAGCCGCTGCAGCAGCACCGCCGGGTTCGGCCCGAGCACGACCCCGGCCGGGTCGCAGCCCACGAGGTCGGCGATGGCGCGGCGCGCGGCGTCGACGATGGCCTCCGCGCGCTGGGAGGCGGGGAACACACCGCCCGGCCCGGACACGGGCGCGCGCAGCGCGGTGGAGACGGCGGTGGCGACCTGCTCCGGCACCTGCATGCCGGCCGGGGCGTCCAGGTGGATCCAGCCATCACCCAACGCGGGGAACCAGCCCCGAATCGCAGCGACGTCGAACGCCATGGCACCACACCGTACGGAGCCGCGCGGGGGGCTCGTTTGGGGGGTGCTCGTGACGGCTACCCTCGGACTCGTGCAGATGAACCCTGGCCAGGAGAACGAGCAGCCGCAGCACGTGGTCGTGATGGGCCCGGACGGCTCGCCCGTCGGTGCCGCCGCGATGAAGGACGGCGAGAACGCCGAGCAGATCGGCGACATGGTCGAGCAGCCCGCCAAGGTCATGCGCATCGGCACGATGATCAAACAGCTGTTGGAGGAAGTGCGGGCCGCACCTCTGGACGAGGCGTCCCGCAATCGTTTGCGGGAGATCCACACGCGGTCGATCGCCGAGCTGGAGGAAGGGCTCGCGCCGGAGCTCCAGGAGGAGCTGGAGCGGCTGTCGTTGCCGTTCACCGAGGAGAACACGCCATCGGACGCCGAGCTGCGGATCGCGCAGGCCCAGCTCGTCGGCTGGCTCGAAGGGCTCTTCCACGGCATCCAGACCGCGTTGTTCGCACAGCAGATGGCCGCGCGGGTGCAGCTGGAGCAGATGCGTCGCGGGCTGCCGCCGGGTGCCGGTGGCGAGACGCCGGAGGGCCCGCACATCCGAGGGACCGGACAGTACCTCTAGACGACCGATCCCCGTGAAGTGTCGTCAATGGGCCGTTCAGGGCGCCCAGCGCCCTGAACGCGCCTTTCAGGGCATTGCCACGCCGTCAACGCGCCTTCCCAGCACCCGACCGCCCACCAGCTAGAGCAGGACCGGGGTGCCCTGTTCGAACGCGAGCAGGTAGCGCTTGCGGGGCAGGCCGCCGCCGTAGCCGGTGAGGTTGCCGGTGGAGCCGACGACGCGGTGGCACGGGACGATGATGCTGACCGGGTTCTTTCCGTTCGCGAGGCCGACGGCGCGGGCGGCGGTCGGGTGGCCGAGGCGCTCCGCCAGTTCGCCGTAGGTGGTGGTCTCGCCGTACGGGATGGTGGCCAGCTCTGTCCACACGCGACGCTGGAACTCCGTGCCGTGCAGGGCGAGCGGCACGTCGAAGTCCTTCAGGTCGCCGTCGAAGTACGCGGTCAGCTGTTCGATGGCGTCGCGGGAGTGGCGGTCGTCGCGGGGGCCGAAGACCTCCGCCGCCGGGCGGTGCCGCTGCTCGTCCATGTACAGCCCGCACAGCACGCCGTCGCTCGCCACGAGTGTCAGCGGGCCGACGGGGGTGTCCATCACGGTGTGCGTGCGCATGACACCACCGTGCCCGGCCGCGCGGGTGCTCGCTGGCCGTTTTCGGACATCGACACGTTCATGTCCGAAAACTGCCGGACGGGTGACTCGTCCGCTGGTGGAGTTCCTGTCCATGACCTTTCGGGAACGACACTTCACCGGCGCGCCGCTCGTGCTGCCCAACGCGTGGGACGCGGCCAGCGCGCGGATCATCGAGCGGGCCGGCGCCGAGGCGATCGCCACGACCAGCGCCGGGGTCGCGTGGAGCCTCGGGGCGCAGGACGGGGACCGGCTCGACGCCGACGCGGCGGTGGCGGCGGCGGCGCGGATCGTGCGTGCCGTGGACGTGCCGGTGACCGCCGACATCGAGAGCGGGTACGGCGACGTCGCGCGGACCGTGCGGCTGGTGCGGGACGCGGGTGCGGCCGGGATCAACGTCGAGGACGGGCGCGTGGCGGCGCCGGAGCGGATCGCGGCGGCGCGGGCCGCCGGCGGGGACCTGTTCGTGAACGCGCGGATCGACACGTTCCTGCTGTCGGCGGGCGGGGTGGACGAGACGGTGGCGCGGGCGAAGGTATACGTGGACGCGGGTGCGGACGGGGTGTTCGTGCCGGGGGTGCACGACCCGGACGTGATCGCCGAGCTGGTGACGCGGATCCCGGCGCCGGTGAACGTGATGGCCGGACCGGGGGCGCCGTCGGTCGCCGCGCTCGCCGGGCTGGGGGTGCGGCGGGTGAGCGTGGGGCCCGCGATCGCGGTGGCGGCGTACTCGCTCGTGTCGGCCGCGGCGGCCGAGATCCTCGCTCACGGGACGTACGGCGGCACGGACGCGGTGTTGACGCACGGTGATCTGAACGGGTGCTTTGCTCACTGACCGCAGTTCGATCTCGTATCGAAAAGGGCCGGCCGGTCGGTATTGACATACCCATCGGTCGGTTTTTGGCGTGTGACGCACGCCACGGCGCAGGTCAGCGGGGTGCCGTGACGTGCGGCGAAATTCCCGGGCTCGAATTCCACGCCGATTCCAGCGTCGGTCATCCGTGCCGTGAAAGTCTGAGTTCGTGCCGGTTTCACCGGTGCGACTCGAATTTACGGGGAAGACCATGACAATCTCGATCACGAACCGGCCGGCGCCGTCGTGGCTACGAGAACTCGCCCACGGCCGCGCGGAGTACGAGGAACTACTTGGCTGGCCGGTCTCTGTGCAGGTGGGCAACAGGGTGCTCATCGTCGCGATCGGGCACACCGTGGAAGCGGTGACGATGCCTGCGACGCTGGGTGCGCGGGTGCGCGCGGAAATGGGGATCGCGATGCTGTCCGGACCGGTCGTCACCGACCCGGACGGCGTTCGCTGGACCTTCCTGACCAAGCCACTCGACCGGCTGCGGCCGAACACGACCGCCGATCTCTCCCATTTGCGAGTGGACGTGGCGCCGTACGGGAGCCACGTCGTGATCCCGACCGACCCCGGGGTGTCGGCGGGGAAGGTGTGGCGGTGGGTCGAGCCGCCCGCGCCGGGGAAGGCGCTGCCGCCCGCGTACGCGGTGATAGCGGTGACCCGGCGACTGGCGGAACTGAACCACCTGCTGGTGGCGTGAACGCAACGAAACGGGCCGAACCAACCCGCCCGAATCCGCGAACCGGCCGGAACGCAACCCCCACCCGAACCCGGGGGCGTCCCGCCATGCCAGTTTACCAGTGTTCACCGGCAGTCAGGGGATGTCGATCTTGACTGTGGACAACCGGGGCGGCTGTGGACAACTCGCGGCCGCGAGTCCCCGTTGTCCGGTGTAGACGCGGGCACCGACAGTTCCGGGCGACGTGGTGGCGCCCTCGTGGACGACCGGGGTCCGTTCACAGAGGTGGCGGCCGCCTTCACGGCGGCCGCCACCTCGTGCTCCCGCTCAGGCCTTGGACATCTCCCACGGGGCGTTCTGCCCGTTGTCGTCCCGGTGGCTCGAGTCGGAGATGTCGGTCGTGAGGCTCGGCCAGTGGCCGCCGGGGAAGCCCTCGTCGTTGGTGATGCGCTGGTTCAGGTCCTTGATCGACGGGAGCAGCGAGCCCGCCACGAACGCCTCCAGCACGGCGAGTGCGGCCGCGATGATGCCCCACACCTTCGCCGCGGACACCCCGGCCGCGGCGGCCGCCGGGGGTGCGCCGACGCCGGTCGCGGCGGCACCCGCCTCCGCGGTCAGCTCGATCACGAACGACACGACGGCCGCCACGATCGCGAGCCACGCGACGCCGATCGCGACCGCCAGCTTCATGAGGAGGTCGTCGATCTCGTCGGCCGCGGACTTCACCGCGCCGAGCGCCTTCTGTTGCAGCGGCAGGATGTTGCGGTACGCGTCGGCCGAGGTGCCCTTCCACTCGTCGTCGGTCCTGAGCGAGCCGACGTGGAAGACGTCCTGCCACGTGCTGGCCTTGCCGCCGACCTGCTCGGTCCACGTGGTGCCGTGGGTCCACAGCGTCCACGGCACCCCCGGCTGCGTGATGATCTTGCCGATCTCCGTCAGGATCTTGCCGACGAAGTCGCCGACGGCCCCCAGCGCGTCGTTGATCCTGTCCATCAGGAACCCGGGCAGCCAGTCCAGCACCGAGTTGATGTTGTCGATCAACCGCTGGAACTGCTTGGGAATCTTGTTCAGTGCCTCCCCTACCCGCCGGAGGATGTCCTGGAACTCCGCGTCGCTCAGTACCCCGCCCATGTCTCCCTCACCACACGTTGTTCAAGTTGTGCACGCCCGCTTCTTCTTCCTGCTGGTAGGTCTGTGCCGCGGCCAGCAACGCGTCGGACACGGCGTGGCACGTGGTCTCCCCCTCGCCGAGCAGGCGGACGAACTTGCTCTGGAAGTCGGCGTAGAGCTGCGTGACACCGCACTTGTCGGCGAGATACGAGAAGTGCAGTGCTTCCAGGTCGAGACCGTCCGCTGTGGACTTCGCGGCGGCGAGGTCGTCCGCGCAGCCGGTCCACGTCGTCGCGTCGTCGCGCAACGCGGCCAGCGCCACCTCGTACTGGTCCTTGGTCGGGGCCATCGGAGAGTCCTCCCTCTCTCGTGCTTTCAGCGGTCGAGGCCGAAGAGCCTCGCCACGAACTCCTGCGGGTCGGCGGTGAGCGCCTTCAGCTCGGCGACCGCGCTGTCGGCATCGCGGGCTGGGGCCTCCTCCTCCGCGCGCAGGTAGGCGGCCTCGAACGCGCTGCGCAGCTCGCCTGCGACCTCGAGGTGGTTGGCGCCGCCGATCCACATCGTGTTCGTCTCGACCCGCACCTCGGCGACGGTCGTGCCGTTCAGCACGACGACGACGTGACCGCCTTCGCTCTTGCCCTTCGTCGGTGCCGGGCGCGCCGGGCCGGGGTCCCGTCGGCGGCCGCGTTCCGGCGGCGCGGTCTCCTGCCCGACGCGGTGCAGCAGGTACAGCAGGTCCTCGATCGCGGCGGTCGACGGGTTGATCGTCACCGGCTCCCGCGTGCGGGGCGGTGCGGGTTCCCCGGGCTCGTCGCCTGCGCCGGGCACGCGGTCCGCCCACGCCGACACCCGGTTCACGGTCGCGGCGCCGACCGCCTCGACGACGGCGGCGCCGAGGCTGCGCGGGTCGATCTCCCGGTCCCAGTCCCTGGCCAGCTCGACGTCGGTGACCTGGCCGTCGGCGGTCACCGACACGGCGACCCGCTCGGTCGCGTCGTGGCCGGTGAACGTGTGCCCGGCGTCCTGCTCGACGGAGAAGATCCGCGCGAAACGGGCAGCGTCCCCCGCGAGCCGGTGCAGGTCGTCGAAGCCCGCTGGTGTGGTCACGGAGTACCTCCTGGTCATGATCGGCCCTGCGACGAGGAGGTCGGAACGGCCGTTCCCGGCCGAGGTGGATTGTTCGCCGAAGCAAACCGAACCTGGCAGACTTCCGGCGGAACCGCCGGCGCGGCCCGCGCATCTACCTTCCGAGATCCAGACCAGCAGCCCCGGGGGAGCACATGCCCGACATCGAGTACAGCTTCGGCACCGGAGAAGGAGCGCCGAACGTCCACCACTCGGAGGCCGACGTCGACGTGGACGGCGACGGCACCGCGGACGGTGTCGCGCTGGACTTCGACGGTGACGGCCGCGTCGACGACGTCATGTGGGACTCCGACGGGGACGGGGTCGCCGACACCGCGCTGCTCGACGGGGACGACGACGGCATCGCGGAGGACGCCTACAACGACCCGACCGGCCTGGGCACCTGGAACGCCGGCGGTCAGGGCGGCGCCGCGCAGCCGACCACGCAGGAGCCGCAGCCGGACCCGGCACCGGAGCCGCAGCCGTCCCCCGCGCCGACCGGCACGGACGACGTGCCGGTCGACACCCCGGTCGAGCCGGCCGAGCCGGACAACGACAACGGCTACGAGCCCTACGGCGACGAAGAGGGCGGTGGCGAGGGCGGTGGCGAGGGCGGTGCGGAGCCCGGCGCCGACGAGCCCGCGGCGGACCCGGAAGGCGGCGACGACACGTCGACCACGCCGGGTGACGACGGCGCGGAGGACCCCGTGGCCCCCGAGGACTCCGGCATGACGGACGACTCCGGCTACGAGCCCCGCGACGACGCGGACGACGACGCGGACGGCCTGTTCGACACCCTCGAGGACGCCCCGGACGTCGACCGCGACTCGATCAGCGAGTGGTACGACGACCTGACGAGCTAACTAGGATGACGGCTCGTCGGGCTCGCCGCCGTTCCCGTTGGCCCGGGCGCGCAGCGGCAGCACGAACCACAGCAGCGTGAACATCACGCCGACCAGCGTGGCGAACACCGCCGCGACGACCGGGCCCGCGACGACCTTGAACAGCAGCAGCACGGTCGCGGTCATCGCGGTCGCGAGGCACGCGAGCCCGGCCACCATCAGCTGGTTGGCGACCCGCAGGATCTGCGGGCGCTGCCCCTGCCGGAACAGCAGCCGGTGCCAGGCGGCCGGTGCGGTCAGCATTGCGACGGAGGCGGTGGCGAACACGACGGCGACCAGGTGCACGATCTGCTCGAACCCGGACGCCCGCGCGTAGTGCTGGGTGAACGCGACGGCGAGCAGGAAGCCGAACAGGAACTGCACACCCGCCTGCGCGACGCGTAGTTCCTGCAGCAGTTCGCTGACGTTGCGGGCGAGTTGCTCGTCCCTGGACTCGGTGCCGGGAGAACTGTCGTGGGGAGCCAACGCCATTCCCACGGGTTACCTCGCGACGACGCGCCCGAAACCGGTGGCAGGTTCAGGACGGCGGTGACATCCGCAGCACCGCCACACCGTCCACCGTGTACAGCGCCGTGATCGTGAAACCGTTGACGGTGGCGGTCGACGAGAAGCCGGGGTCCGCGTACACCGACACCGACACCGTGCCGCCACCGACGGTCGTGCCGGACAGCTGGGCGCCGTCCACGCCGTCCACCCTGGTGAGGGTCAGCTGCGCGAGACCGGTGCCGGGGTCGAACGGGATCGTCACCGGCGCACGCAGTTCGACCTCGCACGTTCCGTCGTAGCAGGCCCTGACGTCCGAGCCGTCGGCCGCGGGCGGGATGTCCTCGTTCGTCGGCGGCGGCTCGGCCGTGCCGGACGGGGCCGGCGCGCTCGTCGCCGGGTTCGAGCCGACGGTCTGCCCGGTGCCGATCGGCGCACCCGCCACCTCGTTCGTGCACGCGGAAAGCAGCAGCGACAGCGCTGAGACGGCGACGAGCCGCCTGGCATCATGGATCGGCACGGCGAGTCCTGTCTCCTCGGGGGGAGTTGTCTGGTTGGACGACATGACCGACGACCAGTTTCCCAGCCAGCCGGAGCTGTCCGAGCAACTGCCGCGGTACCGGCTGATCCGGAAGCTGGCGGAGACCAGGATGAGCGTCATCTACCTCGCCGAGGAGAAACACCTCGGCGACCGGCAGGTCGCGCTCAAGGTCATCGCGCCGGCGCTCGCGTACGAGCCCGCGTTCCGCGAGCGGTTCCGCAGGGAGACGCTGTCGGCCGCGAACCTGAGCCATCCCGGCATCGTCCCGGTCTTCTCCGCGCCGGCCGACGACGAGCTGCTGTACCTGGTCATGCCCTACATCGACGGACCGAACCTGCGCGACCTGCTCAAGGCGGGCCCGCCGGACCTGGCCTGGACCGTCCACCTGATCCGGTCGGTCGCGTCGGCGCTGGACTTCGCGCACGCCAACGGGGTCGTGCACCGGGACGTGAAACCCGGCAACATCCTCGTCGAACGACAGACGGGCCGGGTGTGGCTGTGCGACTTCGGGATCGCCGCTCCGGTGCTGGGTGAGCGGCTCACCGAGGTCGGCAGGCGCGTCGGCACGCCCGGCTACCTCGCGCCGGAGCTGATCCCCGGCGGCGAGGCCGACGCGGCGCCCGTCGACCCGCGCGCGGACGTGTACTCGCTCGGTGTCGTGCTCTACCAGTGCCTCACCGGCCGCGCGCCGCACCAGCACTCCGACACGAACGCGCTGCTGTGGGCGCAGGGGCACGAGGACCCGCCGCCGGTGACGTCGGTGCGGCCGGAACTGCCGCCCGCGCTGGACGAGGTGCTGGCGACGGCACTCGCGAAGCGGCCAGCGGACCGGTACGCGTCGTGCACGGAGCTGGCCGGCGAGCTGGCCGCCGCGGTCAGCGGTGGCCGGGTGCGCGGGGCGCGGCGGCGCGGAACACCGCGCCGTACGGTGAACTGGAAGCCCGCGGCGGCGATCGCCGCGGCCGCCGCGGTGGTCGCCGCCGCGGTGGTGTTCGTGGTGAACGGCGCGGGCGGGACCGCGGGCGCCAGCCCCGTCTTCCGGGTCCCGCCGCCGCTGCGCGGGGACTGCGACGAGACCTCCGCTGCCCTGCCCGGCGGCGAGACGGCGCTGGACTGCCGGGACGGCGACCGGTTCGTGCGGTTCACCCTGTTCCCCGATCGGTCCACTATGGACAACGCGTACGGCGGGCTGGTGGGGGAGTCGGGCATCGCCAGCGACCGCGGCGACTGCACGGTCGCGACCGGCGCGGAACACCGCTACCCCAACGCGGGCGACCAGACCGGCCGCGTCCTGTGCCACACCGACGGCGGCACCACCCGTCTCGTGTGGACCGACGACGAGCGGCGCACGGTCGCGCAGGCCGAGATCCGCGAGGCGGACGACCAGCGGCTCGTCGACGAGTGGAAGGGCTGGGCGGCGATCCCGGCGTTCCCGACCCCGGCCGAGCAGTCGCTGATCGACCTGGTCGAGCTGAGCCGCTGCGAACGGACGCGGGCAGGCACGCTCGCCACGTTCCGCGACCTGCGGGCGGCGATCGACTGCGACCCGGTCAGCGACGGCGCGGCCGCCGTGTCCTACTTCCGGTTCAGCACCGTCGACGCGCTGCGGCGCACCCACGACCAGCACGCCGCGACCGCGAACGCGCCGACCGGCGTGGACTGCACCGGTGCGGAGGTCCCGCCGAACTTCCTCGGCAACCGGCCATACGACCTGCGCAGCGTCGACCTCGGCTCGATGCTCTGCTACCAGGGCGCGCGGGACACGCCGGTGCTGGAGTGGACGCTCGAACCCCTGCGGCTCATGGTCCGCGCGACCGGCAGCGGTACGCCCGCGGACCTGGTGCGGTGGTTCAAGCGCACCTACGGGCTGCCGCTGCCCGCGATCGTCGCGGCGGTCAACGAGACCGCGACGCCGCCGTTCCCGCGGCCCGCGGAGTCCGCGCTGCTGGCGCACGTCCCGGACAACACCCGCAACAACTGCATGCGGCCCTCGGCCGGGCAGGTCGAGACCAACGAGGCGACCGGCGCCACCGCCGCCGTGGTGTGCGGGCCGTCGCCCGGCGCGCCGATCGTCTTCTACTACCAGTTCCCGGACAAGGCGTCGATGGACGCGTCGCACACCGCGCAGTCCACGGTGAGCGGCGGCGACTGCCTCGCGAACCCGCCGGGCTTCGCCGCCGACGCGCCCTACGCGCGGGGCGGGGACACCGGCAGGCTCCAGTGCGGCACCGGTCCCCACGAGAACCTCTACCTGATCTGGACCTCGGACCGGACCGACATCCTGGGGCTCGCCTTCCAGGGCTACACGCGGGAGGACCTGCTCACGTGGTGGCGGGACGGCGCAGGCCCCGTGCTCTAGGACCCGGCCGGGTCTTTTTGCCGCGCGGTCACGATGATCGCGAGGATGGCGCCGAGGGTCAGCGCGATGTCCGCGACGTTCCCGACGAACCACCCGTTGTAGTCGATGAAGTCGACCACGTGACCGCGTGCGAACCCGGGGTCGCGGAACAGCCGGTCGAGCAGGTGCGTGGTCGCGCCGCCGAGCAGCATCGCGAACGGGACCGCGTGGCTCACCGGGAGCGGTTTGCACAGGTACCAGAACAGCCAGCCGACGGCGCCCGCCGCGATGATCGTGAACAGCCACGTCGCGTTCTCGCCGATGGAGAACGCCGCGCCGGGGTTGTAGAGCAGCCGGAACTGGATGAAGTCCCCGAGCACCGGGATCGGGTCGCGGCCGGTGAGCGTGCGCTCCGCCCAGAACTTCGTGGCCTGGTCGGCGACGAGCACGACCGCCGCGATGCCGAGGGCGAGCGGCAGCCTGCGAACAGGCCTGGTGTCCGGCGTGGTGTCCGGGTCGGTGTCCATCGTGCGCCAGCGTAGCCATCTCAGTCCGCGCCGGTCTCCAGGAGGCGCAGGTCAGGGGGACGCAGGGTCGCGGTCTGCAGCAGCTCCTGGATCAGCTGGTGGTTGACCATGTTGCCCGCCGGGTCGCCCCAGTCCGCCAGCCGCAGCCCCGCCACGTACGGGATGAGCCGCTCACGGACCTTCAGGACCACGTTCGCCGCCTGCTTGTGCGTCCAGTCCGACCGGGTGCCCACCGCGTTGTTCAGGTCGATCGCGACCTGCTTCCACGACTGCGGCTGCGGGTGCGGCTCCTGCCGCAGGTACCGCAGCGCGAGCGCGGTCACCACCAGCCGCTCGGTGGCGTCGAGGTGCCAGCCCTCCGGCTCGGCCGTGTCGGTCGGGTCGTCGGCGCCCACGAGTGTGTCCCGGCGGCCCGCGCCGACCACCCGCACCTCCAGCAGGTGCTCGCGGCGCCTGGACGTGCGGATGAACAGCGGGCTGTAGCCCTCGGCGAGCGGGATCTCGTTGCCCGACAGCAGGAAGCGGGACTGCGGAAGGCGGATCGGCAGCTTGCCGTCGTTGCGCAGCCACCACTCGCCGCCGCCTCGGGTGATGCGGCCCTGGAAGCGGCTCATCCTCGGGTCGTCCGGGCCGATGCACACGTGCACGTCCGGTTCCTTGCGGCCGAAGACGACCTCGAACGCGGGCCGGGGCGGTGCGGCGAACCCGCCGTCGGCGGCGAGCACGAACAGGCTGCCGGGTGGCGCGGGCGGCACCCGGCCCGCCAGTCCACCGGGCGAGGGCGGCAGCGGCTGGGGCGGGAACTCGCTCACGATCCGGTCTCCGCGTCGTCCGGTTCGAGCAGGCGCAGGTCCGGCGGCACGAGCGTGGTGGACAGCAGCAGCTCACGCAGCAGGTTGTCGTTGAGCTTGTTGCCGACCGGCTCGCCGACCTCCTCGCGGGTCAGCCCGGCCACCCCGGACCTCGACAGGCGCGCCCGCACGGCGGTGACCGTGTGCTCCACCTTGCGTGCGGTCCACGTGCCGGGTGCCAGCTCGTTGAGCTGTCCGGCGACCTGCTGGCGGCCCATCGGCTGCGGGTCGGCCTCGTGCAGCAGGTAGCGCTGGCCGAGCGCGACCAGCACCAGCCGCTCGTCGGCCTCCAGCCGCCACGTGCGGGGCGGCTCGGTCGGGTCGCCCGGCCTCGGCGCGGGACGGGAGCCGTCGTCACCGGCCACGTACAGTTCGAGCAGGTGTTCGCGGCCGCGCGTGCCAGGCACGAACAGCGGTGTGTACCCGGCGGCGAGCGGCAGCGACTCCTCGTTGCTGAACAGCCACTGCGAGCCGGGCAGCCGGATCGGCAGGCGGCCGGTGTTGCTCACCCACCAGCGCCCGTCCTGGCAGGTCAGCAGGCCGTGCTGGCGGCTGACGCGCCGGTCGTCCTCGCCGATGCAGATGTGCACCTCCGGCTTGTTGCGGCCGAACACGACGGTGCGCCCCTCCCGAGGGCCGACGGCGAACCCGCCGCCGATCGCGAGTGCGTAGATCGCGCCGGGCGCGGAGCGGGGCACCCCGAACGCGAGGCTGTCGTGGCTGCTCGACAGGTGCTGACCGTCGGCGAACAGGGTGCTCCCGTCCATGCGACCTCCCCGGGGTGCGGTGCTTTCTCAGTATGGGCCGGGGTCCCCGGGACCGGTCCCCTGCGCTTTTCGCGGCGCCATCTCGAAGGCCATCAGCGTCGCCCCGACCGGCGCCGTGCCGGGGGTGCGGGGTGGGCGGGAGTGCTCGTGCAGCTCGTGCATCAGGTCGTGCAAACGTTTGCGGTACTCGGTCCACACCGCGGGCTCGACCCACAGCTCGGCGTCGGTCACGACCATCTCCGAGCCCGGCACGCGCTGCGCGAGCCGTTGGCGCAGGTTGCGTGCTGGGGACCCGCGCGACGCTGCTGTGGACAGGTGCCGCGGCGTGCCTCGGGGTGGTGTGGCTGCTCGCGGCGCCCGCCGCGCGGCGGACCGGAATTGTCGGTGCCGCCGGATAGCTTGACCGGCATGCAGTCAGCGTTGCTGTCCGGTGTCGACATCGCCGGCGTCGAGGAGGCGGCCGGGAAGTCCTCCTATGCCCGTGGCGTGAAGTACGCGCGGGACCGTGCCGTGCTGTCGCTGTGGTGGGACGAGGACGCGTGCGCGGTGCGGGGCCGGGTACGCGGCTCGTGGGGCGAGGTCTACGACACCACCGCGTACTTCCGGTCCGGCGGCGGTCCCGCGCTCGCGTTCGCGGAGGGCGAGTGCAGCTGCCCGGTGGCGATGGACTGCAAGCACACCGTGGCCCTGGTGCTGACCGCCGCGGGCCGGTCGGCTCCGCGGCCGTCGCCGGATGGCGGCGCCGAGCTGTGGTCGACGCTGCTGGCGGCGACCGCGGCCTGGCGCGACGGACCGCCCAAAGTCTCGCCGCCGAAGCTCCTGGTGCACGCCACCTACGGCGAGGAGCACTGGCTGGAGGTGTCGTGGGAGTGGGAGTACCAGGTCGGTGACCAGCTGGTACGTGCCACGCCGGGAGGGCCTGCCGTGCCCCACCGCGACCTGGCGGCCGAGTCGGCGCTGCTCGCCGACCTGGACGACCTGCCGCTGGACCGGTTCGGATTGCGCCGAGGTCGCCGGTTGCAGCCAAGGCGCGTGCGGGGCATCGACACGATGTTGTTCACCACCGAGGTGCTGCCGCTGCTCGCCCGGCCCGGCGTGGTCGTCTCGGTGGACGGCGAGCCCGCCGACTACCGCGAGGTCGGCGACTCGCTGACGATCGGCGTGTCCACCTCGGACGTGCCGGGGGACAACGACTGGTTCGGCCTCGGGGTGACCATCTCGGTCGAGGGCCGCGAGGTGCCGTTCCTCGACGTGTTCGTCGCGCTGGCAAGGGGCAGGTCGCACCTGCTGCTGGCCGACGGCGCCTACTTCTCGCTGGAGAAGCCGGAACTGCGGACGCTGCGCGAGCTGATCGACGAGGCGCGGTCGCTGCACGAGGCGTCCGACGGGACCCTGAGGATCAGCCGCTACCAGGCCGGGCTGTGGGACGAGCTGACGCGGCTCGGGGTCGTGGAACGGCAGTCGGCGACGTGGGAGCGGCAGGTGAACGGGCTGCTGTCGCTCGACTCGGTGCCGCGCGCGGCGGTGCCGTCCACCGTGGACGCCCGGTTGCGCCCCTACCAGGTGGACGGGTTCCAGTGGCTCGCGTTCCTGTGGGAGCACCGGCTCGGCGGCATCCTCGCCGACGACATGGGGCTGGGGAAGACACTGCAGTCGCTGGCGCTGATCTGCCACGCCGCCGCGGCCGAGCCGTTCCTGATCGTCGCGCCGACCAGCGTGGTGGGCAACTGGGTGGCGGAGGCGGCGCGGTTCACCCCGCACCTGCGGGTGGCCGCGGTGACCAGGCGCGGGCCCCTGCCCGTCGACGTCGACGTGGTCGTCACCTCGTACACGCTGCTGCGGCTGAACGTCGACGCGTACGCGGACGTGTCGTGGGCCGGGCTGCTCATGGACGAGGCGCAGTACACCAAGAACCACCAGTCGAAGGTGTACCAGTGCCTGCGGCGGCTGCCCGTGCCGGTGAAGGTCGCGATCACCGGCACGCCGATGGAGAACAACCTGATGGAGCTGTGGTCGCTGCTGTCGATCACCGCGCCCGGCCTGTTCCCCAGCCCCACGCGGTTCAGGGACCACTACGCGCGCCCCATCGAGAAGGAGAACGACACCGAGCTGCTGGCGCGGCTGCGGCGGCGGGTGCGGCCGCTGATGAAGCGGCGCACGAAGGAGCAGGTGGCGAAGGACCTGCCGCCCAAGCTGGAACAGGTGCTGGAGGTGGACCTGCACCCGCGCCACCGCAAGCTGTACCAGACGGTGCTGCAGCGGGAACGGCAGAAGGTGCTGGGCCTGCTTTCCGACCTGGACGGCAACCGGTTCGCGATCCTGCGGTCGCTGACGTCGCTGCGGCGGCTGTGCCTGCACGCGGGCCTGGTCGACGCCGACCACGCCGACCTGCCCTCGGCCAAGGTCGACGCGCTCGTCGAGCAGTTGCGGGACGTGCTCGGCGGCGGGCACCGGGCGCTGGTGTTCAGCCAGTTCACCGGCTTCCTTGCGACGGTGCGCGACCGGCTGGACGCCGAGGGGGTCGAGTACTGCTACCTCGACGGCAGGACCAGGGACCGCGCCGAGGTGCTGGCCCGGTTCAAGGAGGGCGCCGCGCCGGTGTTCCTGATCAGCCTCAAGGCGGGCGGGTTCGGGCTGAACCTGACCGAGGCCGACTACTGCTTCCTGCTGGACCCGTGGTGGAACCCGGCGGCCGAGGCGCAGGCGGTGGACCGGACGCACCGCATCGGGCAGACCCGCAACGTCATGGTCTACCGGCTGATCGCGCGGGACACGATCGAGGAGAAGGTGCTGGCGCTGCAGCGGCGGAAGGCGGAGCTGTTCAAGGGCGTCATGGACGACGGCGACCTGTTCAGCCCGGCGCTGACCGCGGAGGAGGTGCGTGAACTGCTGGTCTGAACTGTTCCGCCTCCCCGCGATTCGAAGTGTCGGTCGCAGCGAACGCTCCGCACAGCCGGTGACGTGTGGCTGGCTGCCCCGAGGTCTCGTCGACTGCCGCGAGACTGTGCGACACCGCGCCGGTGAACCCCCGGGACGCGCCGGGCCGGGCACCGCTCACAATGGAGGCATGGCAGCTGTCCCGTCCACGCTGCGGATCGGCCCGTACCAGGTCGACCCGCCGGTGGTGCTCGCCCCGATGGCGGGCATCACGAACGTGGCGTTCCGGCGACTGTGCCGCGAGTACGGCGCCGGGCTGTACGTGTGCGAGATGATCACCGCGCGGGCCCTGGTCATCCGGGACCCGAAGACGTGGCACATGATGACGTTCGACCCGAGCGAGCACCCCCGGTCGGTGCAGCTCTACGGCGTCGACCCGGCCACCATGCGCGAGGCCGTGAAGATCATCGTCGGTGAGGGCCTCGCCGACCACATCGACACGAACTGGGGCTGCCCGGTCGTCAAGGTCACCCGCAAGGGCGGCGGCGCCGCGCTCCCGTACAAGCGGAAGCTGTTCGCGAACATCATCCGCGCGACGGTGGACGCGGCGGGCGACATCCCGGTGACCGCGAAGTTCCGCATCGGCATCGACGACGAACACCACACCTACCTCGACGCGGGCCGCATCGCCGAGGCCGAGGGCGCCGTGGCGGTGGCACTGCACGCCAGGACCGCTGCGCAGCGCTACTCGGGCCAGGCTGACTGGACCCACATCGCGCGCCTGAAGGAAGCGGTCACGTCGATCCCCGTGCTGGGCAACGGCGACATCTTCACGGCGGCGGACGCGCTGGCCATGGTGGAGAAGACCGGCTGCGACGGCGTGGTCATCGGCCGGGGCTGCCTGGGCCGCCCGTGGCTGTTCGGCGAGCTGCAGGCCGCGTTCGAGGGCCGCCCGCTCCCCGAGCCCCCGCCGCTCGGCGAGGTGGCGAAGGTGCTGCGCCGCCACGCGGAACTCCTCGTCGAACACGACGGCGAGGAGAAAGGCATGCGCGACCTGCGCAAACACATGGCGTGGTACCTCATGGGCTTCCCGGTGGGCTCCGCACTGCGCCGTAAGTTCGCCATGGTCACCGCCCTGTCCGAACTGGACGACCACCTGGGAGAACTGGACCACGACGCCCCGTTCCCGACCACGGCCGAGGGCCCACGCGGCCGCCAGGGCTCACCGGGCAGGGTCACGCTGCCCTACGGCTGGCTGGACGACCCCGACGACCCCACGATCCCGGCGGGCGCCGACATGATGCACTCGGGCGGCTGACTACTCCCGGCAGACCGCGTTCCGCAGTGCCACCACGTTGCTCTCGTAGACGTCGTTCCCGTCGCTCGCCTGCACCTGGAAGCAGTACTTGAGGCCGTCCTCCACCGGAAGGGTCATCGAGAGGTCCCGCTCGGCCGGTTCATACCGCCTGTCCTTCCCCTCCGCCGCGACGACCACGATGAAGTCGAGCTCCTCGGGCGCGGTCCAGTTCAGGCGCACCTTGTCGGTCAGTTCGACGGGCTCGGCCAGCTCGATCTCGACGTCCTTCCCGGTCGAGCCGCCACCGTCCGACGGAAGCTGTGGCACGCTGGAGATCTCCTCCGGCTCACCCCGGAAGAGGAGCAACGGGACGAGGGCGAGCAGCGCGAGGAGAAGCGCGGCCCCGGCGAGCAGGTCGTAGCGGAGGAGCTTCCTCGGCCCCTGCCCTGGCGGCGGGAGCGGGCCGGCGAGCACCTTCACCTGCCCACGCCCCGGACGCGGACCGGCAACGCCGGCGAAATCGTCGTCGAAGTCCAGGTCGTGCCGGACGGCAGGGGACCGTGGCTGCGCCCGGAACTCGACGGTCGCCGGAGTGGGCAGCGCCGCGGTGGGTGGTTCCGAGGGCGGCGCCGAAGGTGCGGGCGGCAGTTCGCTGGGCGATCCCGCCAGCGAGGCGGCGCCAGGCGATGCCGCGGGCGGTTCGGTGGGCGCCGGGGTCAGCGTGGCCAGTGGTAGCGCCGGTGGGGCGGGAACACCCGGTGAGGTTTGCTCGGCGGGCGGCTCCGCGGCGACCGGCGGAGGCACCGGGGGCTGGACAACCGGCGGTGCCACGGCCGGAGCCCGGGCAACGGGAGGTGGGCCGACGGGACGCGGAGCGACCGCCGGGCGGTAGGCCGGTGGCGCCGGGGGGCCGGGGTAGGCGAAGTCGTCGAAGTCGTCGCCGACGGCGGGCAGGCTCGCCACGGGCGGGGGCGGCGGCGCCTGACCGGTGGGCGGCATGGGCGCCGGACGGGAGGCGCCGAAGTCGTCGAAGTCGTCGGCCGCCGGGCGCTGCGGGGAGCCGGGCAGCATGGCACCGAGTTGACCGGCCACCGCACTCGCGTCGCCGAGGCGGCGTGCCGGATCGGCGGCCAGCAGCCGAGCGACCAAAGTGGACAGTCCGATCGGGACGTCCGGGTTGTTGATCGCCGGTACCGGTGCCCCCAGGATGCGCAGCACCCGCTCGCCCGGCTGCTCACCGAGGCGGCCAGGGTGGGGCGAGCGGCCGCTCAGCGCGTAGTGCAGGACGGCACCCAGCCCGTAGAGGTCCGTGTCCTCGTTGAGCACGCCGGTGCGCAGCGTCTCCGGCGGCAGGAACTCGATGGCGTACAACGGATCCCGGGCGAACGCCTGGCGCAGTGTCACGCCGAGGTCCGCCAGCACCGGCTCGCCGGTGGTGCGGAACAGGATGTTGTGCGGCGACACCCCGCCGTGCACCACACCGGCACCGTGGGCCGCGGCCAGTGCCACCGCCACCGCCCGGCCCAGCACCACGACGTCGGCCGGGGGAAGCGGTCCGACGCGCTCCACCAGTGCGGCAAGGGACTGGGTGCACCGCTCCATCCGGACCGCGGACTCGCCGGTGTCCAGCTCGTCGACACCGGCGACCGGCAGGATCGAGGTGACCCGCCGCACGGTGGACAACTTGGCCTGCTCCTTGTTGAACGCGGCCATCGTGCGCTTGTCGAGTCGCTTCGGGAAGACCTTCCACACCACCGGAAGCCCGGCTCGCTGTCCTGAGTAGACGGTCGCGACCGGGCCGTCGTCGACGCGGTGCAGCCCGGCGCTGTCGATCGTCGCCACCGTGTCGCCTCCCGACATGTCCGCTACCTGCCGAAGCGGTACCGGCTACCTGCTCGTCAAGTCATGGTAAGTCTGCCCGCCGACACGGCGGACCGGCCCGGCAGGTTGCTGCCGCCGCCGCACGAACCCGTCAGGAAGACGAGCATGAACACCACAGGCCTGGTCCGGGTGACCGTCGCGGCGCCCGCCAGACGAATCGACCTCGCCCTACCGGAACGCTCGCCCCTCGCCGAGCTGCTACCCGGCCTGCTCCGCCACGCAGGCGAGGACCTCGCCGACGCGGGCGCCCGCTCCGGCGGCTGGGTACTGCGCCGCCCCGACGGCACCGTCCTGGAACCGGCCCGCCCGCTGGCCGCGCAACGCGTCCGCGACGGCGAGATCCTCCACCTCACCCACGCCCACACCGACTGGCCGGAACTGGAGTACGACGACCTGGTGGACGCGATCGCCACCGGCTCGGCCAGGGGCGGCAGCACGTGGGGACCCCGCCACACGCGCCACGCCAGCCTCGCGACCGGCGCGCTGGCCGCGGGGCTGTGCCTGGTCGCCGTGCTCCGTGCCGGACCGCCGTGGTCCGGTCCGGCACTGTGGTCGCTCGCGGCCGCGGCGGTGCTGCTGGTCGCCGGGATCGCACTCGCCAGGGCAGGCGGCGACGCCGGAGCGGGCGCGGTCTGCGCCATGGTCGCGCTGCCCTTCGCGTTCGCCGGGGGCGGTCTGCTCTTCGCGGGCGACCGGGCGCTCACCGCGCTCGGCGCGCCGCAACTGCTCTCCTCGGGCGCCGCGCTGCTGCTGGCCGCGATGGTGGGCCTGTTCGGGGTGGTCGACCGGGCCGCGGTCTTCGTCGCCGGGGCCACCACCGGGCTGCTCGCTCTGGTCGGCGGCTGGCTCACCACCTGGGACACGCTGGCGGCCCACGAGACGGCCGCGCTGGTCGCCGGGCTGGGCCTGGCGTTCTCGCCCACACTGGCCCCGCTGGCGCTGCGGCTGAGCCGGGTGCCGATGCCGGTCCTGCCGCGCGGGGCGGCCGACCTGGTGCGCGACGACCCGCAGCCGCCGCGCAGCGCCGTCTACGCGGCCGTGCTGCGGGCCGACGCGTTGTTGACGGGCATGGTCGCCGGACTGGCGGTGGCCGCGTCGGTCTGCCTGGTGCTGCTCGTCAGGAGCACCAGCGAGGCAGGCCTCGTGCTGGTGTGCCTGCTGACGGCCGGATACCTGCTGCGGGCCAGGCTCCACCCCATCGCCCGGCAGCGGGTGCCGATGCTCTGCGCAGGCCTGGCCGGGGCGTGCTGCCTCGGACTGGGGCCGCTGATGGCCGACCGGGACGACCTGCTCCTGGTGGCCGGGCCGGGCCTGCTGCTCGCCGGCGCGTTCGTGACACTGCTCGGGATGGTGCACAGCACCCGCAGGCCGAACCCGTACCTGGGCCGCTACGCGGAGATCCTCGAGGTGCTGCTGTTGCTGGCGGTCGTGCCGGTGACGTGTTCCGTGCTCGGCCTGTACGGCTGGGTGCGCGGGCTGGGCGGCTGACATGGCGTCCAAACGAGATCAGCTGCACGCCCACCAGTTCCTGGTGCAGCGCACCGTCTCCGCGCTGGTCACCAGGGAGACCGACCCGGAGCAGCCGCCGTTCCGCCGTCCCGGGACCGCCGCCTTCGCGGGCATCGCGATCGCGGTCGTCGCGCTGGCCGCGGTCGGCGTGTACGGGCTGATCAACCCCGGTGGCAACGACTCATGGCGGGACGGCAGGTCCGTGATCGTCGAGGAGGAGACCGGCGCCAGGTACGTGTACCTCGGCGAACGGCTGCACCCGGTGGCGAACTACACCTCGGCGCTGCTCGCGATCGGCGACCACGCCGCGACGACGAGCGTCTCCCGCGACTCGCTGGCCGGTGTGCCGCGCGGACCGCGGATCGGCATCCCGGACGCGCCGGACGCGCTGCCCGGCACGGACGGGCTCCTCGCGGGCGGCTGGACCATGTGCTCGCAGCAGTCGCCGGACGACACCGGGACCGTGCTGACGCGGTCGGTCATGCTGGTCGGCATGCAGCCGCCAGCCGACCTCGGCGAGCGGGCCGTGCTCGCGTACGTGCCGGACACCGGTGAGCGGCACCTGCTCCTGAACGGCTACCGGCACGCGATCGGCAGGACCGACGCCGTCGCGGTGTCGCTCGCGCTGCGGGCCACCCCGGCGATCCGGATCAGTCCCGCGGTGCTCGAGGCGATCCCGGCGGGCAGGCCGATCGCGCCGATCGCGGTGCCGGACATGGGCAAGCCGTCGAAGGCGGTCCCCAGCCGCCCCGAGCTGCGCAACGGTCAGCTGGTGGTCGTCGGGACGTCCGGGGGCCCCCAGCACTACCTGGTGGAACCGGCGCGGCTGCGGCCGATCACCGAGCTGCAGTACGACCTGCAGCGCGGTTTCGCCTCGACCGCGAAGGCATACCCGGACGCGGAGGTGACCGGCATCGGGGTCGGGATGATCCACGTCGGCTCGGCCCGGCAGACGTCGCTGCCCGAGCCCGCCGATGGCGACCCGCCGACGGTCCGCCCGGACTTCGCGGAGGGCGGGGTGTCCGCCACGCTGTGCCTGACGTTCGACCCCGGCGCGGCCGTGCCGAGGTTCGCACTGGACCCGGCGATGCCGGAGATCGACCCGATGACGGCCACCCCACGCCACACCGGCGACGGTGTCGCACTGGCCGACCGCGTGGTGGTCCCGCCGGGCGGCGCCGCCGTCGTCGAGTCGATGCCGAGCGAGACCGCCCCGGCGGGCACGCTGGTGCTGGTCACCGATCTGGGGATCGGCTTCCCGCTCGCGGACCGGGACGTGCTGCCGGTGCTCGGTTACGGGAACAGCGAGCCGGTGCGCCTCCCGGCCGGTGTGGTCAGCAGGATCCCGCTGGGGTCCGGGCTCTCGCACGACGCCGCGATGCGCAGACCACCGGACGTCTAGGTGATCTCGTGAAGTCGGTGTGAGTGGGTGGCCGGTTGTCGTGTGCTGGTCGCGTCGGTTTCGGTTGGGTGTGCTGGCTGCGGTTGGTGTGGTGGGTTGTCCTCGCCGGACGGGCAGGTCTCGGGGGTGGCGGAGGGGTGGGTTGGCTGCGGCTGGTTCGGGTGGGCTTACGCCACCGTCAGGGGCGCTTAGCGCCCCGGGCTTGGCGCTGTGAAAGGCGCGTTCACGGCATTCGGGGTGCTGTCAATGGGCCGTTCACGGCGCTCAGCGCCGTGAATGTGCCTTTGACGGCACCGGTTGTGCCGTGAACGCGCCTTTCACGGCATCGGCTCAGCCCCGTCGGGCGTCCGCACTCAGCCACCAACCGCCTGCGGTGCGCAGGCGTCGCTGGGTCGGGACCAACACTTTGTTCCCGGGGAGGCGGACTGGTGGCCGCAACCGGTCAACGACCGGCCCGGCGCCCGTGCCGGTCGTCAGAATCGACATCGACCACACGACCCGGGAGCGTGCGATGGACACACGACCACGAGTCGGCCCGGCGGTCGACTATCCCAGGATGCGGGCGGGACTGCTGACCTTGCGCGAGCGGCTGGCCGACGTGCGGGAGACCGCCGAGTCCGACGACGGCCTGATCACGGTGACGGTCGGCGCCCGCAACGAGCTGCTCGGCCTGGAGCTCGACCCGCGCGTGTTCCGCACCCCGGACTCGGCCGCGCTGGCCGCCGACATCCTCGGGACCACGCGCCGCGCGGCCGAGCAGGTCCGCGGGCGGCTCCACGAGCTGACCCGCTCCCTGCTCGCCGACCAGGAGGGCGGGCGCCGGTGAACGGGTTCGCCGCCATGGATCCCGGCCCCGTCGAGGAGGCCGCGCAGCGGCTGCGCCAGCACGGGGAGCAGCTCGCGTCCGGCTGGGGTGCGGCGAAGTCCGCGATCTCCGGCGCCGAGGCCGGCATCGGGACCGGCCGGCTGGCGGACGCGTTCCGGCAGACCTACCAGCCCGCGAGCCAGACGGTCACGACCAACGCCGACGCGTTTCCCCCGAAGTTCGCCGACCTCGCGGCCGACACCTCGCTCGCCGCCGGCATCTACACCGGCATGGACGACGGGACGACCTCGCTGTTCGGGGCGGCAGGTGCGGCCGACCCGCTGAATCCGCTCGGGGGAGGCTGACATGCCCATCCAGGAACCACGGTCGCCGCTCTGGGCGGCGGTCAAGCCGCAGGTCGCCGGCGCGCTCGGCGGCAGCGGCTGGGTCGACACCGACGAGGACGCCGTCCGCGACCTCGCGGCGCAGTGGACCACTGCCGGCGCGGTGTTCGGCTCGGCGATGTCGGGCAACCAGCGCCCTCCGGGGTTCGTCGGCCCGGTGGCCGACGAGGGCGCGGCGTGGCCCGACGACGCCGGCCTCGCGTGGACGACGCGCAGGCTGGGCCTGGGCGCCGAACTGGAGAAGCAGGGCACCGAGATGCGGACCCTCGCCGCGCACGCCACCGCGTTCGCCGACGACGTGACCCACACCAAGGAGCAGATCGTCCAGACGATCCAGGCCAACGCAGCGGCGTTCGACGCCCTCGCCGCCCTGCCCGACGGTGCGGGCGCGGCCGCCCAGGAGACGTTCGCCGCCGAGGTGGCGCGCGCGATCGTCGCGTTCGCCGAACAGATGGCGAGCAACGTCGCCGGGCGCCAGCCCGGCATCGCCCCGCAGGCCGAGCGGCCCACGGTGGCCATCGACCCGGATGCCCTGGACGGTTACGGCATGGAGGAGACGGCCGACGACGCGGGCAAGATCGCTGCCTTTGCCTCCGCGGCGGCGCTGGGTACGGCCGCGGTCTTCCCTCCGCTCGCGGTCGGGCTCGGCGCTGTCGCGCTGGTCGCCGGCGGGTTCGCGCTGTTCCAGCACACGCGGGAGGCTGTTGGAACCTTCCAGGACCCCGAGGCCACGACGGAAGACAGGATCGACGCGACCGTCACCGCGGCAATCGACGGCGTCGGGCTCGTCCCGGGCGTCCGCGGGCTCGGCGGCGGTGCGCAGGGGTTGGTCGACGCCTTCGGCACCACCGCACCGGCCTGGACGCGGTGGGCGGAAGGTCTGGGTGCGGGCGCGCACGCCCCGGAGATCGGCGGCGTGGCGCAGAGCGCGTCGCAGTCCCTTCCCCAGTTGGCCTCGGAGTCGGACAACCAGTCGGTGCAGGATGCCGGCACCAACGGGTACGGGGCGAGCCGCGTGGTCGACCTGCTGCCGGGTCGTTGATGTGATCACTACTCCAGTGCAGTGCCAAGTACCGGCCGGATTCACGCCGGTCGACCTGGCCGCGAGCCCGGACGAGCGGGCCGCGGTAGTGCGGGCAGGGCTGCCGGCCTCGGCGCCAGATGTCGAGGACCTGGTGGCGCGCAACGAGGCGTTCGTGCAGCAGCTGCTGGCGAGCCGGGCCTGGTACGGCGCGGTGTTCGTGCTGCCGCCACAGCGGCCCGCCTACTTCGTGATCACCGAGCCGGACGTGCCGCCCGACTTCGCGGCGCTGGCCGCGGAGCTGCCGGGCGGGGTCCGGGAGATCGACCTGCCGTGCGGCACGGTGCTGACCTGCGTCCGGCAGGAGCGAGCCGCCGGTGTCGCCATCGTCGAGGAGCACGCGTTCGCCGTGCACCCGGCGGGCCGGGTGGTCGTGTTCACGCTGGGTGTCCAGGACGACCAGCGCCGGACAGCGGACGCCCACCTGTTCGCCGAGATCCTGTCGACCGTGTCGTTCCCGGCCTGAGCACAGGGAAAGGCCCCGGTCACCCGGGGCCTTTCCCTGTGCTCAGCCGGAAGTACGTTCCATCGGCGGTGGTGGGAAGAGGAACACCTCCTCCGGGGGTTCGTCCCGGGGTGGTGCGGCCGGGAGTGCCGCGGCGCGGGCGGGTGCCCAGCGGCGGCGGCTGCCTCGCGGCAGTACGACCGCGAGCAACGCGGCCAGCGCGATCGCCAGCACGACGCCGCCCGCGACCAGCTTCGCGCCCGCACTCATGTCCTGCCACCACGCGATGTTCCGTTCCTGGGCCAGGTCCCGGGGCGGGGTCACGACGGCGGGCAGACCGGCGGGCTCCACATCGGACAGTCCCTCGGTGACCGCGCGGTACGGGTCCAGGATGCCCGCGCCGTACTCCGGGCTGGTCGCCCCGCCCGGGGCCGGGGCGGCGGTCGCGACGAGCCGCCGCGCCACCTGGGGCGCGGTCAGTTCCGGCCACGCGGACCGGACCAGCGCGGCGACCCCGGCCACGAACGGTGCCGCGAAACTGGTGCCCTTCCAGTAGTCGTGGCCCGCGACCCTGGTCGCGGCCAGCACGTCCTCGCCGGGGGCGACCAGGTCCACGAACGGGCCGATCTGCGAGTTCCCCGAGCGCTGCCCCGCGCTGTCGATCGAGCCGACGCCCAGCACGCCGTCGTAGGCGGCGGGGAACGACGGGGCAGAGGTCGCCGTGCCGGTCTGCCGGTTGCCCGCCGCGGCGACCAGCAGCACGTCCTTCGACCCGGCGTAGGCCACCGCGTCGCGGACCGCCGGGTAGTCGCGGTAGCCGGACAGCGACAGGTTGATCACCTTGGCGCCCTGGTCGGTGGCGTACCGGAGGCCGCGCGCGATGGCGTTCGGGTCGATCGGGGCCGGGTCGCCGGAGTCGTTGAGATCGCGGTCGGTGATCCGGACCGGCAGCACCCGCGCGTCCGGCGCGACTCCGCGGAACCCGGTGCCCCTGGCCGGGGACGCGACGACGATCGAGGCGACCGCGGTGCCGTGGGAGACGCAGTCGAAGTTGCCCGGCAGCTGCCCGACGAGGAAGAAGTCCCTTCCGGGCAGCACTTTGCCGCGCAACTGCGGGTGGTCGGCGTCCACTCCGGAGTCGACCACACCGACGACGACACCGGCCCCGGTGCTGTGTTTCCACGTACCGCGCAGGTCGAGCATCTTCTGCGCCCACGGCTCCTCGGTCACCACCGGGTGCGCGGGTTCCGGGTCGCGGCAGGCGCCCTCGGGCGGCGCGGCGTGCGCCGGTGCGGCCATGCACACCGGCACGGCGACCGCGAGGGCGGTCAGCACGGCGGCGGTCCTGCTGGTCATGTCGTTCCCTTCCGGCCGCGCGGCGGCCCCGGGGCGGTCACGCTCCCGGGGCCGCCCGTCGTCCCTGGATCAGCGGCGGAGACGGGTTCGCGGTGGCGGGTCGGCCGCGACCACGGCGGGGGCCTTGTCCGCGACCCGCCACAGGTCCTCGTCGATCAGCTCGACGGTGCTCGGCAGGTCCAGGTCGGCCGCCTGGTGGCGGGTCCTGGCGACGAAGCCGTGCGCGTCCTCGCGGCCCGCCTTGCCACTGAGCGCGGGTGGGAGCCCGGGTGGCGGGCCGTCGGGGCGGCCACGGCCGCCTGGTCGCCGCACCGCGCCGGAGCCGGGACCCGGGCCGCCGCCCCGGCCGCCCGCACCCATACCGCCCATGCCCATCGGCATCATCGGCACGCCGCCGCCCGTGGTCGGCGACGACGCACCCCCGGGTGCCGTAGGCACGCCGATCGGCGGCACCGCGGGCTTCGGGGCCGACGCGGAGGCGACCGGTTGGGCCGCGGCCGGGATGGCGGTGACCCCCGACGCGGGACCGCCGACGCTGACCCCCGGAATCCTCGCCCCGCCGACGCCGCCACCACCTCCACCGCCGCCGCCACGGCCGAGCCCACCGAACGCCGGCGGGATCACCGGCGGCACGACCGGCATGCCGCCGACGGGCGGAATGTTCGGCGGGGCGACGGGTGGCAGGGCCGGCGGGGCCACCGGCGGCGGGACCACCGGCGGCGGGGTGCCGAGCCCACCGGCCAGCGACGGATCCGCCCCCGGCACACCACCAGGCACACCACCAGGCACACCGCCAGGCGCGCCTCCGGGAGCACCGCCGGGGGCACCGCCCGAGGCACCGCCAGGGGCACCGCCCGAGGCACCACCAGGGGCGCCTCCCGGGGCACCGCCGGGCGCGCCACCAGGGGCGCCTCCCGGCGCACCACCCGGGGCACCGCCGGGAGCGGCGGTGGGTCCACCACCGGGCGCGGACGTGCTCGTCGGCGCGGCCATCGCCTCACCGGTGCTCGCGGCGGTGACCGCCGCGGCCGCCTTGTCGTACAGGTCTCCCAACGCGTTCATCGCGTTGCCCGCGGCGATCTGGTACTGCACCAGGCTCTGCGCGGCATCGGTGACCCCGCCCGCGGCGGACAGCGCCCGCATCGCCTGCAGCCACCGGTCGTGGTTCTCCCGCACCACCTTCTGGGTCGGGCCGAGCAGGCCGGCCACGTCACGCATCAGCTGCTGCGGGTTCGCGGCGGCGATGTTCGCCGCCCAGGTGTCGACCTTCCCCACGGTCTCCCTGGCGCCCGCGACGAACAGGTCACCGGCCGGGTCCTGCCAGTCCGGCTCGATCCGGTTGGTCGCGGCGCCCAGCGTCTGCCCCGTCGTGGTGAGCTGCTGTTGCGCGACGGTCCACACCAGCGCCTTGTCCTGCAGTGGGCCCGCGTTGGCCACCTCCGCGTCGATCTGTTCGAGCTGTTGCGGGAGCGGCATCGTCGTGTAGTCCACGGGTCACCTCGGCTTCGGGAAGTCGACGACGTCGAGGTTGGCCGCGCTGACCTCGTCGGTCTCCAGGTAGCTCCGCCCGGCGCCGCTCGCGTCGGCGGTGTGGTCCGCGACGCGGGCGTTGGTCTGCGTGACGAAGCTCTGCAGCCGCCCGAAAGCCTGCTCGTACGCGCTCTGGAACGCCGCGCTCTCCGCCATCCCGGCCTGGAGCGCGCCCCCTGAGTCGGTCACGGTCGGCGCTTCCGCCGTGAACGACATCATCGTGTCCGGTGTCCCGGCGAGCAGATCGCCCATGTCTCCTCCTGATCGACTTGTCGGGTTTGTGGTCGGTCACTCGTCCGCGGGCGGCAGCCAGGCGAGCTGCACGAGCCGCGGGTCGCCGCGCCGGGAGACCAGCCGGCCCCGGCCGGACGGCAGGGCCTCCGGTTTGAGCCCGCCGAGCAGCGGGCCCTCCTCCCGGTTGCCGGACATCAGGAGGCCCATCGACCCGACGTCGCGCAGCCGGGTCAGGAACGGCTCGTACATCGCCCGCCCCGCGCCGCCGGTGCGGCGGGTGACGACGACGTGCAGGCCGATGTCCCGCGCCTGCGGCAGGAACTCCATCAGCGGCAGCAGCGGGTTGTCCGCGCCGGTCACGACCAGGTCGTAGTCGTCGACCAGGAGGAACAGGTCCGGCCCCTGCCACCAGCTCCGGTTGCGCAGCTGCTCGGGCGTCACGTCCGGGCCGGGCAGCCGGTCGCGCATCGCGGTCACCACGTCCGCGACCAGTGCGCCCGTCGTCTGCCGGTCGGTGCCGTAACCGAGCAGGTGGTCGCTGCCCACCTCGCCGAGCAGGCCGCGCCGGTGGTCGACGATGATCATCCGTGCCTTCTCCAGCGGGTAGGAGTCCACGATCCGGCGGGCGAGCGTGCGCAGGAACGTCGTCTTGCCCGAGTCGCCGTCGCCGAACAGCAGCAGGTGCGCGTCCGCGCCGAAGTCGAGCCGGACCGGCGCGAGGTCCTGCTCGGCGATGCCGACGGCAGGCGCGAGCGCCGCCGGGTCGTCGGTCGGCGGCAGCGCGAGGTAGGGCAGCCTGCCCGGCAGCATCCGCACCTCGGGCGCGGGCTCGCCGGTCCACGCGCGGCGCACCGACTCGACCATGCCCGCCACGGCGTCGGACAGGTCCTCGCCGGTGGCGCGGCCGTCGATGCGCGGCACGGCGGTCAGCACCTGGTGCTTGCTTTGCGCGAGGCCGCGGCCCGGGCTGTGCTCGGACACCCGCAACGCGCTCGCCCGGTCGACCATCGTGTCGATGGGGTCGCCGAGCCGCAGCTCGAGCTTGCTGCCGAGCAGGTCGCGGACCTGCGGGCGCAGGTCGAACCAGCGGGCGCAGCTCGCGACCAGGTGCACGCCGTAGGCGAGCCCCCGGGTGGCGATGCCTCCCACCACGTCCTCGAGGTCGTCGAACTCCTTGCGCAGGGTCAGCCACCCGTCGACGACGAGGAAGACGTCGCCGTGCGGGTCGTCGGTGACCCGGCCGTCCGCCCGCATGGCCCGGTAGGACGCCATGCCGTCGATGTCCTGCTCGGCGAAGCGCCGCTCCCGCTCGGCGAGCACCGTGGCCACCTCGGCGACCGTGCGGCGCACCGCACCCACGTTCTGCCGGGCGGCGACCCCGCCGACGTGGGGCAGCCCGCGGATCGACCCGAGCGTGCCGCCGCCGAAGTCCAGGCAGTAGAACTGCACCTCGGCAGGCGTGTGGGTGAGCGCGAGGCTCGTGACGATGGTGCGCAACGCGGTGCTCTTGCCCGCCTGCGGGCCGCCCGCGACGACCGCGTGCCCGGCGCCCGCGGACAGGTCGAGCACGAGCGGGTCCCGCCGCTGGTCGAGGGGACGGTCCACCACGCCGATCACCGCGCGCAGCGTGCCGATCATCGACCGGTCGGCCGACTGGAGCCCGCGGTCGGGGTCGGTGGTGAGCCCGCCGAGCAGCTCGTCGAGCGGCGGCGGATCCGCCAGCGGTGGCAGCCACACCTGGTGCGCCGGCACGCCGCGGCCCGCGAACCGGTCGACCAGGATGTCCAGCAGGCTCTCGCCGACCGCGTCGTCGTCGGCTTTCCCGGTCGTGGCGTCCTGCTTCTCCTCGACCTTCGGCGCGACGAAGGTGGTCGAGTACTCGGCCAGCCCGGCCGGCTCGGGCACGCCGCCCGCGCTGCTCCGCGGCTCCGGGCTGTGCACGCCGGAGACGTAGGCCGCGCGAAACCGGGCCAACGGCTCGTCGCCGTGACGCAGGAAGCCGTGGCCCGCCTCGCGCGGCGGCAGCGAGAACGCGTCCGAGACACCGAGCACGGTGCGGCTGTCCATGTCGGAGAAGGTGCGCAGCCCGATCCGGTAGGACAGGTGGGCGTCGAGCCCGCGCAGCCTGCCCTCCTCCAGCCGCTGCGAGGCGAGCAGCAGGTGCACGCCGAGCGAGCGGCCGACGCGGCCGATCTGGACGAAGATGTCGATGAAGTCCGGCCGGGCCGACAGCAGCTCGCTGAACTCGTCGATCACCACGAACAACGTCGGCACCTCGGGCAGCGGCGCACCGGCCGCGCGGGCCTTCTCGTAGTCCCGCAGGGACGCGAAGTTCCCCGCGGCGCGCAGCAGCTCCTGGCGGCGCAGCAGCTCGCCGTTGACGGCGTCGGCCATGCGGTCGACCAGCGGCAGCTCGTCGGCCAGGTTGGTGATCACCGCGCTGGTGTGCGGCAGCCGGTCCAGCCGGGTGAACGTGGCGCCGCCCTTGAAGTCGATCAGCGCGAAGTTCAGCGAGTTCGGCGGGTGGGTGATCGCGAGCGCCAGCACCAGGGTGCGCAGCAGCTCGGACTTCCCGGAACCCGTCGCACCGATCAGCAGCCCGTGCGGGCCCATCCCTTCGAGCGCGGACTCCTTGAGGTCGAGCTCGATCGGGCTGCCGTCGGGCCGGATCCCGAACCTGACCCGCAGCCGGTCCCGGTTGGGCCGCTGCACCCAGCTGTCGGCCGGGTCGAACGCGAACGGGTCACCGAGTTCGAGCAGGTCCTCGAGGCCCAGCTTGGAACTCATCGGCTGGTCGCCCTGCGCGCCGGAGGTCAGCCGCAGCGGTGCGAGCTGGCGGGCCAGCGCCTCGGCGGCCGCCACCGGCATCGTGTCGGCGCGACCCAGCTCGATCTCGCCGTCCACGGTGCGGCTGGACAGTGTCGCGGCGGCGGAGACGTCGAGCACCACGGCGGACCGGTCCGGGGCGCGCGGCGGCACCGTCGACAGGTCGATCACCGTGGCGCCCTCGACCCCGGTGCCTGCCATCAGGTGGTCCGAACCGGCGACCGAGCCGCCGTCGAGCACGACGACGAGGTGCGGGCCCGCGAACCGGTTGCCACCGTCCTCCGGGTCGAACCGCGGCCGGTCGGCCAGCACGTTGTCCAGCATCGCCTCCAGCATCGGGATCGTTGGCGCGACGAGCCGCTGCGGGCCGAGTGCGTCGGTCCGCTCCGGGTGCAGGGCGTGCGGGAGCCACTTCAGCCACTCCCAGGCGGCGCGGCGCTCCGGCCCCGCGCACACCGCGATGCGCAGGTCGTCGGGCGAATGCAGGGTGGCCAGCTGGGCGATTACCGCGCGGACCAGCCCGGCCGCGTCCTCACCTGCCTGGTCGGCAGAGCGCACGTGGATGCGGCTGAAACCGTTGACCGCCATGGCAAGCGGCAGATCCGGCACGGCCGAGTAGGTGGTGATGAACCGGCGCAACGCGAGCGCGGACAGTGGTTCGAGCTGCTCCATCGGCTTGGTGTCCGGCGCGACCAGCGCGGTGGCGAGGCTCTGCCTGCCCACGCCGATGCGGGCGACACCGAAGTCGGCGTCGGCGCGGCGGCGCTCCCACAGCCGGAAACTCGCCGCCACCGACCACAGCGTCGCCGGGTCGGGGTGCAGGTACCAGAGCGCGGCCCGCTGCCTGCGCGCGGTGCGGCCGACGCGGACCCGGTGCTGGGCGAGGCCGCGCAGGTAGAGCCGGCGGGCATTGCCCATCTCGCGCTTGCTCGGTCCGCCACCGTTGAGGAACGCGACCCCGACCATCATCAGCATGGCGACGCCGAAGATCCCGAACACCACGTAGCGCAGCGCACCGAGCCCGCTGGCCCCGAAGCGCCCGCTGAACAGCAGGATCATCGCGCCCATCATCAGGACCATCGGCAGCACCATCAGTGCCTGTGTCCACTGCCGGGCAGGCGGCGCCGGGATCTCCGGCGGCGCGTCGAGCACCAGCTCACCGGACGGCATGTCCGGCGCGGGCCGGCGCAACGGCCGGCGCACCACCACGGTCGCCACGTTCCTCGGCCCCTCCATCGACTGCGTTACCCGGTGAATCGTCGCCGCTGTCGGCCGCCCGTGGCAGCGGGTGGCAGGAACGTGCCGGACGACCGTCCAGAACCGTTGTCCCCGTTAGCTTTCGCTGTGACCGCCTTTGCGCGGGGGCTCATCGGGCCCGTCCGACACAGGCACATGACCGGAAAGGAGCGATCGATGCCCAACGGCGATCTCCAGTGGGGCACACCGGAGGACCTGCACAACGCGGCCGTCGCGGCGAACAACTCGGCAACGAACATCAGGTCGGCGATCAGCCGCATCGAGGGTCAGGTGGCCGCGATGATGGCCACCTGGCAGGGCCGGGCGCCCCTCGCGTTCGAAGGCAAGCACCGGGAGTGGCGCCAGCAGGTCGACGCGCTGGTCGCCGAGCTGGAGCGGGTGGGGGCGGCCGCCAACACCTCCGGCACGGCCTACACGACCTCCGACGACGACACCACCAGCCAGGTCAACAGCGCGGTCCTCACCGGACTGAGCTTCCGCGGTTAGGGCGTGTCCCGTGGATCTTGGTCGATGGGATTCGTGATCCATCTGGTCGCTGGCAAGGCGGAGGAAGGCCCTCGTACCGGGTTGTACTCGGGCTTTCCGACAACGCGGCCAGCGACCAGATGGGCGCGAATACCGCGATCAAGATCCGCGGGGCACGCCCTAGTACCGAGCAGCAAAGGAGACGCACATGAGTGGACCAATCCGCTACGAGTTCGGCGCACTCGGCGACGGCCAGACACAGCTCGCCGCGTCGGCGAACCAGATCGGTGCCGAGAAGGACGCCTGGCGGCAGACCGTCGGGCTCACCATGGAGTCCTGGCTGGACGGCGCGGGCAGCATGTTCGGTGAGCTGAACGCCATCTGGGACAAGGCGACCATGGCGACCAACGACTTCCAGATGGAGCTGTCCGCCAAGGTCGGCATGGCACAGGCCAACGGCCAGCAGGCGCTTGACACGGCCAAGCGCGCCGTGTCGGGGTGACCGGACCGCACCGGCACGGCACCGCGGCCCCGCGACGAGAGTCCGGGGCCGCTGTGCTGTGCGAACTGTCCTGTGTGAACTGTCCTGCCTGGACCTCAGGACGGTCTCCCGCCGCACACCCTGGAACCACCCGGCTCAGCGCCGGTCGGTGTCCAACCGGATGGACGCGAGGAACTCCCGGAAGTCGTCGATCACGGTGTCGACCTGGTCCAGTGCGACGGTGAGCGCGGCGCGCACCACCGCCCGCCTGGTGCTGTCCGTGGCGTCCGGGACGGTCAGGTACACCTGCGACTGGACCAGCTCACGAACCGCTCCGTCGCGCAGGGTGATGCGGATGTCCTGGGCCAGGCCGGGAGCGGCACCGACGCCGAGGTCGGCCCGGTGCGCGACGGTCACCGTCGGCGCCGCGTCGCGCAGGCCGGTCACCGACTCGTCGGCGATCTCGGCGAGCGACGCGCCGTCCCCGCGGACCTCGCCGTCGATGGTGATGTTCGCGGTGAACCCGGAGCCGTGCGTCGCCGCGTTGAGCGCGACGAACGCGACGTTCGGCAGGCCGGCCTCGTCGGGGGACGCCGCGTGCCAACCGTCGGGCAGCCGGAACTCGATCGGAACCGGAAGGTCCGTGGCCATCGTGGTCAACTCCCTGGGTCAGAACAGCCTGCCAACACGGTCGCGCATGTCCTCGATGCCCCGGCCGACGTCGCGGCCGACGTCCTCGACACCTCGCCGGGCGGACTCGACGCCCTCCCCGACATCGCCGCCGACGTCCTCCACGCCCTGTCTGACGGTCTCATAGCCCCGGCCGACCTCCGCGATGCCGTCCTCGACGGCCTGCCGGACATGGCCGGCGGTCTCGACGACCTTGTTCGTGTCCACCCGGAGCTCCACCCCGAGCTTCCCGCCGAGGACCGGTGAGGCGCCCGCGGCGGCGCCCAATGTCCAGACACCGTTCTCGTTCCTGGCCGTCACCCCGGCCTCGGCGCCAGGTCCGGCCCAGCCCTCGGCCGTGAGCCCCAGGCCGATCCCGCCGACGTCACCGTGGACCTTGCCGCCGAGCCGCCCGCCTGCGAACGCCTCGGCCTTGGCCTCGAACCCGTCCGGGCCGAGGCTGAGCCCGGCACCCGCCTTGCCGCCCGCGAAGGCCTCGGCCTCCGCGCCGTAGCCGACCAGTCCGTTCGGGCCGATCGCGTCCTTGTACTCCCCCTTGAGCTTCAGCCCGGCCGCTGCTTCGAGCTGCGCCTTGAGGCCCTCGTTCGTCAGGGAGTGGGACCTCGACGCCTCTGCACCGAGGACGGCCTCCCCCTTGAACGTGCCGTCCGCGTTCTGTGCGCCGAGCTTGAACAGCTCCGCCCACGCCCTGGCCTCGCCGAACTTGCCGCCCTCCGCGGACTTCTCTTCGAAGTCGGCGTCCGGCCCGGACGCGGACAGCCGCGGACCGAGTTGCCCCGCGGCGCCGAGCACCATGTCCCGGAGGCGACCGGCGACGTTCTGCACGAGCCAGTCCCGCATGGCCCGGCCCGCCTCGCCGAACGCGGGGTTGGACAGCAGGTCGTAGTAGGGCTGGTAGGTCGAGATGACCGAGGCGATGGTCTGCTTGACCGACCGCACCTGCTCGCCGTAGCGCCGCGCGGCGTCGCCGTGCATCAGCATGCCCTGCTCAAGCAGGACCACTTGCTCGCCGTAGGCCCGGATGGTGCCGTCGAGGAGCCGGCCGGCCCCGTCCTGCCACGCCGCGTGGGCGTTGCCGCCCGCGGTGACCGCCTGCTCGGCGGCCGTGTGCGCGGTCGCCGCCGCCTGCTGCCATGCCGCGCCGAGGTCGAGCGCGGCCTGCTCGTCGTCGGGTGGCCACGGGTCGTGGACACCCTTGACCTCTGTCCACAGCAGGCCGACCGGTTCAGGCAGGCCCATGACCACCCGCCGCACCGAAGCCGGCGGCGGAGTCGCCGTCCATGCCGGTGTAGAGCCCGACGCACCCCTCGCCCGCGTCGGCGTACTGGCCGGGTATCCGGCAGCCCCGGTCGGCCGAACCGGCGATCTCGGCCGCTCCCGGGCGGTAGCCGGCCATGAACGCCTGCCCGAGCGGGCCCTTGCCGAGCTGCCCGTCGAGCCCGCTGATCCGCGAGTTGGCCGACGACCAGCCGTTCACGAACTCGGTGCCCGCGGTCCGCAGCGCCCGCAGCGCGTCGCCGACCGCGGCGGGGTCCATCGCCGCGCGGTCTCCCGCACCCGCCATGCCCGTCACCGCCGTCGGGTGCGTGCGCCGAGCCGGTGCAGCACCGGGTCGAACGCGACGTCGGTGTCCTCGTAGGTCGCGTGCGGGGGCAGTACCTCGGCCGCGGTGTCGTACGCCCGGCGCCCCGCGGTGTCGGCGGCCTTCCTGACCGTCGCGAGGATGTCATCGGCCAGCGCGGTGGCGTCCTGGGTGCGGTAGATCCGAGGATCGAGGTCCAGTGCCCGCAGTTCGCCGCGCGCCCCGACGGTCGCCGCGATCAGCCCGTCGGCCGACTCCTCGGTGACCTCGATGTCCACCAGCTTCTCCTGGACCCGCTTGAACGCGCGGGCCATCCGTTCCTGCTCGGCCACCTCGCCCGGCAGCCCGGCACTCCCGTACACCGCCACCTCCACCCGTCGGTCAGCTCCTGAGTGGAGTGTCGGGCACCGGCGCGACGCCCGGGTCCCGCTGGCCGCTTCCGGCCAGTACCAACGGTTTCCCGCTCATCGCGGTTCGGGCGGCGCTCCTGGCACTCAGCGAGGGGGGACCAGGCTTCTCGGGTCCAGTGCCGCCTTCACTCTCGCGGCGAAGGGGCGTTTCGCCAAGCCCGCGCGGACGGCGCGCACGGCCGCCCACGCCTCGGCCGCCGTGGCCGGGGCCGGGCCCGCCTTCGACCACAGCGCCACGTCCACGGCACGGGCCAGGGAGTGCAGGCCAGGGGCCACCAGCGGGTCGTTCGTCGCCGTGGCCAGGTCCCGGGCGGTCATGCCCGCGGTGTACGGCACGTCGTGGGCTCTCAGCCGGTCCCTCGCTTCCGCCCACGCGCCCACCACGGCGGCGGCACCCGGACGGCGGCGGCGACGCCACGCGCGGATCGCCCGGGCGAGTGGTACGCCCGCCGTCCAGGCCACGACCACCGCCGCGACGCCGGTCAGCAGCCACAGCCACGGGAACGGGGCGCCGTCGGCGTCGCTCGCGCCGTCGTTCCGCGTGTCGTCGTCGGGCAGTTCCGGGTCGCGCACGTCCTCCGGGGGTGGCAGCTGTTCGCGGGCCGCGGCGGTGGCCTCCGCCAGGCCCTTCGGGTTGACGCCCTCACCGGTGGTCGCGCCGGCGGGGTCCAGCGGCACCCAGCCGACACCGGCGACGGCCACCTCCGGCCACGCCAGGACATCGCTGTTGTGGACCGCCACGTCCCGGCCGGTCTCCTCTGGGGCGCGGAAGCCGACCGCGATCCGCGCCGGGATGCCGACGATCCGCGCCAGCACCACGTACGCGGCCGCGAACTGCTCCGTCGTGCCGACCTCGGTGTCGAGCAGGAACGTCCGCAGCTGCGGCCATCCGCTGCCGCTCGGCAGGTCGCCGCCGGACGCGAGGCGGTAGTTGCCGCGGAAGAACCGTTCCAGCACCAGCGCGGTCTGGAACGCGGGCCGGTCGTCCCCGACGGCCTCGCGGGCGAGGTCCGCGATGCCGGCGGGCACCTCGCCCAGGTCGCCGAGGCCGGTGCGGGCGTTCGGGTCGATGGCGGCGTCCCGCAGGTCCGCGGGGTCGGGGCGCGGCTCCAGCCAGGTCAGGTCGTAGACCGCCGGTCCGGTGCGGTCGTAGTCCAGCAGCGTGCCGGACGTCTCGTCGACCAGCGGTGCCAGCCCGGTCACCGACACGGGCAGCGCCTGACTCGGCAGCCACGGACTTTCTGTGCGGGGGTAGCGGACGCGGGCGCTGTGCTCGGTCCTCGGCACCGACAGCACGGGCCGCAGCTCGGTCCCCATGCGCCGCGGCTGTGCGCTCGGGGTCCAGCCGACGCCGTTGAACCTGTCCAGCACCACCATGCGCCAGCGGTCGACCGGGTCGTCGGCGGAGTAGGTGAACACCGTCTCGCCGCCGTTCTGCAGGCGGTCGGACAGCTCGTCGAGCGGGCTCGCCACGCGGTCCGGTGGCAGCGGCACGAACTGCTTGTCCCGCAACGAAACCGCGGGCCGGTCCACGGGGTGCACGGTGGTCGCGAGGACGGCACCCGCAACGGCCAGCACGACCGTGGGCACGACCAGCGCGAAGGCCACGAAGCCACGACGGCTCGCCGTGGGCACCGCGTCGCCCCGTCCGTCCGAAGTAGACAGGAGCAGCCCGGCCACCACCGCGAACCCGAACGCGGCGAGCACCGCGGCCGGACCGGTGAGCGCGACGTAGGCCTGGGCCAGCACCACCACCGCGATCCCGGGCAGCAGCGCGAGGAGCGGCCACCGCAGCAGTTCGAGCCCGAGCACCGCGGCGGCGAGCGCGGCCAGCGGGACGAACAGCATCAGCTCGGGATCGGAGCGGGCGGGCCAGGTGGACTGCAGTGTCAGCTGCCACGAGTCGGCGACGCCCGCGACCAGCGCACGGACGGTCTCCGCGGTGGGCAGCCCGGCGACGGTGGTGGGGAACAGCATCGCCCAGGACAGTGCGAGCAACCCGGCGACGAGCACCAGCACCGGGCGCCACGGCACCAGCGCGGGCCTGCGCCCGCACAGCTGCGACACCGCGAATCCGGCGGCCACGACCAGCGCGAGCGGCAGCGCCAGCGCACCGATCCCGAAGACGGGCGCGAACAGCAGACCGGGGGCGGCCGCGGCGAGCAGCACGGCGAGAACGGGAACACGGCTGGTCATCGCAGGGCCGCCACGTTCCAGCGGCGCGTGCCGCCCTTCGCGTTCGGGGCCTGGATCACCTGGGTGTTCGGGATGCGCACGGGCACCCCGGTGTCGGTGCCACCCGCGATGGTGACGACCACTGTGGACGCGTAGTGCGGCCGCAGCGCCGCGATGGCGGTCAGGTCGTCGCGCCGCGCGCTCGCCAGCACCACCACCAGCGAGCCACCGCGGTCCGGCCCGCGGGACAGGTCGGGGGGCACCAGGGCGCCACCGGCCACCGGGGCCAGCTCGCACAACTCGTCGAGCAACTGGCGCACGGTCTGCTGCCCTCCGCGGAGCCTCAGGTCCGACCCGGAGGTCGTCAGCAGGCGGCACCAGTAGCCCTCGGTCGCGGCGGCGCGCATCAGCGACGCGGTCAGGTCCACGGCCTCCTCCAGCACCTCGGGCGGCACGAGGTCGGTCCGGGTGTCGAGCAGCGTGGTGAACCTGGGCTGGTTCGGGTCGACGTAGTCTCGCACCATGAGCCGCCCGGTGCGGGCGGTCGCCTTCCAGTGCAGGTGGCGGACCTCGTCGCCGGGCACGTACTCGCGCACGTCCCGCAGGTCCAGTGAGCCGTGCGGCGAGTTGTCGGTGGTGCGGCCCTCGTGGTGGTGGCGTGGGTGCCCGGCCACCAGCGCGCGCACCGGGTAGGTCCTCGGGTGCACCCACAACGTCGCGGTGTCGCCGGTGGACAGCCTGCTGCGGCCGAGGCCGAGCGGGTCGACGCGTTCCAGTGTCAGCGGGCCGACCTCGAACCGGCCGCGCCTGCGCGTCGGCAGGTCGTAGTGGTACACGGCGTCCGCCCCCGGTGCGAGCGGGCGCACCGACACGGCGTGGAAGCCGCCGTCGATGCGGTCGCCCGCGACGAAACCGCCGTGGCGGCGCCCCGACGCGTTGTGCACCCGCAGCCGCGCGAACGCGGGCCTGCCACGCTGCACCCGGTCCGGGTACACCTCACGGATCACGGTGACGCGCGGCTTGCGCGCGGTCACCACCAGCGCGGCGAGCACCGCGCCGATCCCGGCCCCCGCCAGTGCCCGCAGGAGCGGGAAACCCGCCCACTCGCCCGCGACGTACGCCACGGCCGCGCCTGCCAGCACCACCCAGCCCCGACGGGTAAGCCGTGGCACTAGTCCGCCTTCCCGGGTTCAACAGACTTTCCACGAAGATCCAACGGACACGCCCTAGTTCACCGTGGCGGAGACGGCGGGCGCCGGGATCGCGGCGAGCACCTCGTCGACGATGTCGCCGGTGCGCCGCTGGTTCAGCTCGGCCTCGGCGCCCAGGATCAGCCGGTGCTCGAGGACCGGCTTCGCGACCTCCTTGATGTCGTCCGGGGTGACGAAGTCGCGGCCGTACGTCGCGGCCACCGCCTGTCCGGCCCGCACCAGCGCGATCGAGCCGCGCGGGCTGGCGCCGTAGCGCAGCGCGGCGTGCTCGCGGGTGGCGGCGGTGAGCCGGGCCGCGTACTCGACCACGGCCGGGTCGATGTGCGCGGACTTCACCTGCGCGACCGCCTGCCGGAGCGTCGCGATGTCCACGACGGGCGACAGTTCGTCCGGGCCGATGCCCGCGCAGTCGCTCATGATCACCAGCACCTCGGCCTCGAGGTTCGGGTAGCCGACCGACAGCCGCATCAGGAACCGGTCCAGCTGCGCCTCCGGCAGCCGGTAGGTGCCCTCCATCTCGATGGGGTTCTGCGTGGCGACCACGAGGAACGGCCTCGGCACCTCGTGGCGGACCGAGTCGACGGTGACCGTGCGCTCGCTCATCACCTCGAGCAGCGCCGACTGTGTCTTCGGGGTGCCCCGGTTGATCTCGTCGGCCAGCACCACGTTCGCGAAGATTCCACCCTGCCGGAACTCGAACGTCTCGCTGCCCTGCCGGTAGATCTGGACACCGGTGACGTCGCTCGGCAACAGGTCGGGGGTGAACTGGATGCGGCTGTACGAGCCGCCGATGCTGCGTGCGAGACACCGGGCCAGCGTCGTCTTGCCGAGGCCGGGCACGTCCTCGATGAGCAGGTGCCCCTCGGCGAGCAGTCCCGCGACGGCGAGCCGCACCAGCCGCGGCTTCCCCCTGATGACACCTTGGACGTTGGCCGCGATCAGCTCGTACACCTGACCGGCGGTGGTGGGTCGACTCACCCTGCTCCCCAGGTAATCGTGTTGGACACGTATTCGGCGCCGTCCGGCGTCGTGACGGTAACCCACACCCGGTACCCGACCCCGGCGTAGGCGAACCGGTCGATGTCCGCGAAGCCGTTCTCGTCCGTCGGGGTCGAGTGGGCGTTGGTGTAGTCCTCCTGGGTGGAGTGCGCCTCGAACCTGATCATGGTGTTCGGCGGGAAGTTCGACGCCTCCACGTGCATCCAGGAACACCCCTCCTGGCCACCGCAGTACTCGTCGGTGGGTGCGCCCTGGCTCAACACCACGGTCGGGTCGCTGGCGGGCGGGCGGCCCTCGGTCCGCGTGGTCGCGGGCGCCCCGACGACCTGGGCCCCGGCCGGGTTCGTCGTGACCGCCGTGACCGTGACCGTGAGCTCGGTGTCGACGCCGACGGTGACCGTCGCCGACAGGCCGGTCGCGGTCGCCTGCACGCCGCCCACGTTGACCGCGTAGTGCGCGAACACACCGGTGCCCATGTCGGCAGGAGCGGCCCAGTTCACCGTCACCGTGTCGTTGTCGAAGTCGGTGGTGGCGGCCAGGTTCCTCGGCGCCGACGCGGCCAGGAACGGCGCGGCCGGGGTCACCGGGTTCGACGAGCTGCCCGGCCCGACACCGACGCCGTTGACCGCGGCCACCGTGAACACGTACCTGGTGCCGTTGACGAGTCCCGGGATCGTCACCGAACCGGCGCCGGGGCCGGTGGTCCGCGAGCCACCCGCCCACGAGACCCGGTAGCCGGTGAGCGGGGACCGGTTGTCCGGGGCGGGCCCCCAGCTGACGGTCGCGGTCGCGTCGCCCGGGGTCGCGCTGACCCCGGCGGGCGCACCCGGCTGGGTTGGCGGGACCCGAGGCGGTGTCTGCTGCTGACGGCGCGTGTCGGGCGGGTCGGACCGCGGTGGCTGCTCGGTCCTCGGCGGCTGTTCGGTCCTCGGCGGCTGCGGCAGGTTCGGCCGGTCCGGTTTCGGTGCCGCGACCGGCGGCCCGTCGGGGTCGCCGCCACCACGCGGCGGCGCGGCGTCGTTGTCGCCGCCGCTCTCGATCGGCACCTCGGTGAGGCCGCCGTCCTGGTCGACGACCACCACGTGCTCGCCCTCGTCACCGTCGACGTAGATCCGGTCGTCCTCGCCGCGCGTGATGCGCGGGTCGCCCTTCTCGGCGGGCAGTTGCTTGCGGTCCTTCAACTCGCCCGCGCTGTCGTAGGTGAGCAGCGTGTCGGTCCCGCGGTCGACCACCGCGACGACCTCACCGGTGGACACCGGCCCGGCGTAGTCGCCGTCGGGCAGGTCGACCTCGATCGGCGCGCGGCCGGACTCGGTGTCGACGAGGTGGATGCGGTTCGCGTCCATGATCGCGATCCGGCCTGCCACGTCGGTGTCGGCGAGCACCGCGTCGTCCGACGCGTCGAGGCCGAGGTCCCGGCCCTCGCCGAGGCCGTCCCGCTCCACCGTGTGGAGGGTGTCGTCGGTGGTGTCGACGAACATCACCTCGTCGCCCACCACGGTCAGCGCGCCGTTGTGCCCGCGGGGCAGCGGCACCTGACAGGCAGGCGCGCGGGCATCCTTCCGCACCTGGCACAGCCGGCCCGCCTCCGTGCGCGGCAGCCACAACGTCCCGTCCCGTGTCGCGACCGGGGTGCCGACCGGCCCGTCGAGCTCCATCAGGACGGACGGGTCACCCATCCGCACGACCTTGCCCGCCTCGCGGTACACGAGGTACGGGCCACCCGCGGTCTCCACGCCGTACGCCGTCTCCTCCGACGCCGGCGTGCTCGACCCCTTGACGTCGAGGCTCGACTTGCCGAACTCCGTGATCCGGTCGCTGCCGACCACGTACCCGCTGGTCTCCCCCTGGAACACCTGGTTGCCGGGGCTGCCGGGCACGCCGGCCCGCGCGTCGACGTTGCCGGTCGACCCGTCGACGTGGAAGACCGACGCGAGCGCGCTGTTGTAGACCCAGTGGCCGGGCATCAGGAACTGGACCGCGGACACCGGGTTGGCCGCACCGGTCACCGCGGCCACGACCGCGGCCACACAGGCGACCACCACGGCGACCACCGGCAGTCGAGTGCGCCACGATGCTGCCTTCGGAGTAATGGCCACGCCCCAAAATAACCGGTGGTTCACCACCGGCGACGACCGGTGACAGGAAACGGACACCGGTGTGGACAAATCGGCGGGCAGTGCCGGTCAGGGGATGACCGGCAGAGCCAGCTCGAAGATCGCGCCCGCGTCCTCCGCGTTGTATACCGACAGCGTCCCGCCGTGGGCGGTGGCCACCCAGCGGACGATCGAGAGCCCCAGCCCGGAGGACCCGCTCCCGGTCCGGAACCGGTCGAAGGCCTCGTCGGCGAAGTCGCCCTCCACACCAGGGCCGTTGTCGGCGACCGTCACCCGGCCACCGGCGACCGAGATGTGCACGATCGCGGGCTGGTTGGGCTGGCGGCCGTAGCGGATCGCGTTGTCGAGCAGGTTGCCGATCGCGCGCTGGAGCAACGTGGGGTCGGCCATCACCTTGCACGGCGCCGCGGTCACCGTCACCTGCGCACCGCCGTGCGGGGTCTCGTCCACGACGCCGGTCACCAGCTGGTCCAGCCACACCGGCTGCGCCGCCAGCCGTTCGACACCGGCGGCGAGCCGGGCCCGCACGAGGAGACCGTCGATGATGCTGCCCATCCGGGACGCCAGGCGGACGGTCCTGGGCAGCAGGTCGCCGCGCTGGGTCGGGTTGCGCAGCGCGGTCTCCGCCAGCGCCCGCAGTGCCGCGACCGGGGTACGCAGGTCGTGCGCGGTCTCGGCGAGCAGCACCTCCTGTTGTTCCAGTGCCGCCACCGCGGGCCGGATCGCGCGGGTCGCGATCAGGTGGCCCGCCAGCGCGAGGCTGCCGATGAGCACGGCCGCCGCGACGACCACCCACACCACCAGCCGGTCGTGGTTCCTCAGGGTCGGCTCGGCGTTGCCGACCGCCACGACCGCGCCGAGGTAACCCGACTCGCCCCGGAACGGCTGGGCCCGCACGCGCACCGTCTGGCCCTCCAGGCCGGTCCGGTAGCCGAAGACCTCCCGGCCCGACGAGGTGGCCCGCACCGCGAGGTCCCGGAGGACCGCCGGGTCCATCCGCACGCACTCGCGTTCGCTGAGGTGGTCGTCGAACCCGCTGCCGGTGTCGCCGGGCAGGACCGCGAACTGCGGGCACTTCTGGTTGATCTCGTCGGTGGGGATGAGGCTGGTGACCACGGCCTCGCCGTCACGGTCGATGAGCCGCACGACGGTCGAGGTGACCTTGGCCAGCTCCAGGTCCAGCTGTTTCTCGCCGCTGTCGGCGTCAGTGTCGATGATCAGCCACGCGAACACGATCAGGCCGATCGCGTTCATGACCGTGAACACCGCGGTCAGCACCCACCTCAGGCGCCGGAGCCGGTCGGCGGAGGATCGGTTCACGACACGTGACCGTAGGCCCCGAGCCGGTACCCCAGACCGCGGACCGTGTGGATCAGCTCCGGCTGCCCCAGTTTCCTGCGCAGCCGCTTCACCACCACGTCCACCACGTTGGACATCGGGTCGGCCGAGGAGTCCCAGCAGTGCTCGATGATGTCGGTGCGGGAGACCACCTGCTCCGGGCGGATCGCGAGGAACTCCAGCACCGCGAACTCCTTGTCGGACAACGTGAGCAGCACCCCGGCGCGGCGCACCGCGCGGCGCGCGCAGTCGACCTCCAGGTCCGCGTGCCGCAGCACGGCCGGGCGTCCGTCGGCGCGGCGGCACAGCGTGCGCACCCGCGCGGCCATCTCCGCGACGGAGAACGGCTTCACCAGGTAGTCGTCACCGCCCGCGGCGAACCCCGCCACCCGGTCGGCGACGGCGTCGCGGGCGGTCAGGAACAGCACCGGCACGTTCCAGCCCGCCTGCCTGCGGTGCTGCACGTAGTCGAGGGCGTCACCGTCCGGGAGCATCCGGTCGAACACGACGCAGGCGAACGGGCCCTGCCGCAGGCAGGCGTCCGCGGTCGCCAGGTCGCGGGCCTCGACCACCTCGAGACCGGCCGCCCCCAGCTCCACCGCGACGGAGAACCGCAGGTCCTCGTCGTCCTCGACCACCATCACGCGCATGTCATCGAAACCTAATGTGCGCTGGTTGATCGTGGTCCACGACGGAACCGTAGCCCGCGACGGAGGTCCGGCACCGGCACTGGCCGGAACCGGACGCGGGTGAACCACGGGGCACGTGGTCACCATCCGCGCGGGACCGGTCCCGCGCAGTCGTTCATACCGTTTTCGCGCCAGGAGGAGGTGACCGGTGGACACTCGACACGACACGGGTACAGCCGCCACGGCCGGCGGCCGGGCCCAGGCACCGCCCGCGGCGGCGGCAGCACCGGCCAGGGCGACGGCGCCGCGACGGTTCGCGGACCCGGGGGCGGTGGCGGCACCCGCCGCCCGGCCGATGCCGAGGTTGCTGTCCGAGGCCGATCTGCGCACGAGGCCGCTGCTGCTGGCCCCGCCGGTGCGGCCGGCCCCACGGCCAGCGGCGCCACAGCCGGGCCCGCCGCGGAAGGAGACGTGGTCGCGGCACGTGCGTGCGTACGTGCGCCGCCTGTCGCCGGTGCAGGTGATCTGCTGGCAGATCGCCGCGATCGCGGTCGTGCTGACCGTGCGGCAGCCGTGGCCGGTGCTGGCCGGCACGTCGGCGGCGGCCGCGGTGCTGCTCGCGCTGACGGGCGTGCGGATCGGCGGGCGCTGGTTGTACGAGCTGGCCGGGCTCGCCGCGGCGTTCGCGCTCCGCGCCCGCAGGCAGGACCTGCCGGGGAACGGCGGGACGCCGGGCATGACGCTGGCGCTGCTGGGGACGCTGTTGCCGGGCTCGACCATCCGGACGCTGGAAACCAGCCAGGGTGCGGCCATGGCGATCAGCCACCAGGGCGGGCTGACCACGCAGCTCAGGCCGCGCACCGTCAGCCCGGAGATCGTCGACGCGCTGCCCATGCCCGCCGCGCTGCTGCCCACGGTGTCGGACAGTTCCGTCGGCCGATCGGGCAGGCACCACACCTTCGGCGTGCAGCTCGTGCTCCACGTCGGCGTGCGGCCGGAGCAGCCACGCAGGCTGCTGGTCGCCGTGCACGCCGCCCGCACGGTCGACACCCCGGCCGACGCCGAGCTGACGCTCGCGGTGCGCAACGCCATGCGCCGGGTGCGCAGGGCGCTCGATCGCGCCGGGGTGCGGACCGAGCCACTCGCCGAGGAGCCCGCGCTGTCCGCGATCGGGGGACTCGCGCACGTCACCGGCGGCCGCAACGAGGTGCGTGAGGACTGGCGGTTCTGGCGCACCGGCCCGGTCAGCCAGTCCGTTTTCGTGCTCACCGGGTGGGACACGCTCACCGACACCCAGGCGCGGCGGGTCGTCAGCGGGCTGCTCGCGGGCATCCCGGGCGTCGCGGCCACCGTGACCCTCGCCGCCCGCGCGCAGCGCCGGGGCGATCCGCGCGCGGGCGCCACCCTCCGCCTCGCCGCCACCACCGAGGCCGCCGTCGAGGCGGCCGCCAGGACCATCACCGACCGTTTCGCGCCTTCGGGGATTCGCCTCGCCCGGCTCGACGGCGCCCATGTCCACGGCGTCGCCGCATCGCTTCCGATCGGAGTGTTTCCATGACCGTCCTCGCTGAAAACCCAGTCACCGTCCTGCGTCCGGCCACGACGTCGGTACACGCGGTCCGCTGCCCGTCCAGTGCGGGGGTCACGGCACTGCTCGCGTCGGCGAAGCAGGAGGTGCTCGTGATGAGCACCCAGTCGGTCCCGGACCGCGACCCGATCGGCGGGGTGCGCCGCGTCGACCACGAGAACCTGCGGCGCGGCGTGCGCTACCGCATGATCGTGCCGGACACCGCGCGGACCGCGCCGGTGCTCGCGGCCCGGCTCGGCACGCTCGCGCTGGCCGGCGCCGCCATCAGGACCGTTCCCGAGGTGCCCACCGACGCGCTCGTGATCGACGGCTCGCTCACCGGCGGCAAGGTGGTGCTGCCGGAGGACCGCACCGCGGGCGGCCGTTCGCTCGGCACCGCCGTGTTCGGGCTGTCGAGCGTGGTGACCACGACGCGGCAGCTGTTCGAGCGGGTGTGGCTGTCGGCGGTGCCGATGACCGCGTCGGACCTGCCGGACGCGGCCGAGCTGGCCGGGCGGGAGAAGGAGCTGCTGTCGCTGCTGTTCTCGGGCAGCACCGACGAGTCCGCGGCCGCGCGGCTCGGGGTGTCGGTGCGGACCGTGCGGCGCATGGTCGCCGACATCATGAACCGGCTCGGTGCCCGCAGCCGCTTCCAGGCCGGTGCCAAGGCCGCCGACCGGGGCTGGCTGATGGAGCGGGCGGGCTGATGACGATCATGGCTGCCAGGACCCTGCTCGTGGCGCCCGGCCGCCACGGCGCCTACCCGACCATCGGCGACGCGCTGGGCAACGCGCCGGACGGCGGTGTCGTCGCGATCGCCGAGGGCACCTACCCCGAGACCTTCGAGCTGGCCGGGCGGCGCCTGACGCTCCGCGCGCACGAGGGCGGCGAGGTGGTCCTCGACGGCACCGGCGGCGACTGGCCCGTGCTGGCGGTGCGCGGCGGCTCCCTCGCACTGCACGGGCTCACGATCAGGGCGGGCGCCGCGGCCGTGCAGGCCGAGGACGTGGAGCTGACCGTCGAACGCTGCGCGTTGTCCACCGAGGCCGGGCCCGCGCTCGTGGTGCGCGGGTGCGGGCGGTTCACCGTCAACCGGTGCACCGTCGACGGCGCCGACCAGGGCATCGTCGTGGAGAGTTCGTCCGGCCGGATCGACGAGACCACGGTCGCGAACATCGCGGGTGACGGGATCGTGCTCGGGCTGGGCGCCGACCCGGAGCTGCGGAACTGCGTGGTGTCCGACTGCGGGCAGCGCGGCGTGTACGTGTACCGGTACGCGCGACCCGTGATCGAGTCGTGCGAGGTTTCCCGCACCGCCCACGACGGCATCTCGGTGGCGCAGCAGAGCAGGCCGGAACTCCGCCGGTGCAAGGTCCACGACGTCGGCGGCGTCGGCATCGCGTTCGCGGCCGGCTGCGCGGGCGCCGTCGACTCGTGCCAGGTCGACAACTCGGCCGCCCCGGGGATCCTCGTCGCCGACGGCGCGACGCCGACCGTGACCGAACCGGCCAGGCGCGCGGTGTCCAGCGGCGACAGTGGTCTCGACGACCTGCTCGGGGACCTCGACGCCATGGTCGGGCTGCCCGGGGTGAAGGCCGAGGTGCACGCGGTCGTCGACGAGATCCAGGTCAACGAGTGGCGGCGGCACGCAGGGCTGTCGGTCGGCACCGTGAGCCACCACCTGATCTTCGCGGGCGCGCCGGGCACCGGCAAGACGACCGTGGCACGCACCTACGGTCAGCTGCTGAAGTCGCTCGGTGTGCTGTCGAAGGGCCAGTTCCGGGAGGTGTCGCGGCGCGACCTCGTCGGCCAGTACATCGGCCACACCGCGGAGAAGACGTCGGTGGTGTTCGAGGAGTCGCTCGGCGGTGTGCTGTTCATCGACGAGGCGTACACGCTGTCCCGGCAGGCCGGGGCCGGCGGCGACTTCGGGCAGGAGGCCATCGACACGCTCGTGAAGCTCATGGAGGACCACCGCGACGAGGTGGCCGTGATCGTCGCCGGGTACACCGCCGAGATGCGCGAGTTCCTCGACGCCAACCCCGGTCTCGCGTCCCGCTTCTCCAAGACCATCGAGTTCGAGAACTACTCGCCGGAGGACCTCGTGCAGATCGTCGGGCGCATGGTCGCCGCGGGCGACTACCGCCTCGACGACGCCGCCGCCCCGGTGCTGCGGGAGCACTTCGCGCGCATCGCGGCCGACCCGAACTTCGGCAACGCCCGCGACGCGCGGCGGCTGTTCGAGGGGGTGCGGAAGGCGCAGTCGCAGCGGTTGCGGCTGCTCGGCCGGCGGCCGGAGACGGCCGAGCTGCGGGCGCTGACCGCGCGGGATGTCCTTGCGGTGACCGGATAACAGGGGCTCCGATACTGTCGGTGGTGTGCGGGTGCTGGTGGTCGAGGACGATGAGAACCTGCGGATCGCGGTCGCCGGGTCGCTGCGCGGGGCCGGGTTCGCCGTGGACGCGGTCGGCGACCTCCCCGCCGCGGACGAGGCGCTGTCGGTGAACTCCTACGACTGCGCGGTCCTCGACCGCATGCTGCCCTCCGGTGACGCCCTGTATTACGTGCGGGCCCGCCGTCCCGCCGTGCCCGTGCTGTTCCTGACCGCGCGGGACACCGTCGACGACCGCATCGCCGGCCTGGAGCACGGCGACGACTACCTCGTGAAGCCGTTCGCGGTCGAGGAGCTGGCGGCGCGGGTGCGGCGGCTGTGCAGGCGGGTGGCGAGTGGTGGTGTGCCCACCGTGCTGCGCTGCGGTGACCTCGAGGTCGACAGTGGACGGCACGAGGTGCGGCGCGCCGGTGTGCTGCTCACGTTGACCCGCAAGGAGTTCGACGTGCTGCAACTCCTCGTCGCCCACCAGCGCGCCCCGGTCGGGCGCGCCGACCTGATCGGCCAGGTGTGGGACCCGTACGTCGACCCCGCCTCCAACGTGCTCGACGTGGTGATCACGCAGCTGCGCCGCAAGCTGCGGCACCCGCCCATGATCCACACCGTGCGAGGTGTCGGTTATCGCATCGAACCGGCCTGAACACGGTTAGCCTGGAAAACACATCGCACTCCCCGGGGGAACGACATGCGCCGCGTCCTGTTCGCCGTCCTCGGGCTCGCCGCCCTGCTGATCGCGGGCTGCAGCTCGGCGGTCCCCGGTGTGCCGGTGCCCGCGGCGTCCCCCGAGGACGACCGGCAGCTCGTGCGGGACTACTTCGACGAGCTGAACGCCGCCGCCGAGGAGGGCCCGTCGACCCAGCGGGACTTCCTGCGCCGCAGCCAGCACCCGGACTACGCGGACGGCATGTGCGAACTCGGCGGCCTCACGCTCACCATCGACCCGGCCATGTCGACGTTGCGGGTGGACCCGGACTGGGTGCCGCCGGACGCGGGCCGCGACGCGGAACACCCGCGTGGGCTGGTGTACGTGCTCGGCGTGTCGGTGAGCATCCGCGACGACGACGGCGCGCTGCTCGGCGAGCAGATCGGGTCCCAGCGGGTGGTCGTGCTCGAGGGCAGGACGTACGGCTTCACGCCGTGTCCCACAGGTTAGTGACGCTACGCAGCGAATCTGTCGAGAGAACTGCGTTCCGCCATCCGCCCGGAGTAGCCGTCACTGGTTCGGAGCAGTCTGGATTCCACCGGTAGGGGGAAAACCGAACACGCACCCGCCAACATCTCAAGACCGCTGCCCCTGCCGTCGAAACAAGAGCACGTAGGGAGGTGAGCGCGATGGCAGTACTGGACACCCAGCCCGAGCCGGTCCGGCGGGACGCCAGGTGGCGGGAACGCAGGATCAACGAGCCGACGGTACCGATCCAGCACCCGTCCCGGCGAGTCGAGCCGCGAGCGGACGCTCGTGCCGAGCCCCGTGGCGAGGCACCTGGCGACGTCCGCACCGACGTCCGCGCGGCTGCTGTCCGGGCCGAGTCCGAGGAGATGAGCCTGGTCGAACTGCACCAGTCCATCGCCTCCCTGCTGGCGTCGCGCGGCGAGTGGCGGCAGGCGTACGAGCACCTGCGGCACGCGCTGGACCTCGCCACCGCGGAACGGCCGCCCCAGGTGCCGGAACAGTTCCGGCAGGAGGTGGCGCGGCTGCGCAGGGAACACGCGGAGGCCCGCGAGCAGAGCCTCCGCGACGCGCTCACCGCGAGCTACAACCGCCGCTACCTCGACCAGCGGCTGCTGGAGGTGGACGACCCGCGCGGCGAGTTCGCGGTCGCGCTCGTCGACCTGGACTACTTCAAGCGCGTCAACGACACGTTCGGCCACCTCGTCGGCGACCGGGTACTGCGGCAGGTCGTGGAGTTGCTGCAGGTAGGGCTGCCGGAGGGCGGGTTCTGCGCCCGGTACGGCGGCGAGGAGTTCGTGCTCATGCTGCCGGGTCTCGAAGCCGCGGCCGCGTGGGCGGTCGCGGAGGCGGCCAGGGCCAGGGTCGAGCAGTTCTCCTGGTCGTCGATCGTCCGCGGCCTGCGTGTGACCATTTCCATAGGTGTCGCCCACGAGTCCGGCGCCAGCGGCGTCACCACCCCCGAGCAACAACTCCGGCTCGCGGACGGGTTGCTGTACACGGCCAAGCAGTCCGGCCGCAACAGCGTCGCCTACCGGGTCGGAGGCCAGGTCCGCTTCTCCGGGGCGGCCGGGCTGAGAGGCCGGCGTGGCTAGTTGTGGTCACCCTTGACCGCCCCCTTGCGTCGGTTCGATAACATTTGATGCCGAGAAGGCTATACCCCGATCGGGCTATACGGCTGAGGCCACTTGCCCACTGGTAGTGAGCAAAATTCAGTTGATAGTCGTCAGAAGTGGCATCCGTCCGTACTATCGGGCGCGGCTAGGGCACCGTGGGTTCGCAACCAAGTTGCAGTCCACAACGTCTTGATAAAGAAAGCGCCACGACGCGTGGCCCGTACACGAGGTGAGAGGAGTCCGGGTGCCCGACGACGAACGCCTCGGCGGCACCCACGACCCGCACGAGTACGGAAGACGCCACCGCCGCGAGGACGTGGCCCCCGGCGAGGAGAAGCCGAGGCGCCGCAGGCGCTCGATGGAGTCCGGCGGCCTGTCCGTTGCGGACCTGGTGCAGAAGCACAGCGCGTCCAGGTCCGACATGACCCCGGTCGACCCGCAACAGCTGCAACAGAACGCGCTGGTGAGCGGCCGCCGCGCCCGTCAGGACAGACAGGGCGCCGAGGGTCCCGCCGGCCGCGGCCACCCCGGCGAAGCCCCCCGGCGTCAGGCGCCGCCCCCACCGTCGATCGCGGACGCCCTCGGCGACGACGCCCCCGAGTTTCCCCGCGCCGACGCTCCCCGCGCCAGCAGGCACGCCCCCCGCAACGGCTTCCCCCCGGACGTTGCTCCCCGCCGTCCCACCTCGCACCCCGGCGAAGCCGCCCGCAACGGCCGCCGGGCGGCGGAGGCCCCCCAGTCCGGCCACCACGCACTCCCCCCGGACGCGGGCGAGGCCCCCCGCAACGGTCACCACGCGGCGGAGGGCCCCGGTTTCCCGGTGGATCCGGCCGCCACCCGCAACGGCCGCCGCACCGGTCATGCCTCCGGCCACCACGCGCTCCCCCCGACCGCCCCGGGCGAAGCCCCCGGCCGCCGCCCAGGAGAAGGCTCTGCCTTCTTCCCCGCCGACACCGGCCGCAACGGCCACCACGCGGCCGAACCCCCCGGCTTCCCCCAGAACACCCCGCCCGACACGGGCCGCAACGGCCGCCGAGGCGGCTCCGACTCCTTCTTCCCCGACGCACCCGGCGACGCCTCCGGCCCGCACCGCCGGGGCGCCGAGCACCCCGCCTTCCCCGCGGACGCCCCCCACCCCGGCGGCCCCCGCAGCGGCTCCCGGCGCGGCGAGCCTCCCGACTTCCCGGCCGACGCACCCGGTGCCTTCCTCCCCGACGCACCCGGCGAAGGCTCCGCCCCCCGGCGTCGAGGCGCCGCGAGTCCCGGCTTCCCGGCCGACGCGCCCGGCCACAGCTCCGGCCCCCGCCGCGGAGGCGGCGCCCCCGGCTTCCCGGCCGACACCCCGAACGCCTTCCTCCCGGACGCACCAGGCGACGCCTCCGGCCCGCACCGCCGAGGCGCCGAGCACCCCGGCTTCCGCGCGGACGCCCCGCACCCCGGCGCACCGGGCGACGGCTCCGGCCCGCGCCGCCGTGGTGCCGACGGCTCCGGCTTCCCCGGCCACCCGGGCGAACCCCGAGGTGCCCGCCGAGGTGACGAGCCCCCCAGCTTCCCGGCCGACGCCACGGGTGCCTTCGCGCCCGGCGAAGGCTCCGGCCCCCGCCGCCGAGGCGGCGAAACCCCCGTCCCGCTGCCGGGTTCCCGCCGTCCCGGTGAGGCGTCCGCGCACCACCCGGTCCCCGGTGAGGGCCCCAGCCCCCGGCCGCGGCGCGATGCCCGCCGTGCCGGTGAGGCCTCCGCCCACCACGCCGTTCCCGGCGACCCCGCCTTCCCGCGCGACGACGCGCCCCGCAACGGCCGCCGCCCCGGTGAGGTCTCGGCCCACCACCAGGTCCCCGTCCACCCGCTGCCCGGCGAAGCGCCGTTCCCCCGGGACGACGCCCCCCGCAACGGCCGCCGCCCCGGCGAGGCGTCCGCCCAGTTCGGTGCCGACCCGCACCGTCAGGGCCCGCCGACGCCGCCGCCAGGGCAGTGGCCAGGTGAGCAGCTGTCCGAGCCGCGCCTGACCCCGGCGGCCATCGACGCCCCCGACGCGCGACCGAGGACCACCGGTGTGCCGCCGGTTCCGCCGCCGGTGCCGCCTCGCGGGGACGACGACCTCGTGTCGATGACCACCGAGATGGAGGCCATCGGCGAGGACGTGCAGAAGCGGCGCACCATCGACCACACGCTCGCGCGCTTCTCCGCCGTCCACGACGAGATCAGGGCCGAGGAGCGGGAGAAGAAGGCCAAGCGCCGCAAGCTTCTGCCGTGGCAGAACGACGACACCGAGATGGACAGTCTCGACGAGATGGAAGCCCAGCAGTCGATGGCGATGCGGGTCCCCGTGATCCCCGCCGACGACGAGCAGGAGCCAGAGCCCGAGGAGGAGCCCAAGCAGTCGCGGCTGCGCAGGAAGAAGGGGTTCAAGAAGCTGCGCGGCCGGTCGGCGGGCAAGGCGTTCGTCGTGTTCTTCGCGGCGCTGGTGTTCGTGGGTTCCGCGGCCGGGTGGAGCTTCAAGGCCTACGTCGACGCGAAGTCCAACACCGTCGACGCGCTCGACCCGGACTCCAAGGCCATCCTGGACGCACAGGCTCAGCTCGGTGACGAGAACTTCCTGCTCGTCGGCTCCGACACCCGTGCGGGCGCGGCCGCCGAGGAGGGTGTCGGCGACGAGAACACCGTCCAGGGCGCGCGGTCGGACACCGTGATGATCGCGCACATCCCGAAGAGCCGGGAACGGGTCGTGGTCGTCTCCTTTCCGCGTGACCTCGAGGTGAACCGGCCGGCCTGTGACGGCTGGGACCCGAAGACCGGTGAGCTGACCGACGAGCAGCACCCCGCCGAGCAGCAGGTCAAGATCAACACCGCCTACCAGGTCGGCGGGCCCAAGTGCGTGACGAAGATGGTGCAGGAGCTGTCCGGTCTCGCCATCAACCACTTCGTCGGCATCGACTTCCACGGCTTCAAGGACATGGTCGACGCGGTCAAGGGCGTCGAGGTGTGCGTCGAGCGGCCGATGAAGGACGACGTGCTCGGCACGGTCGTCGCCGAGGCTGGCAAGAACGTGCGGCTCAGCGGCGACCAGGCGCTGAACTTCGTACGCGCCCGCCACGTCGAGGGCGACGTGACCTCCGACTACGGCCGCATCATCCGCCAGCAGCGGTTCCTGTCCTCGCTGCTGCGCAAGGCGATGTCGGCCGAGGTGCTGCTGGACCCCGGCAAGCTGACCGACTTCGTCGACGCGTTCTCGAAGGCCACGTTCGGCGACAACGTCGGCGTGGACCAGCTGCTCACACTCGGCCAGTCGATGCAGGGCATCGACGCGGGCAAGGTCACGTTCATCACCGTGCCGACCGTCGGCGAGTCCAACGAACGCGGCAACGAGGACCTGCTGGTCGACGACACCGACGCGCTGTTCGACGCGATCCGCCAGGACACCCCGCTGCCCGGCGAGGCCCCGGAGAAGAAGCCCGTCGACGACGCTTCGCAGAACACCGCGCAGCTGTCCGGCCTCAAGCAGGACCAGCCGCAGGGCCCGATCGACCCGAAGACCATCAAGATCCAGGTGCTGAACGGCGGCAACGACACCGACGGCATCGCGGGCGACACCGCGGACTCGCTCGCCTCGTACGGCTTCCAGATCATGCGCGTCGACCCGGCGCCGGAGGACATCGACAAGCCGGCGATCATCAAGCACGGCAAGGAACGTCTCGCCGAGGCGCAGACGCTGCAGGCCGCGGTGCCTGGCTCGCAGCTGGTCGAGGACGAGTCGGTGGGGGGCGCGGTCATGCTGGTCGTGGGCCCCGGCTTCGACGGCGAGGTCGTGTCGCCCGCCGGTGGCGGCAAGACCGCCGAGGTGCCGGACAACCTGCAGACCGTCAACGCCGGTGACGTCTCGTGCGCGTGATCGCCGATTGGTGGTCGTCGGTTCACCTGGGATTCACCCGGGAATGCCGTGGTCGTGTGTGCGCGCCCGTAGGCTGTCGCCATGCGTGAGGCCTACCATGTCGAACTCGGTCAGCTCGCGGAAGAGCTGGCCAACATGTGCTCCATGTCCGCGACCGCGATGGAGCTCGCCACCCGGGCGCTGCTGGACACCGACCTCGGCCTCGCCGAACAGGTGATCGGCGACGACGCGAAGATCGACGACGCCCGGTCGTCCTGCGAGGAACACGCCTACGCGCTCCTCGCGCTGCAGGCGCCGGTGGCGACCGACCTCCGCACCGTCCTCGCCGCCATCCACGCGGCCGAGAGCCTCGAACGCATGGGCGACCTGGCGCTGCACGTGGCGAAGGCCGCGCGCCGCAGGCACCCGAATCCGGTGCTGCCGGAGCAGATCCGCCCGCAGTTCTCCGAGATGGGCCGCGTGGCCGTCGAGCTGGCCCGCGACGCGGAGCAGGTCATCCTGAACAAGGACATCGACCAGGCCCGCTCGCTGGAGGAGGCCGACGACGAGATGGACGACCTGCACCGCCGCCTGTTCTCGGTGATCATGGACAAGGACTGGCCGCACGGCGTCGCCGCCGCGGTGGACGCGACCCTGCTCGGCCGGTTCTACGAGCGCTACGCCGACCACGCCGTGTCGGTCGCCAAGCGCGTCGTGTTCGTCGTGACCGGCCGGATGCCCGGTTACGCGGAGGACGAGGACGTCTAGAGCGACGCCTGGACATTCCGTGAAGATCATGTGCCGTCAATGGGCCGTTCAGGACGCTCAGCGCCCTGAACGCGCCTTTCAGGGCATTGCCAACACTCACATCTAGCGGCGGGTCGGGGCCACCGACTCGATCATCTCGCCGAGTGCCAGTGCGAGGCGGGACGAGTCGGCCGGGCTGAACGTGCTGCGTACCTGACCGTCCTCGCCGGCCGGGCGGGACAGCGTCAGGTAGCGGCCCGCGTCCGTGTCGATCCATGTCAGGTTGCCACCGCGCAGCTCCTTGCCGGTGCGCGGGTCGCGGCCGGTGACGGAGAAGAACCCCGTCCCGGTCCTCGGCCTGGCGAGGTAGCTCGCGGCGGTCCGCATCTGGTGGTCGTTGCCGCCACCGCCGTACACGGGCGTCATGAAGTCGTCCTGCTCCCGCGACACCGGGGCAGGACGGGTCACCGTCACCGACTGGCCGGGGCCCGCCGTCGCCTTCGGCAGCAGCCCGACCAGGGAGATGGCCAGCGCGGTCGGCCGGATCGGCTCCAGCAGGAACCGTTCGCCCTCCTTGACCGCCAGCACGCCCTGCTCGCCGTCGGTCGCGGCGCGCGCGTACACCTTGCGGGTCCTCTCGACGGTGCCCATGGTGGCCACCGAGATCACGGGCCGCGACAGGACCTTCAACGCACGGGTCAGGCCCTGGTCGATGTCCGCGCCGCGGATCAGGCCGCGCCTGCCGAGACCGAGGAACACCTCGCGGGCGATGCGCTGCCGGTCGACCTGGAACTCGCCGAAGCTCGGGATGTCGAACGGGAACTGCCGGACGTTGACGTCGAGCGTCTGCGCCAGCACGTCCACCTCGGGCAAGGTGAGCTGGTAGCCGGTCATCACTGCCCGATCACCGGCGGTGCGGTCATCTCGTCGGTGCCGAACACGGCGTCCGGGTCGCCCTCGACGAGGAACGACGGCCGCTGGTGCTCCTCGTCCTCCTCACCGTCGCCGCGGCGGCCACCGAGCGGCGCCATGCCGCCCGCGGCGCCACGGCCACCCACACCACCGGCCGCGGCACCGCCACGCACCGCGCCTTCCGAGAGCGCACCGGCACCGGCACCCGCGCCGAGACCGCCGGGCCCGCGCCCGGCCGCGCCCTGACCGCCGCCCGCGCCGGAACCGCTGCCGTAGCCACCCGAACCGGGACCGCCACCGGGGCCGTACCCGCGCCCACCGGGCCCGCCGCCGCGGCCGTGGTCACCGCCGCCGTTCGGGCCGGGCAGGCCGCCGACCGGCAGCGGCGGGACGCCCAGGTGCTGGCCGGGCTGGTTGCCGCCACCGCTGGGCCCTGGCAGGCCGGGCGGGAACTGGCCGGGACCGGGCAGGCCGGGCACCTCGCCGCTGGGGGTGGTGCCGTTGCCACCGGGCCCGTTCGGACCGGGGACACCAGGGATGCCGGGGACACCGGGGACACCGGGAATGTTCGGGCCCCCCGGCCCGCCAGGGACACCCGGACCGCCGGGGCCCCCAGGGCCACCGGGACCGCCCGGGTAGCCGGGGTCCCCGGGGCCCGGTGTGCCGGGCGGCACGGTCGGGACGCCGGGGTCGCCGCCGTTCGGTGGGGGTGTGCCACCACTCGGCGGGGGCTGGTGACCGCCGGGGGCGTTGGTTCCCGGGGTGTTCGTGCCCGGTGTGCCGACGTGGGAGCTCTGGAGCTCCGAGTTGCCGGGCGAGCCGCCGGACAGCGTCGGCGGCGGCCCGAACGCGGGCATGGTGCTCGCGGAGGACAGGCCGCTGTCGTAGATGTTGACCACCCCCGCGGCCTGCTCGTGCGCGGCCTGCTGCGCGTCGTACCGCGCCTGGTAGTCGTTGAGCTTGCGGATCAGCTCGAACGGGTTCGACTCGGACTGCAGGTCCGCGTTGGCGGCGTCGAGGTCGAAGTCCACCGGCTCCGGCATGTCCCGCTTCGCCTGGGCGAGCGCGGCCGCCTGCAGGTTCGTCTGCGTGCCCGCGAGCTGCGCGCTCTGGCCCGCGTCGCCGACCCAGTTGCCGACCTGCGCCATGAACGTCCTGGCCGAGTCGCCCGCCGGGCCCTGCCAGTCGGACTCGCTGTTGTTGATGGCCGACGCGACCCCGGACTGGAAGCGGGTCATCGCGTTGCCCGCCGAGATCCACAGGTCACCGGTCTCGCCGACGGCGTCCGGGTTCACATCCTCGGTGACCATCGTCTTCAGCCGCGGGTGCGGTGTCGACAGGTAGTTCGCGCACATCATCAGCGGGCCGGCACGGGTCTGCAGGCCCGCCGCGAGCTCGGCCGCGCGCGCGTTCATCTCGTTGGTGTAGGTCTCCTGCACGCGGTCGCCGTGGTTGAACATGTCGAGCAGCCGGTCGAGCCACGTGCCCTGTTCGACCTCGCGGTCCACCTCGGACTCGGCGGCCTGCTCGGTCTGTTCACCGGTCCGCGTCGTGGTGTTGCGGTCGATGTAGGTGGGACTGCTCGGGTCCCGCGTGGCGTCGTAGGACGGGCTCGACGGGTCGTAGTGCGGGCTGTACGGGTCGGACACGTCGTTCCGTGACTGGTGGTTTCCGCTCATCACGTGTCCTCAGGGGAGGTTCGGTTCGACGAGTGCCGCCAGCCGCGCCGCGAGCTCACAGCCCTGTTGCTGGGCGCCGCCGACCGCGGTGTTGTCCACCCGCGCCGAGTCGCCGACGGCGAGGCTGACGCCGCAGCTGCCGGTCGGGCCGACGAACGACGCGGCGTCGTGCGCGCCGATCTTCGGCAGCTGCTGGACGTTCGAGCCGACGATGTCGTCGAGGCCCCGGGTGTCGAACAGCTCGACGGAGACGGTGAAGCTCTCGTTGAGCGTCGGCCCGTCGTGCCGGTAGCGGCAGACCCTGGCCTCGCCGAGGGTCTTCTCCTCGCCGCCGGTGAGGCCGAGCGAGGTCAGCCCCGCCTGGTCGACGAGCCCGCACGGGTCGAGGTCGGCGAGGCCGGACGGGTCGTCGCCACCGGAGGTCGGCGGCTGGCTCGAGTCCGTCGGCGCGTCCGGGTCGGTGCCGATGGTCCGGTCGGCGGTGGTCTCACCGCCGGTGTCGCCACCCGCTGTCGGGTTGCCCTCGGTCGGTTCGCTGCAGCCGGACAGGAGGACCACGAGCGCGGCCGATGCCGCGAGGAAAGACCTACGCACTGAAGTTGCCCTTGATGGTCAGCTCGCTGCTCTGGTAGTTGTCCATCGCGCCGAGCACCCCTTCCTCCGCGTCGACGAGCGACGCTCGGAACTGCTGCAGCATGGTGAGGAAGCCCTCGTTGTCGGTGGCGACCTCCTGCACGTAGGGCTTCATGGCTTCGGCGCCGTGGCTCGTGCCGAGCGCGGGCTGCTGCGCGAGCGTGCCGAGGTCGGCGAGGTTGTCGTCGACCCACTTGGCCATCTCGCGGATGGCGACGAGCAGCGCCTGGCCGCCGGTCTCGCTGACGGCGAACGACCCGTCCGCGGCGGCCATCTTGAGCCCCCGCATGGACGAGGCCATCTTCGCCATGACCCCGCCTCCACCTGCGTCAAGCATCGCCCCACCCTTCGCAGCCGACCCCTGTGCGAGTCACATTCTGACGCAACCCGGCCGGAGAAGGTTCCCCAACGGGAATGCCGTGCGCACGCGACCCGCGAGACAGCGGCTCGCGGGTCGCGTGGCTCGTGCTCGCCGGGCCGGTCAGCCGAAGCGGCCGGAGATGTAGTCCTCGGTGGCCTTCTCGTGCGGGTTCGAGAAGATCTTCTCCGTCGCGTCCATCTCGACCAGCCTACCCGGCTGGCCGACACCCGCCAGGTTGAAGAACGCCGTCTGGTCGGACACCCGCGCCGCCTGCTGCATGTTGTGGGTGACGATGACGATCGTGTAGTCCTGCTTCAGCTTGCCGATCAGGTCCTCGATCGCGAGGGTGGAGATCGGGTCCAGCGCCGAGCACGGCTCGTCCATCAGCAGCACGTCCGGCTCCACCGCGATCGCGCGGGCGATGCACAGCCGCTGCTGCTGCCCACCCGACAGGGAGGAACCCGGCTTGTTGAGGCGGTCCTTCACCTCGTTCCACAGGTTCGCCCCGCGCAGCGACGACTCCACCACCTCGTCGGCCTGCGCCTTCGACATGCGCTTGTTGTTGAGCTTCATGCCGGCGAGCACGTTGGCGGCGATCGACATGGTCGGGAACGGGTTCGGCCGCTGGAAGACCATGCCGATCGACCGGCGCACCCGCACCGGGTCGACGTCGCGGCCGTACAGGTCCTCGCCGTCGAGGGCGATCTTGCCCGTGATGTAGGCCCTCGGGATCACCTCGTGCATCCGGTTGAGGGACCGCAACACGGTCGACTTGCCGCACCCGGACGGGCCGATGAAGGCGGTCACCGCGCGCGGCTCGACCGCCATGGTCACACCCTCGACGGCCTTGAAGTCGCCGTAGAAGATGCTGAGGTCGGAGATGTCCAGTCGCTTAGCCATCGATAGTCCTTGTCGTGTGCCTCAACGGCTGGTCTTGGGCGAGAAGATACGGGCGACGATACGGGCGATCAGGTTGAGCAACATGACGATCAGGATCAGTGTCAGTGCCGCGGCCCACGCCCGGTCGTAGTTGATCGTGATGATGCTGTCCGGCCCTGGGGGCGCGAAGCCCTGGCTGTACTGGCGGTACACGAACACCGGCAGCGTCATCATCCGGCCGTCGAACAGGTCGAAGTTCGTCGAGTCGACCACGCCCGCGACGATCAGCAGCGGCGCGGTCTCGCCGATCACGCGGGCGACCGCCAGCATGACGCCGGTGACGAGCCCCGCCGCCGCGGTGCGCAGCACCACCTTCACCACGGTGAGCCACTTGGGCACCCCCAGCGCGTACGCGGCCTCCCGCAGCTCGTTCGGCACCAGCTTGAGCATCTCCTCGGACGCCCGCACCACGACCGGGATCATCAGCACCGCCAGCGCGACCGACCCGGCCGCGCCCATCCGCACCCCGGGTCCGAAGAACAGCACGAACAGGGCGTAGGCGAACAGGCCCGCGACGATGGACGGGATGCCCGTCATCACGTCGACGAAGAACGTGATGCCCCGGCCGAGCTTGGTCTTCGGCCCGTACTCCACGAGGTAGATCGCGGTGAGCAGGCCGATCGGGACCGAGATGACGGTGGCGAACGCGGTGATCTCCAGCGTGCCCATGATCGCGTGGTAGGCGCCACCGGCGTCCATGCCGCCGTACACGCCGCGCAGCGTGGTGCTGAGGAAGTAGCCGTTGAACCGCTCGAAGCCGTTCTCCAGCACCGTCCACAGCAGGCTGACCAGCGGGATGACGGCGAGGCCGAACGCGCTGTACATCAGCGTCGTGGCGAGCCGGTCCCGGCCGGCCCTGGGACCCTCGACGACCGTCGTGAGCGCGAGGATCGACACGGCGTAGAGGACGACGCCGAGGAACACGGCGAGCGGGATGCTGAACGAGCCGAAGACCGCGAGCAGTCCCGACACCACGGCGAACGCGAGCACCGCGACGCCGACCGGGGCGAACCTGGGCAGCTTCCCGGCGCTCAGGCCCGGGGAGACCAGCGGTTTCTGAGCGGTGGTGGTCATCAGTTCGCCCCAGAGAACTCGGCGCGCCTGGAGACGATCCACCGCGCGATCATGTTGACGAGAAGGGTGATGGCGAACAGCACCAGGCCGGTGAAGATCAGCACGCTGACGCCGAGGCCGCTCGACTCGGGGAACTGCAGGGCGATGTTCGCCGCGATGTTCTGCTGCTGGCCCGCCTTGAGGATGAAGAACGAGTAGAGGAACCCCGGGGAGAGCACCATCGCGACCGCCATGGTCTCGCCGAGGGCACGGCCGAGGCCGAGCATCGCGGCGCTGATGATGCCGGAGCGGCCGAACGGGAGCACCGACATGCGGATCATCTCCCAGCGGGTCGCGCCAAGCGCCAGCGCCGCCTCCTCGTGCAGGGTCGGTGTCTGGAGGAACACCTCGCGGGACACCGCGGTGATGATCGGCAGGATCATCACGGCCAGCACGATGCCCGCGGTCAGCACGGTGCGCGGCGGGCTGGCGGCGGGCCCCTCGAAGATGGGGATGAAGCCGAGGTACTCGCTCAGCCATTCGAAGACGGGGAACATGTGGGGCATCAGCCACAGCGCGCCCCACAGGCCGTACACGACGCTCGGGATGGCGGCGAGCAGGTCGATGACGTAGCCGAACGCCTGCGCGAGCTTGCGCGGCGCGTAGTGCGAGATGAACAACGCGACCCCGATGGCGACCGGTGTCGCGATGATCAACGCGATCATCGCCGCGAGGACGGTGCCGAAGACCAGCGGGCCGACGTAGTCGAGGAGGGAGTCCCCCTCCGTGACCCAGTGGACCGATTCCGAGAGCTCCTCGGAGGGGGTGCTGATCGCCGGCCACGCCTCGGTCACCAGGAAGACGGCGACCGCGGCGAGGATCACCAGGATGAGCACACCGGCGGCCTTCGCGGCGCCGCTGAAGATCACGTCACCTGGTCGCCGGGGTGCCCGTGGTTGTTTGCCCTGCCGCATCGGCGGCAAGGGCTTGGCCTTCGGTTCGCCCGTGGTGGTCACAGTGGGTTCTCCGGTAACGGGAAGGGTCGGACCGCACCGGGCGGGCGACCACCGGTGGTGGTCACCCGCCCTGTCGCGCAGACCATGACAGCTGGTCCGTCGAGATTCTTCGTCAGACCTTCATCGCCTCGAGCGCGGCCTCGACATCCGCACGCAGCGTGTCGGAGATCGGCGCCGAACCGGCCGCACCGGAAGCGGCCTCCTGGCCCTCCTGGCTCGCGACGTGGCTGACGAACGCCTTCACGAGCTCACCCTTGCCGGCCATGTTGGCCTTGGCGTTGGTGTAGTCGCTGCAGACCACGAGGTAGGAGACCAGCACGATCGGGTAGGTGCCCTCGGCGGTGGTGTCGCGCTGCAGCTCGATGGCCAGGTCGTGCTCGACCCCGCCCTCGGCCTTCGGCGACTCGTCGACGACCTTGGCCGCCGCGTCCGCCGAGTACTCCACGAACTGCTCGCCGACCTTGACCTTGGCCACGCCGAGGTTGCCTGCCTGGCTCGCGTCCGCGTAGCCGATGGTGCCCTGGCCACCCTGGACGGTCTGCACGACGCCGGAGGTGCCCTGCGCGGACTGGCTGCCGCTCACCGGCCAGTCACCACTGGGCTCGTGCGGCCACGCGTCGCCTGCGGCGGCGGCCAGGTACTCGGTGAAGTTCTCCGTGGTGCCCGACTCGTCGGACCGGTTCACCGGGGTGACCGCCAGGTCGGGCAGGTTCGCGCCCGGGTTGTCCGCGGCGATCGCCGGGTCGTTCCACTTCTTGATCTTCTGGTCGAAGATCCCCGCGATGGTGGCGGGCGAGAGCTGCAGCCCGTCCACGCCCTCGATGTTGTAGACGACCGCGATGGGGCTGATGTAGAGCGGCAGGTGGATGGCGTCGCTGCCGCAGGACTCCTTGGCGGCGGCCCGCTCCTCTTCGTCCATGACCGCGTCGGTGCCCGCGAACGCGACCGCGCCCTCACCGAACTGTGTACGCCCGCCGCCGGAGCCGACCGGGTCGTAGCTGACGGTGACGTCCGGGTTGTTCGACCCGAACCCGGACCGCCACGCGTTCATGGCGGCTTCCTGCGAGCTCGCACCGGCGCCTGCGAGCTCACCGGAAAGGTTGCTGTCCGAACCGCCGTCGTTGCTCCCGGAGGAGGTCTCGGGGTCGGAGCCGCAGGCCGTGAGCGCCACTGCGCTGGCAGTGACAAGGGCCGCGAGGCGGCCGTAGCGGATGCGCTTCACTTGGTCCTCTCGGAATGTGTCGATTTCACAAGTCCGTGCGCCCACTAGAAGTACTCCCGACGGCACGCACGGCGCGGACGCTAAAGAAGCGGAATGGACACATCCGGGTATTGAGGTAAACAACAGGTGAACAAGCCCAGATTGTGACCTTTGTTGCTTCCCGTGACGGTGATTGTCCTATTACCGCTGGTAGGCGACGTTGGTGTATCTGAGAGTGAAACCCAATCGCCGGTACACGGCGAGCGCGGGCGCGTTGTCGGACTCGACGTACAGGATGATCTCCGGGACGCCGCGTGCACGCAGGTGATGCAGCCCGGCCAGCGTCAACGCCCGCCCGAGCCCACCGCCCTGCGCGTCCGGGTGGATGCCGACGACGTAGACCTCACCGGTGCCGTCCGGGTGCACCTTGGTCCAGTGAAACCCGACGACTTCCCCGTTCTCGTCGACGGCGAGGAAAAAGCCGGCCGGGTCGAACCAGGCTTCCTTTTCGGCGGCCACCACGTCGGCGACGGTGAGCATGCCCTGCTCGGGATGCCAGTCGAAAGCGGCCTTGTTGACGTCGACCATGGCCTGCTCGTCGCGACCGGGCACGAACGTGCGCAGCGTGACCCCCTCCCGCGGCCGCGTCTGCTCCGGCAGCTCCACCGCGTTGTCGAGCCGCATCTGGAACAGCTCACGAACCCTGGCGAGGTCCTTGGCGGCGGCGATCCGCGCCGCACCGGGGTGGTCCCGGTGGGACCACAGGCGCAGCGGGCTGTCGATGGTCAGCACCTCGTCGACCAGCGCGGTACCCACCCCCCGCCGCCGGTGCCCGGGATGCACGAAGAGCTCGACGATCCGGTTGCCCAGCGAGTCACCCCGGACGTCGACGTGCGCGTACCCGGCCGTGGCGCCCCCGTCCCGGGCGAGGAGATGCCGCCCGGACCGGAACTCGGCCGGCACTCCACCGTCAGCGGGTGTGTCGGGGACTCCGTCCTCGGCACGCACAGCGGCCAGCAGCCCGGGAACGGTGTCGTCGGCGTCGTCCTGCCAAATCAGCTCCACACGAAGACCGTACCGGGACACCACCCGACCTGCGGCCCGCACAAGTGCCGTCAATGGGCCGTTCAGGGCGCCCAGCGCCCTGAACGCGCCTTTCAGGGCATCGCCAGGCGGGAGTCAGTTGACTTCGAGCGGCTTGTTGGCGGGGTCGGCGGCGGAATGCGACGCCTTCGGGGGTTGCACGAACTTGTAGCCGACGTTGCGCACGGTGCCGATCATCTGCTCGTGCTCGGTGCCGAGCTTCGCGCGCAGACGCCGGACGTGGACGTCGACCGTCCTGGTGCCGCCGAAGAAGTCGTAGCCCCACACCTCCTGCAGCAGCTGCGCGCGGGTGAACACCCGGCCCGCGTGCTGCGCGAGGTACTTGAGCAGCTCGAACTCCTTGTAGGTCAGGTCGAGCGGGCGCCCGCGCAGCCGCGCCATGTAGGTCGCCTCGTCGATCACCAGCTCGCCGAGCCGCAGGGCGCCGTCGGCACCCGGGGCACCGGCGGGACCGCGTGAGGTCAGTAGACGCAGCCGGGCGTCCACCTCCGCGGGACCCGCGGTCGGCAGCAGGATGTCATCGACACGCCACTCCGAGTTCACGGCCACGAGACCGCCCTCGTTGACGATGGCGATGACCGGCGCGCTGTCGCCACCGCTGGTGAGCAGCCTGCAGAGGCTCTTCGCGGCGGCGAGGTCGGTCCGTGCGTCGACCAGCACGACGTCCCGGGACCCGGCCTCGAGGAGGGCGGTGACCTCGGGCGCCTGGGTGCGCACGTGGTGGGGCAGCAACATCAGTGACGGCACCACCGAGCCCGGCGTTGGGTCCGCGGTGAGCAGCAGCAGGTCGAGGCTCATCAGGCCCGCCTCTCTGGATACGCTCCGTGGCTTTCCGGAAGAATAGCGGGTGTGGTGAGCGAATGTCCTGGTCGTGACACCTGCGTCACACGTCTGCACCAACCTTGGAGCGATGGTGTGAGACTGGCGGGACTGATGTTGCGCCGGAAACATGAACGTAACGTGACCGCCGCCCTCGTACCTCCCGCCGCGGTCGGGATCCTCGGCCGTAGCGCCCCCACCCCGGTGCCGCCCGTGCACACGACCGGGGATCATTACCGACTTCACACCGACACCAGAGAGCGATTGGCAGTATGACCACGATGACGCAGACACCGGCCCATCCCGCGCCTCGCAAGCGCAGGAAGGCCGTCCGCAGACTCGTCGTCACCTTCGTCGTGCTGCTCGGGTTGCTGGTCGTCGCGGACTTCGGCGCCGCGGCCGTGTTCGAGTACCAGGTGTCGAAGCGGGCCCGCGAGCAGTTCCACCTCACCGACGACCCCGCGGTCAAGGTCGGCGGCTTCTCGTTCCTGGCGCAGGCGATCTCCGGCGAGTACGGCCACGTCATGATCGACGCGAAGGGCGTGCCGGTCGAGGACACCCTGCGCGACCTCGAGGTGCACATCGAGCTGCGGGGCGTGCAGGCGCCGCTGTCCGACCTGGTGTCCGGCTCGCTGCGGGAGGTCAAGGTCCGGGAGGTCGAGGGCCAGGTCAAGGTGAAGGCCTCGGACGTGAACCGCGCGGTCGCCGAGAACAAGAGCCCGGCGGTCCGGTCCATCACGAACCTCACGATCGACCCGGTCAGCGAGCAGGACGTCGCCACCAACCCCGACGACCGCACCGACACCGAGCAGGAGGCCGCCGAGCGCGCGGCGGACGCGGAGATCGAGGACACCACGGCGGGTACCCGGATCTGCGCCACGATCGACCTCGCGGGCGAGGAGACCGAGCTGTGCACGTTCGGCATCATCTCGCTGGTCGACGCGAAGATGACCTTCACGCCCGGCCGCCTCGAACTGCGGAACTCGGTGCTCGGCGCCAGCGAATTGCCCCCGGTCCTCGACGCGACCGTCAAGCAGGCGCTGACCTTCACCCTCGACCCCGGTGAGCTGCCGTTCACCGTCACGCCGACGGCGGTCACCGTGGATTCCGGCATGCTGTCGGTGAAGGGCACCGCGAGCGACGTGGTGCTGGGCAGCTAGTAGCGAGCTCCGGAGTCAGCCGCGGTTGGTGTTGTGGGTTTGTCCTCGCCGGACGGGCAGGTCTCGGGGGTGGCGGAGGGGCGGGTCGGCTGCGGCTGGGTTCGGGTCTGCCTGCCATCCCGTCGACCTCCCCGGGGCTATCACACCGCGCCAAGGGGGCCTTTTCCGCATGTTGTGATTCGGGTGTTTGGCCCCCCTTGACACGGTGTGATCGGGCTTCGCCAGGTCGACGGGATGGCAGGGAGCCCCTTTCGGGTGGGCTTGCGCCACCGTCGGTGTTGCGTGGGCCTGGCCCCGCTTCGCGGGGGCCGGGCGCGGAGCGCCCTGGTTTTGGTGCTGTGAAAGGCGCGTTGACGGCATCGGCGGTGCCGTCAAAGGGCCTTTTACGGCGCTCAGTGCCGTCAATGGGCCGTTCACGGCGTCGGGTGTGCCGTCAATGGGCCGTTCACGGCAGCTTTGTCGCGGTGGTCGTTCAGAGCCAGACCAGGCGTGCCTGGATGTGCTCGCCCCGGCTGAACCAGCGCACCGCGCTCTCCGGTGACCGCAGGCTGAGGTGCGTGCCGGGCGTGGCTCCGACGACCTCGGTGCTGTTCTCGAAGGCCATGCCCCACGCGGCGATCCGCCCGTCGACGCGGTCCCCGAGTTCCTGCACGAGCGCGAAGAAGCGCGGTGCCTCCTCGGCGACCATCTCCGACATCAGTTGGGCGAACTCCTCCTCGCCACACATGGCTGGCAGCTTGTCGTCGGCTAGCATCTGAACCTCCGCGTGACGTGGGCAAACGGTGAAAGGCAAGCCCCAGAGTGCAGATGGAAGTCCGGCTTCGAAAGCGAACTTCCGGATGTTCGCCGGATCGGGCTACACCGTGTTACACGCCCCGTGGAGGAATGTGAAATGTCCGAGTCAAGTCCCGCCGGGTCGGCCGTGCGGCGCTGGCAGCTGACCGAGACGCTGCGGCAGTTGCGCGAGCAGGCCGGGCTGACGTCCGACCAGACGATCGCGAAGCTGCGGGAGAGCGGCGGCAAGTGGTCGCGCCCGAAGCTGTCGCGGATCGAGAACCGCGAGCAGGGGGTGCGGTCGCGGGAGGTCGAGCAGTTGCTCGACGTCTACGAGGTGACCGACCAGTCGCTGCGGGACTGGCTGATCGAGCTGGCCGCCACCCCACGCGAACGCGGCCTCGCCCTCGACATCCGCAAGCACCTCCCCGAGGAACTCCACCGGTTCCTGGACTGGGAGGCGGCGCTGGTCGCCCGCCGCCAGTTCGAAACGTTGCTCGTGCCCGGCCTGCTCCAGACCGCGGACTATGCCCGCGCCCTGATCACCGGCATCGAAATGAACCTGCCAGAAGACGACGTGGAACGGCGCGTCGTCGCGCGCCTGGCGCGGCAGCGCATCCTCTCCCGCGCGAACCCGCCTCGCCTCCACGCCATCATCGACGTCGGCGTGCTGGAGCGGCCCGTCGGCGGGCCTCGCATCATGCGCGACCAACTCCGCCGGTTGTCGGAGGCGATCGAGACCCCGAACATCACGATCCAGGTGCTGCCCAAGGAGGTGGGCGCGAGCCCGGCCTTGGAAGGGCCGTTCTCGATCCTGAGTCTGCCCGAGCCGGTTCCCGACATCGGCTACGTCGAAGGATCCCCTCGTCCGGTCTACTTCGAGGACCGCGACAGCGTCCGCAAATACGTCCTCCGCTTCGGTACGCTGACCCAGCAAGCGCTCTCGCAGAAGAAGTCAGCGAAGTTGCTCGCCGACATGGCCGAGAGCTACGCCCGCGCGTGAAGAGGTCCCGGACATGGTGTGGCGCAAGAGCAGCTTCTCCGGCGGCGGAAGCGCCAGCGGCGGGGACTGTGTCGAGGTGGCGATCCCTCAGTCCGGACGGCTGCACATCCGGGACAGCAAGAACCCGGCTGCCGCGCTGCGTGTGACCAGCGAATTCCTCTCCTGGGTGAAGCGTCCCACCTAGTGGACGCCCTGCCCAGCACCAGGGATTCGGCGGTAATGTGCTAGGCGTGTTCACCATGCTGACCAGGCGCCGCGCGGTCGATTACTGCCGCGTCGAGTCCAGCCTGTGTCTGGCGTCTGACTGACCCGGACGGCCCCCAGCTCTCTGGCCGCCGTCCGGCTGGTTCCCCCAGCCGTGCAGTCAGGAGGTGCGCCATGTCCGCCGGACCATCACACGTCGGCCCTCGCGGGCCGGGCATGGTCGCGACCGCGATCCGTCGATTCACCCCAAAGAAGGAGAGAGCGCTCCGATGAGCCGCGAAGACGTGCTGGTCACGGCCGAATGGGCCGAGAACAACCTCGAAACCCCTGGGGTGGTGTTCGTCGAGGTCGACGAGGACACCTCCGCGTACGACGGCGGGCACCTCCCCGGCGCGGTGCGGATCGACTGGAAGACCGAGCTGCAGGACCAGGTGCGGCGGGACTTCGTGGACCGCGAGGGCTTCGAGAAGCTGCTGTCCGCCAAGGGCATCGGCAACGACGACCGCGTGGTCCTGTACGGCGGCAACAACAACTGGTTCGCGGCCTACGCGTACTGGTACTTCAAGCTGTACGGCCACCAGAACGTGCAACTGCTCGACGGCGGCCGCAAGAAGTGGGAGCTGGACGGGCGTCCCCTGTCCGCCGACACCGTGACCCGCGAGCAGACCGAGTACAAGGCGCAGGAGCAGGACCCGGCGATCCGCGCGTTCCGCGACGAGGTCGTCGACGCGATCAACGCGAAGAACCTGGTCGACGTGCGGTCGCCGGACGAGTTCTCCGGCAAGCTGCTCGCCCCCGCCCACCTGCCGCAGGAGCAGGCGCAGCGGGCCGGGCACATCCCGTCGGCGATCAACGTGCCGTGGAGCAAGGCGGCCAACGAGGACGGCACGTTCCGCTCCTCCGAGGAGCTGCGCGCGCTGTACAAGGAAGCCGGGATCGACGAGGGCAAGGCCACCATCGCCTACTGCCGCATCGGTGAGCGCAGCTCACACACGTGGTTCGCGCTGCACGAGCTGCTCGGCTACTCGGATGTCAAGAACTACGACGGGTCCTGGACCGAGTACGGCTCACTCGTGGGCGTGCCGGTCGAGGTCGGTCCCGGCACCAACTAAGGAGAACACGCATGGCCAACGACGGTTGCGGCGCGCCTGAGCAGACCGCAGTGCTGCCCGCCGGCATCGACCTCGGCAAGGAGATCGTGCTCGGCGGCAAGGTGACCGCGGACGGCTCGCCCGTCGGCGGTGCGTACGTCCGGCTGCTCGACGCGAGCGGCGAGTTCACCGCCGAGGTGGTGTCCTCGCAGGACGGCGACTTCCGGTTCTTCGCCGCGGCGGGCCAGTGGACGGTGCGTGCGCTGCACCGTTCCGGCAACGGCGAGGCGAAGGTGACCGCCGACGGACCCGGCCTGCATCCGGTGGCCGTGTCGGTCGCCTGAGAGAAGCTCATCCCGAAACGCGGGGCGGCCTGAACTCGGCCGCCCCGCGTTGCCCTATCCTCTCCGGGTGGAACTGTTCGTCACCCTGTCGCTGATCGCCGCCGCGCTCGCGGGCACCGCGCTGCTCGGCCGCCTGGCCGTACGAATCTCCGGACGACGCTCGTGACCACCCCCGACCAGCCCGTTCCCGGCAGCGGCGACGAGGCGGTGCGCGTCGCGGCCGAACGCGCGAACACCACCCGCGAGCGCAACCTCCCGCAGTGGCCGGACCTGCCGGTCCCTGGCGACACCGCGAACCTGCGCGAAGGCGCCGACCTGCACGACGCCCTGCTGCCGCTGCTGCCGCTGATCGGCGTGTGGCGCGGCGAGGGCGAGGTCGTGTACCCGACCATCGAGCAGCAGCACTTCGGGCAGCAGATCGTGTTCGCGCACGACGGCCGCCCGTTCGTGTACTACGAGAGCCGCGCGTGGCTGCTCGACGCCGACGGCAAGGTCATCCGGCCCGCCGCCCGCGAGATGGGCTGGTGGCGCCCCCAGCCCGACGGCACGATCGAGCTGCTGCTCACCCACGCGACCGGCGTGATCGAGATCTTCTACGGCGAGGCCCGCACGCAGACCTCGTGGGAGCTGGCCACGGACGTCACCATGCGGACGGGGTCGGCCAAGGAGGTCAACGGCGCGAAACGGCTGTACGGCCTGGTCAACAACGGCGATCTCGCCTACGTCGAGGAACGCGCCATGGTCGGCCAGCCGCTGCAGCCGCACACCTCCGCGTACCTGCGCCGGACCGCCGGTTAGCAGCACCCGGTACGGGTCCGCACGGTCCGAGTGTGGGCACGGTCGTCGACCTCGGATGAAGGCCGGACCAGAACAGCGCAAAGCCCGTGAGACGACCGTCCGGACGCATCACGGGCCCACTTCCTCGGCCTACAGGGCCTTGGCGTGACAAACCTACACGCGTCCGCGTCCTGCTCAGAAAGCTGGGATCGCTCGGTCGGCGGCTCAGTACTCCGACTCGTACAGCGCGGTCAGTTCCTTGTGCAGGGCGCCGGTCTCCGGCAGCGCCACGCCGTCCAGCGTGTGCACGCGGGTGATCTTGCGGACGCTCGACGCGAGGAACACGCCTTCCGCGTCCTTGAGCTCCCGCACGGTCAGCGGCTCGACCTTCGTCACCCAGCCCGCCCGTTCCGCCGCGCGGAACAGCGCGCCCTGGGTGGTGCCGCGCAGGATGCCGCTCGACGGCGGGGTCGTGCGCAGCGTCCTGCCGGACGCGACGACCACCGTCGACGTCGGGCCCTCCAGCACCGAACCGTCGGCCGCGGTGAAGATCACCTCGGCGGCGCCCATCGACTCCGCGTGCCGCAGGGCCGCCATGTTCACCGCGTAGGACAACGACTTCGCGCCGAGCAGCAGCCACGGCGCGCGCGCCACGATCGCCGGGTCGTAGCCGCGTTCCAGCAGCACCGCCGACACCCCGGCCGCGCGGGCGGCCAGCACCTTCTCGCCGATCGGCAGGCCCATCGCGTAGCCGGTCGGGGTGCCGTCGCCGAACTCCGGGCCGCGGGTGTAGATGAGCTTCAGCGCCATCTCGCCGCCGCCCCGCCAGTTGTCCAGCACCACCTGGACGCAACGTTCCCACCGCGCGCGGTCGGGCACCGGGAGCCCGAGCATGGCGGCCGAGTTGGCGAGCCGGTCGAGGTGCGGGCCCAGCTCACGTGGCTTGCCGTCCACCACGAGGATCGTCTCGAAGACGCCGTCGCCCCTGGTGAGGCCCAGGTCGTCGACCCGGATCAGTGGGGTGAGCGGATCGGCAGGAGTTCCGTCGAGCATCGCCAGCACGCGCATGGGCAAAGCGTACGCGGGCCTACGATCGTGGTTGTGGAGACCAACATCCAGGAGGAACGCGCGCAGCTGAGGACCACGCTGCACGAGCGGGGCATGCGCATGACGCCGCAGCGCCAGCTCGTACTCGACGCGCTGCTCGAGCTGGAACACGCCACCCCGGAACAGGTCTGCCAGCACGTGCAGCGCAGCACGCCGACGGTCAACATCACCACCGTCTACCGCACGCTCGAACTGCTGGAGTCACTCGGCGTCGTCCGGCACACGCACCTCGGGCACGGCGCCCCGAACTACTCCGTGCACGAACACAAGCACGTCCACCTCGTCTGCCACCGCTGCGACCGGGTCCTCGAGGCGCCGTGCGACGTGATGGACGACCTGCGCGGAACACTGCGCGCCCGCTACGGGTTCGCACTCGATGCGAGCCATCTCGCGTTGTCCGGCCTGTGCGAGAACTGCCAGAAGGAGATCACATGACCGCGGTGCCAGCCCCGGAAGGCTCACCGGACGCGGGTGTGCCGTGGCACTTCGGTGACCCGTTCGCCGAGCAGCGCGCCGCCGCCCGCAAGGTGGCCGTCGTCGACCGGTCCACCCGGGAGGTCATCGCGGTCACCGGGCCGGAGCGCCTGTCGTGGCTGCACCTCGTGATCTCCCAGCACATGACCGACCTGCCCGACGGCTCCGCCACCGAGGCGCTCGTGCTCGACAGCCAGGGCCGCGTGGACACCCACATGGCGGTCGCCCACCTCGGCGACACCGTGTGGCTGGACACCGACCCCGGCGCGCACGCCACCGGCGTCAGGGGCGGGCAGCAGCCGCTGCTCGACTACCTCGAGTCGATGGTGTTCTGGTCCAAGGTCGAGCTGCGGGACGCGACCGGGGAGCGGGCCGTGCTGACGCTGCTGGGCCCCGAGACCGGCGCGCTGCTGACGAAGGCCGGTCTTCCGGTGCCCGACCAGGTCGCGGCGGGCGACGACGTGATCGTCCGGCGCGGCGCGCTGGGCGTCGACCTGCTCGTGCCCCGCGCCGCGAAGGACGACTGGTGGACCCGGCTCACCGACGCGGGCGCGCGGCCGATGGGCAGCTGGGGCTACGAGGCGTTCCGCGTCGAGGCCGCCCGCCCGCGCATGGACCTCGACACCGACGACCGCACGATCCCGCACGAGGTGCGCTGGGTGCACGTCGCCGCGCACGTCGCCAAGGGCTGCTACCGCGGCCAGGAGACCGTGTCGAAGGTGCACAACGTCGGCCGCCCGCCGAGGCGGCTGCTGCTGCTGCACCTGGACGGCTCACCGGAGGTGCTGCCGGAGACCGGCGACCCCGTGGTCCACGGCGAACGCGTGGTCGGCCGGGTCGGCACGGTCGTGCGGCACCACGAGCTGGGCCCGATCGCGCTGGCCCTGGTCAAGTACTCGGTGCCGCTGGACGCCGAGCTGCACGCGGGCCAGGACGACCGCGTCGTGCAGGCCGCGATCGACCCGGACTCGGTGCCCGACGCCACGCCGGGCCTCGGCCGCGAAGCCGCACGGCGACTTCGGGGCTGATTCGGCCTACGATCGCGGCCATGTCCACCGGCACGCTGATCACCGTCGCGCCCACCGGCGCGGAACACGCGAAATCCGACGTCCCCAACCTCCCCGTCACCCTCGAGGAGCTGGTCCAGACCGCGAAGGACTGCGAGCGCGTCGGCGCCGCGATGATCCACGTCCACATCCGGGACGCGGACACCAGGCCGACGCTCGACCCGGGGCGGCTGAAGGACACCGTCGTGGCGTTGCGTGAAGAGACCAACCTGATCGTCCAGCTGTCCACGGGCGGGGCGGTGACCGACCCGGAGGAGAACCGCCTCCGGGTGCTGGACGCGATGCCGGACTCGGCGAGCTGCACGATGGGCACCGTCAACTTCGGCGACGACGTGTTCATGAACCGCTGGGAGTTCGTGGTCGAGCTGCACAAGCGGATGCGGGACCGCGGCATCGTGCCGGAGTACGAGATCTTCGACCTCGGCCAGCTGGCCAGTCTGCACAGACTGCTCGACCAGCACGGCCTGCCCTCGGGCGGGCACGTGCACGTGGACCTGGTCATGGGCGTCCCGGGCGGCATGCCGGGGGACGCGGAGACGCTGGTCGCGGCACTGCGGATGATCCCGGAGGGCGCCACGTTCTCGGCGACGGGCATCGGCCGCACGTCGATCCCGGTGATGCTGGCGGCCCTGTCGGCAGGCGGCCACCTGCGCGTCGGCATGGAGGACACCGTGTCCTACGCCAGGGGCGAACGCGTCCGCGACAACGCCCAGCTGGTCGCCAGGGCCGCGGGCCTGGCGAAGATCGCCCAGCGCCCGCCCATGCCGGTCGACGAGGTGCGTACGCTGTTGAAGGTTGCCCAAAGCAACTGACTTGCGAGGTTGGCGGCACGGGGCCGCGTACCGGAGGATAGGCACGTGATCGAAGTCCGTCCCGGTGGACGCAGGCGTATCGACCGAGTGCTCGCGCCGGACTATGTGCAGGACCTCGGCCGGCTGGACCTGGCCGAGGTGCGCGGCCGTCGGGACGACGCGGCCCAGGAGGAAACGGACCTGTCCTATCTGCGCAGGCTGCTGCACGGCCGGATCGACATCGTGAAGGCCGAGCAGAAGAGACGCCGCGAGGGCGGCTCCAGCTCGGTCGTGGAACGCCTGGTGGAGATCCTCGCGGACAACGTCGTGGGCCCCGCACCGTCGGGCTCCGGCCGCCACCAGACCCTGGAACCGTCCCGCGCGGAGGCCCACCGCAGACACGTGGAAGCTCTCGTGTCGGACTCCGACCTGTCCGATGTGGCATCGCTGCCAGACGAGCGCCTCGACCTCGCGCTCCGCACCTACGTGGCGGAGGAGGAGTCGGTCTCCCGCCGCAGACGCGAGGTCCAGAAGGTGGTGGACGCCCTGAACGACGAGATCGGCGCCCGCTACCGAGCAGGAAGCGCCTCAGTGGACACCCTGCTGGCAGCAGAACGCGGCGACGAAGAAACCCCCGGCCCGCCACGAGGCCGAATGCCCTGAAAGGCGCGTTCAGGGCGCTGAGCGCCCTAAACGGCCCATTCGAGGCATCGCCGCCCTTCGCGCGAGCGCGCAACAGGCGGCCTCCGGCCCCCCGGAATCCAGCCTAGCCGCCACCACCGACAAACCCGGGCGAACCATCCACAGGCTCAGTTGAACCGCTCACGGACGGCGAGACCGCCCCAGAAGTCCCGCAGCTTCTGGAACCGGGCGGCGATCTCCTCGACGTCCTCCCGCTCCAGCGCGTCGACGATCGCGTTGACGTCCGCGGCGGAGGTGTCCTCCTGCAGCTCCTCGTCGGTGAGCAGCTGCACCAGCCCGCCGTAGTCCAGCTCGACCGCCGACATCGGGTCGAAGTGCTCCAGCCACCGCCCGGTGTCCTCCAGCACCTTCGTCGGGCCCTGGTCGCCCATGGCCTCGGCGGCCAGCGAGTGCGCCTTCTCGATCCGCTCCCTGGCGTCGGCCATCGCGACCCGCCAGCACACCTGGCGTCGCGCGTCGTCCCTTGGGGCCAGCACCAGGTGCCGGGTCCCGGGATCGACCAGCGCGAACCAGGGCAGCGGCACGGTCCACGTCGTCGACACGATGTGCACCGCCCCGCTGGGCAGCTCGGACAGCACGCGGGTCGCCTTCTCCCGCACGCTGTCCGCGGACGCGGTCAGCGCGACCGCCTTCAGCGAGGGGTGGGCGGTGGACAGGAACCCCACCAGCGCGGCGGCGGAGCGGGCCCGGATGTCGAGTGGGCAGACCAGCGGGCCATCGCCCACGGTGCCGGGCACCTCGGCCGGGTCGAGCACCAGGACATCGCGCTGGGCACGCGGGGAGGGCGAACCGTTGGCCAGCTCGCCCGGCAGCAGCGTCGGTGGCCGGGACAGCTGTGATCTGAACCACAGGTCTCGCTCGCGCTCCGCGACCGATGCGTAGTCCAGCTGTCCGTTTTGCACCGCTTCTCGCAGGCGGTCGGCGACGTCCGAGTCGAATGCGGACAACGGTTCGTACACCCGGAGGTAGGCGACGAACGGTCGAGGCACGGTTGGCATGGTTTCACGGTTCCGCTGTACGCGATCAGTCGGCACTCGAACGCCGTGCCCCTTCGCACTGAACCCCCTCGACACGGTACGGTAGTTGCAGGAACCAGTTGTCGAGATCAGCGGGGCCGCCGTTTCCCCCGGCCGCCCCGCAACTGTGCGAGGGGGTCGAGCCATGGGGCGCGGCCGGGCGAAGGCTAAGCAGACCAAGGTAGCCCGAGAGCTCAAATACAGCACTCCCCAGACGGACTTCGATGCGCTGCAGCGAGAGCTGTCGGGCACCAAGTCCTCAGAGGGCGGCAACGGCGACGAGGCCTTCGACGACGACGATTACGACGACGACGTTTATCGTCGTTAGACACCGAGCCTCAGGGATGCGTGAGGTAGCGGACCTGGCCCGACTTGGCCTTGTCCAACGCCGCGCGTGCGTCGGCGATCTCGGCCTTGGTCGAGACCTCGGGCACACCCACCTCCCACCAGGCACCGGCGTCCGTCCACGACGAAGGATGCGTGCGGATCACCACGACCGCGGGCGTACCGGCCCGCGCGTGCGTGCGGGCCTGTGCGTACGCGGCGGCCAGTCCGTCGAGCTTGTCGACCGTGAGCACGGCGCAGCCCAGCGCTGCGGCGTGCGACGCGAAGTCCACTCTGGGCGGTTGCGCGTGCGGTGAGCGGCAGTCGGCGTACATGTTGTTGAACGCCGACCCGCCGTTCCCGCGTTGCAGCCGGTCGATCACGGCATAGCCGTCGTTGTCGCAGACCACGGCGACCAGGCCGTGTCCGGCGAACGCGGCGGAGTACAGCTCCGAGTTGAGCATCAGGTACGAGCCGTCGCCGAGCAGCGTGGTCACGACCCCGCCGGTGTGCCCGATCGCGGCGCCCCAGGCACCGGCCAGCTCGTACCCCATGCACGAGAACCCGTACTCGACGTCCATGCCAGGGCTCGCCGCGCGCCAGCCGCCGATCAGCTCGCCGGGCAGTCCGCCGGACGCGGTCATCACGTAGTCGCCCGGCTCGGCCGCGTCGTTGACGACCCCCACGACCTGCGCGTACGTGGGCAGTCCCGTACTGGGCCGCCTCAGCCCGGTGACGTAGTCGTCCCAGCGGGCGCGTTCGACGCCAGCCCGGGTCGTCCAGTGGCTGTCGACCGGCCACGGGTCGACCGACAGCTCGTCGAGGGTGTCGCGGGCGTCGCCGACCACGGCGAAGCCGCCGTGCTTGACCGCGTCGAAGCGGGCCGTGTTGATGCTGACCAGCCGCACGTCCGGCGCGAACACCGACCAGGACGCGGTCGTGAAGTCCTGGAGCCGGGTGCCAACCGCGAGCACCAGGTCCGCGTCGGCGGCCATGGCGTTCGCCGAGGACGACCCGGTGACGCCGAGCGGGCCGGCGTGCAGCGGGTGGTCGTGCGGCACCAGCGTGCGGCCCGCGGTGGTCTCGGTGACGGGCACCCCGTGCCGTTCGGCGAACGCCAGCGCGGCCCTGGTCGCGCCCGAGTACCGGACGCCACCGCCGAGGATCATCAGCGGCCGACGGCTGGCCCGCAGCAGGTTGGTGGCGTGCGACAGGGTGCGCTGGTCCGGCCTGCACCGCTGTGGGCGGTGCACCACCGGCTCGAACAGCGACGCCGGGAAGGCGAACGCCTCCGCCTGCACGTCCTGCGGCAGCGCCAGCGTGACGGGCCCGCAGTCGGCCGGGTCGGTCAGCACCCTGGCCACCTGCGGCAGCGCCGACAGCAGCTGTTCCGGCCGGGTGATCCGGTCGAAGTAGCGGCTGACGGCACGGAACGCGTCGTTGACGGTCGCGGTGCCGTCACCGAAGTGCTCCACCTGTTGCAGCACGGGGTCCGGCGCGCGGCTGACGAACGTGTCGCCCGGAAGGAGCAGCAGCGGGAGGCGGTTGGCGTGCGCGACCCCGGCCGCGGTCACCATGTTCAGCGCGCCCGGCCCGATCGACGACGTCGCGACGCCGACCTGCCGCCGGTGCGTGGCCTTCGCGAGCCCCACGGCGGCGAGCGCCATGCCCTGCTCGTTCTGCCCACGCCAGACCGGCAGGCCGGGATGCTCGGCGAGGGCCGTGCCCATGCCGAGCACGTTCCCGTGCCCGAAGATCGCGAACACGCCCGCGAAGAGCGGCGCCTCCGTGCCGTCCATCAGCTCGGTCCGCTGCGCGAGCAACCAGCGAACCAGGGCCTGCGCGGTCGTCAGCATGTCCGCCTCCCCGAAACTCGACAGTGTTGGTCCCGGCCCAGCGGCCCCCGCGGACCGCGGGCGGCGCTAGCCCGAGACCTCCCGGAGTTCGTGTTCCAGTGCTTCCAGCTCGGTGCCGCCCGCCATCTGGCGGGTCAGCTCCTCGATGGTGATCTCCGACTTTTCCATGGAACCGAGGCTCGCGCCGCGCTTGAGGAGCAGGAACCGGTTGCCGACCGGGTACGCGTGGTGCGGGTTGTGCGTGACCAGCACGATCCCCAGGCCGCGGTCGCGTGCCTGCGCCACGTACCGCAGCACCACCCCGGACTGCTTCACGCCCAGCGCCGCGGTCGGCTCGTCGAGGATCAGCACCTTCGCGCCGAAGTGGATGGCGCGGGCGATGGCCACGCACTGCCGCTCACCGCCGGACAGCGTGCCGACCGGCTGCTCCACGTCCCGCAGGTCGATGCCCATGTCGGCGAGCGCTTCCTTGGCGATCTGCTTGCCGCGTCTCCTGTCCAGCCGCTGCAGCGGCCCGACGCCGACGGTGGGTTCGGAGCCGAGGAAGAAGTTCCGCCACACCGACATGAGCGGCACGACCGCCAGGTCCTGGTAGACCGTCGCGATCCCGGCGTCGAGGGCGTCGCGGGGCGAGGTGAAACGGGTGTCCTTGCCCGCCACCACGAGCCGCCCGCGGTCGTGCTGGTGCACCCCGGCAAGAACCTTGATGAGCGTCGACTTGCCCGCACCGTTGTCGCCGAGCACGCAGGTCACCTCGCCCGCGTTGACCACCGTCGACACGTCCCGCAACGCGATCACGCTGCCGTAGTTCTTGCCGATCCCGTCGACCTCGATAAGAGCGGTCATCGCCGCACCCTTTCCGCTCGCCGCCGGAAGGTGTTGTTCACCAGCACCGCGCCGAGCAGCATGATGCCGAGGAACAGCATGAACCAGTCGGAGTTCCAGTTCGCGAACACGATGCCCTGCCTGGCCATGCCGAAGATCAGCGCGCCGATCGCGGCGCCGATGGCCGACCCGAACCCGCCGGTCAGCAGGCAGCCGCCGATCACCGCGGCGATGATGTACTGGAACTCCAGGCCGATGCCCTCGTTGGCCTGTGCGGTCGTGTACCGCAGGATGTTGATCGACCCGACCAGCCACGCGGCGGTCGCGGTCGTCATGAACAGCAGGATCTTCGTCCGCGCCACCGGCACGCCCACCGCCCGCGCGCTGGGGGCGGAGCCGCCGACCGCGAAGATCCAGTTGCCGAACTTCGTGCGCACCAGCACCCATGCGGCGAGCGCGGCGAACCCGAGCCACCAGATGATCGAGATCCGGAACGACGTGTCCCCGATGTCGAACGTGGACGCGAACACGAACCCCGTCGACTCGTAGCCGTCGGCCCTGCGCATCCCGGACACCTGCACGCTGTTCGTCACCAGCCGGGTGACACCCAGGTTCAGGCCCTGCAGCGCCAGGAAGGTACCCAGCGTGACGATGAAGCTCGGCAGCCCGGTCCGGACCACGAGCCACCCGTTCAGCGCGCCGACGCCGAGTGCGAAGACCAGCGACAGCAGCAGCGCGAGCCACACGTTCAGCCCGACCTGGGTCGCGAAGATGGCCGTGACCAGGGCGGTCGACGCGGTCATCACACCGGCCGACAGGTCGAACTCGCCGCCGATCATCAGCAGCGCCACCGCGACCGCCATGATCCCGAGCGTCGCCGAGTCGTCCAGCCAGGTGGCCACCCCGCCCATGGTGAGGAACTTGTCGGTCACGATCGAGAAGAACAGAAACACCACCAGCGCGCCGATGAGCGCGCCGATCTCGGGCCGGACCACCAGCCGCTGCGCCAGGTGGTTCTGGGCCACCCGTTCGTCCAGGGCGGTCATCGGGTGCCTCGCTCGGTGTAGGTCTCGACCTGGTCGGCGTTCGACGCGTCGACGAACCCCGGCCCGGTGAACACCGGTTGCCCGCCGCCGAGGGTGTTGCCGTTCTCGCGGTACAGCTTCAGCATCACGACCGGCAGGTAGCCCTGCTGGTACTGCTGTTGGTCCACGGCGAACAGAATCCTGCCGTCCTTGATGGACTTCACGACGTCGGTGTTGAGGTCGAACGTGGCGACCTCGGCCACCGAGCCCGCGGCCTCGGCCGCGGCGACCGCACGGTCGGCGACCTGCGAGTTCAGCGTCAGCACGCCGTCGATCGACGGGTCGGTCTGCAGCGCGCCGCGGATGCGGGCCTCCGCGTCGGTCGGGTTGGCGACGTCGACCTGGAGGTTCGAGACGTTCCCGCCGAAGCCCTCCCTGGCGCCCTCGCAGCGGTCGTTCAGGCCGGAGTTGCCCGCCTCGTGGATCACGCACAGGACCTTCGTCTTGCCCTCTTCCTTCAGGCGCGCGCCCGCGGCCTCGCCCGCGACCGTCTCGTCCTGGCCGACGTGCGTGATCGCGCCGAACTCGGTGCTGCGGTCGGCGCCCGAGTTGATCGTGATCACCGGGATGCCCGCGCGTACCGCCGCGTCGATGGACGACCTGAGCGCGTCCGGGTTCGCCATCGACACCACGAGGCCGGTCTTCCCCTGTGCCACGGCGTTGTCGATGAGCTTGGCCTGTGCGGCCGCCTCGCCGTCGGCCAGGTAGCTGACCTTCACGCCGAGGTCGCGGGCGGCGTCCTGTGCGCCGTTCTGCACGACGCTCCAGAAGGCGTCGCCCTCGCTGCCGTGGGTGATCACCGCGAAGTCCAGTGGTGCGGTGGAGTCCACGCCCCCGTCAGGGGCGGGTTCCTCCGCTCCGGTGTCCGCTGACGGCCCGGTGCACGCGGCGAGCAGGAAGGCCGCGGCGGCCACCCATAACGCGCGTCGTGCCCGGGCGGAGGTCCTCGACATCGTTGTCCCTGTCTCCTGTGTCCTAGGGCGTCATGAGTCGTGCCAGATGATCCAGGCTCTGTCTGGTGTGCGTGCGCGGGAGGGTGTCCGCCGCCGGGTCATCCGGCAGCGCGGTGTCCTGTTCGAGCACGTACCAGCCGTCGTAATCGTTGTCCCGCAACAGTTTCAGCATGGCGGCCAGGTCGACGTCGCCCGCGCCGAGCGGCACGTAGATGCCGTCCTTGACGGCCTGGGTGTAGGTGGTGGCGCCGGTGCGCACCTGTTCGGCGAGGTCCTCGCGGACGTCCTTGAGGTGCACGTGCCCGATCCGCCTCGGGTGGCGGCGCACCAGGTCGACCGGGTCGGTGCCGCCGATCAGCAGGTGCCCGGTGTCGACGCACAGCAGCAGGTCCGAGTCGTGCACGAACCGTTCGACCTCGGCGTAGGTCTCGACGTGCGTGCCGACGTGCGGGTGCAGCACGGTCCGCACCCCGAACGCTGCCGCGCCGTCGGCGATGCGCGCTGCCGTGCCGACCAGCGTCGCCCATTCCCGGTCGGACAGGGCGGGCCGCTCGTCGTAGCCGTCGAGCCCGGTGGCGGCGGCGAGCACCAGCACGTCACCACCGGCCTTCGCCAGCAGCTCGGCGACCGCCGCCGCATCGTCCACAGCGGACCCTTCGTGCAGCGGCGTTGCGAAGAACCCGCCGACGAGACCGAGTCCGTGCTCGTCAAGCAACGCGGCGAGGTCCGGCGCGGCGGCGGGCAGGTAACCGGGCGGGCCGAGTTCGGTCGCGGTGACGCCGAGCGCGGCCATCTCGCCGAGCACCGTCGCGGGCGGCAGCACCCGTCCCCAGCCCGGCACTTCGCAGACGCCCCACGAGATCGGCGCCGCCGCGACCTTCGTCATGCTGTGCTCCACTGGTGAGTCCGCACCGGCGCACCGGTGCGGCGGGACTGTTCACACGCCTCCGCGAGCCGGAGGCTGACCAGGCTGTCGCGCGCGGGCGACGGGTTCTCGGCGCGACCGGCGAGCACGTCGGTGAACACCCGCATCTCGTTGCGGTAGGCGTCGTGGAACCGGTCGGGGAACCCGGAGTAGGCGTTCGGCGTGCCGTGCAGCGGGGTGCGCTCGTCGAGCCCGACCGCCACCGAGTCCCGCGCGCCGAGCACCTCGATGCGGTGGTCGTAGCCGAGCGGGTCGTGCCGCCCGGCGGTCAGCACCGCGTGCGCGCCACCCGCGAACTTCAGCAGCACCACCGCGTTGTCCACGTCGTCCGCGGCCGCGAACGCCTCGTCGACGAGCACCGAACCGGACGCGTACACCTCCACCACCGGCTCGCCGACCAGCCACGGCACCGCGTCGAGGTCGTGGATGAGCAGGTCGCGGAAGATGCCGCCGGAACCGGGAAGGTAGGCGAGATCCGGTGGCTGGGCGTCGAAACCGGTCGCGCGCACGTGGTAGATGGCGCCGAGCTCGCCCGAGCTGATGCGGCGGTGCAGCTCGACCATCGCCGGGTCGAACCGCCGCTGGAACCCGACGAGCACCGGCACCGACGCGGCCTCGATCTCCGTGACCAGCGCGGACATCGCGGGCAGGTCGGCCGCGATCGGCTTCTCGCACAACACGGGCGTGCCGGCCGCGAGACACGCGCGGACCAGTTCCGGGTGCGTGCCGGTCGGCGTTGCGACGAGGACACCGTCGCTGTCGCCGAGCAGGTCGGTCACGTCCGGCACCGCGCGGGACTTGGGCAACGTGGCCGCCCGTTGCGCCCGGCCCGGCACCGGGTCGTAGAGCAGAACCTCGTCCACCTGGGACAACGCGGCCAGGTTCGCCGCGTGCATCGTCCCGATCCGACCGACTCCCGCCACCCCGATACGCATACAGCTCCTTGTGTTGGAGCGCTCTAATCCGCCTATCCTGTAATGGCCGTCACACCACTGTCAAGGAGGTGACCGCGTTGGCCCGCCCCACGATGGAGGACGTCGCGGCGCGGGCGGGTGTGTCCAGGGCGCTGGTGTCACTGGTGATGCGCGGCTCCCCGAAGGTGAGCGCGGCCCGCCGCGCGGCGGTGCTGACGGCGGCGGCCGAGCTGGGGTACTCGCCGCACGCGATGGCCAGGTCGCTGGCGTCGCGGACCTCGCACGTGCTCGGCGTGATGGTGTCGGACCTGCACAACCCGTTCTGGGCCGAGGTGGTCGACGGCCTCGACGGGCACGCCCGCGCGGCGGGCTTCGAACTGGTGATCAACACGGGCGGGCGCAGTCCCGCGCGGGAACGGCGGGCGTTGCGGTCGTTGACGTCGTTCCGGCCCGCGGGGATCGCGTTGCTCGGCCCGGTGGTGCCCTCCCCCGCGATCACGGCCGCGGCGGACATCCCGCTGGTACTGATCTCCCGCTCGTCGCGTCTGTCCACTGTGGACACGGTGAACGACGACGGCCGGGCTGGCTCGGCACTGGCCGTCGACCACCTGGTGGCACTGGGCCACCGCCACATCGTCCACATCGACGGCGGCACCGGTTCACAGGCGGCACCGCGGCGGACGGGCTACCGGCTCGCGATGGCCCGGTACGGTCTCGCGCCGCGCGTGGTGCACGGCGAGTACACCGAAGCCGCCGGGGCGGCGGCGATCCGCGCGTTGCGGCGCCCGTTCACCGCGGTGATCGCGGCGAACGACCTCAACGCGGTCGGGGTGCTCTCGGCGCTGGCGGAGGCGGGGCTGCGGGTGCCCGCGGACGTGTCGGTGGTGGGGTACGACAACACCTGGCTGGCGGCGTTGCGGCACATCGGGCTGACCACGATCGACCAGCCCCGCGCGGAGATGGGCCGCCTCGCGGCATCGGCGCTGATCTCCCGCGTCCGCGGGGAACGCACGAAACCCGTGCGCCACCTGCTGCGCCCGACCCTGGTCACCCGCGCGACCACCGGCCCCCCTCCGGCCCCGGACCCGATGCCCTGAAAGGCGCGTTCGGGGCGCTGACCGCCCTGAACGCGCCTTTCAGGGCGGTCCGCTCTGCCGGTGGGCGTCAGGACGCCAGGGCGGCCGCCACCACCGTGGCCATGCCCCGCATGCCCGTCGCGTTCGGGTGCAGGGGTGCCGCCACGTTCTCCGGGATGAACGGTTCGGTCCACCGCACCGACGCGGACTTGCACACGTCCTTGCCGATGCCCGGCGTGCGGATGTCCACATAGGACGCGCCACCGGCCGCGGCCGCGTCGGCCAGCACCTGGTTCAGCTGGTCGATCTTGGCCTGGACGTAGTTCGCGTCGCGGGGCCAGACCTGCACCCTCGGGTAGCAGCCGTTGTGCGGCAGGTAGGTCGTGTAGCCCAGCACGAACACCTCTGCCGCGGGTGCGCGCTGGTGGATCGCCGCCAGTACCGCGTCGACCTTCTGGCGCACCCCGGCGACCCGCTCGCCGTAGACGTCCCGGCCGCCCGCGGTGTACTCGTCGGCGCACGACGAGCCGGACAGCCACTCCGGCCAGAGGTTCAGGCACGACTCCGCGAGGCCGACCAGGCCGGCGTCGTTGCCGCCGATCTGCAGTGTCACCACCGACGTGTCCGCGGTCAGCGCGTCGAGCTGCGGTGGCGCGGTGCCGAGGTCGGTCTCCTGCGGGGCGAACATGTCGCCGGTGTCGGCACCCGAGCAGGTCACGTCGGTCAGCGCCAGCCCGAGCTGCTTCGCCGCCAGCTTCGGGTAGTTCGCCGTGGACCGGAAACAGCCCGGCATGGTCAGGTCCGGCAACGGGATCAGCGGCCCGGACGCGGCCGAGTCACCCAGTGCCACGTACTTGGGCGGTGCCGCGGACGCCACCCCCGGCACCAGCATCGCCAACACAACGGGCAGCACAACCAGGACCAGCCGGCGCATCGTCATCGACCTCCGGGGCAGGGAACCGGACGTGAAACAGTGTCAGGTTCCCTGCGCGGGTTGTCCATCACCCAACCGGCTGCCGTGCACGCCGTCCACGGGCAAGCTCACTCGTCCGACCGAAGTCGCCGTCCCCGCTTGGTCTGCGAGCGCCGCTTCTTGGCGGACAACCGCCGCTCGACGGACCCACGCGAAGGTGCGGTCGCCCGTCGCCGGGGAGGCGGCGGGGAAGCCGCGGCACGCAACAGGGAAGCCATCCGCTCCCGTGCCTCGGCCCGGTTCGCCAACTGGGCCCGCTGCGTGCTGACCGCCACCGTCAGCACCCCACCGGACACCCGTCGCCCCAGCCTGGCGAGCAACCGCGACCGCAGCCACTCCGGCACGGACGGCGACCCGGCCACGTCCCACGACAGCTCGACCCGGCTGTCCGCCGTGTTGACCCCCTGCCCGCCGGGCCCGGACGAGCGCGAGAACCGTTCCCGCAGCTCCGCTTCCGGAACCACGAACCCAGGGGTCACCGCAAGATCAGAAAACACTGAACCCGGACTTCACAATCAACCTCGTCAACGTCTCCGCGTCGAACACCGGCCGGCCCGACGGCACCTTCCGCGCGTCCCGGAGCCGTTGCGAGATGTTCGACGACATCGCGGTGATCTTCGTCCCGTCGGGCATGGCCACGAGCGCGAGATCGCGCCGCTCACCATCCTGGCCCTTCCACGTGGCCTCGGCGACGGGCAGCCCGTCCTTCGACCCCATCTTGCACGAGTCGTACCCGGCGTCGACCTCGGCGCAGGACGCCACGCTGCCCGGCGCCACGAAACTGACCGACACCCGCAGGAAGCCTTCGGCCTTCGCCGTCGAGATGTCCGCCTCGAACAGGTACGTGTCGTCCTGGATGCGGAACCCGGTCGGCGACGTGTGACTCGGCCACGGCAGCACGTCCCGCACCCGCACGATCCCCGACTGGAACAACCGCTGGGTCAGCGTGCCGGTGTGGCCGGTCGTCAGCGGCGGGGCGCCCGCCACCGACGGTTTCGGTTGCGACCTCGGTGGGAGCGGCAGGTCCGGGCCGGGCGGCGCGAACTGGGAGTTGCCCGCGGCGGGCGGCAGCGGCTCCGGTTCGACCGAGACGAAGTTCGTCAGCGTGGCGGCACCCACCGCGGCGGCCACGACCGCCGCCACGACCCCGCCCGCGGCCAGACCCCGCCGCCTGCGGACCCGTTGCCTGCCCGCCCGGAACACCTCGTCGCGGTCGACGCCCATGGGTGGCTCGTCGCCGATCGCCTTGCCGAGCAGGTCCTTGATGTCCTCGCTCACAGGTCACCTGCCTCGGCCAGGTCGGCGGCCAGCAGCCTGCGGAGCGTGGCGAGGCCCTTCGCGGCCTGGCTCTTGATGGTGCCCTCGCTCTTGCCGAGTGCGTGCGCGGTCTCGGTGACGGACAGGTCCTCCCAGTACCTCAGCACCACGACCGCCCGCTGACCAGCGGGCAGCTGGGCGAGCGCACGCCGCACGTCGACGGCGTCCTCGACGCCCGAGGCCGGGGCGGCGGCCGGCTCGGGCACGTCCTCGACCACGTTCTCGCGCCTGCGGTAGGCGCGGCGGGACTCGTCGATCGCCGCCCGCACCATGATCTTGCGGGAGTAGGCGTCGACGCTGCCGTCACGGCGGATCCGCGGCCAGGCGACGTAGATCTTCGTCAGCGTGGTCTGCACGAGGTCCTCCGCCCGATGCCAGTCGCCGCCGCACAGCAGGTAGGCGGTCCGCCGCATGACGGCGGCACGGCTGTCGAGGAACTCCCCGAACTCCGCGTCGCGGTCCTGCAGCACGCCCCTGTGGTTCCTCTCGCTCTACCCGGGTCATACGGCGCAACACGCGGTCCGGTTGTCTCAGAACCTCGGGTGGTTGCCGACCAGTTCGGCGCGCACCCCGCCGTCGACCTCCGGAGCGATCTCGCCGAGCACCCACGCGGGCACGTGCCGCGCCGTGAGCACGGCCAGGACGCGGTCGGCGTCCTCGGCGGCCACCACGGCCACCATGCCGACGCCCATGTTGAACGTCTTCTCCATTTCCCGCCGCTCGACGCGGCCGCGCTGCGCGATCATGGAGAACACCGGCGCGGGCGTCCACGTGCCGCGGTCCAGCCGTGCGGTCAGGCCCTTGGGAATCACCCTGGCGACGTTCGCGGCCATGCCACCGCCGGTGATGTGCGCGAACGTGCGCACCTCGGCCTCAGCGGCGGCGGCCAGGCAGTCCTTGGCGTAGATGCGGGTCGGTTCGAGCAGCTCCTCGCCGAGGGTGCGGCCGAACTCCTCGACCTGGCCCTCGAGCGGCATCCGGCCGATCTCCAGCAGCACGTGCCTGGCCAGCGAGAACCCGTTGGAGTGCAGCCCGGAGGACCCCATGCCGATGAGCACGTCACCTGGCCGGACCCGCTCCGGGCCGAGCACCTCGTCGGCCTCGACCACACCGATCCCGGTCGCGGACAGGTCGTACGCCCCGTCGGTCATGAGCCCGGGGTGCTCCGCGGTCTCACCGCCGAGCAGCGCGCAGCCCGCCTGGACACAGCCTTCCGCGATGCCCTTGACCAGCGCGGCGATCCGTTCCGGCACGACCGTGCCGACCGCGATGTAGTCCTGCAGGAACAGCGGCTCCGCCCCGCACACCACGAGGTCGTCGACGACCATGGCGACCAGGTCGATGCCGACCGTGTCGTGCACGTCCAGCGCCTGCGCCACCGCGATCTTGGTGCCGACCCCGTCGGTCGACGACGCGAGCACCGGTTCCTTCCAGCGGTCCAGCCGCAGCTTGAACAGCCCGGCGAAGCCGCCGATGCCGCCGAGCACCTCCGGCCTGCTCGCCTTCTCGGCGAACGGCTTGAGCTGCTCGACCGCCTCCTCGCCTGCCTCGATGTTCACCCCCGCCGCCGCGTAGGTGGCGTGCGGGGAGTCGGGGGTCGCGCTGGTGTCGGTCATGGCTCCGGGTTCGGGTCAGGGACGCTGGAGTGCGTCCGAGGCACCGTACCCCGCAGGCACGACAGGGGCGGCGGACCCCGCGACCCCGCGCTCGACGCTCTCCAGGAGGTGCTTGCCGATCCGGTCCTCCTCGGGGATCGGGATCGGGTACTGCCCGTCGAAGCACGCGGTGCAGAGCCTGCTGCGCGGCTGCTCACTGGCGGCGACCAGGCCGTCCAGCGACACGTAGCCCAGCGAGTCGGAGCCGATGGAACGGCGGATCCCGTCCAGGTCGAGACCGTTGGCGACCAGCTCGGCACGCGAGGCGAAGTCGATGCCGTAGAAGCACGGCCAGCGCACCGGCGGCGACGCGATCCGGACGTGCACCTCGACCGCGCCCGCCTCCCGCAGCATGCGGACCAGCGCGCGCTGGGTGTTGCCGCGCACGATCGAGTCGTCCACCACGACGAGGCGCTTGCCGCGGATCACGTCGCGCAGCGGGTTCAGCTTGAGCCGGATGCCCAGCTGGCGGATCGTCTGCGAGGGCTGGATGAACGTGCGGCCCACGTAGGCGTTCTTGACCAGGCCGGACCCGTAGGCGATGCCGGAACCCTGCGCGTAGCCGATGGCGGCCGGGGTGCCGGACTCCGGCACCGGGATGACCAGGTCGGCCTCGACCGGCGCCTCCTGCGCCAGCCTGCGGCCGATGTCGACACGGGCCGCGTGCACGGACCGGCCGGCGATCGTGGTGTCGGGCCGGGCCAGGTAGACGTACTCGAACACGCAGCCCTTCGGCTCGGGGTTCGCGAACCGCGACGACCGCAGCCCGTGCTCGTCGATGGCGAGCAGCTCACCCGGCTCGACCTCGCGCACGAACGACGCGCCGACGATGTCGAGCGCGGCGGTCTCGGACGCGACGACCCAGCCCCGTTCGAGCCGCCCCAGCACCAGCGGGCGCACCCCGTGTGGGTCGCGGGCCGCGTAGAGCGTGGTCTCGTCCGCGAAGACCAGGCAGAACGCGCCCTTCACGTCCGGCAGCAGGTTCATCGCGGCCTGCTCGATGCCGATGTCCGCGGCCGACGCGGCGAGCAGCCCGGTCAGCAGGTCGGAGTCGCTGGTCGCGCCCATGGCGGCGGCTCCGCTCGTGGCGATGCCCATCGCGCGGGCCCGGTCCCGCAGCTCGGCCGTGTTCACGAGGTTGCCGTTGTGGCCCAGGGACAGACCGCTGCCGGTGGCGGTGGTGCGGAACGTCGGCTGCGCGTTCTCCCAGGTCGTGGACCCGGTGGTGGAGTAGCGGCAGTGGCCGACGGCGATGTGCCCCTGCAGCGAGACCAGTACCTGCTCGTCGAACACCTGCGAGACGAGCCCGAGGTCCTTGAACACGACGATCTTCTCGCCGTCGGACACCGAGATGCCCGCGGCCTCCTGGCCTCGGTGCTGCAGCGCGTAGAGCCCGAAGTAGGTGAGCTTGGCGACCTCCTCGCCCTTGGCCCACACCCCGAAGACGCCGCACTCCTCGCGAGGCTCGGGTTCCGGTCGGTCGATCTGGTCGGACTGGTCGGTGACGGTCGGATCGGTGACCACCGAAGAGCACTCCCCGCTTGATGGCGTCAGGTACTTCCCAGTGTAGGTCGTACCCGGCAACCTTCAGTTCATCCGCAGGGCTTTCAACACTGTGGGATCACCCTCACCGGTGAGCTGCATCCGGCCGCGCAGCTGGTAGAGCACGTTCGCGGTGCGATTGGACAGACGCGCGTCCGCCTTCTCGTTCCGGTCAGCGGCACGCACCTCGGGCACCTCGCCCGGCGTGAACCGCACGTGCCACGCCTGCGGGCCGTCCGTGCAGGACACGAGTGCCGTGCCGCTGTACTCGGGCGGCGAGTCGCCCCGCTGCCGCGCGGCGAGCAGGGTGCCGAGCAGCTCGTCGACGGCGTCGGCGGCCTGCTCGCGGTCGGTCGGCGTGAGGGTGCGCAGCGCGGCCTGCGCGTCCCAGCGGCGCAGGTTCAGCTCGTGCGCCACCCGCCGGTGCCACACCCACGCGAGGTCGGGCGCCGACGGCGAGAACGTCCACACCGGACGGTTGCCAGAGGTGTTGTTGAGCACCTGGGTCGCCGCGGCGAGCTGTTCGTCCAGGTAGACGACCGGGTCGACGTCCCTGCGCACCGGCTGCGGCCGCAGCTCCACGATCGAGCCGCTGGTGAGGTAGCGGGTCGTCGTGTGCAGGAACCGCGCGACGTGCACGGTCAGGTCGGCGAAGGTCCATCCGGGGCACGACGGCACGTCGTCTGCCTGGTCAGCGGTGGCGACAGCGGTCCGGAAAAGACCCGCCTGCTGCGCGAACACGCCGGTCCACCGGCGGGCCGTCCACACGTGATGTCGTCCTTCCCGTACGCACACAGTGTTCGAGGAACCACCCTATGCCCGCCGTCGCCGCGTTACGGTCGGTTTCGTGGCCGACGGTTATGAGGTTGATCCCGCGGCGTTGCGAGCCGCGTCGGGTGGGTTTTACACGGGCGGGGACGCGGTGTCACAGGCGGCCGCGCGGTTGTCGGTGGCGCAGCTCGTGCCAGGGGCCCTCGGCGAGGTGGCCGCGGCGTACGAGCTGGCCGCCGCGTTCGCCGAGTTCGTCGGCGAACACTCCGAGGATCTCCGGCGCGGCGGGTCGTGGGTGACCGACGCCGGCGACGGCCTGGTCGAGAACGCGGACGAGTACCTACGCCGTGAGGAGTTCCGCATATGACCGATCCCGAGCAGCTGTACGCGAAGCTCGCGAGCGGCGACACGAGCCGGATCCTGGCGGTGCTCGAACCGCTCGGCGCGGCGAGGAACCTGCTGACCGACGTCGAACTGAAGCCGGTCACGGCGTGGGCCGGCACCGCGGCCACGGCGTTCGACAGCCGCGTGAACAGCTCGAAGACCGCCGTGACGGCGGCGGCGGCACGGTTGACCGACGCCATGTCCGTCGTCGAGGCGGCCGCGGCGGCGTACGGGCGCATGCGCACCGCGGCGGACCAGACCATCCGGGCTTACCGGGCGGGCGGCATCCCGGATTCCCAGGCCGTCTCGGTGCTGACGCAGCTGCGGGGCAGCTACGAGGAGGTGCTGCGCTCGTACGCCGGCGCGCTGCGCGGCATCCGGCCCGCGTTCACGACCGCGGCGGGCACGACCGCGGCGGCGACCACGGCGTCAGGCGCCACCGTCCCGCCGCCGGGCACCGACCCGAACCGGGTCGCGGAGTGGTGGAAGTCACTACCGGAGACGACGCGGAACGAGCTGCTCGCCACCCGGTACGACGCGCTCGGCCGCCTGCGCGGACTGCCCGCGCCGGTGCTGAACGAGGCCAACCACCACCGCATCGAAGCGGACATGACGAGGTTCGCGGCGGCGAACACCGACCTGACGAACCAGATCGAGGCGCGTGCCGGGCAGCTGGGCATCGACCCGGACGACGAGGGCGCGCTGCGCGGCGACCCGGCGCTCGCCGACCTGCTCGACCAGCGCCAGGACACCAACCGGATGCTGGACAACGCGACCGCGGCGAACGCGCGGGTCGAGGAGGCCATGCGGTCGGGCTACGACACCTACGTCCTGGCCTACGACCCGGTCGGCCCCGGCAGGCAGGAGGGCACCCTCGCCATCGCCTACGGCAACCCCGACCAGGCCGGCGACGTGGCGGTGGTGGTCCCCGGCACGACGACCACCCTGGAGAGCGGGTTCCCGAACGACAGCGCGCAGGAACTGCGGGCCGCCATGGACCACTCGGAACCGGGCGGCAACGCCACGATCGCGTGGCTCGGTTACGACGCCCCGACCTGGGACACCACGGTCGCCGGCCCGGACAACGCCATCGAGGGCGGCGAGCTGTTGAAGTCCGATGTGGACGGTTACCGCGCGGCGGCGGAGACGCCGCAGCACATCACGGTCATCGGGCACAGCTACGGCAGCACCGCGGTCGGCTACGCGGCCATGGACGGTCTCGCCGCCGACGACATCGCCTTCATCGGCTCACCCGGGGTCGGCGCCTCCGACGTCGGCCAGCTGTCGCCGGGCGCCGGGCACGTGTGGGCGGGCGCGTCCGAACACGACCCGGTCGTCCAGGGCACGAGCGGCAGCTGGTTCACCGCCGACGGCAGCTCGGTCGGCCCGTACGACGAGGAGTTCGGCGCGAACCGGTTCGGGGTGCAGGGCGAGGACAACCTGCTCGGCGCGCACAGCGTGTACTACTCCGACCAGTCACTGAACAACCTGGCGAACATCGCGACCGGCAACTACGACGCGGTCACCCAGGGCACGCAGGAGGGCAGCGCCACCGGCGAGCTGGTGACGGACGCCGGCGGCGGCCTGTGGGACGCCGGCAAGGACGCCATCCGGGGCGACTGGGACGGCGCCTGGGACGAGCTGAAGGACACCGGCCGGGAGCTGCTGAACGACGCGGGCGACGTGCTCATCGGCGGCACGGGCAACCTCGTGGAGGCCGGAAAGTCCTTCTACGACAACACACTGGGCCGAATCTTCTAGATGATTGATTCCGTGAAGTCGGTGTGAGTGGGCGGCCGGTCGTCGTGTGCTGGTCGCGTCGGATCGGTTTTCGGTCGGGTGGGAGTGCTGGCTCCGGTTCGCGTGGTGGGTTTGTCCTCGCCGGACGGGCAGGTCTCGGGGGTGGCGGGGGGTTGTCCGGCTGCGGTTGGGTTCGGGTCTGCCTGCCAGGCGCGTTCAGGGCGCTGGGCGCCCTGAACGGCCCATTCGCGGCACTCGTTGTGCCGTCAACGCGCCTTTCACAGCACCGGCGCAGCCCCGACGGTGGCGCAAGCCCACCACGCCAACCGCAGCCAACCCACCGGTTCCGAATGGGCAACTCGGCGGTTCTGAACGGTGGACTCGCGAGTCCCGAACGGGCGACTCGCGGATTCACCACGCCAACCGCAGTCGGCCCACCACGACGTCGGCCCAGAGACCGGTCCGTCCAACGAGGACCATCAGGACAGCCACACCAGCGGGAGCAGGGCGGAGAGGTCCGCGCGGTTCCCGGACGCGGACACCCGGCCCGCAGCGACCGCGTCCGTCCACAGCAGAGCGCCCGACGCCAGTTCCAGCCAGGTGCGGGCGTCCATCTCGATCACGTTCGGCGGCGTGCCACGGGTGTGGCGCGGGCCGTCGACGCACTGCACGGCGGCGAACGGCGGGACCCGCACCTCGACGCTGCGGCCCGGCGCCACCTGCGCGAGGGTCCGCAGGCTCAGCCGCACGGCCTTCGCCAGGTCGGGGCGGGCCGGCGAGTCCCACGGCAGCACCGCGGCGACCGCGTCCCGCATCGCCCTCGGATCGACGGCGGAAGCACTCACCTGGCGGCCTCGTCGACGACCTCGTCCAGCAGCTCGCTCACGTGGTGGGTGAGCTTGCGCAGGTCGGCGGGCGAGATGGTGGTCCAGAGCGTTCCGTCGTCCGCGGGCCGCCGGACCTGCACGTACCGCCCGTCCTCGGTGTCGAAGAACGACACCACCCGGTCGGCGCGCCTGCGCCTGCCGAGCCGGTCCCTGGCCGCGGCGCCGAAGTTCCCCATGTGCGCGACGTCCTTGATCATCTCGGCGAGGGCGGTGGCGTCGTCGTGCCGCAGCCCGGTCGCCAGCAACGCCTGGCCGAACCCCTCCCTGGTCCCACCCGCACCGTTGGCGGCGGACTCGAAGTCGGCGGTCCGCAACGTCACCGACTGGCCCGGCCCCGCGGCGAGCGCGGGCAGCACCGCCAGCGCGGCCGAGGGCAGCCCGGACGTGGACGCCGACCGCAACGTCACCGTCCCCTCCGACAGTTCGGCGACCGCGGCGGCCTCGCCCGCCGACGCGGCGAGCACGCGGACGTTGCGGCCGACGTAGGCACGCACGTCCACCTCCCGCTCCGGCCGGGCGAGCACCGAGAGCAGCCCGGCGATGTCGGGGTTCACGTCGACCGGCCGCCCGAGACCGCGGGCCTCCAGATCGGCCCACACCCTGGCCTCGATCCGCTCCCGCTCCTCGTAGGTCTTCCCCGGCGACGGCACCTTCACCACGAGCGGCAGCGCGCCCAGCCGCAGATGTTCCCACAGCACGTCGAACTCGAGTGCCGTCAGCGTGATCGGCGCGGTCTCCCGGTCACCGATCGAGAAGGTGCTGGTCACAGCGCAACCTTACCTGCGAAGACCGCGGGCGGGGAGCCGTCGGAACGACTCCCCGCCCAGGTCGGACAGTGGTTTCTACTCGCCGATCACGGTCGGCGCGACCCTGCGGTCGTCACCGAACACGTCGTCGTTCTCGAGCAGGTAGTCGGGCGCGAAGTGCTCGTCGTCGTCCTCGCCGTCGGCACGCCTGCCACCGGCCCCCATGGGCCCGTTGACACCGTTCGCTCCGCGACCGGCACCGGCGGCGCCCGCGGCACCCGGCCCGTTGCGGACAACGCCGCCCTCGCCCGCGACCCCGCCGGCCGGGAGCCCGCCACGGCCGAGCTGCGAGGGCGAACGCTCACCGTCGAGCGCGCCGACACCGCCCGGCAGGCCACCACCCGGGACACCGCCGCCGGGACCGCCGAACGGACCGAACGGACCGGCCTGACCCGGCACGCCCGGCCGCAGCGGCAGCGCACGCCGTGCGACGTCGCTCGCGTTGTCGTTCGGGCCGGGCAGCACCGGGCCGGTGCCGGGGTACGGCGGCTGGCCACCCAGGTACGACGGCCCTGGCGAGGGGTTGGTCGGGAGCTGGTTCGGGAGCGGGAACTGGTTGTTCGGGCCGGTCGCCGGCGGGACGAACACGTCCTGCGGCGTGGTGGTCCCGCCCGGGGGCGGCACGTTCGGGGTCGGCGGCACGGTGCCCCCGACGTTGCCGCCACCACCGCCACCACCGCCGCCGCCACCACCGGGGAGGTTCGGCGCCGGGTTGCTGCCCCCGACCTGCGGGGGGTTCGACGGCGGCTGCTGCTGGACCGACGGGGGGCCGCCGCTGCCGCCGGAGGCCGGACCGCCACCGCCGGAGCCGTCGTAGCCCGGCGTGCTGTTGACCACCACCGGGGTGGCGCCGCCGTGGCCCTGCGGTGCCGGGGTGGCGACCACGACGTCCGGGGGCGCGACGAACGTGCCGAGCGTCTCCCGGTTCCAGGTGCTGATCGTCTCGTAGGTCCGCATGGTCTCGATGGCCCGCTGCTCGGCCTCGCTCTGCGCGGCCTCCTGCGCCTCGTGGTCGGCGGCCTGCGCGGCCACGTCCATGGCCGGTCCGACGTTGCCGGTGACCGCTGCCGCGCCCGCCGCGAACATGGCCCAGCCGGACGGCGCCTGCGTGGTCACCTCGACGGGCTCTGGCATCTTGGCGCGCGCGTCGGCGATGTACTCGCCCTGGTTCTCCGTCGAGACCTTCATGACGGTCGAACCGGTCTCGGCGTCACCGGCCCACTCGGCGAGCGGGGTGAGTCCTGACCGGGCGCTTTCGGCGGCCTTGCCCTCCCAGCGCGACCCGAGCTGCGTCAGCTTCGTGTTGAGGTCCTGGTCGACCTGCGCGAGCTCCTCGGACAGCGACTGCCAGTACATGGTCTGCGGGTCCGACGCCTTCGGACCGGGCCCGGCGTTGATCATCCGGTACAGCTCGGGGTGTTCGAAGCCCCGCCAGCGGTAACCCATGGGATTCCCTCACAAAGAGATCAGGCCTGGTCGTACTTGCCCCAGAGGGCGGTGTTCGTGCCCTCGGTACGGAGGTAGTCCTCCTGGGCGCTGGTCAGCGAGTCGATCGCCGCCTTGAGCTGCTTCTGGTAGCCGGTCAGGCACGCGTACGCGGACTCGGCGCCACCGGCGTTCGTGCGCTCGGCGAACTGCTCCGCGGTCTCGCCGCTGACCGGGTCGCCCGCCCACTTGTGGATGGGCAGGGCCGCGAGGTCGCGCACCTTTCTGGACACCCGGTCGTACGCGTCGGTGAACGCCTTGAGCGCCTCCGGGATCGCGGAGGGCTCGATGTGCAGGGTCTGGGTACCGGTGAACGTCGGAGTCGGCGTCACCCGCCCGCCGCCCCCACCATCTGCAAGGAACACGGTTCGTCTCCCTCAGTCTCTGCGATTGCGACGACTGTAGCTCTGATGCATGACGCCGTGGAGTGGTTCCCACAAGCAACCGATCACACACAGGAACTTTTCACGGTTTGGTCAACCGTGTGAGATGGACACTCACTCGATTCAGAGTTCCGCCAGCGCCGCCGCCGCGATCCGCGGCACACGTTCGCACAGCGTGGCCTGCGGGGTGACCGGTTCGGTCCCCGGCGCGCTCAGCCCGTAGTTGACGAAGAGCATCTGCCCGTCGGCGACGTCGACCGCACCGAAACAGCTGTCGGGGGCCGTCGGCTTCAGCACGTGGAGGGGGAAACCGTCCACCTCGGACTCGGTGACCTCGGCGTCGGCGCCCTCGACGTACTCGGCGGCCCCCTGGTCGAGGACCGCGACCAGCGTGAGCCCGAGGTTGGCGCCGATCCCGTTGGCGAAGCAGTCCCGCGACCCCGGGAAGCTCGTCGAGTCCCCGCCGGTCGGCGGCCGGTCCTGGTCGAGCCCGAAGGTGCCAAGCGGCAGCGCCGCGACGACGCCGCAGAGGTCGGCCCCGGCCAGGTCGATGTCCCGGGGCCTGCTGACCTCGGTGGTGGTGGTGGTCGTCGTGGTCGTGGTCGTCGGTGCCGTGGTGCCTCCGGTGGCGGTCCCGGTCGGCGAGCCGCTTTCGGTGGCCGTGCACCCGGCGAGCAGCAGTCCCGTCACGAGCAGCAACCTGCGCATGACCGCAACGTACCGACCTACGATGGGCGGATGCCGGACACCCCGCCGCCCGCGATCACCCCTCGGATGCGCGCCAGCGCGACCGCCAACCCCAACTCCTGGCTGTACGTGATCGACCCGGCATTCGACGCCGACGCCGACATCCCGCCGTGGGGTGTCGTCGGTGCGTACCGAGTGGACCGGTCCGGCGAGATCGACCCGGCGTTCCGGCGCAACACCGAGTACCGCCCGTCCCCGACTGTCCTGCGCATGCCCGCCCCGGCCACCGAGCTGGAGCGCCTGCTGCAGTGGATCACGACCGGTCACCGCGCGGAGGCGGAGCTGCCCCCCGCTGTGCTGAAGGCCCGGCTGCTGATCTGGTCGTCCGGCCAGGACGACCACGCGGTGACCGCGTTCCCCGACCGGACGGGACGGATCATGGTGCCCGCGTGCACGTCGGTCGCCCGCGTCCCGTCCGCGTGGCCCGGCTGGCGCGAGATCCTCGGCCGCGAGCTGGCAGCGCAGCTCGGCGGCCACCCGCTGGTGGTCAACCCGACGGGCCCGATCACCGCACTGCTCCCGGCCGCCGCACTGGACTGACCGAGCGACCGCGGTGGCCCCGCCACCCCGCCATCCCCGTTGGCCTCCGGCCCCCGGTCGCCACGCTACGGCAGGGCACCGACGGAAACGGTGACACGAACCCGAGTTGTCCACAGGCCACCGCAACTGTCCACAGCCAACCGCTCACCGCGCGGATCCTGTCGGTGCCCTCCGGTAGCGTGGTTCGAGGGGGCCGGAGGCCACGAACCTCACCTCAGCCAGGGCTCGACGTCCTCCGGCGGTCCCGGTTTCGCGTACAGCCAGCCCTGCGCCGAGTCCGCCCCGATGCGCGTCAGCAGCTCCGCCTGTTCGCCGGTCTCCACGCCCTCGGCGATCACGTCCAGCCGCAGCGTGTGCGCGAGCGACACCAGCGCCGTCACGATCCGCGCGTCCACCGACTCCGCGGCACCCGCGCGCAGACCCGCCACGAAGGACCCGGCGACCTTCAGCGCGTGCACCGGCAGGTGCCGCAGGTAGGCGAGGTTCGAGTAGCCGGTCCCGAAGTCGTCGATCGCGATGCGGACGCCCATGTCGACCAGCCTGCGCAGCGCGGACAGGGGCTCGCCGGTCGTGCCCATGATCGCGCTCTCGGTCAGCTCGAGCTGCAGCGACGATGGCGGGATCCCCACCCGTTCGATGATCGCCGACACGTCCGCCACCAGACCCGGCTCGGCCACCTGCCTCGCCGCGAGGTTCACGCTCACGAACGGCGCCCGGTCCGCGTCGTGCCACTTCATCGCCTGCCTGCACGCGGTTTCCAGCACCCACAGGCCGAGCGGCACGATCAGCCCGGTCTCCTCCGCGAGCCCGATGAACCGGTCCGGGCCGAGCCTGCCGAACTCCGGGTGCGCCCACCGCACCAGCGCCTCGACGCCGAGCAGTGCCCCGTCCGACAGGGACACGATCGGCTGGTAGTCGACGTAGAACTCCTCGTGTTCCAGCGCCGCAGGCATGGCGTGGGACAGGGTGATCCTGGCGATCTCGCGGGCGTTGCGTTCCGGGTCGTAGGACGCCCACCGGTTCTTGCCGTCGACCTTCGCCCAGTGCAGGGTCACGTCCGCGTCCCGCATGGTCTCCGCGGGGGACGCGGCGAACACCGACCGCTCCACCAGGCCGATGCTCGCCGACACCGTCAGCCGGTGCCCGCCGACCCGCACCGGCGCGGCGATCTCCGCGAGGATCCGTTCGGCCAGGTCCACCAGCTCGGCCATGCCCTCGGTGTGCTCGACCAGCACCACGAACTCGTCGCCGCCCATCCGCGCCACCAGCCGCGACGGCGCGGACACCAGCTGGTCGAGCCGTCTGCCGACCTCGACGAGGAGCTGGTCGCCGACGACGTGGCCCAGCGTGTCGTTGATGGCCTTGAACCCGTCCAGGTCGAGGTAGCACAGGCCGACCCGCTGCCCGACCGAGCCGCCGAACGCGGCGTGCAGCCGTTCGGTGAACAGCGCGCGGTTGCCGAGGCCGGTGAGGTGGTCGTGGTTGGCCTGGTACCGCAGCTGCTCGGACAGCACGTGCCGCTCGGTGTTGTCCTCGACCATCCCGACGAGGTACTGCGGTGTGCCGTCGTCGTCGCGCACGAGCGACACGGTCACGTTCGTCCACAGGGGAGAGCCGTCGCGTTTGCGGAAGCGGCGTTCGATCCGGTAGTGGTCGCGTTCGCCTGCCGCCATCTCGTTGAAGAAGCTGCGCAGGTCCGGCGGGTCGTCCGGGTGCAGGAAGTCGACGAGGTCGAGGCCGAGCAGCTGCTCTGGCTGGTAGTCGAGCATGCTCCCCATCGCGCTGTTGACCTCGAGCAGCCTGCCCCGGGTGTCGGTGATGCCGATGCCGACGGCGGCGGAGGTGAACATCGCGCGGAACCGTGCCTCGCTGGACCGCCGCGCGCTCTCCGCGCCGTCCCGAGCCTCCAGCGCGGAGCGGCGCAGCGCCTCCTGCTCGGAGAAGATCCGCGACTGGGCGGCACGCACGAACCCGGCGGTCACGGCGGCCTGGACCCTCGGCACGCGATCCCCGGAGAAGCGGTTGCCGATCAGCTCGATCGTGCCGGCGAGCGACTCGGCGGCGAGGAACCGGAGGTCGACGAGCGCCGCCCCGACCCGCTCGGCCCGTGCCGGGTCGAACGGGTCGTCGGCCAGCACCGAGGTGAGCATGGCCGCCAGCCCGTCGAGCTCGGCGCGGAGATCGTCGTGGCCGGACGCGACGTAGCCCGTCGCCGCGAGCACGTCGGTCCACGCGGCCGAGAACGCGTCACGGCCTGAGACTTTCGGGCCTGCCACCGTCACACCTTCCGGCGAAGTTCACTCACGCACCCGCCTGCGTGGCACGGGCCAGGATACGACCGTCGGCACGCTCCGTCCATGCTCGTGCGCGGACCGTCTTCGCTGGTCACAGCGATCGAACCGGCAACCGGCCGGTCGCGGACCGTGATCGTCCGTGCTCACCCATACACCAAACGTTACCGAACTGCTCGTTAGTTATTAACCGGACGACGTGACAAAACGGTACCGGGCGACCACAATCTGTTTCCTGGCAGCTCCTGCCCGGGTGCTGCCATTCGCGAGGGCGATTCAGAAAGGGCTTCCCATGAACATTGTGTGGCGTGGGAGACGACGGGGCTCGCTGAGCGCCGCCGTTGCGGTGACCACCACTGTGTTGCTCGCGGGACTGGCGAGTCCCGCGCAGGCCGACCCGGCTGCCACCCCTGCAGGCGGCCAGGCGGCGATCGACGCGTACGTCCAGAAGTACGACCACGAGATGGGCTCGCAGATCCGCAAGCACGAAGGCGTCGCGCAGATGCCGCGCGGCGTGCCACAGGACGTCGTCGCCCAGGCCACCGTGCCGGGCATCGACGTGAGCGGCCACCAGGGCAACGTGGACTGGCCCGCCCAGTGGAACGCGGGCAAGCGGTTCGTGTGGGCCAAGGCGACAGAAGGCACCGGCTACCGGAACCCGTACTTCGCGCAGCAGTACAACGGGTCCTACAACCAGGGCTTCATCCGCGGCGCGTACCACTTCGCGCTGCCGGACCGGTCCTCCGGCGCGACGCAGGCGAACTTCTTCTCCAACAACGGCGGCGGCTGGTCGGGTGACGGCAGGACACTGCCCGGCGCGCTCGACATGGAGTACAACCCGTACGGCGCGACCTGTTACGGGCTCTCCAAGGCCGCCATGACCAACTGGATCCGCGACTTCAGCAACACCTACAAGGCGCGGTGGAACAAGTACCCGGCGATCTACACGTCCACCAGCTGGTGGAACCAGTGCGTCGGCTCGAGCTTCGGTGCGACCAACCCGCTGTGGGTCGCGCGGTACGCATCGTCGGTCGGCACGCTGCCGATCGGCTGGAGCTTCCACACGGTGTGGCAGTACAGCTCCTCACCGATCGACCAGAACTCCTTCAACGGCGCCTACGACCGGCTGCAGGTGTTCGCCAGGAACTCCGACTGACCCAGCACGTTCCCCTGCCAGGAGGGGACCTTCCGCCACCACCCGGAGCGGAAGGTCCCCTTCGTGCATTTAAGCTCCGCGTGAGTGTCGCGTGAGATGAGGGAACGAGGACCCCCGTGACCACGTCGGACCCGCGAAGACCGTGATCGGGGAGGGACAATGACTTACCCACCGCAGGGGCCTTACGGGCAGCAGCCGGATCCCTACGGACAGCAGCAGCCGCCGCAGTACGGCGGCGGCTACCAGCAGCAGCCAGGCGGGCAGTTCGGCGGCTACGACCCGAACGCACAGTACGGGGGCGGGTACCAGCAGTACGGCGGCATGGGCGGGCCGCCGGAGCCACCGAAGAGCAAGACGGGGCCGATCATCGCGGTCGTGGCGGTCGTCGTGCTCCTGCTCGGCGGCCTCGGCATCACCGGCTTCGTCGCGCCGGGATTCTTCCTGTCCGACGACAAGGACAGCGGTGACAACGCTGGCTCCGGGGAGACGACCAGTGCGGAGAAGTCGTCGGAGAAGTCGCCGGAGAACTCGGGTTCCGGCTCCGACGAGCTCATCGACAAGCTCGTCGCGGCCGCCGACGAGCAGGACAAGTCGACGCTGCGCGACCTGAAGTGTTCGGAAGCGACGGACACTGTGGACTCCGCGATCAGCGCGATCGACAAGATCGACAGCGCCGAGTTCGGTGAGATCAAGGACGAGTCCGACGACGAGGTCCGGTTCACCGTCACGATCGTCTACGGCGACAAGCAGGAGGACGACACCTTCACCGTCAAGAAGGACGGTGGGGACTGGTGCTGGCACGACATCAAGGCGGGCACCCCGAAGACGACCGGCGGCTCCGACGACACCGCCGAGGACGCCCCCGCGACGTCCGTGCCGGACAGCGACGCGACCGGTGACACCGAGGGCGAGCAGTTCGTCCAGTCCTTCCTGGACAAGCTGAACGGCGGCGACGGCGCGGGCGCGGCGGCCATGTCGTGCTCCGACAGCACCAGCCAGTCCGACATCACCGAGGCCGCGGCACAGGGCGCCGCACTGGAGATGGACCCGGCGGGCACGACGGCCGACGACACCTACGTCGGCTCCGACCTCAAGGGCACACTCGCGGGCGCCCCGGTCACGGGCCGCACGAGCGCGTTCCTCGAGGACGGGGCGTGGTGCATCTACACGTTCTTCGCCAGCTGAGTCCCGACCCGTAGAACGGATGCCGCCGGTGGCAGTCACACTCCTCATAGCCGGGTCTGTGGCGATCATCGGCGGCATCGTCGTGTTCGCGGTGTCCTCGCGGCTCGTCGCGACCATGCTGCTGGCGTTCGGCGCGCTGACCGCGGTCACCGGCTGGCTGCTGCCGGTCTCGTCGAGAGCGGACGCGCTGAAGACCGGTGGCCTGGCGGCGGGCGCCGTGGTCGCGCTGTACGCGTTGTGGCTCAACGACCGCAGACGCCGCGTGGACGAGGAACGCCAGCAGCTCGAACACGACCGGCAGGCACTGGAGAACGCCCGCGCGGACCACGAACGCGAACGCGCGGCCGACGACCGTTTCCTGCGCGCCGTGGAGATGCTCGGCCACGACACCGACCAGGTGCGCGTGGGCGCGCTGCACGCGCTCGCCGGGGTGGCCCGCGCCCGCCCGGCCTACACGCAGGACGTCGTCGACGTGCTCTGCTCGTACCTGCGCCGCCCGTTCGATCACCCGGAGTACCGCGAGGCCAGGGGTGACGGGCCACGCAAGGACGCCGACCCCGCGGAGGCGGACCGCTGGCGCGTGGTTCGCCTCACCGCACAACGACTGCTCGCCGACCTGCTCCCGAGGACCGGCACCCGGGACGCCCCCGCGTACGACCTCGACCTGACCGGCGCCACACTCGAGTTCTGCGACCTGTCGTACCGGGTCATCGGCAAGCTCAGCGCACGCGCGCTGAAGATGTACCAGTCGAACTCGTTCCACCACTGCGAGATCCGCGGGCCCGCGTGGTTCACCGAGTCCAGGAGCTGGGGAAACCTGTGGCTGCACCACATGGAGTTCCACGACCGCGCGTGGTTCAGCAAGGTCCGCACCTTCTCCAAGCTGAGCTTCGAGGCCACTGTCTTCCGGCAGAAGACCAAGTTCGAGAACGCCACGTTCAGCGGCGAGACCTCCTTCGCGGACACCGTCTTCACCGAGGAAGCTGACTTCACGCACACCGAGTTCACCGGCGCACTGAAACCACCCCCGGGCTGGCAACGAAACCAGTCTGGCCGCCTGGTCCGCATGCCTGCCTGATCTTGACAGTGCGTCACGCATGTGGGTGACTCTGCGATCACCTGATCGAGGTTCGCAGTGTTGCGGGAGGTCGCCATGCGGGGTGGAGCTTTGGCGGGGGGCCTGGTGCTCCTCACGCTGGTCACCGGGTGTGAGCCGACCGACGGGTCGGTCTACGTGCCGGGGTCCTACACCGTGCGGGAGTCCGGGGTGCGGTTGCGGTCCGGGCCCGCCGCCTGCAACGACACCCCCGGCACCGGGAACTGCCCGGACGTCCTCGCCGGGCTCGAGCCGGGAGACAACCTCTACCCCGTCTGCCAGAGCAAGGGGCAGCTCGTCGGGCGGAACGCGTGGTGGGTGTACGTCGACGCGCCCGGTGGGAACCGGGGGTGGGTGGCCAGTTGGTACCTGACCTGCCCCACCAACCGGCTCCCCGAGGTGGACGACTGCACGGCCGACGAGTTCGACTAGTGTCCCGCGCCGGAAATGCGGTGATCAAGTCGGTGGATCCAGGTTTCTGCTGGCAAGGCGCCGGTTCGTCCTCGTACTGGGTCGTACTTGGGCGGACCGGCAACGCCGCCAGCGGGAAGCTGGGCCGCCGAATTGGTTGCCTGATTTCCGGCGCGGGACACTAGGCGAACAGCGCGGGCAGCGTGCCTTCCCAGACCTCTTCCAGCTCCGACAGGGTCAGCTCGCCGACACCCTCGATGCGCACCGACGCCTGCGAGGTCACCGTGCCCAGGTGCTGCCACGGCAGGCCGGCCGCCTCGCAGCGGGCGGTGAACGCCGCCGGGTCCGGTACCGACACCAGTACCCGCGCCGACGACTCGCTGAACAGCGCCACGAACGGGTCGCCGGTCAGTTCCACGTCGCAGCCGCGGCCCGTGACCAGGCTCGACTCCACCAGTGCCTGCGCCAGCCCGCCCTCGGACAGGTCGTGTGCGGCCGACACGCCACCCGCGCGCAAGACCGAGGCGATCACGGCTTCACGCGCGAGGTTCACGACCGGGGGTCGCCCGCCGAGGTGGCCGTGCACGACGTGTGCCCACTCCGAACCGGCCAGCTCGTCGTGGGTCTCGCCGAGCAGGATCAGCGTGTCGCCCTCCGCGCCGAGGCCCGTCGGGATGCGGGTGGCCACGTCGTCGATCACGCCGAGGACGCCGACCACCGGGGTCGGCAGGATCGCGGTCGTGCCGGTCTGGTTGTAGAAGCTCACGTTGCCGCCGGTCACCGGGATGCCCAGCTCGGCGCAGCCGTCCGCCAGGCCGCGCACGGCCTGGCTGAACTGCCACATCACGCCGGGATCCTCGGGCGAGCCGAAGTTGAGGCAGTTCGTGACCGCGACCGGGCTGGCCCCCGACACCGCGACGTTCCGGTACGCCTCCGCCAGCGCGAGCTGCGCGCCCGCGTACGGGTCGAGGTAGGTGTACCTGCCGTTGCAGTCGCAGGAGATCGCGACGCCGCGGCCGGTCGACTCGTCGATGCGGATCATGCCCGAGTCCGACGGCTGCGCGAGGACCGTGCCACCACGCACGTACCGGTCGTACTGCTCGGTCACCCAGCGCCGCGACGACAGGTTCGGCGAACCCGCCATCCGCAGGATCTCCGCCCGCAGTTCGTCCGAAGTGGACGGACGGGGCAGGGTGGCCGGGTCGTTGGCGACCACGTCGTCCTGTACGGGAGGACGCGCGACCGGCCGCTCGTACACCGGGCCCTCGTGCGCGACCGTGCGCGGCGGCACGTCGACCACGGTCTCGCCGTGCCAGGTGATCACGAGCCGGTCGCCGTCGGTGACCTCGCCGATCTCCGTCGCGATGACGTCCCACTTGCGGCACACGCGCATGAAAGCGTCCACATCGGACGGACGGACCACCGCGCACATGCGTTCCTGCGACTCGGACGACAGGATCTCCGCGGGCGTCATCCCCTTGGCACGCAACGGAACGCGTTCGAGGTACACGTGCATGCCGCCGTCACCGGCCGACGCCAGCTCCGACGTCGCGCACGACAGCCCGGCGCCGCCGAGGTCCTGGATGCCGACGACGATGCCCTCACCGAACAGCTCAAGGCAGCACTCGATCAGCACCTTCTCGGTGAACGGGTCGCCGACCTGCACGCTCGGCAACTTCTTGCGCCCGGCCCCGCCCTCGTCGCCCGCGAACGTGTCCGACGCCAGCACCGAGACACCGCCGATGCCGTCGAGACCGGTCCGCGCGCCGAACAGGATCACCTTGTTGCCCGCGCCGGACGCGTGCGCGAGGTGCAGGTCCTCGACCCGCATCGAGCCGACGCACAGCGCGTTGACCAGCGGGTTGCCCTGGTAGGTCGGGTCGAACACGACCTCTCCGCCGATGTTGGGCAGGCCGAGGCAGTTGCCGTAGCCGCCGACGCCGGCGACCACGCCGGGCAGCACGCGCCGGGTGTCGGGTGCGTCCGCGGCGCCGAACCGCAGCGGGTCCATGACCGCCAGCGGCCGCGCGCCCATCGCGAGGATGTCGCGCACGATGCCGCCGACGCCGGTCGCCGCGCCCTGGTAGGGCTCCACATAGGACGGGTGGTTGTGCGACTCGACCTTGAACGTGATGGCCCAGCCGTCGCCGATGTCGACCACGCCCGCGTTCTCGCCGATGCCCGCGAGCATCTTCTCGCGCATCTCGTCGGTCGTGGTCTCGCCGAAGTACTTCAGGTGCACTTTCGACGACTTGTACGAGCAGTGCTCCGACCACATCACCGAGTACATGGCCAGCTCGGCGTCGGTCGGGCGGCGGCCGAGGATCTCACGGATCCGCGTGTACTCGTCGTCCTTGAGACCGAGCTCGCGGTACGGCTGCGCGGTGTCCGGAGTGGACTCCGCGACCCCGGTCGTGTCAACGGGAACCGTCGTCGTCATGCGAGCACCGTCCCCAGCACCGAGCGGAACATGGCGAGGCCGTCGTCGCCGGGGCCGGTCAGCGCGTCGATCGCGTGCTCCGGGTGCGGCATGAGGCCGACGATCCGGCCGTCGGCAGAACAGATCCCGGCGATGGCGCCGAGCGAACCGTTCGGGTCGGCGCCCAGGCACCGGAACACCACCCGGCCCTCACCCTCCAGTTCGTCCACAGTGGACTTCGCGGCCGCGAACCGGCCGTCCATGTTCTTGAGCGGGACGACGATCTCGGCGCCTTCCGCGTACCCGTTCGTCCAGGCCGTCGTGTTCCGCTCGACGCGCAGCCGCTGGTCCCGGCACACGAAGTGCAGCTTGGCGTTGCGCAGCAGCGCACCGGGCAGCAGCCCGGCCTCGCACAGGATCTGGAAGCCGTTGCAGATGCCGAGCACCGGCATGCCGCCGCGGGCCGCCGTGACGACCTCGCCCATCACCGGCGCGAACCGGGCGATGGCGCCGGCCCGCAGGTAGTCGCCGTAGGAGAACCCGCCGGGGACGACCACCGCGTCCACTCCGCGCAGGTCCGCGTCCCCGTGCCAGAGCGCGACGGGCTCACCGCCCGCGTACCGCACGGCACGGGCCGCGTCGGTGTCGTCCAGGGTGCCGGGGAACGTGATGACCCCGATACGGCTCACGAGAGCCTCCGGACGACGAAGTCCTCGATCACGGGGTTCGAAAGGAAACCCTCCGCGATCTTGGCGAGCGTCTCGTCGTCGACGGTGTCGTCGACTTCCAGCTCGAAGTGCTTGCCCTGGCGGACATCGGAGATTCCGGTGAAGCCGAGGCGGGGAAGGGTGTTGGCCACGGCCTGCCCCTGGGGGTCGAGGATCTCGGGCTTGGGCATGACGTCGACGACGACTCGGGCCACGACAGGCAGCTCCCGGTTCGAGGGTGTCTTCTACGCCGCGAGACTACCTGAGCTGGGCGTTCACCCTTTCAGGCGCGTGGCGCTCCGCGACGCGGGAGGCTGACGTGCCTCGTCATCCGGGTCGCCCGGCCACTCGTTCGCCCAGCGCGAGATCACTGGCGGTGCGCCCGCGCACCGGACAGTGTGAGCCGCATGAGGATTCTGGTGCTGGGAGGAACGATCTTCGTCGGGCACGCCGTCGCGGTCGAGGGGTCGCTGCGGGGGCACGACGTGGTGTGCGCGGCGCGGGGCGAGTCCGGCGCGGTCCCGGACGGCACGACCCTGGTGCGGGTCGACCGGGACGCGGAGGACGGCCTCGCGCCGCTCACGGGTGAGACGTTCGACGCGGTGGTGGACGTGGCGCCCCTGTCGTACCCGTGGGTGCGGCGGGCGCTCGACGCGCTCGGCGACCGGGCCGGGCACTGGACGTTCGTGTCCACGATCAACGTGTACGCCGACAACGCGACACCGGGCCAGACACCCGCGACCGGCCCGCTCGTCCCCGCGCTCGAGGAACACTCGACCCGCGACGACATGATCGCCCGCGGCGAGGACGGTGTGCGGCGCTACGGCGGCATCAAGGTCGCGAGCGAGAACGCGGTGCGTTCCGCGATGGGCGACCGCGCGTTCGTGGCCCGGCCCGGCCTGGTGACCGGGTCGTGGGACCGGAGCGACCGGTTCGGTTACTGGCCGGGCCGGTTCGCCCGGGGCGGCACCGTGCTGGTGCCGGAGACGGACTCGCCGATCCAGATCATCGACGTGAAGGACTTCGCGCGGTGGGTCGTCGACGCCGCCGAGAACGGCACGGGCGGCACCTACGACGCGGTCGGCCCGCACCGGCCGACGACCGAGATGATCGAGCAGATCGCGGCGGTCACCGGCTTCGACGGGGAGATCGTCAAGGCGTCGTCGGAGTGGCTGACCGAGGAAGGGGTGAACCCGTGGTCCGGGCCGAAGTCGCTGCCGCTGTGGCTGCCGGCGGGCTACGAGGGGCTGAAGGCACACGACCCGGCGCCGTCGGTCGCGGCGGGGCTGCGGTTCTCGCCGTTCGAGGACGCGGTGCTGGACGCGCTGGCACGGGAACGCGAGCTGGGTCTCGACCGCTCGCGGAAGGCGGGCCTTTCGCGGGAGGAGGAGAAGGAACTACTCGCCAAGCTGTAGCGGAGGTGGCAGGGTCGGGGGATGCCCGAGACCTTCGACTACGTGGTGATCGGTGCCGGTAGCGCGGGGTGCGTGCTCGCGAACCGGCTGAGCGAGGACGGGGCGGCCAGGGTGCTGCTCCTGGAGGCGGGCGGTGCGGACGACGCCGACGAGGCGCACATCCCGGTCGCCTTCTCGACCCTGTTCAAGACCAGGTACGACTGGAACCACGAGACGGTCGAGCAGAAGAACCTCGGCGGCCGGCGCGCGTACTGGCCGCGCGGGAAGATGCTCGGCGGCTGCTCGTCGATGAACGCGATGATCTACATCCGCGGCAACCGCGCCGACTACGACGCGTGGCCGGCGGGCTGGCGCTACGACGACGTGCTGCCGTACTTCACCCGCGCCGAACGCAACACGCGGCTCGCGGGCCGGTACCACGGCACCGACGGCCCGCTGCACGTCGAGGACCGCAGGTACACGCACGAGCTGTCGCACGCGTGGGTGGAGTCGGCGGTCACGTGGGGCATGAAGCCCACGGACGACTTCAACGGCGAGTTGCAGGAGGGCGCGGGCCTCTACCAGGTGACGTGCAAGGGTGGCCGCCGCTGGTCGACGGCCGACGCGTACCTGCGCCCGGCGATGACGAGGCAGAACCTGACGGTCCGCACGAACGCGCTGGTCAACCGCATCATCGTCCGCGACGGCCGCGCCGGCGCGGTGTCGTACTCCCGGCACGGCGAACAGGTCGAGGTCGGCGCGTCGACCGAGATCCTGCTGTGCGGGGGCGCGGTCAACTCGCCGCAGCTGCTCATGCTGTCCGGCATCGGCCCGGCCGAACACCTGCGTGACCTGGGCATCGAGGTCGTGGCGAACCTGCCGGGTGTCGGCGACAACCTGCACGACCACCCCGCGGCGCCGCTGTTGTGGCGCACCAGGGACACCACCGACCTGGTGAACCTGGTGACGCCTGGCCGGCTGCTCCGCTGGCAGGCGAGCGGGCGCGGCCCGCTGGCGTCGAACGTCGGCGAGGCGGGCGCGTTCTTCCACACCCGCGACGGCCTGCCCGCGCCGGACATGCAGGTCCACGTGGCGCCGACGCTGTTCTACGACAACGGCCTGCGCGAGCCGTCGATCGCGGGTTTCACGGCGGGCGCGACGCTGGTGGACGTGAAGTCGCGCGGCAGGCTGCGGCTGCGGTCGGCCAACCCGAGGTGGCGCCCGCTGATCGACCCGGCGTACTACGACGACCCGACGGACCTCGACACCATGATCGCGGCGATGCGCGTCCTTCTGGAGATCTCGGCGACGGCCCCGCTGGCGAGGTTCCTGGCCGGGCCGTTCCTCCCGCCGGCAGGCGAACCGACCGAGGACGACCTGCGCGACCACGTCCGGGAGATCACGCAGACCCTGTACCACCCGGTCGGCACGTGCGCGATGGGCTCGGTGGTCGACACGGACCTGAGGGTCCACGACATCGCGGGCCTGCGCGTGGTCGACGCGTCGGTCATGCCGACGGTGCCGCGCGGCAACACGAACGCACCCACGATCATGATCGCGGAGAAGGCCGCCGACCTGGTGCGATCCAGCGGTTGAGAACGGCTGTTCGATTCATCCCCAGGGTTGTCCACAGCTGTGGACAACTTGCTCGAGGCTGGCCTCCGGCCCCCTCGAACCACGCTACGGCACGGCACCGACAGTTCCGGGGCGCGCAAGGACGACCTGTGGACAACCACTCACCGGTCCCGAACACGCAGCTCGCAAGTTCCGAACGCGGAACTCGCCGGTCCCGAACGGGAGACTCGCCGGTCCCGAACGCGGGACTCGCGGGTTCCGAACGGGGGACTCGCGGGTTTTCTGCACAATCGCTCTGTGGACGACTGGTCTGTGGACAACCTTGGTCCGTGTGCCGGGGAGTGTCGGTCTACCGGTTTACGCTGGTGATCGGGGGGCCGCGGGCGTTCTCAGCGTCGTTTGCCGTGTAGCAGTGTGATCAGTTTCGCTACCGTGGCGTCGGTCTTCGCCGTGCGGCTGAACGTCGTCAGCACGAGCGGCACCTTGAACCGCTGCCGCGCGATCGCCTTCGACCGGGTGAACTCCTTCAGCCCCTCCGGCCCGTGGATGCGCCCGAACCCGGACTCGCCGACGCCGCCGAACGGCAGTGACGGGATGCCCGCGAAGCTGATCACGCTGTTCACCGACGTCATGCCGGCCCGCAGCCGCGCGGCCAGCTCCATGCCGCGCCGCTTCGAGTACACCGTCGACGCCAGGCCGTACTTCGTGTCGTTGGCCTTCGCGATCGCCTCGTCCATGTCGGCGACCTTCGCGATCGTCAGCGTCGGCCCGAACGTCTCCTCGCGCACCGCCTCCGAGTCCTCCGGCACGTCGACCAGCACCGTCGGCTGCACGAACCGCTCGCCGACCGCGTCCTTGCCGCCGACCAGCGCCCGGCCACCGCGCGCGAGCGCGTCGTGGATGTGCCGCCGGATGATCTTCAGCTGGCCCGGCATCGTGATCGGGCCGATCTTCGCCTCCGGGTCGTCGCCGGCCCGTACCTCCTCGGCGATCTTCACGACCTTCGCCACGAAGTCGTCGTACACGCGTTCGTGCACATAGACCCGCTCGACGCCGACACACGTCTGGCCCGCGTTCGACATGCCGCCCCACACCGCGGCGTCGGCCGCCGCGTCGAGGTCCGCGTCCGCGTCGACCAGCAGCGCGTCCTTGCCGCCCGCCTCGATCAGCACCGGCGTCAACGTCTCCGCGCACGCGGCCATGATCTTCTTGCCGGTGCCAGGCGAGCCGGTGAACGCGAGCTTGTCCACGCCGGACCGGCACAGCGCCGCGCCCGTCTCGCCGTAGCCGGTGATCAACTGGAACACCGGGCGCTCCGGCACGATCTCGGCGAACGTGTCGGCCAGCCACTTGCCGACGCCCGGCGTGTACTCGCTCGGCTTGAACACGACCGCGTTGCCCGCGGCGAGCGCGTAGGCGATGGAACCCATGGGCGTGAACACCGGGTAGTTCCACGGCCCGATCACACCGACGACCCCGAGCGGCTGGAACTCGACCGACGCGGCGTGGTTGGACATCAGCAGGCCGGCGGGACGGCGCTTGCGGCGCAGCACCTTGGACGCGTTCTTCGCGGCCCACGCGGTGTGGTCGATCGCGAGGACGATCTCGAGCATGGCGTCGGCGTGCGGCTTGCCGGTCTCGGCGTGCACGACCTCGGCGAGCTGCGCGGCGCGGCGGGTGATGACGCCCTTCCAGCGCTGGAGGCGGTCGGCGCGGCCGTCGAACCCGAGGCCCGCCCACCAGTCCGCCGCGTCGCGGCCCCTGGCGACCGCGGCGGCGACGTCGTCCGCGGTGTGCACCGGGTAGGTGCCGACGACCTCGTCCGTCGCGGGACTCAGCGAGTCGAAGGTGTCCTGCTTCGCTTGCACGGCGGTCATGACAAGCCTCCCTGATCGCGTTCCGCCGCCCAGGCTACCCGTCGGTAGCGTTCGCCGCGACGGTCAGTTGGTTAGCCTGGGTCGCGTGCAGATGGCTCACTTCGGACACTCATGCGTGCTGCTCTCGACCGGCAAGGCACGACTGCTCTTCGATCCGGGCGCCTACTCGGCGGGCTTCGAGACGGTCGCGGAGCTGGACGCCATCCTGATCACCCACCAGCACCCCGACCACCTCGACGGCGAACGCCTCCCCGCGCTGGTCAGGGCCAACCCGGGCGCCGCGCTGGTGTGCGACGAGGACTCGGCGGCGGAGCTGGAGAAGCTGGGTCTGCCGCCGACGTCGGTGGCCCGTCCCGGCGACACCCTCACGTTCGACGGCACGTCGGTCGCGGTGGTCGGTGGCAGGCACGCGACCATCCACGAGGACCTGCCGATGCCGGCCAACGCGGGGTACGTCGTCGACGACGGCGCCTTCTACCACCCTGGCGACGCGCTGTTCGTGCCCGAGCAGCGGATCGACGTGCTGGGGCTGCCGATGTCAGCCCCGTGGCTGAAGACCGGCGAGATGATCGACTTCCTGCGCGCGGTGGGCCCGAGGGTGGCGGTGCCGATCCACGAGGCACTGCTGTCGGAGCTGGGTTTCCGCGGGCAGCAGAACTGGATCAGCCGCCTGGCACCGGACGCCGACCTCCGTCCCCTGAAGCGGACCGAACCGGCCGAGATCTGAGGTTGTCCACAGCTGTGGACAACCCTGTGGATCGAACGCGTGTTCGCCAGGGGTGGCCGCCCGCCCCCGCTGACCAGCGTACGGGCGAACACCGACGCTCCTCGACGCAGAACACCGAGTTGTCCACAGGACGGCGAGTTGTCCACAGGCCGCAGCTGTCATGCGCCGGAACCGTGGGTGCCGTGCCGTAGCGTGGTTCGAGGGGGCCGGAGGCCACGCCGCGTCACGCGGCCCTGGCCGGCTGGCGCTTCAGCAGGGCCGGGTAGGTCAGCGGGGTCGCGTCGTGGTGCAGGGCGATGTCGATCGCGTCGAGCAGCGCCTGCCGAGGGCCCGACCGGGACAGGTCGGCGGTGTCGACCGCCAGGCGGATCAGCTGCCCCCTGCGTGCCGCGCGGGAGGCACCCATCACCAGGGCGAAACACCACCAGGGTTCGACCCGCTCACCGAAGCCGAAGCCCTGCACCCGCCCCCGGTGGACCTGGCCGGTACGCAGGTCGCGGGCCCCCATCAGGTCCGCGCACAACGAGAAACCCTTGTGGCGCAACGCGAGCAGCGTCCCCGGTGACGCCACCCAGCGCGGCGGCACGAAGGCGTCGGTGGCCAGGCCGAGACGTTCCATGGTGGCGCCCGCCGCGGTCAGGCGCAGCTTGGCCTCGTGAGCGGGCAGCGACGCGAACTCGGCACGACGGCGGATCGTGCGGGTCCTGGTGTCGGCCGGGTGGTCGTAGCCGTGCTGGAGCAGCGCGTTGCCCGCGGCCTGTTGCCCGCGCACCCAGGCCAGCACCGCCTCCGGCTGGTCAGCACCGGCGATCCGCGGCGCGAACAGCAACGAGAGCGGCACGCCGCGGGCCGCGAGCTCGTCGCTCAGGCCAGCACCGCGGTCCAGGGTCCACGCGCTGATCCCGGACAGCGAAACCATCAGTTGAGCGGTCACGCCCCCATGAGGCCATGCGTGGATGACGCAGGCCTGACACCGAGATGACATGTCACCGAACTGGACACGGTTTCACCCGGAATTCATGCCAGGCACGAATGCGTGCCATTGTTTGGCGATGAGCTATGACTGGATCTCGTTCACGACCGACTACGGAATCGATGACGGATTCGTCGGGGTCTGCGAGGGTGTCGTCGCGCGGATCGCGCCCCGGCCCCGGGTCATTCACATCAGCCACACCGTGCCACCGCAGGATGTCCGGCGCGGTGCCGCGATCCTCGCCCAGGCGGTGCCGTACCTGCCGCCTGCGGTGCACTTCGCGGTGGTCGACCCAGGCGTGGGCACCGACCGGCGCGGCGTGGTCGTGGTCGCGGCGGAGGGCGTGCTCGTCGGCCCGGACAACGGCCTGCTGGTGTCGGCAGCGGAGCTGCTCGGCGGAGTGCGCGCCGCGTACGAACTCGTCAACCCGGCGTACCAGCTGTCCACCGTGTCGGCGACCTTCCACGGCCGGGACGTGTTCGCCCCCGCCGCCGCGCACCTGGCCGCGGGGGTGGCCCCGGAGAACTTCGGCCCGGCGGTGGACCCGGCCGAGCTGGTACGCCTACCGGAACCGGAAACGACGGTGGAACCAGGAAAACTGACCACCGAGATCCGGTACGTGGACACCTTCGGCAACATCCAGCTGGCGGCGACCGGCGCCGACCTGGACGCGAGCGGCGCCACCCCCGGCACGACGGCGCACGCCCACCTCAACGGCCGCTCGGTGAAGGCCACCGTGGGCCGCACGTTCGCGGACGCCATCACCGAGGGCCTGATCGTGTACGTCGACTCGGGCGGCCGGGTCGCGCTGGCGGTGAACGGCGGCTCCGCGTCGAACGACTTCGGCGGCCACCCCGGCGACCCGGTCCTGCTGCTGTTCGCGCGGTAGCGCGAAACCCAGCACGCCCCCGGCAACCCGTCTGGACGCTTGATTCCGTGAAGATCAAGTGAAGTGGCTTGGCGCACGAACCGGTCATCAGGCACAACACCCACACCCCTGCGGGCACCCGAGACGGGGCGGGGCCGATGCCGTGAAAGGCGCGTTCACGGCACAACCGGTGCCGTCAATGGGCCATTCACGGCTCTGAGCGCCGTCAACGCGCCTTTCACGGCACCGCCGATGCCGTCAACGCGCCTTTCACAGCACCAAAACCAGGGCGCTCCGCGCCCGGCCCCCGCGAAGCGGGGCCAGGCCCACGCAACACCGACGGTGGCGCAAGCCCACCCGAAAGGGGCTCCCTGCCATCCCGTCGACCTGGCGAAGCCCGATCACACCGTGTCAAGGGGGGCCAAACACCCGAATCACAACATGCGGAAAAGGCCCCCTTGGCGCGGTGTGATAGCCCCGGGGAGGTCGACGGGATGGCAGGCAGACCCGAACCCAGCCGCAGCCGACCCGCCCCTCCGCCACCCCCGAGACCTGCCCGTCCGGCGAGGACAAACCCACAACAAAAGCCGCAGCCAGCACACCCGGGCCGAAACGACGCGACCAGCACACGACGACCGAACACCGACCTTCACGGAATCAATCATCTAGCCGAGCCTGATCTCGTCGCCCACCTCGATCTCACCGGGGCTGGTCACCGCGACCTTGATGCCGAAGCTCACGCCGCCTTCCGGTTCGCGGCGGTAGTCGGCCAGGGTGCGCAGCGGTTCCGGGCCCGCGCGTTCGCCGGTCGGCTGGTCGACCATGGTCACCTGGCAGCGGACGTCTGGTTTCACCCAGTGCAGGCGGGTGGTGCCGATGCTGAAGTCGCGGATCCCGTCCTCTGTGTACGGCGTCTCCCAGCCGGTCGCCACGATGTTCGGGCGGAAGCGGGCCATCGGGACGGGATCGGCGCCCTTCTCCAGGATGCGCGCGTTCAGGTCGTCCAGCGACGACAGCGACGTCAGGTGCAGTGGCGTCGAGTCGGTGAACGTGATGGTGCCGTGCCACTCGTCGACCGACCTGGCGTGGTCCGGCGACACGCGTACCAGGCGTAACGGCTCTCCGGTGACGGTGCTTGCCCACTCCGCCGCCTCGTCGCCCTGGTCGATGCCCTCGCCGTCCCAGACGCCGTGCACGCTCACCGGTAAGCGCCTGCCGTCTGTCGCCACGTCCAGGGCCAGTGACTGCGTGTCCGGCGCGGAAAGGGTCAGCTTTCCGCCGTCCGCCGCCAGATCCGGGTGGATCACGGACAGTTTCGGGGTGCTGCGCTGGCTGCGGAACACGCCGTCCTGTGCGCGGACGAACATGAACGTGCGGTCGTGCGCCACTCCGGTCGGCAGGACCCGCGCCCGCGTCAGCGGGGCGCCCGCACAGCCTTTGACCGGGTAGAGCAGGAGGTTCGAGACGGTTGCCACGGAAGCGAGACTAGCCCTGGGAAAGGCGGACGTCAGTGCGGTTTTCCGGACAGATCACTGTGGAGATCCACAGTGATCACAGGATCGCGCCGGGAACGTACCTGGCGGCGTCGCCGAAGCGGGACACCACGTCCGAGACCCGCTTGACCACCGCAGCCACCTGTGCGCCCGCCACGCCGGTGAACGGGAGGCGGTCCGCCAGCAGCGCGTCCAGCGCCCGCCGGTCCAGGGGGATGCGGTCGTCGGCCGCCAGGCGGTCCAGCAGGTCGTTGCGTTCGATGCCCTGTTCACGCATCGCGAGCGCCACGGCCACCGCGTGCTCCTTGATCGCCTCGTGTGCGGTCTCGCGGCCGACCCCGGCCTGCACCGACGCCATCAGCACCTTCGTGGTCGCCAGGAACGGCAGGTAGCGGTCCAGTTCGCGGGCGATCACCGCCGGGTACGCGCCGAACGAGTCCAGCACCGTCAGGAACGTCTCGATCAGACCGTCCAGCGCGAAGAACGCGTCCGGCAGCGCCACCCTGCGCACCACAGAACAGGACACGTCGCCCTCGTTCCACTGGTCGCCAGCCAGCTCGCCGACCATCGACGCGTAGCCGCGGAGGATCACCGCGAACCCGTTCACGCGCTCGCTCGACCGGGTGTTCATCTTGTGCGGCATGGCCGACGAACCCACCTGGCCGGGGCGGAAACCCTCGGTCGCCAGCTCGTGGCCAACCATCAGCCGGATCGTCTTCGCGAGGCTCGACGGCGCCGCGGCGACCTGCACCAGCGCGGACACCACGTCGTAGTCCAGCGACCTCGGGTACACCTGGCCGACGCTGTCGAACACCCGGGAGAAACCCAGGTAGTCGGCGATCTTGCGCTGCAGCGCGTCCAGCTTCGACTCGTCGCCGCCGAACAGGTCCAGCATGTCCTGCGCGGTGCCCACCGGGCCCTGGACACCGCGCAGCGGGTACCGCTCGGCCAGGCTGTCGAGCCGTTCGAACGCCACCAGCAACTCGTCCGCCGCGGACGCGAACCGCTTGCCGAGTGTCGTGGCCTGCGCGGCCACGTTGTGCGAACGGCCTGCCATCACCAGTTCGCTGTGCTCGGTCGCGAGCGTCGCCAGCCGGGCGAGCACGGCCACCACGCGGTCCCGGACGTGCTCCAGCGACCGGCGGATCTGCAGCTGCTCGACGTTCTCCGTCAGGTCGCGGGACGTCATGCCCTTGTGCACGTGCTCGTGGCCCGCGAGCGCGTTGAACTCCTCGATCCGGGCCTTGACGTCGTGCAGCGTCACCCGCTCACGGGCCGCGATCGACTCCAGGTCGACCTGGTCCAGCACTCGCTCGTAGTCGGCGATCACCCCGTCCGGGACGTCGATGCCGAAGTCGGCCTGGGCCTTGAGCACGGCGAGCCACAGGCTGCGCTCCAGCACGATCTTGTGCTCGGGGGACCACAGCTCGGCCAGTGCCACGGAGGCGTAGCGGCCGGCGAGAACGTTGGGGATGCGCGGCTTGGACGTCACGTTTCCCCAGCTTACGGACCGCCATCAGCACGCAGAACGCGACGTCCGCACCCACGCGGGCGGAAGCGGAGGACGGTGCTGCCTGCTCGCAGCAACCGGTCCACCAGCTCGTCCGGGTCCACCCTGAACGGCGGCTCGTCGGCCACGACCGCGCGGAACCGTTCGGCGAGGTGCTGTTCCAGCACCTACAGCTCCAGCTCGGGATCGGTCGCGAGCGACAGCAGTTGCTCCATGGCGAGCGGGATGCCCTGGTGGTAGGTCGGCGAGCTGCTCGTCATGTCGTAGTTGTAGGCGGTGACCGAGACCATCGCGCCGGTGTCGCGGTAGTGGAAGACGGTTTCGATCACGCCCTCGCCGATGTCCTCCGTCTGCTCGTAGAGCGCGCCCCCCGCCCGGTCGTCGAGCCGATGGCAGTTCGCCACGCAGGTCTCCGCCGGTGACCGGGACGTGCCCGGCACCCAGCTGGTGATCACGAGCGAGTACCGCGCGCCGTCGATGGTGAAGCTGAAGGCGGCGTTGATGCTGGTCTGCTCCGGGTAGAAGGCGCCTTCGGCCTCACCGCCGAACTCGCCGTAGGCGAACTTCGACGCGGACGACAGTGTCGCGGGCAGCGCCCCGCGTAAGTGCTTGGACATCTCGTGACCGCGCTGCCGCAGGTCGTCGACGGTGTAGTAGGCGGGCTCCACACCCGGCGGCGGCCATTGCGCCACCGACGGCGCGGTCGAGGGCGACGGCGCCGACCTCGTCGGCTGCTGCGCCACCTGGGTCGTCGTCGTGTCACGGCCGAGCGCGACCGGCACCGCGACCGCGGCCACCGCGACGGCGACCGTGGCGAGCCCGACCGCCACGAGCGAGCGGCGCCGAACCTGCCTGCGCGCGGTCGCGACCAGCTCGTCGGGATCGAAGCGCAACGGCGGCTCGTCGGCCACGGCGTCCAGCAACCCGCCCCTGACGTCCTCTTCACTCATGAGGCAACCCTCCTCACCAGCCGCGACACCGAGGCCCGCATTGCTTCGATGCCGCGAGCCGTCTGCGACTTGACCGTCCCCTGCGAACAGCCCATGACCGCCGCGGTCTCGGCGACGGAGAGGTCGTCGAAGTAGCGGAGGACCAGCACCGCGCGCTGCCGGGGCGGCAGTCGCAACAGGCCCTGGTGGACGAGGTCCCGCGCCCACAGCCGCTCCGGGCTGTCGTCGGGACCGCGGGCGTCGTCCCGGTGGTCCGGCACGGCCGCCTCGGTCTGCTCGGAGCGGCGCCATGGTCTGCGTTTCTCGTCGAGCCAGGTGCGGAGCAGGACGGTCCGGCCATAGTTGACCAGGCTGTCCTCCTTCTGCACCCGTGCCCAGGACCGGTAGATCTTGATCAAAGTCTGCTGCATGAGGTCTTCCGCGAAATGCCATTCGCCGCACAGCAGGTACGCCGACCTGCGCAGCCTCGCCGCGTGTTCGACGGCGAAACGGCGGAAGCTCTCCTCGTCGGCCTGTCGCATCGGACCCCCTCTCGCCCCTTACCCACGACGCGGGGGCCCTCAGGGTTGCAGGGACTCCAGGAGCATCCGGCGCGCGACCGCGCGCGGGTCGGGGTCGATCTCGATCAGCGCGTTGACCACGGCACCGTCGACCAGCGCGATCAGCTGCTCGAGGCGGCGATCGCCGACCGGGCTGCCGGAACGGGCGAGCACCTCCAGCAGGAGGCGGCGCAGCTCGGTGCCCAGGGTCCGCATGAGCGGGCGCAGGTACGGGCGGCGACCGGTCGCGACCAGGCGCTCGTAGCGCAGCAGCACCAGCTCGGCGTCCCGGACACCGGCCGGTGGGCCGAGGAGCTGGTCGAGCACGAGGTCGACGACGGAGTCGAGGTCGCGGTGCTCGGCGGGCAGTGCCGCGAGCAGCGCGCGGCCACGTTCCAGCTCCGTGCGGCCGTGGTGTTCGACAGCGGCCGCGATCAGCTCGTCCAGCGAGTCGAAGTAGTAGGTCGTGGACGCCAGCGGGAGGTCGGCCCGTTCGGCGACCGCCCGGTGCCGCAGGGTCTCGAAGCCGCCCTCGACCAGCAGCGCCGCCGCGGCCTCGACCAGTGCCTGGCGACGCCGCTCACCCTTGGGAGTACTGGCGGCTGTCATTTGCGGGGCATCGTACGACCGGTCCGGACCGACGTTCAGTACAGCTGTCCCAGGTCGGTCGCGATCCGCTGGATGTCCGACCCGAATGGGGCAGTGCCGTTCGGGCTGACCGGCTCACTGACCACGAACACCTGGCGGCCGTCGTCAGTCGGCGCGTCCGCCCGCACACCATCCGGCCGCTGTGTGGCGATCATCACATCATCCGGCAGGATCACGACGCTGATGCGGCCACCCGGCAGGTCGTAGGCGGCACCGGTGGCGCCCGTGGGGCAGCTCAAAGAGACCGGTACCGCGTCGTCGACCTTGATTCTGGCGGCGGCCGGGAGCTCGCCCGCGAGGGCAGCAGCGAGCTCCCGGTCCACCTGTTCGCACCCACTAGGGGTGCCGGCGGGCCCCGCAGGCCCGCCACTCCCGTCCGGATAGCCCCCCTGCTTGGGCGTCTCCGACGGGGAGTCCTCGGCGCGGCCACGCTCTGTCGGCGCGGCCACTTCGTTGTCCTCTTCTGGTAACTCGTATGGAGCAGCGTTTCCGTTACCGCCTGACGCGTTACTTTCCGCACTCATCGCGCCGGTGGTCGAGACCGGCCCTGTCCACAATGCCACGCCGAGCGCCGTGGCGCCCGCGAGGACGGCCACACCAAAGGCGGAACCTGCGAGTACGCCATTCCGGTGACGGGCCCGCTGACGGTCGGACTCCCGGGCGACGTCGGTGATGGTGAAAGTGGCCGGCGGCGTCTCCGAAACCGCGCCTTTCAGCAGGTCAGCAAGCTTGTTCTCGTCCATTCCGCCACCTCCTCCCGCACTCATGACGCCGACCGCAAGTCATCGATCGTGTCTCCCAGGGCCTCACGCAGCGCGTTCAGCCCCCTGGCTGTCTGACTCTTCACGGTGCCCTCTGAGCACTTGAGTGCCGTGGCCGTGGCCGCGACGTCCAGTCCCTCGAGGAACCTCAGGACGAGCACCGCCCGTTGCCGGGGCGGGACCGCCCGCAGACCGTCGAGCAACGCCGACCGCGTCGCCACGGAGTCGCCGATCTCGCCGTCCGTCCTCGGCGTCTCTGGCAGCTCCTCGACGAACCGCTCCCGCCGCCAGGGGCGACGGGACTCGTCGATCACCGCGCGCACCAGCGTCCTGCGAACATAGGCGTCCAGGGCCCCTCGGTCCCGGATCTTGCGCCACCGCCGGTGCAGCGCGACGAACGCCGTCTGTGCGAGATCGTCCGCACGGTGCCAGTCACCGCACAACAGGTACGCGGACCTCCGCACGGCGTCTCGCCGAGCCGCGAAGTACTCCGCGAAGTCCTGCTCGTCGCGCTGATCCACGCGGACTCTCTCTGCTCGTCGTCTGCGTACGGGGGACGGAACGTGAGACTCATAAGGTTGCACGACCGTTCCGCCGTGACGTACGCCACCCCTGGAAGACGTCCGGGAGACCCCTGAGGGTGTCCGCGTGCCGGTGTGGTGTGATCAGATCGTGACCAAAGTGCGGGAGATCGACCTTCGTTCGGACACAGTCACCCAACCGGACGAGCCGATGCGGCTCGCGATGTCGCGCGCCGACGTCGGCGACGACGTGCTGGACAGAGACCCCACGATGCGGGCTCTCGAGGACCGCGCCGCGGAGCTGCTCGGGGTCGACGCCGCCCTGTGGGTGCCGAGCGCGACCATGGGCAACCTCGTCGCGCTGATGATCCACCTCAGGCGAGGCGACCGGTTCATCGCGCCACGGGGCGCACACGTGCTGGACGACGAGCTCGGCGCACCCGCGTGGCTCGCCGGCGGCATGCCGGAGGCGGTCGACTGGGGCGACTGGCCGGGTCGCATGCCGGTCGAGTCGGTGCGGCAGGCCGCGCGGAGCGGCCCGTACTACACGCTGCGCACCACGTTGTTATGCCTGGAGAACACGCACAACGCGGCGGGCGGCACGGTCACACCGCCGGACGAGCACGCGAAACTGGTCGCCAACGCGCGCGACGTCGGCCTGCGCGTGCACCTGGACGGGGCGCGGCTGTGGAACGCCTCGGTGGCGCTGTCGGTGCCACCCGCCGCGCTGACGGTCGGCGTCGACACCGTGCAGGTCTGCCTGAGCAAGGGTCTCGGCGCCCCCATGGGCGGGCTGGTCGGCGGCACGCCGTCGTTCGTCGACGAGGCCCGCCGCGTGCGGAAGATGCTGGGCGGCGGTGTCCGGCAGGGCGGCATCGTGGCCGCGGCCGGGCTGGTCGCCCTGGACCGCATCCAGGACGTCGCGAAGGACCACACCAACGCCACGAAACTCGCGGCCGGGCTCAAGAACCTCGGGTGGGAGGTCGACGAGCCGGAGACGAACATCGTGCTCGCGTCGACGCCCGACATCGACGCGACCCTGACCGGGCTCAGGCGGGTCGGCGTGCTCGGGCTGCCCATCGGCAGGAGCGTGCGGTTCACCCTGCACCGGGACATCAGGCCCAAGGACATCAACGAGGTGCTGTCCAGGGTCGCGAAGTTGCACTCCTAGCGGATCTGCTTCCGGTTGGAACCACCCTTCAGCGCGGTGTACCCGATGGCGCCGACGGTGACGACCGCCGCGGCGACGAGCAGGACGCCCAGCGCCTTGAACACGAAGCCGAGCACGGTGAACGCCACCCAGATGACGATGATCGCGCCGATGATCTTCAACAGCATGTGAGGTTCCTCTCCGGGGACTCACCGGGTGAACGACTGGCGCTCCCCGGCGGTTCCTTCAGTCAACCACTCCTTTTCCGCAGGTACATCGGGGAAACCACTGGTTCGCGCCTCAGGGTGCGAGCCAGGCGCCCAGCCGCTCGAGACCGGTCGCCACGTCCCGCGCGGGGCCCGCGAACGAGAGCCGTACGAAGCGGTGGCCCAGCTCGGGGTCGAAGTCGGCGCCCGGCACGATCGCGACGCCCGTCTCGGCGAGCAGGCGCTGGCACCACGACATGGTGTCGGTGGTCAGGTGGGACACGTCGGCGTAGGCGTAGAACGCGCCGTCCACCGGCGCCACCCTGTCGATGCCCAGCTCCGCCAGCCCGGTGACCAGACGGTCCCGGTTACGGCGGTAGGCGGCGACGTGGCCGTCCAGCTCGTCGTACTGGAACGCGTCGGTCGCGGCGTGCTGCGCGATCGCGGGCGGGCAGATGGTGAAGTTGCCGGTCAGGCAGTCGACCGCGCGCATCAGGCGCCGCGGGACCAGCAGCCAGCCGAGCCGCCAGCCGGTCATCGCGAAGTACTTGGAGAACGAGTTGACCACGATCGCCTCGCGGGAGAACTGCCACGCGGACGCCGTGGCCTCCTCGCCGTACGCGATGCCGTGGTAGATCTCGTCGCTGACCAGCTGGACACCGCGGTCGGCGCACCAGCCCGCGATGGCGGCCAGCTCACCGGCGGGCAGCACCGTGCCGGTCGGGTTGGCCGGCGAGGCGATGACCAGCCCGTCGAGCGGACCGGCCTGCTCGAGCATCCCGACCGTCGGCTGGAACCGCGTGTCCGCACCGCAGGGCAGCTCGACCACCTCGCAGCCCAGCGCGGTCAGGATGTTGCGGTAGGCCGGGTAGCCGGGCCGGGCCAGCGCGACCCGGTCACCCGCGTCGAACGCGGCGAGGAACGCGAGGAGGAAACCGCCGGACGAGCCGGTGGTGGCGACGACGTCCTCGCGGGAGACGTCGAGCGCGTACCGCTGGTCGTAGTGGCGGGCGATCGCGTCCCGCAGCTCGGGAACGCCCAGTTGTTCGGTGTAGCCGAGTGGGCCGCGCAGCGCCTGCGCCGCCCGGTCGAGAACGGCGCGTGGTGCCGCGGCCGACGGCTGCCCCGCGGCCAGCGACACCACGTCCCCCTGCGCGCGCTGCCGGGCGTTGGCCGCGGACAGCACGTCCATCACGTGGAAGGGTGGGATGTTCGCGCGCTTGGCGACCTGCAGCAGGCGGGTTGACATGCCCCCAGCCTGCCGCCGGTCCCCACCCGCGATCAACCCACCGGCACCGGCTCGATGCTCGCCGCGATCAGACCTCGGTCATCAGCTCCTGCACACAGGCCACGAGCCGCCGGCTGTCGGCGGGCGTGACGGTGCTCCACACGCGACCGTCCGCGTTGGGCTTCGCGAGGTGGACATAACGCCCGCGAGGGGTGTCGTGGAAGGCGACGACCCGGTCGGCACGGGCCATGCGCTGGTCCCGCTGCATCCGGCTGACACCGAACTGGCCGCGCACGTTCATGTCGCGCACCATGTCCGCCATCGTCTTGGCGTCCGGACCGGACACGCCCGACCGGTTCAGGGCGGCGGCGAGCTCCCGCGCGTCCCCGCGCGCCGCACCGTCGGCGGCGGCGAGCACGTCGGCCGGCACGCTGACCGACAACCCCGGCCCGGCGACCACGTCCCCCGCGACGGACACCGCGGCCTCGGCGATGGCCGTCTCCCGCGCGGGGATCAACCACACCTCGTCCCCGTCCACGGCCGCCAGCGCCGCCGATGCCCCGGAAACCACGGCGAGCGAGGAGATGCGGTGGTCCGTCCACACCCAGCTGTCGATGGCGAGCTGTGGGTACGCGAGCAGGTTCAGCCGGTCAAGCAGCTCGGGCGTGGCCCGCTCCCGCTCGGCGAGCCCCCGCTCCTGGAGGTCCGCGAACGCCTGCGCGACGAGCCGGCGGCGCTCGGTGTGCGTGCGGCCGGGGCTGGGCACGGTGAGCGCCTCGTGCTTGGGCGGGAGCTTCTCGTGCTCCCACAACACGTCGAACTCCAGCTTGGAGAGGACGATGGTGCCGCTGATCATCTACCGGTCGTCATCGTCGCCGATCGACTCCGGCGCCACGACCCGTTCGTCGTCGAACACATCGCTCGACTCGACCCCGTAGCGCCGGACGTGCTCCTGGTCCTCCTCGCCCTCCGCGTTCCGCCCGGCTCCGGCCGCGGCGGGCTGCATGATGGAGCTACCCGGCCGGCCGGTACGAGCCCCGAACTTCTCGGCGTTGCGCGCCGCGCGGGCATCCTCGTCGGGCGCGGCACCGAGCGGCACCCCGTTCTTGACGGCACCGGCACCGGCACCACCGCCACGAGCCCCGGAGTTGCGAGCGAGCCGATCGCCGTTCGCGCCCGCACCGGCGCCACCCGCGCCACCAGTGCCCATCACCGTGGCGGCCTCGGCCATGAGCAGGGGGTTCACGGCACGAAGCGCCGGCGCGAGCGGGTTCGCGGCGTTGGGCAGGAGCGGGTTGCCAGGCGTCGGCCCGGTACCGGTGACGGGCGGCGTGCCGAGCGGGCCGTTGGGGCCACCGGGGGGAACCTGCGGACCGAAGGGACCGCCATTGGTGCCGGGCGAGAAGGACGTGGGGGGACCGCCGGTGCCGGGACCTGTGCCGACGCCGGGGGTGTACCCGCCCGGCGGCACGTAGGTGCTGACGGAGGAGACGTGTGTACTGGTGTCGACGGGCTGCGCGACGAGGTTCATGCCCGGCGGAACGGGCAGCGCCTGCGCCTGGCCGAGCGCATCGGAGCTGTTCTTCTGATAGCCGGTCATCGAGTCGATCGCGGCGTCCTTGGCCGCGTTCGTCTCCCTGACCTGCTGCGCGTGATCGGTGGTGTGCCCGAAGAACCCCGCGACCTTGTCGACGGTCGACTCCTCGGTCGGGCCACGAAGTGCGCTGGAGTCGGGCGCTCCGTTGCGGGTCGTGTGGAAGGTATCGCCCTGGCTGCCGACCCCCCGCGCCGACTCCGCCACCGGGTCGATCGCGGTCTCGGCGTAGATGCTCGCGTTCTCGGTCGCGGACGTGCCGCCCTCGGCGGCCGCGCCCTGCCAGTTCACCCCGATCGCCTTGAGCTGTTCGCGCAGCGTGGCATCGGCTTCCGCGAGCCCGAACGCGATCGTGACGAGTGCCTCCATCGCGTTCTGGAGCGAGCCCGACCCTTCGCCGCCGCGCAGTGCGTCGATCTGGTCCGCCAGCTGCCCGTGGGAATAGCCCGCGAAGCGCAGATCACTGAGTCCGTGGTCCCCGGCCATAACACTTCCTCACTTCAACGTCTGCAGCGTCGTCATGGCCATCTCCGTGGCCTCCTTGACCATCTGGCACAACTCGTCCTGCTCGAACACGCGCTCCAACGGCACGACGTCGATCCAGAGAGACTGCCCCTCCGCCACGCCGACCGCGATGTCACAGCCTTCGTCCTCGACACCGCGGAACTTGAACTGCGCTGCTGGAAATCCCTGGACGGAGATGAGTTCGGCATCGACGTTCCGGTTCCCGGTCAGCCACGCCTCGACGCCCTCGGTCGTGACCGCCAACGCCGAGTAGTCGTAGAACGGTTCCTGGTTCTCGACCGCGAGGGTGCACTCCTTCATGCCCTTGAAGACCTCGCTCTCCGTCTCGCCACTGTCCACGTCGTCGACGCCGAGCTGCGCACGCTGCGCGGCCGTGTAGAGAGTGCAGGGATCCAGTCCCTCCAAGGAGATGTCCCTGGGGCGCGGAGGCACTTCGACCGTCGGGGTCGCCGAGCCGGACGGTTCGCTCGTGGACGTGCCCGGATCGCTGGACGGGGTCTCCCCCGGAACAGGAGTCGACTGGCCGGACGCGCTTGTCGTGCATCCGGCGGCGAACGCCACCACGGCCGCGACCGCGACCATGAGACGTTTACGCACCGGTCTTCCTGAACGCCGCCTCGATCTCCTCCTCGCTGAACCCGTACGCGCGTGCCGTGTCACCCAGCTGGACGGCGAGCTTCCGGAGACCGACGATGTAGTCGGCGATCCGGTTGCGGTACGAGTTGTCGTCGTTGATCAAGAGGTCGTTCCAGGCCGCTGCCATGCGGATGCTCACCTCGTCGTCACCCGGCGGGTTCACCCGCAGGTCCCGCCGGATTCCCTTGAAGCGGTCCTTGAGGGAGTCGGCTTGCGCCTCGATGATCCGGGCGGCGGCCAGCACGTTGTCCTGGTTCACGGTGAAGGTGCCCGAGCTGACGCCGGTCGTGGCTTTGTCGACCTGCTTGAAGGCGTCGTTGATGCCTCGGCCTATGTCTCCGGCGAGATACATCCCGTTCGCTCCCCACTGATCGTGACGATCCGGTCTCGTTCTGCAGGCTACCAATGGCGCGCAGCACCCACCTGAACTTTGACGAAGAAGTGACGGGTCCGGTTCCGCTGATCGGCTGAACCGTCACCGGGCGGTGATCTCGCCCTTCGCGGCGCGGGCGGCGATGTCCGTGCGGTGGTGGGAGCCCGTCAGGTGTACATCGGCGACCAGGCGGTATGCCTCGTCGCGGGCTTCGTGGAGGGTTGGGCCGGTGCCCATCACCGACAGGACGCGGCCGCCCGCGGACACGATCGCGCCGTCGTCGCGGCGGCGGGTGCCCGCGTGGAGTACGCCGTGGGCTTCCGCGCCGGCTATGACGTCGCCGGAGCGGACCCGGCCCGGGTAGCCCTCGGCGGCGACGACGACCGTGACCGCGTAGCCATCGTGCCATTCGAGTGCGGGCTGGGCGGCCAGGGTGCCGGTCGCGACGGCGTTCAGCAGGCCTGCCAGCGGGGTGCGGAGCAGGGCCAGCACGACCTGGGTCTCCGGGTCGCCGAAGCGGCAGTTGAACTCGATGACCTGCGGGCCCTCGCTGGTGAGCGCCAGGCCCGCGTAGAGGAGGCCGGAGAACGGGGCGCCGCGTTCCGCCAGCTCGTCGACCACCGGCTGGATGATCTTGGTGAGGACATCGTCGACCAGGTCGGGCGTGGTCCAGGGCAGCGGTGCGTAGGCGCCCATGCCGCCGGTGTTGGGGCCCGCGTCGTCGTCGCCGACGCGTTTGAAGTCCTGTGCGGGCAGCAGCGGGACGACCGTGGTGCCGTCGACGAGGCAGAAGAGCGACGCCTCCGGGCCGTCGAGGTAGGACTCCAGCAGGACCGGGTGGCCGCCGTCGAGGAGGGTCATCGCGTGGGTGCGGGCGGCGGCGAGGTCGCTGGTGACCGCCACGCCCTTGCCCGCGGCGAGACCGTCGTCCTTCACGACCCAGGTCGGGCCGAAGCGGGCCAGGGCGGCGTCGAGCTTGGCCGGGTTGTCGACGATCTCGCTGTGGGCGGTCGGGACCCCCGCCGCGGCCATGACGTCCTTCGCGAACGCCTTCGAGCCCTCGATGCGGGCCGCGGCGGCCGACGGGCCGAAGCACGCGATGCCCGCCGCGCGGACGGCGTCCGCCGCACCCGCGACGAGCGGCACCTCGGGGCCGATGACGACGAGGTCGGCGCGCCACTCCTTGGCGGCCGCGACCACGGAGGCAGGCTCGGTGACGTCGGCACCGTAGGACTCGGCGACAGCCGCTGTGCCCGCATTGCCGGGGGCGCACGCGAGCGCCGTTACCGCGGGGTCGTGGGAGAGGGCGAGCACCAACGCGTGCTCGCGCGCACCGGACCCGATCACCAGGACACGCACGGTGAAAGAGCCTAGATGCCACGCCCCGGCGGGCCACCATCAGGGCCATGACGTGCTGCGTTCCCCGCACACACGACGCTCCGGACAGCGGGAGCACCACCCGGGACACCCAACACCCGAAAGCACCTTTCGGGAGAGACACCGCCCCGCGAAAGCCACGGCACAACAAGTGCCGTCAATGGGCCATTCAGGACGCCCAGCGCCCTGAACGCGCCTTTCAGGGCAAGCCGCCGTAGTACGAGTACCCGAGGAACAGCAGGCACACCACGGGAAGCACGAACCCCGTGGTCCGCCGCGTGGCCTCCAGGATCAGCACCAGCAGCAGCGCGCCTGCCACGATGTCCGAAGTGGACAGAATGCCCTGCCGGTCGAGGAACGCGTCGAACCCGCCGCCGAAGTCGCCGATCGCGAGCGGCAGCCCGGGCCGGTCGGCGTCCACGTCTTCCGTAGACCTGGTCACAACCGGCAACCTACCGGTGACAGTCCTCACACAGAAGATCGAAGGCGTCATCGCTTCGTCACCTTCTCCTCGGGCGGAGTTTCCTCAGGTCGACGACGATGCGCGAGCCACTCGAGGCGAGGAGGAGACCGTGAGTTCGAAGTTACTGCGGATGGCCGTCACGGCGGCGACCGCGCTGGCCCTGGTGGGGGCGGCACCCGCGACCGCCGACCGCACACCGGACACGACCACCGCCCACGACGACTTCACGATCGTCGGGCACCGCGGCGCGTCCGGCTACCGGCCGGAGCACACGCTCGCGTCGTACGAGCTCGCGGCGCGGATGGGCGCCGACTTCATCGAGCCCGACCTCGTGACCACGAAGGACGGGGTGCTGGTCGCGAGGCACGAGCCGGAGATCGGCGGGACCACGGACGTCGCGGACCACCCGGAGTTCGCCGACCGCAAGACCACGAAGTCGCTGGACGGCGTGAACGTGACCGGCTGGTTCGCGGAGGACTTCACCCTGGCCGAGCTGAAGACGCTGCGTGCCAAGGAACGCATCCCCGACCTCCGGCAGCAGAACACGATCTACGACGGCCGCTACGAGGTGCCGACGCTGCAGGAGGTCATCGACCTCGCGAAGCGGCTGTCGCGGGAACTGCGCAGGGAGATCGGGATCTACCCGGAGACCAAGCACCCCACGTACTTCGAGAAGCAGGGGCTGGCGCTGGAGCCGCCGTTGGTGCGGACGCTGACCCGCAACGGGCTGAACCGGCCGTCGGCGAAGGTGTACGTGCAGTCGTTCGAGGTGACGAACCTGATCGAGCTGCGCCGTGTGCTGCGGGTGCCGCTGGTGCAGTTGACGTCGGCGAGCGGTGCGCCGTTCGACTTCGTGGCCGCCGGTGACCCGCGAACCTACGCCGACATCGTCTCGCCCGCGGGCCTGCGGGACGTGGCGAAGTACGCGAAGGGGCTCGGGCCGGAGAAGAGCCAGATCATCCCGAGGGACGCGGCCGGCTTCCTGACGACGCCGACGACGCTGGTGACCGACGCGCACCGGGCCGGGCTGAAGGTGCACCCGTACACGTTCCGGGCGGAGAACGCGTTCCTGCCAGCGGACTTCCGGTCGTCGGCGGTGCCGTCGCAGTACGGGGACCTGTTCGCGGAGATCGCGGCGTTCCGCGCCGCGGGGATCGACGGGCTGTTCACGGACAATCCCGACGTCGCGGTGGCACAGGAGCAACTCGCGGCCTGAGTTGTCCACAGCCGGTCGAGTTGTCCACAGCTCGGCCCGCGCCCCTTGTTTTGCCGGTGGGTACTGGTAGACTGGCAAGGCGGGACGCCCCCGGGTTCGGGTGGGGGTTGCCCTGGGGCGATTTGCGGGCTTCGCGGTTTGCGGGGGCGCGTTCTGGGGCCTTCCTGGGCCCGGGCGCGCCCCCTTTCGCGGGTCGTCAGCCGGTCATCGAGTGGCGGACGATGGTCTGTTCGCGGCCGGGGCCGACGCCGATCGCCGAGAAGCGCGCGCCGGACAGTTCTTCCAGGCGTTCCACGTAGGCCTTCGCGTTCGCGGGGAGGTCCGCATAGGTGCGGCACTCGGAGATGTCCTCCCACCAGCCGGGCATCTCCTCGTACACCGGCACGGCGTGGTGCACGTCCGTCTGGGTCATCGGCATGTCGGACACGGTCTCGCCGTTCACCTTGTACGCGACGCAGATCGGCACGCGGTCCAGACCGGACAGCACGTCGAGCTTGGTCAGGAAGTAGTCGGTGATGCCGTTGACGCGTGCCGCGTACCTGGCGATCACCGCGTCGAACCAGCCGGTGCGGCGGGCGCGGCCCGTGGTCACGCCGACCTCGCCGCCGGTCTTGCGCAGGCGCTCGCCCATCTCGTCGTGCAGTTCGGTCGGGAACGGGCCGGAGCCGACGCGGGTGGTGTACGCCTTCAGGATGCCGATCACCGTCGTGATGCGGGTCGGGCCGATGCCGGAGCCCGCCGACGCGCCGCCGGCGGTCGGGTTCGACGACGTGACGAACGGGTACGTGCCGTGGTCGACGTCCAGCAGGGTGCCCTGCGAACCCTCCAGCAGCACCGTCTCCCCGCGTTCGAGCGCCTGGTTCAGCAGCAGGCGGGTGTCGGCGATGCGGTGGGCGAACTTCTCGCCGTACTCCAGCACCGAGTCGACCACCTGCTCCGGGTCGAGGCCCTTGCGGTTGTAGACCTTGATCAGGATCTGGTTCTTGACGTCCAGGGCGGCTTCGACCTTCTGCCGGAGGATCTTCTCGTCCAGCAGGTCCTGGACGCGGACACCGACGCGGGAGACCTTGTCCTGGTACGCGGGGCCGATGCCGCGGCCAGTGGTGCCGATCTTGGCCTTGCCGAGGTATCGCTCGGTGACTTTGTCGATGGCGACGTGGTAAGGCATGATCAAGTGCGCATCGGCCGAGATCAGCAGCCGGGACGTGTCCACGTCCCGCTCCTCGAGGCCGGCCAGTTCAGCCAGCAGGACACCCGGGTCGACCACCACGCCGTTGCCGATAACGTTGGTGACGCCGGGGGTCAGGATGCCCGAAGGGATCAAGTGCAGAGCGAAGTCCTGTCCATCGGGGAGCACGACCGTGTGGCCGGCGTTGTTGCCGCCCTGGTAGCGCACGACCCACTGGACCTTCTCACCCAACAGGTCCGTTGCCTTGCCCTTACCTTCGTCGCCCCACTGGGCGCCGATGAGCACGATGGCCGGCATGTGAAACTCCCCGATGTCAACGGAACACGAAAGTGGGCGCATTTCGGATGGGCGAAATGCCGGTGATTGAGCGTAGACCAGGAGGCCCGGGATGGGTGCGCTGATACTGGGTTGCGGGACGGCCGTCACCAGCGGTGACTGGCGAAAACTGGCCTCGGCCTCGGGGTCGGGGGCCCACGAGATCCCCGCCACACCCAGCAAGAACGACGTCGACCCGCTGCTCAAGGCCGACGAGGTCGACCGCGTCGTCGTGCACGGCACCGACGCCGACCTGGCCGCGGTCGTCCTCCGTCTCATGCGTACCGAACGGCTGGAGGACGTGACGGTCGGCTTCGTTCCGGTGGACCGGAAGCTGTCGCATGTCGCCCAGCTGTGGGATTTGCCGGTCGACAGCGTGGACCTCGCGCTCACGGGCAGTGATCGCGCCTTGCCGTTGGTGCGGGATGACAACGGCGGTGTCCTGCTCGGTCTCGGGGTGGTCGCCCCGGCCACGGGGACGGTGTACTGCGACGACGTGGTCGCGCTGCGTGGCGACGCGTCCCGGATCGAGGTCAGGCCCGGCCCGGCCGGGGTGTCGGTGAAGGTGGTGCGCGGCAGGCTGCGCCGCCCGGCGACGTTCGACGGCCGCGCGGTGCAGTTCGGTGTCGACGGGACGCGGCCGGTGCGCGACGGCGTCGAGTACCCGCGCGCGGTGACGCGGTGGACCTGGTACCGCCACACCGAGGACCTGCGCGCGATCTGCTGAGCAGCCTTCTTGCCCGCCCGCGCGACGTGGGCCGACGCGACCCCCTGACACCCGCCGACCGGGCCACCGGGCGCGACTACCCGGGCCGGCTGGTGCTCGCGAACGCGGCCAGGGTGACCGGGCGGAGGTGCAGGGCTACTGCTGAACGACGGGCCGGACCGCGTCGACCCCGCGCAGGCGGTGCCGGGCCTGGACATGACGAAAGGTGAGCTACCGGTACGTGGCCGAGGACGGCGCGGTCGCGCTGGTCAGCGCGCCACGGACGATCCGGGCACGTGGCTGCTCGGCGGCACTGCTCAGTCCGGCGCAACCGCGGTTCGGCTACTGGGTGGATCCGGCTCCGGCCAATCGGCCGCCCTGCCCGGTGTAGGCCGAGAGGCGGTGGCGGCGGGACCGCGAGGGGATACCGCCGCCGCCCCTTTCTGTTCGATAACGCTTTGCCATCGCGCAACTTCGGTGAGCGACAGTGATTTCCATGAACCCTGCACGCAGCCTTCTGGCTGTCTTCGTCCTCGTCATGGCACTGGCGGTGGCCTTACCGGCCACGGCACCACAGCCCGCGGCGGCGACCCCGCCCGGCATCCCGTCCGAGTCGACGGCCCGCTCGGAGCTGGCAGCGCTCCGCGTCGCGGCCGACGGCTCCAGCTCCGGCTACTCCCGTGACAAGTTCCCGCACTGGAACGCGGTGAGCGGCACCTGCAACACCCGCGAGACCGTGCTCAAACGGGACGGCACCAGCGTGGTGACCGACTCGTCGTGCGCCTCGACGTCCGGCCGCTGGTACAGCCCCTACGACGGCGCCACGTGGAGCGCGGCGTCCGATGTGGACATCGACCACGTGATCCCGCTGTCGAACGCGTGGCGCACCGGCGCGTCCGGCTGGACCCAGTCCCGGCGCACCCAGTTCGCGAACGACCTGTCGAACCCGCAGCTGATCGCGGTGACCGACAACGTGAACCAGTCCAAGGGCGACCAGTCCCCCGCGACCTGGAAGCCGCCGAGGACCGCGTACTGGTGCACCTATTCGAAGATGTGGATCCACGTCAAGTACCGCTACTCGCTGACGGTCAACTCGTCGGAGAAGTCGGCGTTGACCTCGATGCTCGGCTACTGCTGACCCGTTCGGCCCCGTACGGAAGTCGCTTTCCCGGGTGTTTCCCCGCCGGCCGTTGCCCGTGGTGATCGCGGTGTCGCACAGTCGATGCGACAACTTCACCACTGGAGGCGCGATGTCGGGGAAAACACTCGTCGCCTCGCTGGTGCTCGCTGCCGGGACCGTGGTCGGTCTCGGCAGCGGGACGGCGAGCGCGACCCCACCAGGTATACCGGACCCGGGGACGGCGGCGAGCGAGCTGGCGGCGCTGACGGTGGCCGCCGAAGGTTCCATGGACGGCTACGACCGCGACCGGTTCCCGCACTGGCACGCGGTCGAAGGTTACTGCAACACAAGGGAAACGGTCCTTCGGCGCGACGGTGACGGCGTCGAGGTGGGCACCGACTGCGCGGCCACGTCCGGCAGCTGGACCAGTCCGTACGACGGCGGGACGTGGACCGAGACGTCCGATGTGGACATCGACCACATGGTGCCGCTCGCGGCCGCGTGGCGTTCCGGCGCCGCGGACTGGACCACCGGCGAGCGCGAGGCGTTCGCGAACGACCTCGGCTCGCCGCAGCTGTGGGCCGTCACCGACAACGTGAACCAGTCCAAGAGCGACCAGACGCCGGACCAGTGGAAGCCGCCGCTCGAGTCGCACTGGTGCGAGTACGCGAGCGCCTACACCCGCGTGAAGTACACCTACGAGCTGACCGTCACCGCCGCGGAACAGGGCGCGCTGTCGGACATGCTCGCGACCTGCTGACACGGCAACGGGCCGCCCACGGCGTGGGCGGCCCGTTGCGGGTGTGCGTCAGGCAAGCCCGAGCTGGGCGGGTGCCTCCGGGTCGGAGTCGGTCAGGAACTGCTTGCAGCGGTCCCATTCCTCGGTTTCGCCGATGCCCTGCGCGGCGCGGGCGAGCGCCGCCAGCGCGCGGAGGAAACCGCGGTTGGGGCGGTGGGACCACGGGATCGGGCCGTGCCCCTTCCAGCCCGCGCGGCGGAGCTGGTCCAGACCGCGGTGGTAGCCGGTCCGCGCGTAGGCGTAGGCCGCGACGGCGTTGTTCTCCGTCAGAGACAGCTCGGCCAGCGCGGCCCAGCCCTCGGAGAAGTCGGGCCACTCGGTGACGACCTTCGCCGGGTCGGTGCCCGACTCCATGGCGGCCTGCGCCTCCGGCCGGTCCGGGAGGTGCGTGGCGGGCGGGCCGCCGAACAGGTTCTCCTGCAGTGTCATCCGGTCAGCCTGCCAGCATCCGGCCCGCGGACTTCAGGTGCTCGCACGCCTGGGTGATGCGCGCGGCCATGCCCTGCTCCGCGGCCTTCAGGTACGACCGGGGGTCGTAGGCCTTCTTGTTGCCGACCTCGCCGTCGATCTTCAGGACGCCGTCGTAGTTGGCGAACATGTGCGCGGCGACCGGCCGTGTGAACGCGTACTGCGTGTCGGTGTCGATGTTCATCTTCACCACGCCGTAGGACAGCGCCTCGTGGATCTCCTCGAGCAGCGACCCGGACCCGCCGTGGAACACCAGCTCGAACGGCTTGTCACCGGCCGGGCGGCCCAGCTTCTCGACCGCGACCTCCTGACCGCGCCTGAGCACGTCCGGGCGCAGCTTCACGTTGCCCGGCTTGTAGACGCCGTGCACGTTGCCGAAGGTCGCGGCCAGCAGGTAGCGCCCCTTCTCCCCGGCACCGAGCGCATCGATCGTCTTGCTGAAGTCGCCCTCGGCGGTGTAGAGCTTCTCGTTGATCTCGTGGGCGACGCCGTCCTCCTCGCCGCCGACGACACCGATCTCGACCTCGAGGATGATCCGGGCCTTGGCGGCCTGGTCGAGCAGCTCGGACGCGATCGTGAGGTTCTCGTCGAGGTCGATGGCCGAGCCGTCCCACATGTGGGACTGGAACAACGGCTCCTTGCCGGCGGAGACCCGCTCCTGCGAGATGGCGATGAGCGGCCGGACGAACCCGTCGAGCTTGTCCTTGGGGCAGTGGTCGGTGTGCAGCGCGACGTTCACCGGGTACTTGTCGGCGACCACGTGCGCGAACTCGGCGAGCGCGACGGCGCCGGTCACCATGTCCTTGACCTTGGTACCGGAGGCGAACTCGGACCCGCCGGTGGAGACCTGGATGATCCCGTCACTCTCGGCCTCGGCGAAGCCGCGGAGGGCGGCGTTGAGCGTCTCGGAAGAGGTCACGTTGATGGCGGGAAACGCGAACTCGTTCGCCTTGGCCCGGTCCAGCATCTCGGCGTAGACCTCGGGTGTGGCGATGGGCATCGGTACGTCCTCCTCATGGCTGGACAGGGCGTCGGGCCCGATCCTACGAGCAGGGAGTCGCAGCGCGCCGGGAGGATGACCGATTCAGAAGGAGGCACCCGCCGTCGTCGGCGCCAGAGCCCGCAACACCCCCATCTTGTCCTCGTTCAGCACCTGCAGCGCCACCTGGTCGGCCCCGGCGTCCCAGTGCTCCGCGATCCGCCCCCGGATCGCCTCCTCGTCACCCCAGGCGACGAGCGCGTCCACCAGCCGGTCACTACCCCCGTCCTCGAGATCCGCCTGCGTGAACCCCAGCCGCAGCCAGTTGTTCGTGTAGTTCGACAACGTCAGGTACATCGCCAGCTGCGACCGCGCGATCTCCCGCGCCTGCCCCGGATCGGTCGACAACACGACCTTCTGCTCGGGCACCAGCAGCTTTCCCGCACCGAGGATCTCCCTGGCCTGGGCCGTGTGCTCGGGTGTGGTCAGGTACGGGTGCGCCCCGGCGGCCCGGTCCCGCGCCAGCCGCAGCACCCGGGGACCCAGCGCGGCCAGCACCCGGCCCGACTCCGGCACCCCGCCCTCGTCGAGCCCGTCGAGGTAGCTCGCCAGCCGGTCGTACGGCTTGGTGTAGCGCGCCCCGACCATCGACGGGTGACCGACGCCGACGCCGAGGAGGAACCGCCCGGGGTGGGCCGAGGTCACGCGCGCGTAGGCGGCGGGGTCCGGCGGCCCGTCCCACACGTTCACGATCCCGGTGGCGACGGCCAGCGAGGTCGACGCGGCCAGCATCGGCTCGACCGGGGAGAGGTCGGCCGGCGGCGACGCGCCGAGCCACACCCGCTGGTAACCGAGCCGTTCCAGTTCCGCGAGCACAGCCGGGTCGCGCAGCCACGGCAGCGGCCGGTCCCACACACCCAAAGTCTTCGACATGCATCGAAGACTACTCGGGCACTCCGGCGACCGCGCCCGCCGCGCCACCCAGCAGCGACCGGCGCGGGACAGCGGTCACGCGAGCGGCCCGATCGGCGTGCCGACGGACTGCACGCGCTGTGTCCCCGCCCTGGTCCGGAACGACCGGGCCCAGGACAGCGCGCTCGCCGGGTCGGTCTTGTTCGCCAGGTAGTACCAGTCCATCTGCGCGCCTGCGGGCGTCACCTCGAGCACGGACGCGCCGTGCGAGTCCAGCTCGCAGTACCTGATGTGCCGGTTCAGCGCCTGCACGGCCGTCTCCAGCACCACCGACGTGGTCCTCGGCGGAGCGCCGAGGATGTCGTCGATGTTGTCCGAGGTGACCGACGTGCACACGAACTCGGTCGCCACCGACCTGGACAGCAGCGGGTACAGCCCGGCGTCGCGGGGCACGTCGTTGGCCCACGACGAGTGGATGTCACCGGTCAGGAACACGGTGTCGCGCACCCCGTTGTCGGCGATCGTCGCGAGCAGGCGCCTGCGGTCGACCGCGTAGCCGTCCCACTGGTCGGGGTTGATCGAGATGCCCTCGCGCGGCAGCCCGAGCAGCTCCGCGAGCGGGCCGAGCAGCTCGGGGGACAGCGGCGGCAGCTGCAGCGGCGCGACCATCACGGAGGTGCCGACGAGCTTCCACTGCGCGCCGCTGGAGACGAGCCCGTTCTGGAGCCACGTCATCTGCTCGGCGCCGGTCAGCGTGCGGTCCGGGTCGTCGGTGGCGCCGTCGCCGATGCCGACCTGCTGCGAGCGGTAGGTGCGCAGGTCCAGCATGGACAGCTCGGCGAGCAGCCCGAACCGCAGCCGCCGGTAGATGCGGTCGGCCTCGTTGCGCACCGGCATCCACTCGAAGTACGCCTGGTGCGCGGCCGCCCTGCGGGCCGCGTAGTCGCCTTCCGTTTCGGGCTGGTGGTTCTCGGCGCCGCCGGACCACGCGTCGTTGGCGACCTCGTGGTCGTCCCAGGTCGCGATGAACGGGACGCTCGCGTGCAACCGCCTGAGGTGCTCGTCGGACTTGTACTGGGCATGGCGGCGCCGGTAGTCGGCGAGCGTGAGGATCTCGCGTGGCGGGTCGTGCGGGCGGACGGCCCCGCCACCGCCCTCGTAGATGTAGTCGCCGAGGTGCAGCACGGCGTCGAGGTCGCCGCGTTCTGCGAGGTACCGGTAGGCCGCGAAGTGGCCGTCCGGCACGTTGGAGCAGGACACCACGCCGAACCGCAGCCGGGCGACGGCCGCCGACAGCGCGGGCGCGGTGCGGGTGGTGCCGGTCGCCGACACTGCGCCGTCCAGACGAAAGCGGTAGTGGTAGGTGGTGGCGGGGCTCAGGCCGGTGGCGTCGACCTTGACGGTGTGGTCGCGGGCGGGGCCGGTGGTCTGCGTGCCTGCCGCGACGACGGTCGCGAACGCCGGGTCGGCGGCGACCTCCCAGGTCACGGTCACGGCCGGCCCGGTCCCGGAGCCGGGGGTCGCGTCGGGGGTGGGGGTGACGCGCGTCCACAGCAGGACCGCGTCGGGCAGGGGGTCGCCGGACGCGACGCCGTGGGCGAACACCGGGTCGGCGGCGGCCAGGGCGGTGGTGGGGAGGGCGGTGGCGCCGAGCACCACACCGGCGGTGGCCGCGCCTGCACGCAGAACGGATCGACGGTCGAAGGTCTGCTCCATGACTTTCGATCCTGGCCACGCATCAGGGTGTGACATACAGCCGTTCTGCGTAACCTTCCCGTGCACAGTTGCCACTTACTCGGAGTAGGTTACCAATGGTAGGTTCGGGTTCATGAGCAAGAACGTGCGCGGCAAGGTCGTGGTCATCACGGGTGCGGCGCGGGGCATCGGCGCCGGGCTCGCACGGGATCTGTCAGCGAAGGGCGCGAAGGTGGCGCTCGTCGGGCTCGAGGTCGACGAGCTGACCAGGGTCGCCGCCGAGTGCGGCCAGGACGCTGGGGCGTGGGAGGCCGACGTCACCAGCTGGGACGACCTGGAGAAGGCGACCACCGCGATCGCCGAGCGCTACGGCCGGATCGACGCGGTGGTGGCGAACGCGGGCATCGCGGCGACCGGCTTCACCCGCTCCATCGACCGGGCCGCGTTCGAGCGCGTGATCAACGTGGACCTGCTCGGCGTGTGGAGGACGGTCCGGGTCGCGCTGCCGCACCTGGTCGAGGCCAAGGGCTACGCGATGCTCGTGTCGTCGGCGGCCGCGATCATCCACATCCCCGGCAACGCGGCGTACTCGGCGGCGAAGGCGGGCGTCGAGGCGTTCGCGAACTCGCTGCGCGCGGAGGTCAGGCACCTCGGCGTCGACGTGGGGGTCGTGCACCCCACCTGGATCGCCACGGACATGGTCAACACGGCCGACGAGCACCCGGTGTTCGGCAAGCTGCGCGGCGCCGCGGGTGGCCTGGTCAGCAAGACCTATCCGCTGTCGGTGGCCGTGGACCTGATGTCGGCCGGGCTGGCCAGGCGGGCGCGGGTCGTGCACGTGCCTGGCTGGGTCGGCGTCGCGAAGCTGTTCCGCGCGCTCCTGCCGAGGGTGGTCGAGCTGTACGCGCGGAAGATCATGCCCGGCGCGGACAGGGCGGCGCTCGAGGACATCGAGAAGCGCGGCGCGGCCGAGTCCAGCATGGTCGGTCCCGGCGCGAAGGCCGCGGCGCAGCGGGAGCGTGCGCTATAACGAGTTCCATGTCGCGACGTGGCCAGGTGCAGATGACGCCCGAGGAGATCACGGCTTTCCTCGCGGAGGGCAGGACGGCGAACATCGCGACGATGGGGCCGAACGGCAGACCACATCTGGTGGCGCTGTGGTACGTGCCGCACGGGGACGTGGTCGAGACGTGGACGTACGCCAAGTCGCAGAAGGCCGTGAACCTGCGGCGTCTCCCACAGGCGACGATCCTCATCGAGACCGGTGACTCGTACGAGAAGCTGCGCGGCGTCTCCATGGAGTGCGACGTCGAACTGGTCACGAACACCGAGAAGATCACGCTGATCGGGCAGCAGCTCATGCACCGCTACACGGAGAACCCGCAGGTGGCGACGGCGGGCAGCCAGTTCGTGCGGCTGCAGGCGCCCAAGCGGGTCGGCCTGGTCTGCCGCCCGACGAAGATCGTCAGCTGGGACCACTCAAAGCTGGGCGGCGCCTACTGAGCCGAGGACGAGCTGCCACTCGTTCACGGTCCGCGCGGCGGCGACCCCGTCGACGGTGTACGGGTCCTCGGCGAGCAGCCGGTCCAGCTCGGCCCGGTCGGCGACCTGGTAGATCGCGAACCCGGCGGAGTCGTCGGCCCACGGCCCGGCCGCACCGACCTTGCCCTGCTCGACCAGCGCCCGCAGGTACTCGCGGTGGCGGGGCCTGCTGTCCGCGAGCCGCGCACGGTCGTCGATGTACGTCGTCTCCACGGTGTACCAGGCCATGGCGGCACGCTACCGCTGTCGATAGGGTTCTGATGTGACTGGGGACCTCAGCGCGGAACGCACAGTCGAGCGGACGCTCGGCCACCTGCGTGCGATCGACACCGGCAGTTTCCCGGTGCCACAGGTGGAACAGGCACCGCTGACGCTGGAGGACCTGTACCGCACCCATCGCATGCGCCTGGTCCGGCTGGCCCTGCTGCTGGTCGACGAACCGGCGACCGCGGAGGACGTCGTGCAGGAGGCGTTCACCGGCCTCCACCGCAACTGGGGCAACCTCCGCGACGCGGCGGCGGCCGTCGGCTACCTGCGCACCGCGGTGGTCAACGGTTCCCGCTCGGTGCTGCGCCGCCGCAAGACCGCCCGCGAGTACACGCCACCACACCAGGTCAACGCCCGGTCCGCGGAAAGCCTCGCGATGCTGACGGCCGAACACCAGTCGGTGGTGCGCGCACTGTCACAACTCCCGCCCAGGCAACGGGAAGTGCTCGTGCTGCGCTACTACGGCGACCTGTCGGAAGCGGAGATCGCCGACGCGGCGGGCATCTCGAAGGGCACCGTCAAGTCGACCGCGAGCCGCGCCCTCGACGCACTGCAGAGGATCATGCGCACCCCGCACTGAGTTGTCCACAGCCGACCGAGTTGTCCACAGCTGAGCCAGGACCCCTTGTTTTGTCGGCGGGTGCCGGTAGACTGGCATGGCGGGACGCCCCCGGGTTCGGGTGGGGGTTGCGTTCCGGCCGGTTCGCGCTTTTTCGCAGGTCGGCGCGGTTTGCGCAGGCGGCACTCAACGACATGGCGCGCCTTCGGGGCGTGCCACCGCCACCCGGGACGACGGGACCTCACCTGGGTCCGCCGCGCCTTCTCGTGCTCACGTCGGCACGTTCCGCTCGCGCGTGAGCCGCGGGGCCGGTCGCGGGGTTCGGCCCGCCGTGACGATCACGACATCGGAAGCGATTTTTCACCCAGTCGCCGGTCCGATTCGTTAGGTGATAACGCGACGGCATTGATACATTGTGAATAATCCCCAAGCGGCTCCGAGACGCTATGGTATAGACCAATAGCGTCAGTGTTCGAGGGGTGAGGAATGGTTGCGCAGCTGATCACCGGGGGACGGGTGGCGACACCCGACGGCGTGCTCGATCCGGGCTGGGTCCTGGTCGACGACGGCACGATCAGCGCGATCGGCTCCGGTGAACCACCCGCCCGGCCCGACGCCGAGGTGACCGACGCGACCGGCAGCTGGGTGCTGCCCGGCTTCGTCGACATCCACTGCCACGGCGGCGGGGGCGCCGCCTTCACCAGCGCCGACCCCGGGCACGTGCGGCAGGTCGTCGACGCGCACACCGCGCACGGCACCACCACCATGCTCGCGAGCCTCGTCACGCGGCCCGTTCCCGAGCTGGTAGAGCAGGTCGCCGCGCTCGCCGAACTCGTCCAGGACGGGCTTGTCGCCGGTGTGCACCTCGAAGGCCCGTTCCTGTCCGCCGCCCGCTGCGGCGCCCACGACCCCGCGATCCTCCGGCCGCCGGACCCCGTCTCCGTCGACGCGCTGCTCGCCGCGGGGCACGGCGCCATCCGCATGGTCACCGTCGCACCCGAGCTGGAAGGTGCGGTGCCCGCGGTGAAGCGGCTGGTCGACACCGGTGTCATCGCCGCGATCGGGCACACCGACGCGCTGGCCGAGGACGTGGTCCCCGCGGTCGACGCGGGCGCCAGCGTCGCGACGCACCTGTTCAACGGCATGCGCCCGCTCCACCACCGCGAACCCGGCCCCATCGGCGTCCTGCTCGACGACGAACGCGTGACCGTCGAGCTGATCTGCGACCTCGTCCACCTGCACCCGACCGTCGTGCGGCTCGCCGCGCGGCACGCGGGAGCGGGCCGGACCGTGCTGATCACCGACGCCATCGCCGCCGCAGCAGCCGGCGACGGGGTGTACGACATCGGCGGGCTGGAGGTGAACGTGACCGACGGCGTGCCGACGCTGGCGGGCGGCGGCTCGCTCGCGGGCAGCACGCTCACCATGGACGCCGCGTTCCGCAACCTCGTGCAGAGCTGCGGTCTCGGCGTGCTGGACGCGGTCTCGGCCGCCGCCACCCGCCCCGCGGAGCTGCTCGGCCTCGGCAACGTCACCGGCAGGCTCGCCACCGGGTACGCCGCCGACGTGGTGCTGCTCGACGACGCGCTGCGGCCGACATCCGTCATGCGGCGCGGAGAGTGGGTACCGTCCGTGTCGTGAGCGAGCTTGCGAGCGAACCGATGTCGCAGGGGCTCCCCGCAGCCTGCGAGGGGGGAACGTGAGCACCGACGATCCCGAACGGCTCCTCGCCGAAGCACTGCGCGCACAGGCGACCCGCGCCCCCGCGGACACGTCGCAGGTGGGCTACGGCCTGCTGTCCGGCAGCGAGTTCGGCGCCATCACCCCACCGGCACCCGCCAGCGAGTCGACGACCCGGCTCGACGACCCGGCGAAACAGATCCCGGCGTGGCTCATCCTGCTGTTGTCACTGGTCCTGGGCCTGGCGGCGGGCGCGGTCGTCGGCCTGGTGACTCTCCTATAAAGATCAAAGGAAGCACGCGTACCCTTTGTTGGCGTGACGATCGCCGCCGCAACTGTGCACACCATGTCCTTTTTGCCCGCCTGGCTCGACCCGGAGGTCATCCTGCGCGGCATGGGCGGCTGGGCACTCGCCGTACTGTGCCTGATCATCTTCGCGGAGTGCGGCCTGCTGGTCGGCTTCTTCCTGCCTGGTGACTCGCTGCTGTTCGTGGCGGGCCTGTTCGTCGCGACGGGTGCCATCGCGTCACCGCTGTGGGTGGTGTGCGTGCTGGTGACGGTGTGCGCCTTCGTCGGCAACGTGTGCGGGTACTGGATCGGCGCGAAGGCAGGGCCCGCGCTGTTCAACAAGCCGAACTCGAAGCTGTTCAAGAAGGAGTACGTCGACAAGACGCACGAGTTCTTCGACAAGTACGGCGCCAGGGCCATCGTCATGGCGCGGTTCGTGCCGATCGTGCGGACGTTCATCACCGCGATGGCAGGCGTCGGGCGAATGGACGCGAAGAAGTACTTCACCTACTCCGCCATCGGCGGCGTGCTGTGGGCCGCGGGCCTGACCGTGCTGGGCTACTTCCTCGGCGAGATCCCGTTCGTGGAGCAGAACATCGAGGGAATGCTCATCCTGATCGTCCTGCTCTCGATCGTCCCGATCATCGTCGAGCTGATCAAGGCGCGCCGCGAGAAGAAGAATCTCCCGGAGGCGAGCGCCGACGCGGCAACGGAGATCATCGAGCGGATCTGACCCACGCGAGAGAAGGCGGACGGCTCCTACATTGGAGCGGTCCGCTTTTTCGTGCGCGGAACCCAAGGGTCAACACGTGCGAACAGCCAACAGCACTTGGCACCGCAGACCGAGAGGCCCGCCGATGCCTCGACCGCCCGACGGGCCCCCGCAGGACGGACCGGTGCCGTGAAAGGCCACGGCACAACAAGTGCCGTCAATGGGCCATTCAGGACGCCCAGCGCCCTGAACGCGCCTTTCAGGGCATTGCCACGCCGTCAACGCGCCTTCACAACTACCCCAGCTGTGGACAACTCCAGCGTTACGCCGGAATTGGAGGGCCGGCGGCCGTCATCGAGAACATCGAGCCCGGGTTGAAGACGTTGTCCGGGTCCAGGGCGGCCTTGATCGCGCGGTGGGTGCGCATCGCGACCGGGCCGATCTCCTTCTCCAGCCAGTCGCGTTTGATCTTGCCGATGCCGTGTTCGCCGGTGACGGTGCCGCCCAGTTCCAGGCCCGCGGCCAGGATGTCGTTGAACGCCACGGTGGCGCGCGCGAACTGGTCCTCCGACGTCGGGTCGTAGACGATTGTCGGGTGCATGTTGCCGTCGCCTGCGTGGCCGACCACCGCGACGCGCAGCCCGACCTCCGCCGAGATGCGTTCGCACGCCGCGATCAGCTCGGCGATCCTCGTGCGGGGCACGCACACGTCGTCGGTCATCCACGCGCCGTAGACCTCCAGCGCGGTCAGCACCGCCCGGCGCGCGGCCAGCAGCAGTTGCCCCTCCGCCGGATCGAACGTCGAGTGCACCAGGTCGGCGCCGACGTCCTCGCACACCTGCTCGATGGCGCGCAGCTCCTGCCGGGCCGCCTCGCCGCCGGAGTCCGACTGGCAGATCAGCAGCGCCGCGCAGCCCGCGCCGGCACCAAGTTCCGTCTTCAGGTGCGCCTCGACCGCCGCGATCGACGTCGCGTCCATGATCTCCATCAGTGACGGCACGATGCCCTCGCGGACGATCCGGCTCACCGCCTCGCCCGCGGTCTCCACCGCCGAGAACGCCGCGACCATCGTGCCGGGGGCCTGCGGCAGCGGGCGCAGCGCGAGCGTCGCCTGCGTGATCACGCCGAGGGTGCCCTCGCTGCCGACGAACAGCTTCGTGAGGTCGTAACCGGCCACGCCCTTCACCGTGCGGCGGCCGGTCCTCAGCAGCTCGCCGTCCGCCAGCACGACCTCCAGCCCCAGCACGGAGTCCGTGGTCACGCCGTACTTCACGCAGCACAGCCCGCCCGCGTTCGTGGACAGGTTGCCGCCGATCGTGCACCAGTCGTAGCTCGACGGGTCCGGTGGGTAGAACAGTCCGTGCTTCTCCACGGCGCCGCGCAGGTCGAGGTTGACCACGCCCGGCTGCACCACCGCCAGCCGGTTGTCCGGGTCGATCTCGACGATCTCGTTCATCCTGGTCATCGCGAGCACGACGCACCCCTCGATGGCGTTCGCCGCGCCCGACAGGCCGCTGCCCGCACCTCTCGGCACGATCGCCACGCCGGCGGCGGCACACGCACGGACGACGGCCTGCACCTCCGTCGCGCTCCTCGGCAGCACGACCGCGAGCGGTGCGCCGTGCGGCGCCAGCGGCATCATGTCGCGCCGGTAACTCTCGGTGACATCGGTGTCCACGAGCACCGCGCCGTCACCCACAGCGGCACGCAGCTCGTCCAGGAGAGTGCTCACACACCCAACCGTAACCGTTTCAAGGGGAATTCGAGCCTCTCGACCAACACTCGAGGGACACGAGGAGCGACACCGAACCGAGATCAAGGTGTGCGACTTTCGCGGGTTCGATCGAGTCCGTCCGTCATTTACAGTGGTTGATACGTCAAAGAGGACGTTCAGAGGAGGGCTGGGTGCGATGACGCGGCCGACTGTGCCCACAAGCCCGAGCGTGCAGAGCCGGGCGCTGGCACAACTCCTCATGAACGGGCTCCGGCCGGTCGGCGACCGCCTGCGGATCACCGCGTGGCCGCACCTGCGGGTGGTGCGCGACATGTTCGACACCGTCGGGCTCACCCCGCTGCCCCGCGGCACCCGGGTCGAACCGGTCGCCGACGGTGACGTCCGGGGCCTGTGGATCACCGGCCGCCGCGCTGACCAGTCGAACGGCGTGGTGCTGTACCTGCACGGCGGCGGCTTCGTGTTCGGGTCGCAACGCACCCACAAACACCTGGTCGCGGCGCTGTCCGCGGCGACGGGACGGCCCGCGTTCCTCGTCGGCTACCGCCGCGCGCCCGAGCACCCGTTCCCGGCCGCTGCCGATGACGCGCTCGCCGCGTACCGCTGGTTGCTGCGCACCGGCCACCCCCCGGAGTCGATCACCGTCATGGGTGACTCCGCAGGTGGCCACCTGGTCGCGGGCCTGCTCGCCGACCTGTCCAGGCGCAGGCTGCCGATGCCCGCCGCGGCCGTCATGTTCTCCCCGTTCCTTGACCTGACCTGCGCGGAACTGGCGGACCGGGACAAGGTGCGGCGCGACCCGTTCGTGCCGCCGCAGCGGGCGATGGAGTGCGGCCGGACCTACGCGGGCGAGTACGCGCTCACGCACAGCAGGCTGAACGTGCTGCGGGCCAACAAACGCCGCTGGCCGCCGGTGCTGATCCAGGTCGGCGACACCGAATGCCTGCTCGGCGACTCCGAGCGGATGACGGAGAGCATCCGGACCGCGGGTGTCCACTGTGAACTGCAGGTGTGGCCGGGGCAGGTGCACGTGTTCCCGGCGTTCTACCCGCTGCTCCCCGAGGGCAGGGCCGCGATCTCCTACGTCGGCCAGTTCGTCCGCGAACTGGCCGCTGACCAGGGCGTGATCGCGACCGCGAGTTGACACGGCGGTGGAGATCCGGCGAATTCGAACACGTTTGCGGGCTGGGTCCGCGAACGGACACGTACGCTACCTGTCGTGAGTGTGGCTACCGGCGTGCTCGAATCCGCCGGACCCGTCATGGTGTGGATCATCGTGCTCGGGTTCGTGTTCACCGAGTGTGCCTTCATCGTCGGGCTGTTCCTGCCCGGTGACTCGCTGCTGTTCGCAGCGGGTGTGGTGCTGGCCGAACACGACGGTGAGGTCCACGCGTGGGCCCTGTCCGCCGCCGCGATGGTGACCGCGGTCGTCGGCAACATGGTCGGCTACTACATCGGCCACAAGGCGGGCCACACGATCATCGCGCGGCGCGGTGGCCGGGTGCTGAACCTCGAAAACCTCGCCAGGGCACGGGACTTCCTCGACCGTCGCGGCTTCTGGGCGATCGTGCTGGCGCGGTGGATCCCGTGGATCCGCACGCTCGCGCCGCTGATCGCGGGCGCCGCCAAGATGGACCACCGCCGGTTCCTGGTGGCCACGACGATCGGCGGACTGGCGTGGGTGCCGACGCTGGTGCTTCTCGGGTACTACGGCGCGGGACTGCTCTCGCACATGCCGTGGCTGAAGGCCGTCGCACTGTGGGGCAGCATCGCGTTCTTCGTCGTCGGCACGCTGTACGGGGTGCTCCGCTACCGGCAGGAAATGCACAAACCACCGGTGGAAGCGACGATCACCGCGGGCTCCGTACAGGACTGAACCGCGAGATCACGGAAACCAACCGGACGCAACCCCACCCGAACCCCAGGGTCCCCGCAAATACGTGCTGACTGGCTCACGAAGCGAAGCACCACGAACGCGAGCCACCCGCCGCTGTCCCGCGCAGCGCCCGCAGGCGGGCTGGTGCCGTGAAAGGCGCGTTCACGGCACAACAAGTGCCGTCAATGGGCCATTCACGGCACCCAGCGCCGTCAATGCGCCTTTCACGGCACCGCCAACGCCGTCAACGCGCCTTTCACAGCACCAAAGGCCCCGGGCGCTCCGCGCCCGGCCCCGCCAAACGGGCCCCGCGAAGCGGGGCCGCGAAACGAAGGCCCGCGCAGCGGGCCCGCAACCCACGCAACCCTGACGGTGGCGCAAGCCCACCACCAAGGGGCTCCCTGCCATCCCGTCGACCTGGCGTAGCCCGATCACACCGCGTCAAGGGGGGCCAAAACGACCGAATCACAACACGCTGAAGCTGGCCCCCCTTGGCGCGGTGTGATAGCCCGCAGGGAGGTCGACGGGATGGCAGGCAGACCCGAACCCAACCGCAGCCAACCCACCCCTCCGCCACCCCCGAGACCTGCCCGTCCGGCGAGGACAAACCCACAACAAAAGCCGCGAACCGACCGGAACGCAACCCCCACCCGAACCCGGGGGCGTCCCGCCATGCCAGTCTACCGGCACCCACCGACAAAACAAGCGACAAGAGCCGACCTGTGGACAACCAGGTCGGCTGTGGACAACCGGGGTCAGTCTTCGCGGGCCCACAGGACGAGTTGGATGCCGTCCGGGTCGCGGAGGGCGATGACCTCGGTGCCGGGGGCCGTGTGTTCTTCCTTTATGGGTGAGAACGTCACGCCGTGGTCGGTGAGGCGGTCGGTCCACTCGCGCAGGCAGGTGCGGCCCGGGACGGAGAACGTGAGGTGGTCCAGGCCCGGCCTGCGTTCGTCGAAAAGGGAGTACTCGGACACCGGGTGTTGCACGAGGGTGAGTGTGATCCCGAACCCCGGCCCGCGCAGGAACGCCTTTCGCATCCCGGTCGGCTGGTCGTCGCAGCCGACCGACTCGAAGCCCAGCACCCGCTCGTACCAGGGGACGCTGCGGTCGACGTCGGTGACGGTGAGTGCGACGTGGTGAACACCGGTCAGCGGGGGCATCAGAGTCCTTCCCGACCCTGCCGGAGGCGGGCCGACTCCGCCATACTGCCGCAGCGGTTCGGCAAAACCCCCGCCGTTATCGGATCTTCTGCAGGCCGATATCCCGTCAGTAACCGCCGCTGATCGGCAGCGTGGCACCGGTCACGTACGACGCCGCGCCGGACAGTAGCCACACCACTCCTTCGGCGATCTCCTCCGGTTCGCCCGCCCGTTTCATGGGGATCAGCGGCGCCCGCTCGATCGCCCGGTTCGGCAGGCCCGCGGCCGCGTGCAGGTCTGTGTGGACGGTGCCGGGTGCGACCGCGTTCACCCGCACGCCCTCGGCGGCGACCTCCTGGGCGAGCCCGTACGTCAGGGTCTCCACGGCCGCCTTGCTCGCCGCGTAATGCACCCACTCGCCGGGTGAGCCGCGGCCCGCGGCGGTCGACGACACGTTCACGATCGCGCCGCCGGGCCCGCCGTGACGGGTCGACAGCCGGCGGACCGCCTCCCGGTTGCACAGGAACACCCCCATCACGTTCACGTCCAGCACGCGGCGCACCGTGGCCGCGTCCTGCTCGTCCAGTCGCCCAGGGGTGTTACCCGTGATGCCCGCGTTGCACACCACGCCGGTGAGGTCACCGAGTGTGACGGCCTGGTCGAACAGGCGTCGCACGTATTCCTCGTCGGCGATGTCGCCTGCCACCGCAAGCGCTTGCGCGCCCGCTGCCTCGGCGTCCGCGACGACCGCACGGGCCGCGTCGTGGTCGCTCGCGTAGCCGATGGCCACGTCGTACCCGGTCCGCGCGAGCTGCCGGACCACCGCCGCACCGATTCCCCGGCTCCCGCCGGTCACGATCACAACACTCACGACCGGGAACCTATCCGGTGGAGCGCTCCAGCAGTGCCGCGGCTTCCAGGACCATCCACCCGGCCAGTTGCACGGACAGGTCGCGTTCGGCCCTGCGGTGCCCCGCGGTCCTCGGCACCCGCGCCGGTTGCGACCACTCCGGCCCGAAGAGCGGGCCGGACCGCGCCAGCGCCCGGTTGCGCCACGCAGCCGACGCGGAGCCGACGACCAGCCCGCGCGCGGTGGCGGCCGCCGGGGAGGACGTGGGCAGCCGCAGCGCCGCCTGCGCGAGGTACCGCGCGAGGATGCCCGCGAACAGGCCGCCGTCGCCGCCGCCCCGGCCGCGCAGCACGTCGTCGTCGTTGAGGTGGGCGGCGACGGCGCCGATGGTCCGCTCGGCGCGCTCGATCCACACGCCGGAGGTGTCGCCCTCGGCCAGCTCGACGCACGCGCCGAGGTACACGCCCTGGCAGTAGGTGTAGATGACCTTGACGACGTCCCTGATCGACCCGTCCTCCTCGACGTACACGCCGTCCCACAGCAGGCCGGTGGCGGGGTCGACCAGCACCTGCGACATCCACTCCGTCACGGATCTCGCCCGCTGCGGGTCGGCGCGTTCGCCGCCGCGGGTCGACCAGCGCGCGAACAGGATCGCGGCGGGGCCGTTGGCAGGGACGTTCTTGAACAGGTCCTTGCGCCGCCACCAGATGCCGCCGCCGCCGTGGTCGGTCCACCCGGCACGCAGCTGCGCGGCGATGGCGGTCATCGCCCTGGTGACCGGCACGTCCTCGCAGTCGTGCGCGCGCATGAGCGCGAGGCCGAGCCACGCGATGTCGTCGTAGTAGTCGTTGGTCCAGGCGCCGAAGTTGCGCACGCGCACACCGCGCACGAGCCCGCGGATGGTGCCGGCGCGGGCCGCGTTCGGCTGCCGTTCCTGCGCGTCGACCAGGCAGTCCAGCAGGTGCGCCTGCCACCAGTAGTTCCAGTGGACGTGCAGGCGGTTGCCGATCGACTGTGGCCAGCCCGCGACACCGAGCCGGGTGCCGGGCAGCGCCCACACCCGCCGCAGGTGTCTGGCGACCACGGCACGTTCGGTGACGGCCGCCCGCGCACCCCAGAGGGACGGTGACCCTTCTGTTGTGCTGCCCGCATGACCGGCCCGTTGCGTCACTTCTACATCGTGAGCGCTGAATCGGTTCCGATGTTTCCGCCAGGAGAGTGATGTCACCGTCCTGTGTCACAGTGAGGCTCATGACCACCACGCCCGTGACGTGTCCTCTCTGCGAAGCGACCTGCGGGTTGACGGTGACGATCGACGACCGGGACGGCGCGGGCCGGGTCACCGGTGTGCGCGGTGACGACGCCGACGTGTTCTCCCACGGGTTCGTCTGCCCCAAGGGCGCGTCGCTCGGCGCCCTCCACCACGACCCGGACCGGCTGCGCGTGCCACTGGTGCGCCGCGACGGCGAGCTGGTCGAGGCCACCTGGGACGAGGCGTTCGCGGAGATCGAGCGCAGGCTGCCGGCGATCATGGCCGAGCACGGGCGGAACGCGGTCGCGGTCTACGCGGGCAACCCGGCGGTGCACAACACGCCGACCTCGCTGTACGGCCCTGCGTTCTACAAGGCGCTCGGCACCAGGAACTTCTACACGGCGGGCACCGTCGACCAGGTCCCCAAGCACTTCTCGGTGGGGCACATGTTCGGCGGCGGGTTCACCATCCCCGTGCCGGACCTGGACCGCACCGGGCACCTGCTGATGCTCGGCGCGAACCCGCTCGTGTCCAACGGCAGCCTGATGACCGCCCCTGACATGCGCGGCAGGCTGCGTGCGCTGCGGGAACGCGGCGGCAAGCTCGTGGTGGTCGACCCGAAGCGGTCCAGGACCGCGGAGATCGCCGACGAGCACCACGCGATCCGCCCGGGCACCGACGCGCTCCTGCTGTTCGCGCTGGTCAACGAGCTGTTCACGATGTCGCTGGTGAACACCGGGGACCTGCCGGTCAACGGTGTCGACGAGCTGCGCGCGCTGGCCGCGCCGTTCACGCCGGAGACGGTCGCGGCGCACACCGGCCTCGCGGCCGGGGACATCCGCCGCATGGCCCACGAGCTGGCGGCCGCCGACCGTGCCGTCGTGTACGGCCGGATCGGCACCACGACGCAGACGTTCGGCACGCTCACCAGCTGGCTGATCGACGTGCTGAACGTGCTGACCGGCAACCTGGACCGCGAGGGCGGCGCGATGTTCCCGCTGGCCGCGGCCGGGCAGGCGAACGCGCGCCCGTCGAAGCGGCGCGGCTTCCGGACCGGCCGGTGGCACAGCCGGGTCCGCGGCCTGCCCGAGGTGGTCGGGGAGCTGCCGGTGGCGACCCTCGCGGACGAGATCCTGACCCCCGGCGAGGGCCAGGTGCGCGCGCTGATCACGGTGTGCGGCAACCCGTGCCTGTCCACCCCGAACGCGGACCGGCTCGCGGAAGCCTTGGGGCAGCTGGACTTCATGATCTCGGTCGACGTGTACCTGAACGAGACGAGCAGGCACGCGGACGTCGTCCTGCCCGGCCCGACGCCGCTCGAACGCCCGCACTACGACCTGGCGCTGTACCAGCTCGCGGTGCGCAACGTGGCGAACTGGACACCGGCCGCGCTGCCGACGGACGTGCCGCAGGAGTGGGAGACCCTGCTGCGCCTCACCGCCATCGTCACGGGCATGGGCGCGGCGGCCGACATCGCGGCGCTGGACGACTTCGTGGCCGACGAGACGGCCAAGCGGTACGGCGTGCCGCCCGGCGACCGCCGCGGCCCGGAGCGGCTGATCGACATCATGCTGCGCGGCGGCCCGTACGACCTGGCGCTCGCCGACCTGGAGGCCGCGCCGCACGGTGTCGACCTCGGCCCGCTGACGCCCCGGCTGCCCGACGTGCTCGGCACGCCCTCGGGCCGGGTCGAGCTGGCGCCCGCGGCGATCACGGCCGACGTGCCCCGGCTCGCGGCCGTGCTGGGCACCCCGGTGAACGGCGAGCTGCTGCTGATCGGGCGACGGCAGCTGTCGTCCAACAACTCGTGGATGCACAACCTGGAACCGTTGGTGCGCGGTAAGAACCGCTGCACGGCACAGCTCAACCCGGCGGACGCGAGCAGGCTCGGTCTCGTCGACGGCGGCATGGCGGTGGTCCGTTCCCGCGCGGGCAGGATCGAGATCCCGGTGGAGGTCACGGACGCGATCCGGCCCGGTGTGGTGAGCATCCCGCACGGCTGGGGCCACGACGTGGACGGCACCCGCACCACGGTCGCGCGGGCGCACGCGGGCGTGAACACCAACGTGCTGGCGGACGACCGGCTGCTCGACGCGCTGTCCGGCACCGCGGCGCTCAACGGCATCCCGGTGGCGGTCGAACCCGCGGGCGCGTGAGGCCGGCGAATCAAAACGAATCAGACCGTTGACAACGCACGTGCACGCCTGATGTGATGCGCATCAGTTCGCATCATCTTGGATCATCCCGGCACGGATGACGGGAGGGTCATGGACACCTCGGGTGGGTCGGTTCCGCCGCCGGCGGGCAGGGAGCGGCTGGCGGCGGAACTGAGGCGGCAACGCGACCTCGCCGGGGTGTCCGGCCGGGAGCTGGCTCAGCGCATCGGCATCAGCCAGTCCAAGGTGTCCCGGATCGAGTCGGGCGTCGTCGTCCCGTCCCTTCCGGAGGTGACTGCCTGGGGAGAGGAGCTGGGGGTGCCCGTCGAGACACAGGAACGACTCACGGCCCTGACGGAGGCCGCGTACGACGAGGTACATCCGTGGCGGGCGGCGCTGCAGCGGCGCGGCAACCTGCAGGACACCGTCCAGGACCTGGAGTCCACCGCGACCAGGATCCGCACGTTTCAGCCCGCGCTCGTGCCGGGACTGCTCCAGACCGCCGAGTACGCGCGCCGCGTGATCGGCATGTTCCACCGGCAGTACAGCGAAGCCGACCCGGCCGCCGAGGTCGCGGGCAGGCTGCACCGGCAGCTCGCCCTGTACGAGACGAAACGCCACTTCGACTTCCTGGTCACGGAGACGGCACTGCGCTGGCGACCCGGCCCCGTCGCCCTGCAGGCCGCGCAACTCGACCGGATCGCGTCGGTCGGCACGCTGGACAACGTCACGATCGGGTTCATCCCGCTCGACGTCGAGGCCACCGCGCTCACGACGCACAACTTCGTGATCTACGAAGGGGACGACGGCGCCGCGGACGCGACGGTCAGCGTCGAGACCATCCACGCCGACATGACCGTCGACACCGAGGAACACGTCGCGCTCTACCGGTCCCGTTGGGAACAGCTGAGCGCGACGGCGCTCTTCGGTGACGAGGCACAGGAATTCCTGCGCGGCGTCGTCGCCGATCTCCGCACTCGTTCAACCAGTTAGGACGACACCAATCAGGACAATGGAGTCCACAATGGCCGTTTTATCCGAGAGAACGACGCGGTAGGGGCAGCATTCCGCACGCGAACGCGTCCCACCCGCTCCTCGTGAACCACAGCACGGGCCCGTCGGGGTCCTTGGAGTTCCGTACTCCGACCACCTCGGCCTTGCCCACCTCCACGCAGTTGCCACCTTCACTGAAGGTGCTCTTCGCGAAGGTGGTGTGCGCCCGGATCCAGTTCTCCATGTGGCCGCTCATGACTGGGTGCATGGGTCCATGGAAACCCGAAGGCAGAAGATGACGAAAGTATCCGACAATTATTCGCCCGAAACTGTCATGTTTCACCTCTACGGCACGGTCGGGCCCGCCGCACACGGTGTGGCCGTCGAGTTCGGTCCGGAACGGGAACGGCGCATGCTCGTGCCGCTCCTGCTCACCAGGGGGAAGGCGGTGTCCCGCCTCGAGCTGACCGAGTGGATGTGGGACGACGCGCCGGAGAGCGCGTCCGCCGACCTCGAACAGCACCTGACCGCGCTCCGCCGCGGGCTCGCCGCCCTCGGCTTCCGGCAGACGCTGGTCAACCGCGATCAGGTGTGCAGGCTCACGATCCCGCCCGACCGGGTCGACGCGCACCGGCTCGCCGCGGTCGTGGCCGAGTCGAGCAGGCTCGACGACCGCACGGCGGCGCGGCGGCTGCGCGCGGCGCTCGACCTGTGCGCCGGGCACCCGCTGGCCGGGCTGACCGGCCGCCGGATCGACCGCTGCCGCCACACCCTCCTCGAGGAACGCCGGACCGCGAAGATCGCGCTGATCCGTGCCGAGTTCCGCCTCGGCCGCGCGGAACAGCACGTGCCGGACCTCCTCCGGCTGTCCCACGAGCGGCTGGCCGACAGCGAGGTCGTCGGGCTCGCCGTGTCCGCGCTGCGGCACACCGGCAGGCAGGCCGAGGCAGCCGAGCTGTACGACCGCTTCCGGGAGCACCTGATCGAGCTGGGCATGTCGATGCCGAAGCGGATGCTGGACCTGCGGCCCCGGACGAGCCACGTGGAAAGCCACTAGTCGGCGGCTACCAGGCCAGGTCCAGGTCCGCGTGCTGCCGGATCCACTCGTGCATCACGATGCCCGCCGCCACCCCCGCGTTGATGGAGCGGGTCGAGCCGAACTGGGCGATGGACACGACCAGGGTCGCCTGCTTGCGGGCGTCGTCGGTGAGGCCGGGGCCCTCCTGCCCGAACAGGAGGACGCACTTCCTCGGCAGGGGCGCCGTCTCCAGCCGGGCCGCGCCGGGGACGTTGTCGACGGCGACGACCGCGAGGCCCTCGGCGGTCGCGAAGTCCAGCAGCGCCGCCATGTCCGGCTGGTGGTGCACGTGCTGGTAGCGGTCGGTCACCATGGCGCCCCGCCGGTTCCAGCGGCGGCGGCCGACGATGTGGACCGCGCGGGCCGCGAACGCGTTGGCGGTGCGCACGACCGTGCCGATGTTGTGGTCGTGCTGGAAGTTCTCGATGGCCACGTGGAAGTCGTGCCGACGGCTGTCGAGGTCGGCGACCACGGCGTCGCGGCGCCAGTAGCGGTAGTGGTCGACCACGTTGCGGCGGTCCCCGTCGGCCAGCAACGCCTGGTCGTAGCGGTCGTCGGCAGGCCAGTCACCCGGCCACGGGCCTACGCCGACCGGCTCGCCGAACGCCCACTCGGTCGGACCGGACTCCTCCGCCACCGCACCCACACTCCCACGTACGACACGATCAGCAGCACGACCGCACCCACCGCGACGGCCGGGAGGAGCGGGCGGGGAACGATCTCGTCGTAGATGTAGTACTCGTTGAAACCACCGGGCAGCGGCCCGAGGCCCTGCATGCCGCGGAACCAGTCTTCCAGGGCGGTCAGCGGGCACGGCACCGGCAGCACGTTGACGATGACGCCCCACGCCGCGAAGAACACGTGCACGAAGATCGATCTTCGCCAGCGCCAGGCCAGGAACCCGCCCAGACCGATGTACAGCAGTGCGAGGAAATGCACCACCATCGTGACGTCGGCGAATAATCCGGCCATACGGCCACGCTACCCAAGAATCAACCGGGTGGCGGCTGCTGCGGCGCAGGTGGCGGCGGTTGCGTGCCGATCGCGGGCTGCCCGGGCGGCGGGGTCGGCGCCGACGGTCCCGTCAACGAGTCGAAGGCACCCTTCAACGAGGGCGCGGCCCGCACGTTCGGGTCGTCGACCTCGTAGTACTCCTTCTTCCGGAACTTGCCGAAGTTCGCGACCATGCTCGACGGGAACGTGTCGAACCGCGTGTTGTAGGCACGCACGTTGCCGTTGTAGAACCGCCGCCCCGCCGCGATCCGGTCCTCGGTCTCGACCATCTGCTGCTGGAGGTCGAGGAAGTTCTGGTTGGCCTTCAGGTTCGGGTACTGCTCGGCGACCGCGAAGAAGTTCGACAGCGCGCCGTTCAGCGCCTGCTCGGCCTGCCCCTGGGCGGCGGGGCCAGCGCCGTGCGCGGCGACCGCCTGTGTGCGCGCGGCCACGACCTGCGTCAACGTCTGCTGCTCGAACCGGGCGGCCGCCTTGGTGACCTCGACCAGGTTGCCGATCAGGTCGTGCCTGCGTTGCAGCTCCACGTCGATCTGGCGCCACGACTCCTCGATGGTGTTCCGCTGCCGCGCGAACCTGTTGTACATCGAGATGACGGCGCCGACCGCGATCACGAGGATCGCCACGACCACCAGCAGGATGATGAGAACCGCTTCCACCCTGGTGAGGCTATACCGCGAGGACGTGCTACGCGGGCCGACTCACAAACCGAGGTCGGCGAGATCCAGCAGGTAGCGGTACGGCAGCCCGCGTGCCTCGATCGCCTCCCGCGCCCCGGTGTCGCGGTCCACGACCGTCGCGACCCCGACGACCCGCGCCCCGGCCTCGCTCAGCGCGTCGACCGCGGTCAGCACGCTGCCACCGGTGGTCGACGTGTCCTCCACGGCGAGCACCGGCTGCCCGGCGACCTCGATGCCCTCGATCCGCCGCTGCATGCCGTGCGCCTTGGTCTCCTTGCGGACCACGAACACGTCCAGCACCTCACCGGCGGCCGCGGCGGCGTGCATCATCGCACCCGCGACCGGGTCGGCACCGAGGGTGAGCCCGCCCGCCGCGACGTAGTCCCAGTCGGCGGTGAGCTGGCGCAGCAACCGCCCGATGAGCGGGGCCGCCGCGTGGTGCAGGGTCGCGCGGCGGAGGTCGACGTAGTAGTCGGCTTCCTTGCCGGAGGCGAGCGTCACGCGCCCGTGCACCACGGCGAGCTCGGTGACGAGGCGGGCGAGCTCGCCCTTGGCTGTGAGGTCAACGGTTCGCACGAGTCGACACTGTCTCATGACCTGGGGCGATGGCGGCGGCGGCGCGCCAGAAGTCACAACCGGCTGACCGCCGGCTCTCATCCCACCGGGGTCAGCCGAACCCGCGCTCGTCCTGCTTGAGCGCGGTGTCGACGGTCAACGCGGACGCGACGACCATGCTGGCGAGCGGGTCCCGCAGCTGCCGGTGGATCTGCACCACGTAGTTGTCGGCGGTGGTGAACATCGTCTTGGCGAAGCCCTCCCACGTCTTCGTGATGCGGGCGATCTCCCCGCCGGTGTGGTCGGTGACGGAGAAGTTCCACGCCCGCCAGTTCTCGGCCTGGATCCCGCCGACCTGCTGCTCGTTCACCAGGAACGTGAACCGGATCTTGCCGAACACGTTGTCCTGCACGATCTTCCCGATCTCCTGCCCGTCCGGCCGCGCCACGATGATCCGCGACTTGAACACCTTCGCCGGCCGGGTCAGCATCAGCACCGGCTGGTGGTTGACGTCGCGCACCTCCAGCCGGTGCGTGAGGAACTGGTCGTAGCTGGAGAAGAACCGGACCGCCTTCTTGAGCGCGCTCTGCCCGACCTGCGCGACCGACCCGAGCTGCCGCCCGTGCTGGTCGAACACCGCGTACTCGTTGGCCATCTCGATGAGCTTGACCTTCTGGTTCACCACCAGAACCGGTTCGGTGAACAACGTCCCGCCGCCGTACCCGGCCTGACCGACCCCGGCCGCCCTGGCCTGCTCCCGAACCCGGCCCGGATCTGGGCCCCTGCCGACCTCCACCTCCCAGGGGCTGGCGTCACTGCGCGGTGGCTGTTGCTGTGTGTGCTGTGTCCACTGCGCACCGTCCCACCAACGGAGAACAGGGGAACCGGGCTGCTCCGGGTACCAACCAGGCGGCTGCGTCATGACGGCAGCTTGTCACCGCGAACGACGCCCCGCAGCCGTTGTCCGAATACTCCCGTCCACAGTGGCAGAGGGCGGTACGCTCGCTACGCAGCGCAGCCAGGGAGGGGCCGACGATGGGGGAACTGCACAAGGGCGAGGGCCTACGCACGATCGCGAACGCGGCCCAGGCCCAGGGCACCTTCAGCTTCGACCCGGACGACCTCCGGTCACTGATCAAGAAGTGGCAAGAGCTGGCCGACAGCTACGAAAACTCGATCTATCGAGCCGACTCGATGACTCGCATCGACCCGCCCGGCGGCGACTTCGCGAGTGAGTCGTATGTCAAGGTGGCGATCGCCTCCGGCAACTCGTACATCGAGTACCTCCGGCACAACCAGCAGTACTGCAGCAGACAAGCCCAGCTGTTCCAAGATGCGTTGGACGACTACCTCGGAGTCGAGCAAACCAATGTCACCGAGGTCAATGAGAGCGGCCGAGAGGTCTGAGTTGCGCTCACATCTTTTTCGGCTACTCCCCGCACTTTTCGTCGTTCTGGCAGCCGGTTGCACAGATTCCACTGCCGGACGAGCGACACCGGAGCCGACGAGCACGACGGCTGAAGGCACGGAAGCGCCGACGGAATCGACTCCGGACTCCGATAAGCTGCCGACGGACGGAGCTCCCGAAGTCGATGACCCGATCGACACGGCGAAGTTCCAGGAAAATCCCTGTCTCTCACTGACCTCCGAGCAGTCCGCGGACATCTTCGACGTCGGTGCCGCTGGTCGGCAGTCCGGTGGCCCTTTGGGCGAGACCTGCGAATGGCGCAACGAAAGTACCCACAGCAGGGTGTGGATCGGATTCCTCGACAAGGACCCGCGTGGCCTGAGTGCTGAATACGGGGCCAACGAGGACGGAAGGTGGGCCTTCTTCGAGCCGCTTCCCCCGATCGAAGGGCAACCGGCCGTCGCGCGTGGTCGACTCGATGACCGGGAGATCGGCATCTGCACCGTTGTGGTGGGGGCCAGTGATGAGATCGCTTTCGAGACTCGGGTCCAGCTGTCCCAGGGGAACATCGGGAAGATGGACCCGTGCGCGGCGGCCGCTGACGTGGCCGGGGAAGCCGTCAAGACCATCAAGGCCGGATAGGGCGCGGCTGGTTCATGGGCACCTTCAGCGAGGCGCAGATCCGCTTCCTCGACAAGGATCCGCGTGGTCTCAGCGCGGAGTACGAGGCGCACGCCGACGGACGGCTCGGCTACTTCGAGGAACTGCCGCCTGTCGAAGGTCTTCCCGCGGTTGCTCGTGCCGCGGTGGATGATCGGCCGAACGGGATCTGCACGGTCGTCGTCGGGGCGAGTGACGAGGTTGCGTTCGAAGCACGCGTTCGGCTCTCGCGGTCCAATGTGGGCAAGAAGGATCCTTGCGTGGTCGCCGTTGACGTGGCTGGGGAAGCGGTCGAGACGATGGCGGCCGGTTAGGTCACGGCTTCCATACGAAGGTCGGGACGTGGTCCAGTACGTCGCACAGGTAGTTCAGCAGGGCGTCCACATCGGACACATCGATCTTGCCTTCCTGCCAGGTGAGCAGGTCGGCTTGTTCGAAGCGGAACGGGGTGGTCAGCGCGCGTTCGTCCGCCAGCATCCATTCCATCATCCTGGGGTGGAGTACGTCGTAGGCGAACCTGTCGTTCTCCGTGCGGATGTGGAATGTCCTGTTGAACTCGTCGCTTTCCAGCTGCAGGTCGCGCACGCCGACGAAGCCCAGCAGCTTGCGGCCAAGGCCTTCCCGGTTCAGCTGCAGTGTCGGCTTCGGTGCCGGGAGTCCTGTCGAGACGATCGTGTAGTGGTAGGTCCGGGTCCTGCGGTCGTCTCCGCTGCCACGTGTTTCCTTGTACGAGTACTCGAAGGCCAGCACGGGGCGGCCCCGGTGCGTCCCCGTCAGTACGTGGCGGGCGTCCCTGCCGTGGCCTTCGCCGAACGGGGTGCCGGTGAAGCGCCTCGCAAGGCCGCGGTCGCGTTCCGTGTAGCGCCAGCCGCGTTCTCCGGCCAGTGCGGTGAAGGCTTCTACCTTCTTCTTGTGTGCCTGGTACTGGAAGAACATCACCGCCGCGACGACCACGACAACGACGATGACCAGCAGCGTTGTGTTCACAGCACGTCAAAGTACGTGACGGCCGCGACGCCGCGGGCCCGTTTCGGGGAAAGTCAGGTGCGGTCCCTGCCCTCGGCCACGCGGGACTCCAGGCGGCGCAGTGCCGCGCGCGGCAACAACCGGGGCACCGCCAGCAGCGCCTTGTACACCCCGCCCGGCACCGAGCGCGGGCGGCCGCGGCGCAGGTCGCGCAGGCAGTCGGCCACCACGCGGTCCGCGTTCAGCCACAGAGCCTCCGGCAGTGCCGTCATGTCGTCGCCCGCCCTGGCGTGGAACTCCGTTTTCGTGAAGCCCGGGCACAGGGCCAGCACCCGCACCCCCGTACCGGCCAGGTTCGCCGCCATGCCCTCCGAGAACGTGGTCACCCACGCCTTCGACGCGGCGTAGGTCGCACCCGTGGCCGGGAAGAAACCCGCCACGCTCGACACGTTCACCACCGCACCGTGGCCGCGGTCGAGCATGCCCGGCAGCGCGGCGCGGGTCAGGCGCAGCACGCTGGTGACGTTCACGTCGAGCTGGGACTGCAGGTGGTCCATGTCCGTCGACGCGAACGCACCCCGGGTGCCGAAGCCCGCGTTGTTGACCAGCAGGTCGATCGGGTCGCCGGCCGACAGGCGTTCCTCGACGCGCTTGCGGTCCCCGGCCACCGACAGGTCCGCCGCCATCGGGGTGACCGTGACGCCGTGGCTCGCGGCGAGGGAGTCCGCGACCTCATCGAGCCGCTCCCTGGTGCGGGCGACGATCACCAGGTCGTAGCCCTCGGCGGCGAGCTTCCTGGCGAAGGCGGCGCCGATCCCGGCAGTGGCCCCAGTGACGAGCGCTGTTGGCATGCGCCCAACGTTAGTCGGGCCGCTCCCCGTGCCGTCCGGTCGGCTGCTCGTGCTCGCCGACCGGGTCGACCTCGGCGTCGAAGGGGTCGATCACGTCCGCGATCTCGCCGACGCCGCGCAGCAGCCGCTCCAGCCGCGACGGTGACGCGTGCGGCGCGACGCTCGCCAGCACCCAGCCCTCCTCGATCCACGCCACCGGGATGTCGGCGCCGATCTCCTCCGTGGCGTCCACGAGGTCGGGGGTGATCAGGCCGCGGGCGGCGCTGATGTCGGAGACGAACGCGTAGCGCTGGCCGACCGGCCCGAGCAGCTCGGGCATCGTGTCGCGCTGGAACGGTGCGCTCGGCAGCCACAGCTCGACCACGGCGGGCAGCACCCGCCTGCACTGCACGGCCGCGATCACCGCGACGACCCGCCCGCCCGCCTCCAGGTCGAACACGTACACCTTGCGGCGGCCGTCCGCGGTGAACGTCGACCCGGCGACCACGTCGCGTGCGACGCCGCCGCCGTGGAACGCGACGGCACCGCCGCTCCACTGGGTCGGCAGCAGGTGGTCGGTTTCCGCGAACTGCCACCCACGCAGCGCGGCCCAACGACGGCGCTCCCGGTTCCGCGAGGTGAGGCGGGCGCGGTCACGCAGCAACAGCGCGGCGCCGGCCAGCCCGGCGACCACCGCCACGACGAACCACACCCATGCCGGTATGCCCACCCGGCAAAGAGTAGCCGTCACAGCGCCGGAGCAAAGATCACAGGCCCCATGTCACCCGTCCTGGCGCGCTACCCGCCCGTTTCTCTATAGTGCTAGTTAGCTAGATAAATGGAGGTAGTCGTGATCGAGTTTCACCTGGACGGCAGGTCCGGCCTGTCGCCCTACCAACAGGTGGTCCAGCAGGTGCGGCACGCGCTCCGGCTTGGCCTGCTCCGCGAGGGCGACCAGCTGCCGAAGGTCAAGGACGTGGTCGCGGCCCTCGCGATCAACCCGAACACGGTGCTCAAGGCCTACCGCGAGCTGGAGCACGACGGGCTCGTCGCCGCCCGGCCCGGGGTCGGCACGTTCGTGACGGCGACGCTCGCCGACAACACGCTCGCCGCCCACGGCCCGCTGCGCCACGAACTGCGGCGCTGGCTCGACAAGGCCCGCAAGGCCGGTCTCGGCGACGAGAGCATCGAGGCGCTGTTCATGTCCACGTTTCGCAGCGCCGCGAGAGAGGACATAGCGTGACCGTCCTGACGGCCTGGGGACTGGGCAAGAAGTACAAGCGGCGCTGGGCGTTGGCGGGCTGCACGCTCGACGTCGAGGCAGGTCACGTGACCGGTCTCGTCGGCCCGAACGGCGCGGGCAAGTCGACGCTGCTGAACCTCGCCTCGGGCATGCTCGAGGCGACGGCAGGCACCATCGAGGTGTGCGGCGGCGTGCCGGGCAGCGGCCCGGAGCAGCTCGCGAAGGTCGGCTACGTCGCGCAGAGCACCCCGGTCTACGCGGGCCTGACCGTCGAGGACCACCTGCGGCTCGGTGCCCGGCTCAACCCGGGCTGGGACGAGAAGCTGGCACAGCGGCGGGTCGAGCGGATCGGGCTGGACCCGAAACAGCAGGCGGGAAGGCTCTCCGGCGGCCAGCGGGCGCAGCTCGCGCTCACGCTCGGCATCGCGAAGCGCCCCGAGCTGCTGCTGCTCGACGAGCCGGTCGCGGCACTCGACCCGCTCGCCCGCCGCGAGTTCCTGTCCGACCTGATGGAGGCGGTCGCCGAGCACGGTGTGTCGGTCGTGCTGTCCTCGCACCTGGTCGCCGACCTGGAGCGGATCTGCGACCACATGATCGTGCTCGTCGACGCCCAGCTGCGGATCGCGGGCGAGGTCGACGAACTGCTCGCGACACACCACCGGCTGTCCGGCCCACGGCGCGACCTCGACACGCTGCCGTCGGACCAGCACGTCATCTCCGCGCGCCACACCGACCGGCAGACCACGGTCGTCGTCCGCACCGACCGGCCGGTCCTCGACCCGTCGTGGACGGTCGGGCAGCTCGGGCTCGAGGACCTGGTCCTCGAGTACATGAGCAACCCGGTCACCGCCCGCCCGGCGCTGGAGGTGCTGCGATGACCTGGTTGACCTGGCGCCAGTTCCGCGTCCCGGCGATCTCGGTGTACACCGGGCTCGCGGCGATCGCGGTGGTCCTCGCGATCACCGGGCCCGACCTGGTGGGCCGCGGGGAGTTCGCCGACCAGGACCTGATGTTCGGCGGCACGATCCTCGTGCTGTACCTGCTGCCCGCGATCATCGGCGTGTTCTGGGGCGTGCCGATGGTGACCCGGGAGCTGGAGACCGGCACGCACAACCTGGTGTGGAACCAGAGCATCACCCGCAAGCGCTGGCTCGCGACCAAACTGGGGGTGGGCGTGGCGGCCACCGTGGTCGCGGCCGCGCTGCTGAGCACCGCGGTCACCTGGTGGGCCGCCCCGATCGACGCGCACGTGAGCGCCGACCCCAAGAGCTTCGCCCTGACCCGGATGGAACCGGTCGTGTTCGCCGCACGCGGGATCGTGCCGGTCGGATACGCCGCGTTCGCGTTCGTGCTCGGGGTGGCGGTGGGCATCCTGTTGCGCAGGACCGTGGCGGCGATGGCCGTCACGCTCACCGTGTTCGCCGCCGTGCTGGTCGCGGTCCCGTTCCTGGTACGCCCGTACGTCATCCCTCCGGTCGAGGACACGGTGACGATCACGGACTCGAACATCGGGCAGATCAGGGGGAACGAGTCGGGGGTCATCGAGTCGATCACCGTGGCCCAGCCCGCGGGCGCGTGGGTGCTCGCGAACGAGACCGTGGACGCGTCCGGCACCGCGGTGTTCCCGCTGCCCGACGCGGTACAGCACTGCCTGCCGCCGTTCGGCGGGAACGACGGCCCGCCCGACCGCATGTCCGTCACCGAATGCGTCGCGCAGCTTTCCGGACTCGGCTACTCGCAACGCGTCACCTACCAGCCCGGCAGCCGGTTCTGGGCGCTGCAGTGGATCGAGCTGGGGCTGTTCCTCGCGCTCTCGGGGCTGCTGACCTGGTTCTGCTTCCGGCGAATCCGCCACCTGTCCTGAGGGGGACCCATGCGCGTCATCGTCACGCTCACCGCACTCACGCTCGCCCTGTCCGCGACTCCCGCCGCCGCGGACCCGGCGCTGCGGCTGCCCGCCCCGACCGGTGGACAGCCGGTCGGCACGACCACGCTGTACCTGAAGGACACGTCCAGGCCCGACCCGTGGGTGCCGTCGGTGCCCTACCGGGAGCTGATGGTGTCGCTGTACTACCCGGCGGCCCGGTCCAACGGACCCACGGCGCGGTACATGACCCCGACCGAGTCCCGGCTCCTGCTGGAGGACGGCGGGCTCACGGACCTGTTGCCGCCCGACCTGCTGAGCACCGTGCGGACCAGCGCCGTCCGCGACGCGCGGCCCGCCGGGCGACCGGGCGGCCTGCCGCTGGTCGTGCTGTCGCCTGGCCACAGCAAGCCGCGCGCCACGCTCACGTCGCTGGCCGAGGACCTCGCGAGCCACGGCCACGTCGTCGCGGTCGTCGACCACACCTACGAGAACGTCGCGCAGACCTTCCCCGACGGGCGGGTCACCACGTGTCTCACCTGCGAGATGGCGAAGGACGAGACGGTCTGGATCGAGCTGGGCCGCGGCCGGGCCGCCGACGTGTCGTTCGTGCTCGACCGGCTGACCGGACCACGTCCCGCGTGGCGCGGCGCCCGGCTGGTCGACCGGTCGCGCATCGTGATGGGCGGGCACTCCGTCGGCGGCGCGAGCAGCATCCCCGCGCTGCTCGCCGACCCACGGCTCACGGCGGGGTTCGACATCGACGGCAGCACCGACGACGTGATCCCGGAGGGCGGGCTGTCGAAGCCGTTCCTGTTCCTCGGCCGGGCCGGGCAGTACACGCCGGGCAGCGGCGCCCCGGCCGCCACGTGGGAACGCAGCTGGGCGGGCATGACCGGCTGGAAGCGCTGGCTCCTGGTCGACGGCGCCGAGCACGTGTCGTTCACCGACGTCGGGCTGCTGATGGACCGGCTGGGCCTCGACTACGGCGCAGGCATCGCGGCCGGCCGCGCGCAGACGATCACCCGCACCTACGTCCGTGCCTTCCTCGACCGGCACCTGCGCGGCGACCCGCGACCACTGCTCGACGGGCCGTCACCGCGGTACCCGGAAGTCACCTTCCCGACGAACGGATGACCCGCGAAAGCGGCGCCTTCCTGGGGGAGGCGCCGCTTTCGGCTCTCCTACAGGGCGCCGCCGACGATCAGGGCCGCGCTGTCCGGCGTGACGTCGACGCGGACCGTGTCGCCGTCCCGGATCTCACCGGCCAGCAACGACTTCGCCAGCTGGTCGCCGATCGCCGAGGCCACCAGCCGCCGCAGCGGGCGTGCCCCGTAGACCGGGTCGAACCCGTTGAGCGCCAGCCATTCCCGCGCGGCCGGGCTGACGTCGAGCGTCAGACGGCGGGCGGCGAGACGGCGGCCGAGCGCGTCGATCTGGATGTCCACGATGGACGTCAGTTCCTCGGTCGCCAGCGATCCGAACACGACCACGTCGTCGAGCCGGTTCAGGAACTCCGGCTTGAAGTGCCGCTGCACCACCGAGAGCACGGCGTCCTTGCGCTGCTGGTCGTCCAGGGTCACGTCCGTGATGGCCTGCGAGCCGAGGTTCGACGTGAGCACCAGGATCGTGTTGCGGAAGTCGACCGTGCGGCCCTGCCCGTCGGTCAGGCGGCCGTCGTCGAGGACCTGCAGCAGCACGTCGAACACGTCCGGGTGCGCCTTCTCGACCTCGTCCAGCAGCACCACGCTGTACGGGCGCCGCCGCACCGCCTCGGTGAGCTGGCCGCCCTGGTCGTAGCCGACGTACCCGGGCGGGGCGCCGACCAGCCGGGCGACCGAGTGCTTCTCCGAGTACTCGGACATGTCGATGCGGATCATGGCGCGCTCGTCGTCGAACAGGAACTCGGCGAGCGCCTTCGCCAGCTCGGTCTTGCCGACCCCGGTGGGCCCGAGGAACAGGAACGAGCCGGTGGGCCGGTCGGGGTCGGCGACCCCGGCGCGGGCGCGCCGCACCGCGTCGGACACCACCCGTACGGCCTCGGCCTGCCCGACGACCCGCCTGCCGATGGCCTCCTCCATGCGCAGCAGCTTCGCGGTCTCACCCTCCAGCAGCCGCCCGGCCGGGATGCCGGTCCACGCCGACACGACGTCCGCGACGTCGTCCGGGCCGACCTCCTCCTTCAGCATGACCTGTTCCTCGGCGCGCTCCGCGGTGCGCGTCGCGGCGGCGAGGTCCTTCTCCAGCTGGGGGATCCGGCCGTACCGCAGCTCGGACGCGCGGCCGAGGTCGCCGTCGCGCTCGGCCCGCTCCGACTCGCCGCGCAACTGTTCGAGCTGCTCCTTGAGGTCGCGGACCTTCTCGATCGCGCCCTTCTCGTTCTGCCAGCGGGCGGTGAGCGCGGTCAGCGTCTCCCGCTTCTCGGCCAGCTCCATGCGGAGCGCCGCCAATCGCTCCTTGGAGGCGGCGTCGTCCTCCTTCTGGAGCGCCATCTCCTCGATCTCGAGGCGCCGCACGGCCCGCTCGACCTCGTCGATCTCCACCGGGCGGGAGTCGATCTCCATGCGCAGCCGGGACGCGGCCTCGTCGACCAGGTCGATGGCCTTGTCCGGCAGGAAGCGCGCGGTGATGTACCGGTCGGAGAGAGTGGCGGCCGCGACCAGCGCGCCGTCGGTGATCCGCACGCCGTGGTGCACCTCGTAACGTTCCTTGAGGCCACGCAGGATGCCGACGGTGTCCTCCACGGACGGCTCGCCGACCAGCACCTGCTGGAAGCGGCGCTCCAGCGCGGCGTCCTTCTCGATGTGCTGGCGGTACTCGTCGAGCGTGGTCGCGCCGACCATCCGCAGCTCACCACGGGCGAGCATCGGCTTGATCATGTTGCCCGCGTCCATCGCGCCCTCGCCGGTCGCGCCGGCGCCGACGATCGTGTGCAGCTCGTCGATGAACGTGATGACCTGGCCCGCCGACTCGGTGATCTCCTTGAGCACGGCCTTCAGCCGTTCCTCGAACTCGCCGCGGAACTTGGCGCCCGCGACCATCGACCCCAGGTCGAGAGCGACGACCCGCTTGCCGAGCAGCGACTGCGGCACGTCCCCGGCCACGATCCGCTGCGCGAGGCCCTCGACGATCGCGGTCTTGCCGACGCCTGGCTCACCGATCAGCACCGGGTTGTTCTTGGTCCGCCGCGACAGCACCTGCACGACCCGGCGGATCTCGGAGTCCCGGCCGATGACCGGGTCCAGCTCGCCCTTGCGGGCCCGCTCGGTCAGGTCGAGGCCGTACTTCTCGAGTGCCTTGTAGGTCGACTCCGGGTCCGGGTTGGTGACCCGGGCGGAGCCGCGGACCTTGGCGAACGCCTCCCGCAGCGCGTCGGGCGTCGCGCCGTGGCGGTTCAGCAGGTTCGCCACGGCACCGCCCTGCGCGGCGAGGCCGACGAGCAGGTGCTCGGTGGAGACGAACTCGTCGCCCATCTCGGTCGCGAGCTTCTGCGCGTGCGTCACCGACCGCAGTGCCTCGGCGTCCAGCTGCGGCGCGGACACGGTCGAGCCGGTCGCGGACGGTAGCGAGTTGGCGTACTGGTCCAGCTCCTTGCGCACCACGTTCGGGTCGGCCCCCACCGCCGACAGCAGTGGTGCGGTCAGCCCGTCGCCCTGCGCGAGCAGTGCGCCGAGCAGGTGCACGGGCTTCACGTCCGGGTGGCCCGCGACGGTCGCGGCCTGCGCGGCCGCCGAGATGGCCTGCTGGGTCTTGGTGGTCGGGTTGAAGGCGTCCATGGGTCCCCTCACGTGCAACGTTCTGACTCACTATGCACAACGTCAGCAAAGTTGAGTGTGTTCCGCTCAAGTACGACTTCGTGGGTGGTCGCGACCGCCCGGTTGCGCCTCACCCACATGTCCTAACGGGGTTGTCCACACCGAGGTGCCACTTGTCCACAATCCCCAGGTGCCTATCCACAGGCAGGCGTGCAAGGTGTGCCCCGGCCGCGAAGTCGAGAGAAAGCAGCTCACGGCGCTACCGCCACCCGGGTGAACGCACCGGCAACCCGGGAGACGGGTGATCAACTCTCAGCGACGCCCGGCGACCGGTGCGTTCTGGCGCGCGCGGACGCCGAAGTAGTCGCCACCCTTGCGCCGCGTGTCGTCGCTGCCCCAGTCCCGGTCGCGGGAGACCGGCCGCAACCGCGGAATGTGCTTGCGGCAGTGGACATAGGCCTCCTCCACGTGCACGACGACCCAGCGTTCCGGAGCGCGGCCGCGCTCGTCGGCGACCGGGAGGGCGGGATGGTCGCGACGCAGCACGACGTCGTCGACGATAGCCGCGCGGCCGTTGACGTGCAGGCCGATCAGGTCGCGCACGAAGTCGATCATCAGCAGCGCGACGTGCGGGTTCTCACTGATGTTGCCGAGGCTCGCGAGCACGCCGTTGCCCCGGTACTCCGGGTAGGCGACGCGGCGCGAGTCGAGGACGTGGAGGAACCCCGGCGGACCGGCGCGGAAGCTGGCGTCGCACTCACCGGCGGCGTCGGCCGTGCCGACGAACGCCATCTCCATGCGCCCGACGAACTCGACCATCTCGGGGTTGAGGTGGTCGAGCACCTGGTCGCGGTAGAAGCGCTCCGCCCGGTCGGCGGTGCCGTAGGCCTTTTGGAGTAGATGCTCACCGGCACAACCAGGCAACGCGGCTGGTCCGATCGGGCGAAATTTCACGGTCGGGGGGTCTACGGACGGTGGTGGTGGCGTGACTGCGGGTTCCGCGATCTCCAGATCGAGAAGAGACGCGTCCGCGACACCCGTCGGAGTGACCTGATCAGGACGCACGGCGGACACGTTTTCATAACGGGGAGGTGTATGCGAGGGCGACCCCCTCGAATGTCGCTCGAACGTCCCAACACGACAACTCTGTGTAGTGGCGCCTCACACGAAAGTGTCAGGAGGGCGGACAACGGTGGAGTTTCCGTCTAGTGTCTCGATGTCGGGGACGGACGACGACCCGGGTAACGCGGCGTCGAGCCCCGGACGCCGAGAGGTGGACTGTGTCCCGACCATGACAGCCAACGCCGTTGTGAGCCCCTTACCGAGCCAGGACAACCAGCCGCATGGCGAGGAACCACTCGCCACCATGGTGCGCCTGGTCCGCGACAGCTTCGCGGTCGTCGAGCCGCAGGCCGACCGGGTGGCTGCGCACTTCTACGCGACCCTGTTCGCCATCGCACCGGCCACCAGGGAGATGTTCCCGGTGAACATGCAGGTGCAGCGGTCCAGGTTGCTGCGCGCCCTGGTCCACTTCGTCCAGATGGTCGACCGCCCGGACGAGCTGCTGCCGTTCCTGAGACAGCTCGGCCGCGACCACCGCAAGTTCGGCGTGATCGCCAACCACTACGAGGCCGTCGGCATGGCGCTGCTGTCCGCGGTCAAGCAGTACGCGAAGGCCGCGTGGACCGACGAGGTCGAACGCGCGTGGGCCGAGGCGTACACGATCATGGCCAGGGCGATGCTGGAGGCCGCGACCGCGGACGAGGGCCCGGCCTGGTGGAACGGGACGGTCGTCGAGCGCCACCGCCTGACGAGGGACCTCGCTGTGGTGCGGGTGCAGCCCGACTACGCGGTCCCGTACCAGCCGGGGCAGTACGTGAGCGTCGAGGTGCCGCAGCGGCCGAGGATGTGGCGCTACTTCACCCCGGCCACCGCCCCACGCGAGGACGGCCTGCTCGAGTTCCACATCCGGGCGGTCGAGACCGGCTGGGTCTCCCGCGCGATCGTCACCCATGGTGAGATCGGCGACGTGTGGCGCATCGGTCCCCCGATGGGCAGGCTGGCGGTGAACCGCGAGTCCGGCAACGACGTGCTCATGATCGCGGGCGGCACCGGGATCGCCCCGATGCGCGCGATCATCGACCACCTCTCCCAGTGGGGCGAGAACCCGAGGGTGCAGGTCTTCTACGGCGGCCGCGTCCGGGCCGACCTGTACGACCTGGAGAACCTGCAGGCCACCGCCGCGCACAACCCGTGGCTGAAGGTGGTGCCGGTGCTGGAGTCGGACTCCACGATGGCCGCGGTGGAGAAGGGCACCCTGGCCGACGTGGTGACCCGCTACGGCGCCTGGCAGGACCACGACGTGCTCGTGTCCGGCTCACCGGGCATGGTCCGGTCGACGGTGTCCAGGATGCTGGTGGCAGGCACCTCCCTGGACCACATCATCTACGACCCGTTCACGATGGACTGAGCACCAGCTCCAGATCAGTCCGCGCGAAGTCCTCGCCCACACAGAGCAGCGGTTCGCCCGCGACGTAGGCCGTCGCGTACGTGAGGCAGTCGCCGAAGTTCAGTGCGGCCGGATGGCGCCCCTTGCCGTAGCGCACGAACGCGCTCTGCGCGGTCCGCCAGTGCGCGTCGCCGAACGGCAGCACATCGACATTCACTTCCTGGAGGAATGACAGAAGCATCGTTCGGCCGTCGTCACCCAGCCTGCCGGTCAACACCATCGCCGTCTCCACGAGAGTGGGCGCACCGACCCGGCAAGCGTCCGCGGCCTCGAGCGCATCCAGCACGCGTTCGCTGCCCTTCTCCCGCAGAAAGACCGTGACGATGGCCGAGCTGTCCAGGATCACACGCCCTCCGGGCCGTAGCCGAGCAGTTCCTCGCGTTCGGCCTTCGTCATCGGCGGCCCGTCCTGGATCTCGGGTGGTACGCGCGGCCAGATCTCGTCCTCGAGGAAGCGCCTGAGAGTTCGCAGGCGTGGCCCACTCGCAACGTTCAGCCGCTCACGGCGTTCGCGGAGAGCGGCACGGACGGCGGCGGTCTTGCTCTCGCCGGTCAGCGCGGCGACCTCGGCGGCGAGCCGCTCAGCCTCCGGATCCTTGATGTTCATGGCCATGGTGTAAAGCTACCACCAATGGTGTAATCAGCGACTCACCTTGGTCGTCGAGCGGAACGCGTGCCAGCCGGTCGGCGGCAGCACGAGAGCGCCCCCGTCAGGGTTCTTCGAGTCGCGCAGGGCAGTCACCCCGGACACGAAGGCGACCTCGACACACTCGTTGCCGTCTCCGTTGCTGCGACTGCTCTTGCGCCACACGGCGTTGGTCAGGTCGGGCGGGGACACCGTGATCTCCTCGGTCAGCGCAGGCCCTCCGCGATGTCCGCGAGGAGACTGCGTGATTTGCTCTGACTCAAGGCTACCTTTTGCAGTCCCGCGAAACGGACCTGATAAGGCTCGAGGTCCTCGGGTTCCTCGATGTACACCCCCTTGTCGATCAACTCGATGTAGCCGACGTCCGGGTAGTCACCGGCGAACGACAGGATGCTGAACGGCGTGCCCATCGCCGGGTAGGCACCGGTGGCGGCGATCACCCGCAGATCAACGTTGGGCAGCTTGGAGAGTTGAACCAGCCGCTCCAACTGCTGCCGCATCACCTCCGGGCCACCCACCCGGTTTCGGAGAGCGCCCTCGGTGAGCACCCCCTCGACGTGGATCGGGTTCTCGCCGTCGAGCCGCTCCTGCCGCCTGGTGCGTGCCTCGACTCGTTCCCGCACCACCTCGGCGGACGGCCGCGACTGGGCCGCCTCGACGATCGCCGCGGCGTAGCCCGAGGTCTGCAACAGGCCGGGCACCAGGTCGATCTTGAAGGTGCGGACGGTGGTGGCTTCGGACTCGAACTCGACGTAGTCCAGCACGTCCGCGACCAGCGCGTCTCTGCTCACCGCGTCCCACCAGCCCTCCTGCTGCGCGGTCAGGCACGAGTTGAACACCGCGTCGCGTTCGGCTTCCGGGACGTCGTAGAGGAGGGCGAGCGTGACGACCTGCGACGGTTGGATGGGCTGGGTCGCGTTCTCCAGCCGACTCTGTTTGGCGCCGGACCAACCGGCCTTCTTCGCGATCTCGGCGGCGTTGATGTCCCGGCTCTCGCGCCAGTGGAGCAGCGTCCGCGCGACTCGCCTCATGCGCATGCTGGGCACGTAGTCAGTCACGAGATGAGCTTACTGGTGTTGAAAGCGATCCAACCGTCACCCAAACAGGTGAAGTGAAAGTTTTCATCATTCCAGCGCTTGCCTCGACCCACTGATCAGTACACAGTGAAAACGCCAAAACCACTGATCAGGAGGACGAGATGCACGACCTGCGCAGCGACCAGTACACCCACGTGGACCGCGACTGCCCGATGAGCGTCGACATGCATCCGGCGGACGACGTCGTCGAGATCGCCCTCGGCGAGTACCGGACGGGCGGCGCCACCCTGCGCCTGGTCGTCGACCACCCGGACACCTGCCGCCGGCTCACCGAGGCTCTCCAGGACGCGCGCGACACGCTCATCGGGCATCTGCACGCGAAAGGGAACCGGACGACGCTGCCGATGCGGTGACCCGCGGCCGTCGTCCGGTTCCCTGCTACCTCTTGCGTGGTTTCCACACCACCAGCGCCGTCTGCCGGGACACCGGCACCAGCTCGTTGCGGTAGGACCGGTGGATGGCCGCCGCCGCCTGCTCCGCGGCCGCGTGCACGGCCGCCAGCTCCTCGCTCAGCTCGACGACCCTGGAGCGGAGCGCGTCGACCTCGTGCTCCAGCTCGATGATCCGTTTGATCCCGGCCAGGTTGACCCCCTGCTCCTGGGACAGCCGCTGCACCTCGCGAAGCAGCGCGATGTCCCGCATGGAGTACCTGCGTCCGCCCCCGGACGTGCGTCCGGGGGACACCAGCCCCATCCGGTCGTACCCGCGCAGCGTCTGCGCGTGCAGCCCGGACAGTTCAGCGGCCACCGAGATCACGAAGACCGGTGTGTCCTCGTCAGCTCCGGGCGGAAACGGGATCCCCGTCATCACCGACTCCGTTCAGCCAGCATCGCGGTCAGCTCCGGCCGGGGGTCGATGCCGGAGGTCGCCTCGGCGTACTCCTCCAGCGCCGCCCTGGCCTTGTCGTCCATGTTCGACGGCACCGCGACCTGCAGGGTCACCAGCAGGTCGCCCGCCTGACCGTCACGTCGGGTGATGCCCTTGCCGCGCACACGCAGGACCCGGCCGCTGGCCGTGCCGGGCGCCACCCGCAGGGCGACCTTGCCCTCGAGGGTCGGCACTTCCAGTGTCGTGCCGAGCGCGAGCTCGGTGAAGGTCACCGGCACCTTGAGGGTCAGATCGTTGCCCGACCGCCCGAACAGCGGGTGGGCCGTGACGTGCACGCGGACGTACAGGTCACCCGCGTGCCCGCCCGCGTTGCCCGGCTCGCCCTGACCGGCCAGCCGGATCCGCTGTTCGTCGGCGACCCCTGGCGGGATCCGCACGGTCAGCGTCCGCGACTTGGTGCTCACCCCGTCGCCACCGCACTCCGCGCACGGGTCGTCGACGATCCGGCCCGTGCCGCGGCAGTCGCGGCACGGCTCGCTGAACGCGAACGCGCCCTGCGAGCGGCTCACCAGGCCGGCACCGGCACACGTGGGACACGTGTGCGGTGTCGTGCCCGGCTTGGCGCCGGAGCCGTGGCACGTCTCGCACGTGGACGGGCTCGAAAGGCGCAACGGCACGGTCGCGCCCTTCACCGCCTCCACGAAGTCGATCCGCACCTCGGTCTCCACGTCGGCGCCGCGCCGCGGCCGGCCGCCAGCCGCGGTGCCACCGCCCCGGCGACCGAACAGGTTGCCGAGCAGGTCGCTGATCCCGCCACCCGCGCCCGCCTGCTGCTGGCCGCCGAAGACGTCGCTGAAGTCGAACGTCGACCCGCCGCCGCCGAAACCGCCGAAGCCACCTGGCTGGAACCCGCCGGATCCGAAGAGCCGGCGGGCCTCGTCGTACTGCTTGCGCTTCTCGGCGTCGCCGAGGACCCCGTAGGCCTCCGACACCGCCTTGAACCGCGCCTCCGCCTGGGTGTTGCCCGGGTTGGCGTCGGGGTGCAGCTCACGGGCGAGCTTGCGGTACGCCTTCTTGATCTCGGCGTCGGTGGCGTCGGACGAGACGCCCAACTCGCGGTAGAAGTCCTTGTCGATCCAATCCCGCGCACTCACCGGACGTCCCCTCCTCCCAGGTCAGATCTGCTCGTTCGTCTTGTCGTTCGGGTCGAACCAGTCGCCCGGCACCGGCTCCTCGGCCGCAGGGGCGGGCGCGGCGGCCGGCTCGTGGTCGGTGACCGCGACCAGCGCGGCCCGCACGATCCGGTCACCGAACCGGTAGCCGCGGCGCAGCACCGCGGTCACCGTCGGACCCGCGACCTCGGGGGACGTGTCGTGCTGGACGGCCTCGTGCACCGACGGGTCGAACGGCTCACCCTCGTGCCCGAAGGGCTCCAGCCCCGTGCGCTCCAGCGTGGCGACCAGCTTGTCCGCCACCGCCTTGAACGCACCGGTCAGGTCGCCGTGCTGTGCGGCGCGCTCGACGTCGTCGAGCACCGACAGCAGCTCGCCCGCCACCGCCGCCTTCGCGGTGTTGACCACCGACTCCCGGTCGCGGTCGATCCGCTTGCGGTAGTTGGCGTACTCGGCCTGCAGTCGCTGCAGGTCGGCGGTCCGCTCGTCGAGTTGCGCCTTCAGCTCGGCTTCCTGGCTGGGCACCGGCTCCGCCTCGACGGCGTCCTCCGGTGCGACACCGGTCTCGGGGTCCGGCACACCAGCCTCCTGTTCGGGAGCGGGCGGCCGGACCTCGCCGGTCTCAGGATCGATGCGACGCCGGTCGCGCACCACTACCCGTGGCTCCTCTCCGTGGTCGTCGGCGGCTCGGTGCTCGGACGTCACTTCTTGCCGTCCTCGTCGACGATCTCCGCGTCCACGACGTCCTCGGCGCCCTGTGCCTGCTGGCCACCGGCCTGCTCACCGCCGGCCGCACCAGCACCCGCGCCCGCGTCCTGCGTGGCGCCGGTCTGCGCGTAGATCGCGGAGCCCATGGCCTGCGACTCGGTCGCGAGCTTCTCCATCGCCGCCTTGATGGCCGCGATGTCGGTGCCCTTGAGCGACTCCTCGGCCTCCTTGACCGCGGTGTTGACCTTCTCCTTGACCTCGGCCGGGATCTTCTCGTCGTTGTCCTTGACGAACTTCTCCGTCTGGTAGACGAGCGTCTCGGCCTGGTTGCGGGTCTCGGCCTCCTCGCGGCGGCGCTTGTCCTCCTCGGCGTGCGCCTCGGCGTCCTTGACCATCCGGTCGATGTCGTCCTTCGGCAGCGCCGAGCCGCCGGTGATCGTCATCGACTGCTCCTTGCCGGTGCCGAGGTCCTTCGCGTTGACGTGCACGATGCCGTTCGCGTCGATGTCGAAGGTGACCTCGATCTGCGGCACACCGCGCGGTGCCGGCGGGATGCCCGTGAGGTCGAAGGTGCCCAGCTTCTTGTTGTGCACCGCGATCTCGCGCTCACCCTGGAAGACCTGGATGCCGACCGTGGTCTGGCCGTCGTCCGCGGTGGAGAAGATCTCCGACCGCTTGGTCGGGATGGTCGTGTTCCGCTCGATGAGCTTGGTGAACACGCCGCCCTTGGTCTCGATGCCCAGCGACAGCGGGGTGACGTCCAGCAGCAGCACGTCCTTGACGTCACCGCGCAGGACACCGGCCTGCAGGGTCGCGCCCATGGCGACGACCTCGTCCGGGTTCACGCCCTTGTTCGGCTCCTGGCCGCCCGTCAGCTCCTTGACCAGGTCGGACACGGCGGGCATCCGGGTGGAGCCACCCACCATCACCACGTGGTCGATGTCGCCGACCTTGATGCCGGCGTCCTTGATCACGTTGTTGAACGGCGCGCGGGTGCGGTCCAGCAGGTCGCTGGTGATCCGCTGGAACTCGGCCCGGGACAGCGTCTCGTCGAGGAACAGCGGGTTCTTCTCCGCGTCCACCGTGATGTACGGCAGGTTGATGTTGGCGCTGTTCGAGCTGGACAGCTCGATCTTCGCCTTCTCCGCGGCCTCACGGATGCGCTGCAGCGCCATCTTGTCCTTGGTGAGGTCGATGCCTGCGGACTGCTTGAACTTGTCGACCAGCCAGTCGACGATCCGCTGGTCCCAGTCGTCACCACCGAGGTGGTTGTCCCCGGAGGTCGCACGGACCTCGACCACGCCCTCGCCGATCTCCAGCAGCGACACGTCGAACGTGCCACCACCGAGGTCGAACACGAGGATGGTCTGCTCCTTCTCGCCCTTGTCCAGGCCGTAGGCCAGCGCCGCCGCGGTCGGCTCGTTCACGATCCGCAGCACGTTCAGGCCGGCGATCTGCCCGGCCTCCTTGGTGGCCTGCCGCTGGGCGTCCTCGAAGTACGCCGGGACGGTGATCACCGCGTCGGTGATCGGCTCGCCGAGGTAGGACTCCGCGTCCCGCTTCAGCTTCATGAGCACCCGCGCGCTGATCTCCTGCGCGCTGTAGGACTTGCCGTCGATCTCCGTGGACCAGTCCGTGCCCATGTGCCGCTTGACCGAACGGACCGTGCGGTCGACGTTCGTGACGGCCTGGTTCTTCGCCGGCTGCCCGGTGAGCACCTCACCGTTCTTGGCGAAGGCGACGATGGACGGGGTCGTCCGCGAACCCTCGGAGTTGGCGATCACCGTCGGTTCACCGCCCTCGAGGACAGCGACGACGGAGTTGGTCGTCCCCAGGTCGATACCGACCGCTCGCGCCATTTGGTTCCCCTCCTGCTTTCTGCTTGCGTGGTGGGTTGAGTGCCTTCCGCTCAAGTTTGCCCTCGGGGTGGATCACCCGTCAAATCAGACTTGAGCCCCTCGCGCTCAACCTTTCTGATCCCTCAACGAGCGGGGGCCCGCCGGTGTTCCCTGGATGGCCATCGCCTGGGCGATAGATTCCGTGAAGATCTGGGCCGATGTCCTGAAAGGCGCGTTCAGGGCGCTCAGCGCCCTGGCTCGAAAATCGGGGGTGATCAGGGCGTGGGGCAGCGCCCTGGCTGAGCGGAGCGAGGTC
>NZ_JBHSIS010000025.1:0-132755 GCF_042653545.1 Actinophytocola glycyrrhizae
ACCTCGCTCCGCTCAGCCAGGGCACTGCCCCACGCCCTGATCACCCCCGATTTTCGAGCCAGGGCGCTGGGCGCCCTGAACGGCCCATTGACGGCACTCGTTGCGGTCGTTGCCGGGCTGCGCGCCCTGCGCCTGCCGTGCTTCGTCACGTGGTCTGTCGTTTCGTGGCTCAGCGCAGTGCCGACGCGGGGCGCAGCTCCCAGCTCGTCCACAGCGGCCGGTAACCCTGCCGGGCCCAGAACACCGAGGCCAGCGGGTTGGGCGGGTTGTAGTAGAGGAACGTGCCGGTCGCGCCGCGGCGGTGCAGTTCGTGGTGCGCGACGGCCATCAGCTCGCTGCCGACCCCGGCCCCCCGCGCCTCGCCGGTCACCGAGACGCAGTTGACGTAACCCCAGCGGCCCGGTCGCAGGCGGGTGCCGGACAGCGAGTCCGCCGTCACGTCCATGAGCCTGCAGTGCGCGAGGCCCACCGGGACACCGTCGCGTTCCGCGAGCCACATCGGGTCGCCCTGGTCGAGGTGGCGCGTCACCGTCGCGCGCTTCACCCGCTCCGCGTCCGGCCGCACGACGGCGGCGCCGACCAGCGCCGAGTACGCCAGCTCGGCCAGTTCGAGCGCGAGCACCGTCTCGAGATCCGCCGCGGTCGCGAGCCGGGTCGTCACCCCGGCCTGCGGGGCCCGCCGCACCGGCGCGCCCGCCCGGAAGCGCCGCACCGCGAGGCTCGTCAGCGGCGTGAAACCGTGCGCGAGCAGCGGTTGCGCGGCCTCCGCGTCCCGGCTCGGCCACGTGAGCAGGCACGCGGAGTCCGGCCCCGCCGCCGTGCGGGCCTGGAGCCGGGCCCACTCCCGCAGCAGCGCCGCCATACCGGCGCCGCCCGCCGCGCCGACCAGCGGGTGCATCTCCCACAGCGCCAGCGCCGACCACAGCGCGGTGGCCGAGCCCGGCTCGAACACGCTGTTGGTGAGCACACCGGCCACCCGGTCGCCCCGGGGCAGTGCCGCGGTCAGGACGTGCCCCTGCGGTGGGGGAGCCGCGGCCGGCAGCAGCGGGTCCACCTGCTCGAACCTGGTGGTCTGTGCGCCGAGCAGGGAACCGGCAACCCTCACCCGGCGCGCCGGGTGAGGAAGATCGCGGTGCCGGGGAAGAGCGCGCCACGCAGCGGGCTCCACTGGCCCCACTCCCCGGTGTGGCCGTCCGGCCACTCCGGCTCGACGAGGTCGACCAGCGTCAGCCCGGCCCAGTTCAGCGCGCGCACGAAGTCGCCGAGTGTGCGGTGGTACTCGACGTAGGTCGCGTTGCCGTCGTCGTCGACCTCGACGTACGGGGTGCGGTCGAAGTACGAGCCGGTCACCCGCAGGCCGTCCGGGCCGGGGTCGTCGGGGAAGATCCACCGCATCGGGTGAGTGACCGCGAAGACCCACGAGCCGCCGGGCCGCAGCACGCGCGCGACTTCGCGGAACGTGCCGGGCAGGTCGGCGACGAACGGCACCCCGCCGAACGCGGAGCACGCGATGTCGAACGAGGCGTCGGCGAAGGGCAGGCACTCCGCGTTGGCGCGGACCAGCGGCACGTCGATGCCGGTGGCCTCGTTCGCGGCGGCGGCGTAGCGCAGCATGCCCGTGGACAGGTCGAACGCGGTGACGTTCGCGCCCTGCCCGGCGAGCCAGCGCGCGCACGGGGCGGAACCACAGCCGACCTCGAGGACGTCGCGGCCGGCGACGTCACCGAGCAGGCGGGCGTCCTCCTCGCGCAGCGACTCGGGGCACCACACGAAGTCGGCGACGCCGAGGAAGTCGCCGTGCTCGACGTGGTAGTCGTCGGCGTCGGCGTCCCACCAGGCGCTGTTCGCGGCCACGGACTCGGCGGACCCGGCCCAGCGGCGCTCGCTGCCGACGGTCCCGAGCAGGCGCTCGGCCGTCCTTTGCGGTGGTGGCGGCCCGTTTTCGCCGTCCTGCGGCATGCTGGCGCCTGCTTCCAGCGTCGACATCAGTCCCCCTCGGTACGGCCCTCGAGTCGAAATCCCCTGGACCAGGTTTGCCCGGTCTGCGCGCGGCCGCGTAGGATACCCCTGCGCAGTGGTTTCGTGCTGCCGTCTGTTCACCACGGGAATCAGATCCGGTCGCGCGGCGTTGTCGGTGGTTGTCTCGTTTGGTTCGGGGTTCGTCGCCGACGGCACTATGCCGCTGTGCCACGACAACTGCAAATCCCATCCGCCAACTCTCAACCAAGCCGTACCGGAGCCTCCTAGCTAATGTCCACCGACACCACCATCGTCCCGGCTGACACCGCGCCGCGCCAGCAGGTCGCCATCAACGACGTCGGGACGGGTGAGGACTTCCTCGCCGCCATCGACAAGACCATCAAGTACTTCAACGATGGTGACATCGTCGAGGGCACCATCGTTAAGGTCGATCGGGACGAGGTCCTGCTCGACATCGGCTACAAGACCGAGGGGGTCATTCCCTCTCGTGAGTTGTCGATCAAGCATGACGTCGATCCCAACGAGGTCGTCAAGGTCGGTGACGAGGTCGAGGCCCTGGTTCTCCAGAAGGAGGACAAGGAGGGCCGGCTGATCCTGTCCAAGAAGCGCGCGCAGTACGAGCGCGCGTGGGGCACGATCGAGGCGCTCAAGGAGAGCGACGAGCCGGTCAAGGGCACGGTCATCGAGGTGGTCAAGGGTGGCCTGATCCTCGACATCGGTCTGCGCGGCTTCCTTCCGGCATCGCTGGTCGAGATGCGTCGTGTGCGTGACCTCCAGCCCTACGTGGGTCGTGAGCTGGAAGCCAAGATCATCGAGCTGGACAAGAACCGCAACAACGTGGTCCTGTCCCGCCGTGCGTGGCTTGAGCAGACCCAGTCCGAGGTGCGCAGCGAGTTCCTCAACCAGCTGCAGCGCGGCCAGGTCCGCAAGGGTGTCGTCTCCTCGATCGTCAACTTCGGTGCGTTCGTGGACCTCGGCGGCGTCGACGGCCTGGTGCACGTGTCCGAGCTGTCCTGGAAGCACATCGACCACCCGTCCGAGGTCGTCGAGGTGGGCCAGGAGGTCACGGTCGAGGTGCTCGACGTCGACATGGAGCGCGAGCGCGTCTCCCTGTCGCTGAAGGCCACCCAGGAAGACCCGTGGCGTCAGTTCGCCCGCACGCACGCGATCGGCCAGATCGTGCCGGGCAAGGTCACCAAGCTCGTGCCGTTCGGTGCGTTCGTCCGCGTGGACGAGGGCATCGAGGGCCTGGTCCACATCTCCGAGCTGGCCGAGCGCCACGTGGAGATCCCGGAGCAGGTCGTGCAGGTCGGCAACGACGTCATGGTCAAGGTCATCGACATCGACCTGGAGCGTCGCCGGATCTCGCTGTCCCTGAAGCAGGCGAACGAGGGCTTCACCCCGGACACCGAGTTCGACCCGACCCAGTACGGCATGGCGGCCGAGTACGACCAGGAGGGGAACTACATCTACCCCGAGGGGTTCGACCCGGACACCCAGGAGTGGCAGGAAGGCTTCGACAAGCAGCGCGAGGAGTGGGAGCGGCAGTACGCCGAGGCCCACACGCGCTACGAGCAGCACATGGCCCAGGTCAAGAAGGCGGCCGAGGCCGAGGCCGCCGCGGAGGCCGAGGGCGGCACCGAGGAAGCCGGTGGCACCGAGCGCGAGTACTCGAGCGCGGGCGCCGAGAAGCCGAAGAGCAGCGGCGGCACTCTCGCCAGCGACGAGCAGCTCGCCGCACTGCGCGAGAAGCTGTCCGGCGGCGTGTGATCTGAGCGCCTAGCCAGCTGACAAGGCCCCACCGGTCCCCGGACCGGTGGGGCCTTTCGCCTGTGTGGCGCCGGACCGTTTCGTTACCTCGGCCCCCGTTCAGGTCGCCTACCGTGGAGCGATGCGTGCGGCGCTCGTCGTTCTGGGGGCGGTGCTGGTGACCAGTGGGTGTGCCCGCACCGCGCCGCCCAGCAACAGCCCTGCCGTGCCCGTGTTCAGCAGTGCCCCCGCGAACGCGGGTGCCGAGCGCACGGTCCCCGGCACCTGCGGTGCCGTCGCCACCGTCGACGAGCTGACCCACTACCTGAACAACCTGGTCACCGGTGCCGTCCAGCCCGTCATCGGGGTGCCGCGGAGCGACATCGGGCGCACCGCCCGATCGACTGCTACTACGGGGTGCCCGCCGGGCAGCCGCCCGCGAAGGCGAAGGTCTGGATCGGGCTCGCGAGCTACGTCAACGAGGAGTCCGCCCGCAAACGGCTCACCGCCACCGTCGCCGACGAGCGGACCGCGGGGGCGACCGTGAGCGATGTCCAGGTCGGCCAGGACCGCGGGGTGCTCATCAGGAACGCCAACTGGCTGCTCGTCGCCAACCGGGGCCGGGTCACCGTCGTAGTGCAGGTCATCCCGGTGCTCGTGCGGGAGGACCACGCGGGCGCGTTGCTCGGCCAGGTGGCGGACCACGCGCTCACGAGCAGGTGACGCCGCGGCCCGGCGGACGGGCTGCCAGAATGCCAGGCATGCTGCGCGTAGGCCTCACTGGCGGGATCGGCTCCGGCAAGTCCACGGTGGCGCGGCGGCTCGCCGAACACGGCGCGGTGGTGATCGACGCCGACCGGATCGCCCGCGAGGTCGTCGAGCCCGGCACCGACGGGCTCGCCGAGATCCGGCAGGCCTTCGGCGACGACGTGGTCAGCGACGGCGCGCTGGACCGGGCCAGACTCGCGCAACGGGTGTTCACCGACGAGACGGCCCGCACCACCCTCAACGGCATCGTCCACCCGCGCATCGGCGCGCGGACCGCCGAGCTGATGGCCGCGGCGTCCCAGGACGCGATCGTCGTCCACGACGTGCCGCTGCTCGTGGAGAACCACCTCGGTCCCGCCTACCACCTGGTCCTGGTGGTCGACGCGCCGGAGGAGGAGCGGGTGCACCGCGTCGTCCGCGACCGCGGCATGGCCGAGCAGGACGCCCGCGCCCGCATCAGGGCACAGGCCACCGAGGAGGCGCGGCGCGCGGCCGCCGACGTCTGGCTCGACAACGGCGGCAGCCGCGACGAGGTGCTGGCCGTCGTCGACGCGCTGTGGGCCGACCGCCTCGTCCGCTACGAGGCCAACATCCGCCTCGGTCGCCGCGCGAAGTACGGCACCCCGCGCCTGGTCGAGCCCGACCCGGCCTGGCCCGCCCAGGCGGCGCGGCTGCGGGAACGCATCGCGATGGCGGCGGGCGGCCTGGCCGGCCGCATCGACCACATCGGGTCCACGTCGGTGCCGGGGCTGCCCGCCAAGGACGTCATCGACCTGCAGGTCACCGTCGCCTCCCTTGCCGACGCCGACGCGATGGGTGACGGGCTCGCCGCGGCCGGCTTCCCGAAGCTGCCGGGGGTCGACCACGACAACCCGAAGCCCTACGCCCCGGACGTGGCGCAGTGGCGCAAACGCTTCCATGCCGCCGCCGACCCCGGCAGGCTCGCGAACGTCCACATCCGCGTCGAGGGCAGCCCGGGGTGGCGGTATGCGCTGCTGCTCCCGGACTGGCTGCGCGCCAACCCCGCCGAGCGCGACGACTACCTGGCCACGAAGAGGGAACTGGCGGCGCGCTACACCGCCGACGACGACACGGCCAACTACTCCGAGGCCAAGGAGGCGTGGTTCGACGCGGCGGGCCCGCGCGCGGAGGAGTGGGCGCGCCGTACCGGCTGGCAGGCCGGCTAGCCGCCGCGGGTGTGCATCTCCAGGTGCGGGTCGTTCTTCAGCGCGGTCAACGGGATGAACGGCGTCCGGTCCCGCTGCGCGAACCGGTCCACCGCGCCGCGGTCCGTGCGCGCCGTCCACGCGTCGGTGATGATCTTCGAAAGCTCGGTCTTCGACGCGCCTTCGCGCAGCGGGTCGCGCAGGTTCACGCCGTCCATCGCGTACAGGCACAGGTACCACAGCCCGTCCGCGGTCAGCCTGCTCCGGTCGCACGTCGCGCAGAACGGCTTCGTCGTCGACGACACGATGCCGAACGTGGTCCCGTCAGGCAGCTCGAACCGGTCCGCAGGGGCGGCGTCGTGGTTGCGCAGCGGCGTGATCGGCCCGTAGTGCGCGGTCAGCCGCTTGAGCATCTCCGCGCGTGACAGCACCAGTTCCGGCGACCAGGAGGTGGCCCCGCCGACGTCCATGTACTCGATGAACCGCACCTCGGCCGGCACGGTCCTGCCGAACTCGATCAGGTCGACCAGTTCGTCGTCGTTGATGCCGTTCAGCGCCACGGTGTCGATCTTGGTGTCGGTGAACCCGGCGGGTGCGACCGACGCGATGCCCTTCAGCACCGAGGGGTGCGTCGCGCGCTGCGACAGTGTCTTGGACCGGTCGGCGCGCAGCGTGTCGAGGCTGACGGTGATCCGGTTCAGCCCGGCCTTCTTCAGCTCCTCGACGTGCCCGGCCAGCAGCACCCCGTTGGTGGTCATCGCGAGGTCGCGCAGCGGCTTGGCCGAGAGCATCGACACCAGCGCCGCGACGTCGCGGCGCAGCAGCGGCTCGCCGCCGGTCAGCCGCACCTTGTCCACGCCGAGATCCATGAACACGTCGACCAGTGTCGAGATCTCCTCGAACGTCAGCAGGTCGCGCCGGGGCAGCCAGGTGTACTCGGCTTCCGGCATGCAGTACCGGCATCGCAGGTTGCACCTGTCGGTCACGGAGATCCGCAGGTTGCGCAGCGGGCGACGGTAGGTGTCGAGCACCATCCCCGCGTCGTCACGTTCGGCCACGCGCCCCAATCTATAGCCCTTTCCGCAGTTACGCCATAATGGTGATAGTTATTATTTATTGCGCGATTCGCCGCTATTCTGAAAATGCGCGCATTCAGCGCTCCGCGGTCAGATAGCCGCGGGAGAACGCGGTGGCCACGGCGGCCGCCCGGTCGTTGACGCCCAGCTTGGCATACACGTGGAGCAGGTGCGTCTTCACGGTTGCTTCACTGATGAACAGCTGTTTCGCCGCTTCCCGGTTCGTCGAGCCCCGCGCGATGAGCTCGAGCACCTCCAGCTCCCGCTGAGAGAGCGATTCGGACACGGGCTGGCGCATCTGCCCCATCAGCCGGGTCGCGACCGAGGGGGACAGCACCGCCTGGCCGCGTGCCGCCGCCTCCACCGCGCGGAAAAGCTCGTCGCGTGGCGCGTCCTTCAGCAGGTAGCCGGTGGCGCCCGCCTCGATCGCGGGCAGGACGTCACTGTCCGTGTCGTAGGTGGTCAGCACCAGCACCCTGGACGGCACCCCTCGCTTCGCCAGCTCCTTGATCGCGGTGACGCCGTCGGTGCGCGGCATCCGCAGGTCCATCAGGATGACGTCCGGCCGCAGCTCCTCGGCCGCCGCGATGGCCTCCGCGCCGTCCCCGGCCTCGGCCAGCACCTCGAACCGGGGGTCGGCGGAGAACATGCCCCGCAGCCCGTCCCGCACGACGGGGTGGTCGTCGACGATGAGCAGCGAGATCACTCCGCACCCCCGGCCGGGATCGCGGGCACCGAAGCCGAGATCGCGGTCCCGCCGCCTGGCTCGGACTCGATGGCGAGCCTGCCCGCCAGCCGCTGCACCCGCTGCCGCATGCCGGCCAGTCCGAAGCCGCCGGTCGTGGAACCGTTCACGCGCTTGGCGTTCGGCTCGAAGCCGATGCCGTCGTCCCGCACGTCGAGGGTCACCAGGTCCTCCATGTAGGACAGTGTCAGGCCGACGCGGCTGGCTCGCGCGTGCTTCGCCACGTTCGCGAGCGCCTCCTGCGCGGTCCGCAGCAGCGTCACCTCGACGTCGGCGTGCATCGGCCGCGCGTCGCCGGTGGTGGTCAGCACCACGTCGATGTTGTTGGTCTCCGACCAGCGCCTGGTCACGTCGCTGATCGCGTCCGGAAGCCGGGCGTCGGCGAGCACCGAAGGCTCGACCGCGTGCACCGTCCTGCGTGCCTCGGTGAGGGTCTCCCGCGCCAGGTTCATCGCCGCCGTGACGTGCCTGCGCCAGGCGTCCGGCACCTGCTCAGCGGCCTGCAGCTGGGCGAGGATGCCCGCCAGCCCCTGTGCGAGTGTGTCGTGGATCTCCCGCGCCATGCGCTGCCGCTCGTCGAGCACCCCCGCCTCGCGGGCCTGCACCAGCAGCTGTGCGTGCAGCCCCGCGTTCTCCTCCAGCGCCGCCTCGAGCTTGAGGTTGGCCTCGTGCAGCTCGGCGAGTGCCTGCTTCTGCTTGTGGTTGCGCTGGTCGGTCATGTCACCGAAGTAGGAGAACGCCCCGGCCAGCGTCATGGTGATCAAGCTGATGCCCGCCCATGCCCACCACGAGTCGGCGGTGATGTTCGACACCCCGCCGATGTAGGACGCCGCCGCGATCGGCGCGGTCGCGGCGACACCGACGTAACGCCAGCGGCCTTTCAGGTAGAGGAACGCGTGGATGTAGCCGACGAAGGTGAAGAAGCCGAACAAGGGGGAGAGCGTCACCAGGCCGGCGGCCAGCAGGAGGAACCCCGTGTAGTACAGACCCATCAGGGCGTTGTTCCGCTGCCACTCCGGGCGGAACGTGTGGAACAGGAGCAGCCAGAGGACGGCCACGGCGGTGAGGCCGAGCGCGACCGGGTAGTTCACCCTCGGCAGGCCCACGATCGGCTGCAGCATCGCGAACAGGACGCTGACCGCGAGAAGGCAGTACGGGAGGACGGTGAGGACCGTGTTCTCCCTGCGTTCCCAACGGTCGAACTCCGCGCGCAGCTCGGCCTCGATGCTCAACGATCACTCCCAGCGGAAGTACCGCGCGGCCAGCCCGCCCGCGACGATGATCCAGCCGGCCATCACGGCCAGGTGCAGCAGCGCGGGCCAGTGACCCGCGGTGGCGTCCTGCAATGATTGCACGCCCGCGCCGAGCGGGGTGAAGTCGCTGATCCGCCGCAGCACCTCGGGCATGGTCTCGCGCGGTGCCCACAGCCCGGCGAAGAACATCACCGGGAAGAACAGCAACGTCCCGATGGAGCTCGCGCCCTTGCCGCTCGGTGCCACCGCCGCGATCAGCAGTCCCAGCGCCAGCATCGACATCGCGCTCAGGAGGTAGCCGAGCAGGTAGGCGCCGACCTGGCGGGGCAGGGCCACGTCGAACGCGACGCGGCCGATGGCCTGGAGCACCAGCATCACCGCCACGGACGCGGCGGTGCACATCAGCAGCTGCGCGCCGAGCATCCACCCGGGCTTCACCGGCGTCGTGCGCATGCGGCGCAGGACGCCCTGCTCGCGGTAGGAGGCGAGCATCTGCGGCAGCCCGCTCAGCGCGGTCATGGCGACGGCCAACGCGATGACGATCGGCACGTACAGGTCGATCACCCGCAGTCCGCCGATGTCGGCGTTCGGCTCCCGGAACGACGGGATGGCGCCGAAGATGACCAGCAGGATCGGTGGGAACGCCAGCATGAAGAACACCGCGAGCGGTTCCCGGAAGAACAGCTTGGTCTCGGTCAGTGTGAGACGGGACAGGGCGGACACGATGGCTCCTCAGTTGTCGATCTTGCGGCCGGTGAGCGCGACGAACGCGTCGTCCAGCGAGGTCTGCTCGACCCGCAGGTCGGCGGCGACGACCTTGTTGCGGGCGAGGGTGGTGGTCACGGCGAGCAGCAGGTCACCGGTGCCGGTGACGACGAGCTGGCCGCCGGTCCGCTCGACGCCCATGACCTCGGGCAGCGCGGTGAGCAGCGCGTGGTCGATCGGTGCTGACGGGCGGAACCGGATGCGTTGCCGGTCGTCGACGGCGGACACCAGCCCGGCAGGCGAGTCGACCGCGACGACCTTGCCGGCGTCGATCACGGCGAGCCGGTCGCAGAGCCGTTCCGCCTCCTCCATGAAGTGCGTGACCAGCAGGATCGTGACGCCGCGGGCGCGGATGTCCTCGATCAGGTCCCACGCGTCGCGGCGGGCCTGCGGGTCGAGGCCGGTGGTGAGCTCGTCGAGCACCGCCACCTTGGGGTTGCCGATCAGTGCCAGCGCTATCGACAGCCGCTGCTTCTGGCCGCCGGACAGCCGCCGGAACTGGGTGCCGACCTTGTCGGCGAGGTGGAGGGTGTCGATGAGCCTGCGCCAGTCGGCCGGATCGCGGTAGAAGGAGCTGTACAGCTCCATCGCCTCACCGACCTGGAGTTTGTCGGGCAGTTGACTTTCCTGCAGCTGTGCGCCGAGCAGGTGGCGCAGTTCGGCCTCGTCGCGCCGCGGGTCCAGCCCGTACACCCGGATCGTGCCGCTGTCCGGCGAGCGCAACCCCTCGATGCACTCGACGGTCGTGGTCTTGCCCGCCCCGTTGGGACCCAGGATGCCGAAGATCTCGCCCTCTTCGACGGCGAAGCTGACGCCGTCGACGGCGGTGGTGTCGCCGTAGCGCTTGACGAGGTTGTCGACCTCGATGATTGCCATGCGGCAAGAGTGCCGTGACCAGGGGTTTCCCCGGATCGACCGCGCGGCTGCCGATGCGGCGGCTGAGGTTGGTCAACCGATCAACCGATCGGTTGACCCCCGATCAGTAGGGCGGCCAGACGTCGAAGATGTGCTTGTGTGCCAGCCACGCGGACAGGTCGTGCCGGAACTGGCTGAACTCCTCGAGCACCCGGTGCACCGTGCAGAGCGCGAGGTCGGCGTCGCCGACGAGCAGGACCCGGCCCGCGACCGCGGCGGCGAACTCCTCGGAGCGGACGATCCTGGCCCGCTGTCCTGCCGGCGCCTCCAGCCCGAGCAGCAGGTCGGTGGTCCGCCAGTACCGGCCGTCGCTGGTGGCGCGGACCGCGGTGAGCACGCTCGGCCCGGCCTTGGCGTGGCGGGAACGCGGCCGCTGGCAGGTGAGCCGGAGGTTGAGCGTGGGCATCAGCCACGTCACCTCGGAGTCGTGGAACGGGTCCTCCGGCGTCGGGCACTCGGTGCGCAGGCCCCAGCGTTCCACCTGGCACGTCCGCAGATGTCGGGTCGTGCCCGACGAGTACGTGCGCGCCGCGGTGAAGGTGTCGACGACGTCGACAAGCTGGGGGGTGATCGCCGTGCCCACGCGTCGAAGGGTAGCCGTCAGCATGCGGTCAGTGATCCATGGGTTTGATTCGTTATGTCACGTCTCGTGCGCGGAGAGATACCGATCCGGTGAACCTATCACCCGGAAGCGAAGTAACGATTGACCGAGAGTGCATCTCTCGCTAGTCGTCATCACCCCAGGTCAGCGGCAGGTCCAACCATGCCTCGACGTCGTAGCCCACGGCCGCGATGCCATCGACCACGGAGAAGGACCGTTCGAACGCGCGTTGGACGGTCACCCGGTCGAGGAACCCGACGGTGTGCGCCTCGAGGAGCTCGTCGGTGTCGAGCACGCGGAGGTCCTTGTGGTCGAACACGAGGATGTCCAGGTACAGGTCGGTGGTGCGCCAGACCGGTCCCTTCTCGATGTCGACGATGTCGATGTAGACGTCGTGGTCGAGGCGGATCCCGGGGTGCCCGACCCAGCGGCTGACCCGCAGCCCGTGTTCGGGGAGCAGCCACGAGCGGAAGTAGGCGATGTCGGGGTGCCCGTCGAGCGGTCGCGCCATGTACAGCCCGAACTCGGTGGTCTCGTACCTGTCCACCGCCCGCACGAACCCCTTGGGGTCGGTGTTGGTCATCGCGGCGACGTCGAACAGTTCGATCTTGGGCGGGTGCAGGTCGGTCACGGGACCAGATTGCCAGGCCCGTCCCGCGGTTTCGCGGGCGACTGTGGCCGAAGTGGTCATGCGGTGATCACCGGCTCGTTAGCCTCGCGGCGTGTTCGGGATCATCAGACCTTGCCGCCACCGGCTTTCCTCCTCGCTGCGCACCTCGTGGTGGGCGCACCTGTGCGGGCTCTGCCTCGCGCTCCGCGACGAGCACGGGCAGCTCGCCCGTGCCGCCACCAACTACGACGGGCTGATCATCTCGGCACTGGTCGACGCGCAGGCGCAGGAGGGGGAACCGAGGCGCGTCGCCGGGCCGTGCCCGCTGCGGGGCATGCGGTCTGCCGAGGTCTCGGTCGGCGCGGGCGCCCGGCTGGCCGCCGCGGCGTCGCTGGTGCTGGCCTCGGCGAAGGTGCGCGACCACGTCGACGACCGGGACGGGACCCTCGGCAGGCGGCCCGTCGCGGGTGCCGCGCGGCTGGTGGCGTCGCGGTGGGCGCGCCAGGGCGGCAGGTCGGGGGACGGGGTCGGCTTCGACACCGGCGTGTTGCTCGAGGCCGTCGACAGGCAGACGTCCGTCGAGACCGCGGCGGGGCCGGGTGACCTGCTGCTGGTCACGGAGCCGACGGAGACCGCGGCGGCGGAGGCGTGTGCCCATACCGCTGTGCTGGCGGGCCGCCAGGACAACGTGGTGCCACTGCGGGAGGTCGGCAGGCTGTTCGGCCGCGTGGTGCACCTCGTGGACGCGGTCGAGGACCTCGATGAGGACACCGGGTCGGGCGCGTGGAATCCGCTGACCGCCACCGGGACGTCGATCGAGGAGGCCAGACGGCTGTGCGACGACGCGGTGCTCGGGGTGCGGCTGGCGCTCGCGGACGTGTCGTTGCGTGACGGCGGGCTGGTGCACGCGCTGCTGGTGCACGAGCTGGAGCAGGCGGTGATCCGCGCGTTCGGGCACCGGCGCGGGCACGGCGACGTGCACGACGGCAAGGGCGGCGGGCTGTGGCTGCCGAGGTTCCGGGTGCCGCCGCGCAGGCGGGGCGCGATCGAGGGCTGCGGGATCTCGCTGTGGCAGTGCTGCACCTGCCAGTACTGCTGCCGCGACCCGTGGCCGGGCCCGTGGTCGGGCGAACCGCACGGCACGTGCGGCGGCTGCGACGGTTGTGACTGCTGTGGCGGCAAGGGCGACGGCTGCGACTGCTGTGGCTGCGACTGCGGCTGAAAACCGCCGCTGACCTGGGCGAACGAAAACTGTCGGTGCTGCGGCGTAGCCTGTTTCCGTGGCAATCGTGACTGCTAGCTCCGAGTTCCGGCCCATCGGCGACATCCCCCGCACCGAGGGGCGCTTCCGCATGGTCGCCGACTACGAGCCTGCCGGTGACCAGCCCGCGGCGATCGACGATCTGGAGCGCCGGATCACGGCGGGGGAGAAGGACATCGTCCTGCTCGGCGCCACCGGCACCGGCAAGTCGGCGACCACCGCGTGGCTGATCGAACGGCTGCAACGGCCGACACTGCTGATCGCGCCGAACAAGACCCTGGCCGCGCAGCTGGCCAACGAGCTGCGCGAGTTCTTCCCGGACAACGCGGTCGAGTACTTCGTCAGCTACTACGACTACTACCAGCCGGAGGCGTACGTCCCGCAGACGGACACCTACATCGAGAAGGACTCGTCGATCAACGAGGACGTCGAGCGGCTGCGGCACTCGGCCACGTGGAGCCTGCTGTCGCGGCGGGACGTGATCGTGGTCGCGTCGGTGTCCTGCATCTACGGCCTCGGCAGCCCGCAGGAGTACCTCGACCGGACGATCGCACTGGCCGTCGGTGAGGAGATCGACCGCGACACGCTGCTGCGTGCGCTGGTCGACGTCCAGTACACCCGCAACGACGTGTCGTTCACCCGCGGCACGTTCCGCGTCCGCGGCGACACGCTGGAGATCATCCCGGCGTACGAGGAGCTCGCGGTCCGCATCGAGTTCTTCGGCGACGAGGTCGAGGCGCTGTATTACCTGCACCCGCTGACGGGTGACATCGTCAAGCAGGTCGACACGGTCCGCATCTCCCCGGCGACGCACTACGTCGCGGGCCCGGAGCGCATGGAACGCGCGATCAAGGGCATCGAGGAGGAGCTGGAGCAGCAGCTCGCCAAGATGGAGAAGGCGGGCAAGCTGCTGGAGGCGCAGCGGCTGCGCATGCGCACCGCCTACGACATCGAGATGATGCGCCAGGTCGGCTTCTGCTCCGGCATCGAGAACTACTCGCGGCACATCGACTGGCGCGCCGCGGGCACCGCACCCGCGACGCTGCTCGACTACTTCCCAGAGGACTACCTGCTGGTCATCGACGAGTCGCACGTGACGGTGCCGCAGGTCGGCGGCATGTACGAAGGCGACATGTCCCGCAAGCGCACCCTGGTGGAGCACGGTTTCCGCCTGCCGAGCGCCATGGACAACCGCCCGCTCACATGGGAGGAGTTCCAGGACCGCATCGGTCAGACGGTGTACCTGTCGGCGACGCCGGGCCCGTACGAGATGGGTCAGGCGGGCGGCGAGTTCGTCGAGCAGGTCATCCGCCCCACCGGCCTGATCGACCCCGAGGTGATCGTCAAGCCGACGGAGGGCCAGATCGACGACCTGGTCCACGAGATCCGCGTCCGAGCCGAACGCGACGAACGCGTCCTGGTCACGACGCTGACGAAGAAGATGTCCGAGGACCTCACCGACTACCTGCTCGAGCTGGGCATCCGGGTCCGCTACCTGCACTCCGAGGTGGACACCCTCCGCCGGGTGGAGCTGCTCCGCCAACTGCGGCTCGGCGAGTTCGACGTGCTGGTGGGCATCAACCTGCTGCGCGAGGGCCTGGACCTCCCGGAGGTCTCGCTGGTCTCCATCCTGGACGCGGACAAGGAGGGCTTCCTCCGGTCCGGCACCAGCCTGATCCAGACCATCGGCCGCGCGGCCCGCAACGTGTCGGGCCAGGTCCACATGTACGCGGACCGCGTCACCGACTCGATGCGGCACGCCATCGACGAGACGAACCGCAGGCGCGCCAAGCAGATCGCGTACAACGAGGAACGGGGCCTCGACCCGCAGCCACTGCGCAAGAAGATCGCCGACATCCTCGACCGCGTCTACACGGAAGCGTCGGAAGCGGAGGAGGTCCCGATCGGCGGCTCTGGCCGCAACGCCTCCCGGGGCCGTCGCGCGGCGGGCGAGCCGGGTGGCCGTTCTTCGGGTGTGTACGTGAAGGAGAACGTCGGCTCGATGGCGCGGTCCGAGCTGGCCGACCTCGTGCAGCAGCTGACGGACCAGATGATGAACGCGGCACGGGACCTGCAGTTCGAGCTGGCCGCCCGGTTGCGCGACGAGATCGCGGACCTGAAGAAGGAGCTGCGTGGGATGGACGCCGCGGGCGTGAAGTGAGACGTTTGCCTGCTCGTGTGCTGCGTCCGTCGTGAGACCGGGCGGGGACGACGCACCGTTGAGTTCGTGGGCAAGGCCCGCTGCGCGGGCGCCGTCGGGCACCACACAACGTGCGTGCAGGACCGCGATTTGTTACCTATAGTGCGGTGGCCAGTTCGGCCAGGCTGTTGAACTCGGAGTTCGGTCATGGCTGCTCCTTTCACCTGACCAGCGCGCCCGGCATCGACGACGAGTAGCGCTGGGGTTTCGCGTCCCGGGCCAGGTTGGTTTCCCTCACGGTGACCGGGACCTGGCCCAGCAGGCTGTGGATCGCCGACGCAACACCGTCGGCCGGGCCGTGCACGTCGATCGTCACCCGGCCGGCGGCGTCCTGTGTCAGTTGCCACGCCACGAGGTCCAGTGAGGACAGCACGTGGGTCAGCTCGATCGAGTTGACCCACCTGCCGGTCGCGGATCGGTAGCGGACCGGGTCCCTGCCTTCCAGGTCCACCAGCACCGGGCGGCCGTCCACCTCGGACAGGGTGGCGTGGTCGCCGGTGCGGTAACGCAGCAGGGGGAGCAGTGGGTTCTCGCCGCACGTCACGGTGATCTCGCCGCGTTCGCCCGGGGGGCACGGGTCGCCGGTCGGGGACAGGATCTCCACGTGCAGCCTTCTCGGCAGCAGGCGGTGCGGGCCGTTGTCCGGGCGCCACGCCACCAGGCCCGCCTCCGTGATCCCGTACAGGTCCACCACCGGGCAGCCGAAGCGCTCCGACAGCTCCGACCGCAGACCCGAACCCAGTGCCATCGCGCCGCTCAACACCGCCACCGGCCGATCGGCCAGTGGGGTCGCTTACCCGGCGTTCGCGGATCGCGCTGTCGGTGCCCGTGACCACGCGGGGCCGTTGGCCGCCGTTGAGCATGCCTGGTCCCGCGGTCTGCGTTAGAACAGGGTGGTGACCCGGTCCTTGGCGCCCGTGCTCGTGGTCGCTGCCGCGTTCGTGTCCGGCGGTGCGGCCGTCCTCGGGTTCTCCGCGCTGGACGACGTCCTGGTCCAGGTGCTGGTGGCGGTCGCGGTGGCCGCGGCCGGGGCCGGGGTCGCGCTGCTGCCGGCCGCCGACGGGGTCACCAGGGCGGCAGGCACGGCCCAGGTCGCGGTCGCCGCCGGGCTTCTCGGGGGCACGGCCGACACCGACCCGGTGCGCTACGGGCTGCCCGCGTTGGTGCTGCTCGCGCTCGCCGCCACCGGGCCGCGGCTCTGGGTCTCCGGCGCGGGCGTGCTGATCGCCCTCGCGCTTCCGGACAGCCTGGTACTGGCGGCGGCGCTCACCCTCGTAGTGGTGTTCGCGCCGGAACGGGCCTGGTGGGGTGACCTCGCCGGTGCCGCGGCCGGCGTCGCCGTCCTGGCGCAACCGTCGGTCGCGGCGGCCGCGATCGCGGCGGTGCTGCTCATGACCGCCGCGGTGCGGCGCGACCTCGTCACCGGGTTGCTCGCCGCCGCGGTCCTCGCCGTGCCCGAGCCCGCGCACGTGTGGCCGCTCGCCGCGGTCGTCGTCGTGGCGCTGGTCGCCATCCGGGTGCCGGGGGTCCGTGCCGCCGTCACCCGCCTGCCCGCACTGCGCGGCACCCGGTCGGCGCACGCCGCCGCCGGAGCCGCCGCCGTCGCCGCGAGCGGGCTCGTCGCGATCGCCCTCCAGTTGCCGTCCGGGCTGTTCGCGCTCGCCGCCGTGCTGCTCGCGGGCGCGCTCGGGCACTGGCTGCCCGTACCCGCCGGGCCCGCGCTCGCCGTCGTCGCGTTGGTCGGCCTGGGCGTCGCGAAGCCCTTCGGCGCACTCGCCCTCCTCGTCGCGCTCGCGGCCGTGCCGCTCCTGCGCAGGCACCCGACGCCGCCGGTGTTCGCGGCGGCCGCCTTCCTCGCGTTGCGTGTCCTGCCGCTGGACCCGCTCGTGGCGGTCCTGCTCACCGGCGCGGTGGCCGCGGTGCTCGCGTTCGGCGCGAAGACCGCCCCAGCCGGTCAGGCCGTGGGGGCGGTGGTGCTCGGCGCGGTGGCGTGGGGCCCGCTCGCGGACGTCCGGCCAGAGGCCGTGGTGCTCGTACTGGTGCTGGTGCTCGGGGTGTCCATCGGGTGGCGGCCCTCGGCGCCGCTCGCGGTCACCGCCGCGCTCGCCGGGTACGTCGCCGTGACGGTCGCCGCGTCGCTCACCACGGCCGACCTCGCGGTGGCGTCGGCGCTGGCCGTGGCGGCTGGCGCACTCGCCGTCGCGGCCTTCTTCACCGCGCGCCGCCACGCCCCGGGTGGCAGCCTCGCCCAGCGGGCATGACCATTCGGCTCGGGCAGGTCCTGACCGGGGCCTCGGGGGCCCGGGTGCCGGTGGTGGTCAGGAACGCAGGTCGGGGAAGTCCTCCTCGCGGTACTCGCCAGCCACCCGCGCGTCCGGGTCGGCGTGGACCTCGTGCTCGCGGCCCCGCAGTTCGACGCGACGGATCTTGCCGGAGATCGTCTTCGGCAGGTCGGTGAACTCCAGCCGGCGGATCCGCTTGTAGGGCGCCAGGTTCTCGCGCGCGAACGAGAGGATCGAGCGGGCCGTGTCGGCGTCGGGGGAGTGGCCGGCGGCCAGCACCACGTACGCCTTCGGCACCGCGAGCCGGATCGGGTCCGGCGACGGGACCACCGCCGCCTCGGCCACCGCGTCGTGCTCGATCAGCACGCTCTCCAGCTCGAACGGGGAGATGCGGTAGTCGGACGCCTTGAACACGTCGTCCGCACGGCCGACGTAGGTGATGTAGCCGTCCGCGTCGCGGGAACCCACGTCCCCGGTGTGGTAGAAGCCGTCGCGCATCGCCTCGGCCGTGCGCTCCTCGTCGTCCGCGTAGCCGCTCATCAGGCCGACCGGCCGCCGCGAGAGGTCGATGCAGATCTCGCCCTCGTCGGTCGGCACCCCGGACGCGCCCACCAGCGCGATGCCGAAGCCCGGCAGCGCGCGGCCCATCGAGCCGGGCTTCACCGGCTGGCCCGGTGTGTTCGCGACCTGCACCGAGGTCTCCGTCTGCCCGAACCCGTCGCGGATGGTCACCCCCCACGACTTGCCGACCTGCTCGATCACCTCGGGGTTGAGCGGCTCGCCCGCGCCGACCACCTTCCTCGGCGGCGTCTTCAGCACGGTCAGGTCGGCCTGGATCAGCATCCGCCACACCGTCGGCGGCGCGCAGAACGACGTGACACCGCAGCGGTCCATGACGTTCATCAGCCCGACCGCGTCGAAGCGGGTGTAGTTGTGGATGAAGACCGTGGCCTCGGCGATCCACGGCGCGAACACGTTGCTCCACGCGTGCTTGGCCCAGCCGGGCGAGGAGATGTTGAGGTGCACGTCGCCCGGCTCGAGGCCGATCCAGTACATCGTGGACAGGTGGCCGACCGGGTAGGACACGTGCGTGTGCCGCACCAGCTTCGGTCGCGCCGTGGTGCCCGAGGTGAAGTACAGCAGCAGTGTGTCGCCGGCCCCGGTGACCCCGTCCGGCGTGAAGTCGGGCGAGTGGCCCTCCGCGTCGGCGAAGTCCAGCCACCCGTCGACCGGCTCGCCCACCGCGATACGGGTGTACTGCCCTGGCACGTCCGCGAACTTCTCCGTGTCGGCCGCCCGCACCACCACGTGCGCGGCCCGGCCACGGTCCACCCGGTCCCGCAGGTCCGCGGCGCCGAGCAGTGTCGACGCCGGGATCAGCACCGCGCCGAGCTTCATGGCGGCAAGGATCGTGAGCCACAGCTCGCCCTGGTTGCCGAGCATGAGGATGAGCCGGTCACCGCGCCGCACCCCGTTGGCGCGCAACCAGTTCGCCACCTGGTTCGACTTGCGGGAGACGTCCGCGAACGTCCACTTCAGCTCGCTGCCGTCCTCCTCGACGATCCACAGCGCGAGTCTCGACGCGGTCGGTTCCGTCGCGGCCACCGCGTCGAACCAGTCGATGGCCCAGTTGAACTCGCTCAGGTCGGGCCATTCGAACTCCGCGCTCGCGCGCAGGTAGTCCGTCCGGTGTTCCAGCAGAAAGTCCCGTGCCGCACGGAACGTCTCGGTGGCTGCGCTGCTCACCCTCGGTGCCCTCCTACTTCCCGTTGAACTTCGGAGCCCGCCGCTCGACGAAGGCGGCGACCGCCTCACCGAGATCCTCACTGGGCAGGAACGCCGCGTTCCACGCGGCCACGTACCGCAGACCGTCGGCCACCTCGGCCTCCCGCTTGTGGCCGAGCACGTCCTTCACCCCCTGCACCACGAGCGGCGGGTTCGCCGCGATGTCGGTCGCCAGCTCCCGCGCCGCGGCCAGCACCGCGGCCTGGTCCGGGTACACGTCGTTGACCAGGTTGATCTTCTCGGCGCGGGCCGCGTCGATGTCCCTGCCGGTGTAGGCGAGCTCACGCAGGTGCCCCTCGCCGACGATGCCCGACAGCCGCTGGAGACTGCCGAGGTCGGCGACGATCGCGACCTTGACCTCGCGGACGCTGAACTTCGCGTCGGCACTCGCCAACCGGATGTCGGCGGCCGCGATCACGTCCACCCCGCCGCCGATGCACCACCCGCTGACCGCCGCGATCACCGGCTTGCGGCACTCGGCGATCGCCGTCACGGCCCGCTGCAGCGCCCGGACCTCGTCGAGGAAGCCGGCCCTCGGCTTCGCGAGCGACTTGTCGGCGAGCATCGGCCCCCAGCTGCCGGACATGGCGGGCAGGTCCAGGCCGTAGGAGAAGTTGCGGCCACTGCCGGTGAGCACGACCGCCCGCACGGCCTCGTCCCGGTCCAGCTCGCCGAAGACCAGCGGCAGCTCCCGCCAGAAGTCGGGTCCCATCGCGTTGCCCTTGCCGGGCCCGAGCAGCGTCACCTCGGCGACACCGTCGGCGATGTCGACCTCGAGCGATACCAGGTTGTCGGTCATGCGGCCCCTCACCCGTCCAGTCGGCCTGATTCGTACCCGCAGTATGTCCTACCGGTACACAGAGTTCGCCCGATCGTGTCGGCGGGGGTTTGGCAGTCTGGGTCGGCCTGGGCGCTACCGTCCGGTCCAGGCGGATCTTCACGTTAAGGAGGGCGCGCATGACACGGGAGACCGTGATGTCGACGCCGATCTTCGACCAACTGCTGCGCGAGATGGCACAGCGGGCGGAGCCGCGTGCCACCCCGCAGGACCAGCCGCCCGCCGCGGAGGAACAGCAGCAGACCGCCCCGACGAGACGCCGCCACCGCGCGGACTGACCCGTCCGGCCCGCTTCCCGGGCGGACGTCGTGTCCCGGAAGACGCAGGGACGCTCAACACCCAGAAAGCGTCCTCGAGGACATCTTCGTGAATCCGCCCTCGACCAGCGCGAGCCTGCCGCTTCGAGGTGCCACTGTGGTGTGTGTCACGGCGCCTAAGTCAGCCGGGCGGCCGATCTGAGGCTATGCCCGATGTGCCTGCTCTCCCGGACCGGGAGTATTGCCCGCGACGGGCAGGGAGCGCGACATGATCGCCAGAACGGTGTACGGGTATCCGTTGCAGGACAGCGAACAGGACTGGCCGCCGCTGCCGGAGCAGGAGCTCCGGCCGCTGCACCGGGCGGTCCTGGCCGCACTCGGCGGGCTCGACGGGCAGCGGCTGCTGGACGTCGGCTGCGGGGTCGGGCTGTTCCTGTGTGCCGCCGAGCAGCGGGGCGCGCTGGTCGCGGGCACGGACACCGCCTTCGAGCGGCTGGAGATCGCTCGATGGGCGCTCCCGGACGCCGACCTGCGGGCCGGCGGGCTCGTCGAACCGGGGGACGTGCTGCCGTTCGACGACAGCACGTTCGACGTGGTGGCGATGGGAGCCCTCGCGCACAACGGGACGGACCGCGAGACCGTGCTGACCGAGCTGGTGCGGGTGGTCCGGCCCGGTGGCCGGGTCGCGGTCGGCGGCTGGGTCCGGCCGCCCGGCGGCTGGGCCGAGACCTTCGCGGGCCACCTGCGCGGGCTCGGCCTCCTCGGCCCGGCCCCCGGCACCGACACCGGCACTGGCACCGGCACTGACACCGGCGATGGCCTCGACGGCGCGCTGCGCGCCGCCGGGCTCGTCGTCCTGCGCGGCGGCGAGGTGGGCCGCCGGGCCACGTACGCGAGCGTCGGCGCGGCATGGACCGCCATGCTCGGCAGCGAGCCGATCCTGCGGGCGATCCGGCTGGCGGGGGAGAAACCCGTGCGCGCGGCCTTCACCGACTCCGTTGCAGGAGCCGTTCGCCCGGACGGCGTCGTGTGCCTGCCGAAGTCGTTCCGCTATGTAGTCGCCGTGGCGCCGATGTCCACCATGTGGGCGTTTGATAACGAACTGGATAACGAATCGCGGGCCAGAGGCGAAAGACCCGGCGGGAGGGACTGATCAACCACAGGCAGCGAGGACATGGCTGAGAACGGCAAGACCAGCACGGCAGCACCGCTTCCCACCGCACAGGGCCGCGTCGTGTGGTGCCAGGGGCACGCGCTCGTCCGCGAGGACGCGCGCTGGGTGGGAGTCGACGACAAGGGGCGGCCTCGGTCGTTCACCGACGCGGACGTGCACCGCAGGGGCTGGAGCCTGACCCGCATGGCTCGCTGACCGGCGAATACGCTGCGGGGCATGGCTTCTGTGCCCGAAGAGCTACCGGACCGGTGGCTCACCATCCCGAACCTGCTCAGCGTGATCCGCCTGGCGCTGGTTCCCGTGTTCCTGTGGCTGCTGCTGGGCCCGCAGGCCGACGGCTGGGCACTGGCCGTGCTGGTCTACAGCGGCGTGTCCGACTGGGCCGACGGCAAGCTCGCCCGCTGGCTCAACCAGGCCAGCAGGCTCGGCGCGATCCTCGACCCCGCCGCCGACCGGCTGTACACGCTGGCCACGGTAGTCGCGTTCGTGCTGCGCGACATCATCCCGTTGTGGTTCGCGCTGGTCCTGGTCGGCCGCGACCTCGTCGTCGGCGTGTGCATCTGGGTGCTCAAGCGCAACGGTTTCGGCCCGCCGGAGGTCACCTACATCGGCAAGGCCGCCACGTTCAACCTCATGTACGCGATGCCGCTGCTGCTGATCGCGCAGGGCGGTTCCGACTTCGCCACGATCGTCCGGCCGGCCGCCTACGCGTTCATCGTGTGGGGCAGCGCGTTGTTCGTCTGGTCCGGCGTGCTCTACCTGGTGCAGACACGCATGGCACTGCGCTCACCACTGCCGGCCCGGCCCATCTAAGCTTCGGCCAAACACCAAGCCTCGCGGAGGAAGTTCAGTGACGCCGGAAAACCTCAAGTACACAGAAGAGCACGAGTGGCTCGCCGTCACCGAGGGCAGCACCGTGCGCGTCGGCATCACCGACTACGCCCAGGACCAGCTTGGTGACGTGGTGTTCGTCGAACTGCCCAAGGTGGGGGAGAAGGTCGAGGCCGGTGCGCCGCTCGGCGAGGTCGAGTCCACCAAGAGCGTCTCGGAGATCTTCGCGCCCGTTTCCGGCGAGGTGACCGCGGTCAACAACGCGCTCGACGAGTCGCCGGAACTGATCAACTCCGCCCCGTACGGTGATGGCTGGATCGTCGAGATCGCCGCCGCCGACGTCGCCGTGCTCGACGACCTGATGGACGCCGCCGCCTACCAGGAACTCACCGACAAGTAGGCCCAGGGGAGTCACCGGATCACGCGCTGATCGCGCACGGTAGGTTGACTGAGGACATGAAGCACCAGCAGGAGGAGAGCTCAGGTGAGCACCAACGACGGGCCCGGCGTGCCGCCGGAGCAGTCGCCGGAGCGGACTTCCGTCTTCCGGGCCGACTTCCTCGAGACCGAGGGAACCGAGACGCCAGCCCCGGAGCCTTCCGTCGCCGGTGTCGACGCTCTACCGGCGGGTTCCGCTCTCCTGGTCGTCAAACGCGGGCCGAACGCGGGGTCCCGCTTCCTGCTCGACCGCGACACCACGAGCGCGGGGCGGCACCCGGACAGTGACATCTTCCTCGACGACGTCACGGTCTCCCGCAGGCACGCCGAGTTCCGGCGTGAGGGCGGCGAGTTCGTGGTGATCGACGTCGGCAGCCTCAACGGCACCTACGTGAACCGGGAGCCGGTGGACCAGGCCGTCCTCGCGGGCGGCGACGAGGTACAGATCGGCAAGTTCCGCCTCGTGTTCCTCACCGGCGCCAACGCGTCCTAGGACTCAGCGGAGGTCAGACGTGACGGCAGCCGGTCGACCGGCTGGCGACCGGCTGAGCATCGGTGCGGTGCTCGGCAGGCTGCGCGAGGAGTTCCCGGACGTCACCATCTCGAAGATCCGGTTCCTGGAGGCGGAAGGGCTGGTACAGCCGGCCCGCACCGCCTCCGGGTACCGGCAGTTCACGACCGCGGACGTGGACCGGTTGCGTTTCGTGCTGGCCGCGCAGCGCGACCACTACCTGCCGCTCAAGGTCATCAAGGAACAGTTGGACGCCGCGGAGTCGGCAGAGCCGCCGCGTGTCCTGTCGGCGGTGTCAGGGGACGGACTGCCCGCCGTTGAGGACTTCGCCGAGCAGTCGCGGCGCCGGATGACCCGCGAGGAACTGCTCACCACCGCGGGCATCGACTCGGCCACGCTGGGCGAGCTGGAGCAGTACGGGCTGGTCAGACCTGGCGCGGCGGGTCTGTACGACAGCGAGGCGGCGCAGGTCGCCTCGGTCGTCCGGGCACTGGCCGACTTCGGCGTCGAACCCCGTCATCTGCGGGGTTTCCGCGCTGCGGCCGACCGGGAGGTCGGGCTCGTCGAGCAGATCGTGGCACCCATGCGCCGCAAGGAGAACGACAAAGCGGACAAAGCGGTCCGTGAGCTGGCCGCGCTCTCCGTGGGCCTGCACACGTTGCTCGTCAAGGCGGGTTTGCGGAGCATCGCCGGGAAGTAAGCTGAAGACCAGCTCGTTGGCACGATATGGCATCGGCACTGGATCGTCTCCGGATTGCACAAGCGTCGAAACCGGATGGCGGGTAGCGTCGGGGTCGTCGATAAGCGATGCTCGAAGATGTGGTGCACATCCTCGCTGAGCCAGTCGGAGGGAGGCGAACCCGATGAGCGAGATGCGAGTCGTGGGCGTGCGGGTGGAGCTACCCGCCAATCAACCGATCTTGCTGCTGCGCGAAACCGAAGGCGAGCGATACCTCCCGATCTGGATCGGCTCGGTGGAGGCGACGGCCATCGCACTCGAGCAGCAGGGTGTGCGGCCTGCTCGGCCTCTCACGCACGACCTGCTCAAGGACGTGATCGGGGCGTTGGGCCGGGAGCTCGAGCAGGTGCGGATCACCGACCTGCGAGAGGGCACGTTCTTCGCGGAGCTCGTCTTCGACGGCGACATCCGGGTGTCGGCGCGGCCGAGTGACTCGGTGGCGCTCGCGCTGCGGGTCGGGGTGCCGATCCACGCGGAGGATTCCGTGCTCCAGGAGGCCGGGCTGATCATCCCGGACGAGCAGGAGGACGAGGTCGAGAAGTTCCGCGAGTTCCTCGACAGCGTCTCGCCGGAGGACTTCCGCGGCGCGGACACCTGACGGGCCTGCTCGCGAGACGGCCGGGAAAGCTCGGGGCCCGGGTGCGGGTGTTCCGCACGAAGACGGTCGCGGCGCTGAGGGCCGAGCAGATCCTGGTGGATGTCCCGCGTGACCACGGGTCGCGGGGCAGGTTCCTGATCGGTAACAAAGTCTCCACATCAGGTTTAGGTTTGCGACCCGTCGCCCGCGCGTCGCGTTGACCCTGTCCCCCCGCCGACCTACCGTCGTATCGACGAGCTGACGGCTCGCGCGTGGCAGGAGACTGGAGGCAGGCGTGGTCGAGGAAGGTCCCGTCACCGGAGAGCAGGGCGAGCTGTTTCCGGACCAGTCCGGGCCCGACGAGCTCGTCGGCTACCGCGGACCCGCGGCTTGTCAGATCGCCGGCATCACCTACCGCCAGCTGGACTACTGGGCGCGGACCGGGCTGGTGGCCCCGACGATACGGAGCGCGCACGGTTCCGGCTCGGCCCGGCTGTACTCGTTCAAGGACATCCTGGTCCTGAAGGTGGTCAAGCGCCTGCTGGACACCGGGGTGTCACTGCAGAACATCCGGGTCGCCGTGGAGCACCTGCGCCGCCGAGGGGTCCGTGACCTGGCCAGGATCACGCTGTTCTCGGACGGCACCACGGTCTACGAGTGCACGTCGCCGGAGGAGATCGTCGATCTGCTGCAGGGCGGCCAGGGCGTCTTCGGCATCGCCGTGTCCGGCGCCATGCAGGAGATCAACGGGACGATCCACGAGTTCCCCGCCGAGCGTGCCGACGGTGGCGTCATCGAGACCGTCGTCGACGACGAGTTGACCGCCCGCCGCAAGGCACGCAACGTCGGCTGATCCGCCGAGCGGCGTCGACACCGGCTGCGTGAGGGGCAGGGCGGGCGGGTCGTCCTCGACGACGACCCGGCTCGTGCGCGGCTCGAACGCGGGCGGAGCGCGGTTCTTCCCGGCGGCGGCGCGGTGACCGGAGGGGGTAGGCTACCGGCGTAGTCGCTGATCCCGCGCGGGAGAGACCGAGCCTGGCTCGGCGCCGAAGGAGCAACCCCTCCCCGGAACCTCTCAGGCACCCGAACCGCGAGGGTAGACGCCTCTGGAAAGTGGTCCGGGCGACCGGACCCGCCGAAGGTGCAAGTCCAGACGATCTGGATGAAGCTCTCAGGCGCACGTCGTACCGTGCACGGACAGAGGGGGAGGGCAGCAAGACGCATGCCCACCCCACGCTCCGGAGGCGCGCAGATGACCCAGGACCGGATCCCACTCGCCGCCCTCGAGGACGGCACCCAGTTCGCTGACCGGCACATCGGGCCCCGGCCCGCCGAGTTGGCGCGGATGCTCGACGTCATCGGCGTCGGGTCGCTGGAGGAGCTGGTGGAGCGGGCCGTGCCCGACTCCATCCGGGAGGGGAACCCCGACCTCGGGCTGCCCGCGCCGGCCTCCGAGGCCCAGGCGCTGGCCGAGCTGCGTGGGCTCGCGGCGAAGAACACGCCGTTGACCTCGATGATCGGGCTCGGCTACTACGGCACCGTCACGCCGCCGGTCATCCTCCGCAACGTGCTGGAGTCGCCGGCCTGGTACACCGCGTACACGCCCTACCAGCCCGAGATCTCCCAGGGCAGGCTCGAAGCGCTGCTGAACTTCCAGACGATGGTGGCCGACCTCACCGGGCTGCCGCTCGCCAACGCCTCCATGCTCGACGAGTCCACGGCCGCCGCCGAGGGCATGACCCTCGTGCGCAGGGCCGGGAAGGCCAAGTCCGCCCGGTTCCTCGTCGACGCCGACACGTTCCCGCAGACCATCGCCGTGATCGAGACCAGGGCCGAGCCGCTCGGGATCGAGGTCGAGGTCGCCGACCTGGCCAACGGCCTGCCGGACGGGGAGTTCTTCGGTGTCCTGCTGTCCTACCCCGGCGCGAGCGGTGCGGTGCGCGACCACGCCGCGCTCATCGAGGCCGCGCACGAACGCGGCGCCCAGGTCGTCGTCGCCGCGGACATCCTGTCGCTGACGCTGCTGCGGGCGCCGGGGGAGATCGGGGCCGACGTGGTCGCCGGGTCGACCCAGCGGTTCGGGGTGCCGATGGGCTTCGGCGGCCCGCACGCCGGGTACCTCGCGGTGCGGCAGGGGCTGGAGCGGCAGCTGCCCGGCCGCCTGGTCGGGGTGAGCGTCGACGCCGACGGCAACCGCGCCTACCGGCTCGCGCTGCAGACCCGTGAGCAGCACATCCGCCGGGAGAAGGCCACCAGCAACATCTGCACCGCACAGGTGCTGCTCGCGATCGTCGCGTCCATGTACGCCGTCTACCACGGGCCGGAGGGCCTGCGGAACATCGCGACCCGCGCCCACCGGATGGCCGCCGTGCTCGCGGCGGGGCTGCGGCAGGGCGCGGTGACCGTGGTGCACGACCACTTCTTCGACACCGTGCTCGTCGAGGTGCCCGGCCGTGCCGACGAGGTCGTCGGCAACGCGCGCGACCGGGGCATCAACATCCGGCGCGTCTCGCCCGACCGGGTGGCCGTCGCCTGCGACGAGACCACCACGCGCGACCACGTGCGCAAGCTGTGGGCCTCCTTCGGCGTGGCCGGCGACATCGAGCAGCTCGACATCGACACCGACGACGCCTACCCGGCGACGCTCGCCCGCACGTCCGAGTACCTCACCCATCCCGTGTTCGCGACGCACCGCTCGGAAACCGCGCTGCTGCGGTACCTGCGTGCGTTGTCGGACAAGGACGTCGCGCTCGACCGGTCCATGATCCCACTGGGGTCGTGCACGATGAAGCTCAACGCGACCGCCGAGATGGAGCCGATCACCTGGCCGGAGTTCGCCGGGCTGCACCCGTTCGCGCCGGCCGCCGACGCCGCCGGGCTCCTCGACATCGTGACCGACCTCGAGGACTGGCTCGCGCGGCTCACCGGGTACGACGCGGTCAGTCTGCAGCCGAACGCGGGCAGCCAGGGCGAGTTCGCCGGTCTGCTCGCGATCCGCGCCTACCACCGCGCGAACGGGCAGGGTGCCCGCGACGTCTGCCTCATCCCGGCGAGCGCGCACGGCACCAACGCCGCCAGCGCCGCGATGGCGGGCATGCGGGTCGTCGTGGTTCGCTGTGACGCAGGCGGAAACATCGACCTCGACCACCTCAGGTCCACTGTGGACGCGCACCGGGACGACCTGGCCGCGATCATGGTCACCTACCCGTCGACGCACGGCGTGTACGAGGACACCGTGCGGACCGTGTGCGAGCTGGTGCACGACGCGGGCGGTCAGGTCTATGTGGACGGTGCGAACCTCAACGCGCTCATCGGGCTGGCGCGCTTCGGCAAGTTCGGCGCGGACGTCTCGCACCTGAACCTGCACAAGACGTTCTGCATCCCGCACGGCGGCGGCGGTCCCGGTGTCGGCCCGATCGGTGTGCGCGAGCACCTCGCGCCGTACCTGCCGAACCACCCGCTGCAGCCGGCGGCCGGCCCGGAGACCGGCGTCGGGCCGATCAGCGCGGCGCCGTGGGGCAGCGCGTCGATCCTGCCGATCTCGTGGGCGTACGTGCGGATGATGGGCGGCGCCGGGCTGCGGCGCGCGACGATGACCGCGGTGGCGGCGGCGAACTACGTCGCGAAGCGCCTGAACGAGCACTTCCCGGTGCTGTACGCGGGGATCGGCGGTTTCGTCGCGCACGAGTGCATCCTCGACCTGCGCGGCATCACCAAGGCCACCGGCATCACCGTCGACGACGTCGCGAAGCGGCTCGCCGACTACGGCCTGCACGCGCCGACGATGTCGTTCCCGGTCGCGGGCACGCTGATGGTGGAGCCGACCGAGAGCGAGGACCTCGCGGAGCTGGACCGCTTCTGCGACGCCATGATCGCCATCCGGCACGAGATCGACCGGGTCGGCCGCGGCGACTGGCCGCTGGAGGACAACCCGCTGCGCGGCGCACCGCACACGGCGGAGTCGGTCGCAGGCAAGTGGGAGCACGCGTACAGCCGCGAGGAGGCCGTGTACCCGCAGGGGGCGGCAGGACCGAAGCTGTGGCCGCCGGTGCGGCGCATCGACGGCGCGAAGGGCGACCGCAACCTGGTCTGCTCCTGCCCACCCATCGAGGCCTACTAGACGATCGATTCCGTGAAGATCATGTGAAGTGGCTTGCCCCCCGTCATCAGGGCCGATGCCGTGAATGGGCCGTTCAGGGCTCCCAGCGCCCTGAACGCGCCTTTCAGGGCATTGCCGCGCCGTCAACGCGCCTTTCACAGCACCAAACCCCGGGCCCGCGCAGCGGGCCCCGCCCGCGCCACCCCCGAGACCTGCCCGTCCGGCGAGGACAACCCACCGGACAGGCAGCACCGACTTCACGGAATTCGACTCAGCACAGCGCGGTCTCGGCCGCGTGGCGGGTGTCCGCGACGCTGCCGTCGGCGAGGCGGCCGTTGGCCACCACGAACACCGCGCGACCGTCGTCGGTGGCCGCGGTGAACGTGTCGAAGCCGGGCAGGTTGCCCGCGTGGCCCCACGCGGTTCCGCCGCAGGGCAGCGGGATCTCGCCGATCCCGAGGCCGTAGTCGTATCCCCGTGCCGGCACGGTCTCCCGCATCTCGGCGAGCAGGTGCGGGTGCAACACCTTGCCGGACAACAGGGCCCGCACGAACCGGGTCATGTCCGGGCCGGTCGAGACGAGCGCGCCCGCGGCGCCGGGCAGGCTCGGCTCCAGCTCGGTGACGTCCGTGACCGGTTGCCCCGGGAACGCGTGGTACCCGTGCGCGTGCGGCCCCCGGATCCGCTTGTCGCCGGCCGCCGGGTACGAGGTCTGCCACAGCCGCAGTGGCCGGATCAGCCGGTCGGTGATCTCCGCACCCACGTCGTTGCCGGTCACCGCCTCGACGATCATGCCGAGCACGATGTACCCGGTGTTGGAGTAGGCCCACCCGTTGCCCGGCGCGAACAGCGGCGGGTGGCTCAACCCGAGCGCGACCAGCTCCTCCGGCCGCCAGGGGTGATTGTTCGCGTCCGGGTCACCCAGCACGTCCGCGACGTAGTCGGCCATCCCGCTGGTGTGCCGCAACAGCTGCCGTACGGTGATCTTCGTGCCGTCGTAGCCGTTGCCGCGCACCAGACCCGGCAGGTACGCCTCGACGGGCGCGGACAGCGCGACCCTGCCCTCGCCGACGAGCTGCAGCACCGTCGCGGCGAGGAACATCTTGGTGTTGCTGGCGACCCGCACCCGGTCCCTCGGCCGGATCGGCCGGTCGGTGCCCAGCTCGCGGGTGCCGCTCGTGACCGACCAGCGGCCGTGCCGGTCCTGCGCGTACACCATCGCGCCGGGCGCACCGGCCGAGGTGAAGCCGTCGACGATCGCCTGGACGTCGGCGTGGTCGCCGCGTGGCTCGGCGCCGGCGGGCACGGTGGCCGCGAAGCCGAGTGCCAGCGCGAGCGAACCAGCCAGGACACGCGTGGATTTCCTTGTCAGCACGGCACAATCCCCCTTTGCGTGGACATCGTGCCGAACGCTACGGACCTGGCGGGCGCACCGACATCCGGCGAACCCCCTGAGCCGTGGTGGGGAAAGCCCTACCTTCCGGTGATCCGCTCCAGGAGCGCTTCCGCGTCGTCGCGCGTGTAGTTCGCGGCGATCTGGATCTCGCCGCCCGTGATGGCGGCCTGGATCTGCGGTGCCATGAGCACCTCGTCGTCCGCGACCATCGCGAGGCGCTCACCGGTGTGGTCGGTGGTCCAGTCGCCGAACGTCCTGCCGTCGGCCTCGTCCAGGTCGAGGTCCAGCACCCAGGTGCCGGCGTTCTGTTCGTGGACGACCTCCGCCTTGTCCAGGCTGCGGATCGTGAGGATCGGCTCGGCCAGCGTGAGCCGCTCGCCGTCCTCGGTGGTCAGCACGATCACCGCCGGGTCCGTCGACTCCGTCGCCAGCACGGGACGCAGCTCGATGGGCACGGCCAGGTCCACCGGTCCGGCGGCGGTCGGGTCACCACCGTCGGGGTCGCCACCGACCCGTGACGTGCACCCGGTCAGCAGCAGCGCGGCCAGCACCACGACGACAAGGGATCTCATCCCAGCAACTCCTCGCACAGCCCCGTCAGCCTCGCCCGCAGCGGCTGCGCCCGCTCGGTGAACCCGGCCTGTTCGCGCCGGTACCGGGCCCGCCCCGCCGCCGTCTCGATCCGCACCGGAGCGTAGCCGAGCGGGGCGAGGTCGTAGGGGCTCGCGCGCATGTCGAGGGAGCGGATGTCCAGTGCCAGCTCGAAACAGTCGGCGACCAGCTCGGACGGGACGTACGGGTCGAGCTTGTACGCCCACTTGTACAAATCCATCCCCGCGTGCAGGCAGCCGGGCTGTTCGAGCGCGATCTGGTCGGCACGCCGCGGCTGCAGGGAGTTCAGCGGGCGGGCGGCCTCGGTGAAGAACCGGAACGCGTCGAAGTGCGTGCACCGCACGGGAAGCGACTCGACGACCGCGTCGGTGCCGTCCGCGCCCAGCCGCAGCGGCCAGTTCTCGTGCCGCACGTCGGAGGCCCGGTACACCATCGCCCACTCGTGCAGCCCGAAACAGCCGAGGTGTGGCTTGCGTGCCGCGGTCGCGGTCAGCAGCGCGTGGACGAACTCGACGGCAGGCCGCCGCGAGTCGGGCAGCGGGCCCAGCACCACGCCACCTTCGGTGCGCCGGTACGCGGGCCACCGCAGGAACTCGTCGGCCTCGGCCAGTTCGACGCCGGGGCCGGGATGCCAGCGCAGCAGCTTGGCCGGGCGGTGCGAGTAGTAGGTGAACAGGAAGTCCAGCACCGGGTGCCGCTCGCCCCTGGAACGGCGTGCCCGCAGGGGTTCTGTCCACCGCCGCACCCGCGCGACGTGCGCGTCCCGGCGCGCGGGCCACTCGGCGGGTTGCAGGAGCGTGCGGTTCACGGCCTTCACGGTAGTGCTCCGAGGGTACCGGAGCGTGTCCTTTGGATCTTTGTGGAAAAGTCTGTGCCCGGTCAGCAGCCACCTCAGGGGAACGTGACGCGCTGGACCACCGACCGCCTGCGGTCCGCGGGTGTCGCCGGGCCGGGACCGGCACTTCAGGTCCCGGGGAGGCGGACCAGCTCCTGGGCGAGTCTGCTGGTCGCCTCGGTCAGCTCGGCCGGGGTCGCGGCCGCGTAGGTGAGACGCAGGTGCGGGCCGGGTGGCTCGGTCACGAAGTACGGGTGACCCGGTTCGACGACGACGTCCCGTTTGCGGGCCCGCGCGACGAGGTCGACCTCGTCGACACCGGCGGGCAGCCGCACCCACACGTGCAGGCCGCCTGAGGGCACCTGGGTCAGCTCCACGCCCGGCAGGTCGCGGCGCAGTCCCGCGACGAGTGCGTCCCGCCGTTCCCGCAGCGCCGCGCGCAGCGTGGTCAGGTGGCGCTGCCAGGCGGGGGAGCCGAACAGCTCGACCGCGATCTCCTGGAGCGGCCTGGCGATGAACAGGTCCTCGACCCGGCGGATCGCGGCGAGCCTGCCCGCCGCCGGGCCGCGGGCGACCAGCGCGCCGATCCGCAGGCTCGGCGCGACCGGTTTCGTCAGCGACGTCAGGTACACGACGTGCCCGTCCCGGTCGTCGCGCAGCAGCGGGGGCGGCACGGTCCGGTCCAGCGCGAGGTGGCGGGCCCAGTCGTCCTCGATCAGGAACGCGCCGGCCGCGCGCACCACGTCGAGCACCTCCTGCCTGCGGGCGGGGGCGAGCACGGCGCCGGTCGGGTTGGCGAAGGTCGGCTGTGCGTACAACAGCGCGGCGCCGGTGCGGGCGAACGCCTCGGCCAGCAGGTCCGGCCGCAGCCCTTCGGTGTCCGACGGCACGGGGACCGGCCGCAGGTCGGCGGCCTGCGCGGCGGCGACCGCGCCGAGGTAGGTCGGCGCCTCCAGCAGTACCGGCGCACCGGGCGGGGCCAGCGCCCGGAACGCGGTCGACAGACCGGACTGGCCGCCAGAGACCACGGTGACGTCACCGGCGTCGACGCCGATCGTGGCGGCGAACGCGGCCCGCAGCTCCGGCAGCCCGGCAGGCGGCACCCGGCCCCACACCCCCGGCCTGCGCGCGGCGCGGGCCGCCGCGGTGGCGAGGAAGCGGGTGGGCTGCAGGTCGTCGGCGAGGTAACCGGAGGACAGGACGAGCGTGCCGGGCGCCGGTACCTCGAGGATGCGCGCGAGGTGGGCGGTGTTGACGCGGGCGTCGCCGAGCGCGACGGTCTGCCAGCCGACGTCCGCCGCGGGCGTGTGCCTCGGCGCGACGAACGTGCCGCGGCCCGGTTCGGTGACCACCGTGCCCTCGGCCGCGAGCCGCGCGAGTGCCCGGCCGACGGTGACCGGGCTGACGCCGTACCTCGCGACGATGGCCCGGCTCGACGGCAGCTGGTCGCCTGGTGCGAGCGTGGCCGCGTGCTCGCGCAGCGCACGAGCCAGCCGGGCCACACTGCTATCGTTGGACATGTCACTGAAGGATAGCGCTACTCTCGACCGACGTGCCCCGGTACTCGGCGCGGGCGTGCTGTGGGGAAGCATCGGCGTGCTGGCGTTCAGCCTGACGTTCCCGGCGGCCGAGGCCGCGCTGCCCGCGTTCGGCGCCGTCACAGTCGGGCTCGGCAGGGCCGTCCCGGCGGCACTGCTCGGCGCGGTCTGCCTGCTCGTGGCACGGGTGCCCCGCCCGACCCGGGCCCAGTGGCGACGGCTCGTGCTCGTCGCCGTCGGCGTGGTCGTCGGCTTCCCGCTGTGCAGCTCGCTTGCCTTGCGGGACACCACTTCCGCGCACGGTGCCGTGCTCGTCGGGCTCCTGCCCGCCGCCACGGCGGTGCTCGCGGTGGTGCGCGGGGGAGAGCGGCCGAGGTGGCAGTTCTGGGCGGCGTGCGGGTTCGGCATGGTGACCGTGCTGACGTTCGCGGTGATCCAGGGCGCCGGTCAGCTCCGGGTCGCGGACCTGTGGCTGCTCGCGGCCGTCGGGCTGGCCGCGCTGGGCTACACCGAGGGCGGTGCGCTGGCCCGTGAGCTGGGCGGCTGGCAGGTGATCTCGTGGGCGCTACTCATCGCGCTGCCGGTGGTGGTACCGGTGACCGTGCTGGCCGCGGACCCGTGGCACGCGCCGGACGGGAACGCGTGGCTCGGCCTGGCCTACGTGAGCGCGGTGAGCATGTTCGCCGGGTTCTACGCGTGGTACCGGGGCCTCGCGCTCGGTGGCATCGCCCGCATCTCCCAGCTCCAGCTCCTGCAGCCGGTGCTGACGCTGATGTGGTCGGCGCTGCTGCTCTCCCAGCACATCAGCCCCGCGACCGCGGGCGCCGCGGTACTGGTCATCGCCGCCGTGGCGGTGACCCAGCGGGCCAGGCTCACCGCGGATCGGACAGCGCAGGCTCCCCGGTGACGAACGTGGTGGTCGCGAATCCCCCATCGAGCCCGGATGGCAGCGGACGGTGTCGCCGGGAAGGAACCCGGAGACACCGTCCCGCATCAGGTGTCCGGGTCGGTGTGGGTGCCGTCCCGCACGGTGCCCACGTACTCCTCGACCAGGTCCTCCAGCGCCACCACCCCGAGCACCGTCCGGTCCGCCGCCACCGCCTTCGCGACGTGGCTGCGGGCCCGGCGCAGCGCGGCGAGCGCCTCGTCGAGCCGCGAGTCGGCCGGGATCTCCGGCAGCCCGCGGATCCGGTGGTAGGGCACCGGTGTCGACGGGTCCTTGTCGGCCTGGTCCAGGACATCCTTGACGTGCAGGTAGCCGTTCAGCCTGCCGTCGGGCATCCGCACCGGGAACCGGGAGAAACCGGTGCGGTTGACCGCTTCCTCGATGTCGCCGACCGTCGGCGGGTGCGGCACGGTCTCGACCTCGTCGAGCGGCACCAGCACGTCGGCCACCGACCGCTCCGCCGACGACAGCGTCTGCGTGAGCCGCCGGTGCTCCGCCGGGTCGAGCAGGCCCTCCCGCCGCGAGTCCGCGATCATGTTCGCGAGCTCCTCCGGCGTGTGGGCGCTCTCGATCTCGTCCCTCGGCTCGACCTTCAGCAGCCGCAGCACGCCGTTCGCGGCCGCGTTGAGCAGCGCGATCAACGGGCGGATCAGCCGGACCCAGCCGACCAGCACCGGCGTCAGCCACACCGCGGTCTTCTCCGGCGCGGCGATCGCGATGTTCTTGGTGACCATCTCGCCGAGCACGATGTGCAGGATCGACACGAACAGCAGCGCGATCGTGAACGCCACCGCGTGCAGCACGGCGGCGGGCAGGTTCAGCGGGCCGAGCGCCAACTCGAGGTAGTGCGCCACGGTCGGTTCGCCGAGCGCGCCGAGACCGATGGTGCACAGCGTGATGCCCAGCTGCGCACCGGCCATCATCATCGACGTGTGCTCTGCGGCACGCATGACGATCCGCGCCCGGTCGACCCCCCGCTCCGCCATCGCCTCCAGCCGGTCGCGCCGCGCGCTGACCAGAGCGAACTCGGCGCCGACGAAGAACGCGTTGAGCAGCAGCAGGAAAACGGCGACCAGGATCGCGACACCGCCGGTCATGACCGCCCCCCGCGGGCTCCGAGCGGCCACGGCCTCCGCTGGTTCACTTCGCGAACTCCGTTCACCGCGCCGCCACCTCTTCCCTGTTCCCGGCCGGCTCGGTGTCGGGGATCCGCGCCACGCGCAGCTCCGCCACCCGGTGCCGGTCCATGGCCATCACGGTGATCCGCCAGCCGTCGATCCGCACCTCGTCGTTGACCTCGGGGATGCGGCCCAGCCGCGCGAGCACCAGGCCGGCGAGCGTCTCGTAGTCGCCCTCGGGCATGCGGAACCCGGTGGCGTCGGCCAGCTCGTCGTCCCGCAGCAGCCCGGACACCATCCAGCTGTCGCGGCCGAGCGGGCGGACCGGGTTGACCTCGCCCCGGTCGTGCTCGTCCCGCACGTCGCCGACGATCTCCTCGACCAGGTCCTCCAGCGTGACCAGGCCCGCGGTGCCGCCGTACTCGTCGACGACCACCGCGAGCTGCAGCCCCGACCCGCGCAGCCGGTCGAGCAGCGTGTCGCCGTCGAGGCTCTCCGGCACGGTCTGCGCGGGCAGCGCCAGCTTGCTGACCGCCGTCGTGGCCCGCTGGTCCACGGGCACGCTGAACGCCTGCTTCACGTGCACGACACCGCGAACGTCGTCCAGGTCTCCTTCGTGCACGGGGAACCGCGAGTAGCCGGTCCGCCTGGTCAGCTCGATCAGGTCGAGCACGGTCGCGTCCATCGGCAGCGACTCGACCTGCACGCGCGGGGTCATCAGCTCGTCGGCCGACCGGTCACCGAACCGCAGCGACCGGTCGAGCAGCGTCGCGGTGCCGGGGTCGATGGTGCCGTGCTCGGCGCTGGTGCGGACCAGCGAGCCCAGCTCCTGGGGCGACCGCGCGGACGCCAGCTCGTCGGCGGGCTCGATGCCGAGCCTGCGCACGAGCCAGTTGGCCGCGCCGTTGAGCAGGTCGATGAACCACCGCAGCGCGGTGGAGAACCGGATCTGCGCGCCCGCGACCGCGCGGGCGGTGGCGATTGGCCGGGCGATCGCCAGGTTCTTCGGCACCAGCTCGCCGAACAGCATCGAGATCACGTTCGCGATGATCAGCGCGACCACGAGCGAGATCGGCAGCGCCGCGCCGGCAGGCACACCGAGCACGTCGAGCAGCGGCGTTATCCAGCCCGCGATGATCGGCTCGGCGAGGTAACCCATGGTCAGGGTCGTGATCGTGATGCCGACCTGCGCGCCGGAGAGCTGGAAGGACAGCGACTGGTGCGCCTTGTGGACCTGCTTCGCGCGGGCGTCGCCGACCGTGCGCAGCTGGTGTTCCACCTGGCTGCGTTCCAGCGCGGTGAGGGAGAACTCGGCGGCGACGAAGATCGCGGTGCCGAAGGTGAGAGCGATGATGGCGAGGACGCCGAGGACTTGCAGCACTGATCCGGTCATCCGACGTCACCGCCGAGGACCGGACTCGTATGGCAGCCGGGTTCTCCCGGCTCGGTACTGTCGCTGGGGGACTGTGCGTCGGGCACGGTTTCAGGTCACTCCTATCCGCTTTCGGGATGGTGACCAGTGTAAAGGGCGGTCGCGGCTATGGCCGACGTCCGAGCAGACCTGCCAGTCGCGTCGCGGCGGGCGCGTCGGACGGTACCGGAACCGGGTCGGCGAACATGCCGGTGCCCGACCACGCGGCGACCTGCGGCTCCACGTACGCCAGCACGGCCTCGGCCAGCTCGTCCGGAATGCCCGCGTCCGCGCCCAGCGCCGTGGCCAGGTCCCAGCCGTGCACCGCGAGGTCGGTGGTCATCTGCCAGCCGTACTCGGCCGCGTCCACGTCCCCGAAGCTGAGGTGGACGGTGCGGTCGACCGCGCCTGGCTGCAGCCAGGCCGACCGCGCCACGTCACTCGCCTCGTCCCACGCCGCGAGCGGGTCGTCGCCGAGCTGGTCGCCGTCGAACCGGTCGCCGACCTCGGCCACGGTCCGCCCGGCCAGCACCTCGGGCACCCACAGCTGCTCCACCACGAGGTGGTTCACGAGGTCGCGCACGGACCACTGGGTGCACGGGGTGGGGGAGTCCCAGTCGGTGAGCCCGACCTTGTGCACGGCGTGGCCGAACACGTCCATGGCCTGCCCGTGCGCGTCGAGGAGATCCATGTCCCCAGGCTATGCGGCCCCGCCGCCCCGCCGCCTGACGGACGCCTCCACCAGGTCCAGCACCGGCTCCAGGTCGTCGGCGGGCAGTCCCATGGCGAGGTGGGAGACGAGACCTTCCAGCACCAGCTCCAGGTACGCGGTGAGGACGTCGACGTCCACGTCGTCCCGCAGGTTGCCTGCCTCGCGCTGGCGGACGAGGCGCGCGCGGGTGGCGATGGTGAGGTTGCGCGACCGCTGCGCCCAGCGGTCGCGGAACTCCGGGTCGGTGCGCAGCCGCCGCGACAGCTCGAGGCGGCTGCCCAGCCAGTCGGCGCCGTTCTTGGTCGCCAGCAGGTCACGCATGACCTGGACGAGCCCCTCCTTCGCGACCACGTCCGCCATGCGCAGCGCGTCGTCCTCGGCCAGCGCGAGGAACAGCGACTCCTTGTCGCGGAAGTGGTGGAAGATCGCGCCGCGGGACAGGCCGGTCGCCTCCTCGAGCCGCCGCACGGTCGCGCCCTCGTAGCCGTAGCGCGCGAAGCAGACGCGGGCCCCGTCGAGGATCTGGTGGCGGCGCGCGTCGAGGTGATCCTGGCTGACCCGTGGCACCAACTGATCGTGGCAGTCCATTCACCGCGATGCAATCCGTACGTACGTCTTCTGTTGGCGGGCTCCCGGGTCCTCCCACCGTCCGGATCGTCGTGCACGCCGTCGCCGTTTCGCCGTCACGTAATTGTCGGTGGGCGCGTGTAGCGTCGATTTCCGGAGGTGATTGCTGTGACAGCAGTCCAAGATCCGCAGGTCACGGGGCCGGACCGGCGCCGCCTGCGGGACCGGGTCGAGGCGGAGGCATACGTCGCCTCGGTCTGCTTCAAGCACGGCCCCCCGAAGCTGCACGGGGTCGAGCTCGAGTGGATAGTCCACCACGAGGACGATCCGCGGCGGCCACTGGACGCCACTCGTCTGGTCGCCGCGCTCGGCCCCCACGCTCCCAGGACACTGACCCCCGACAGCCCTCAGGACCCACTGCCATCCGGCTCTCCGCTCACCGTCGAACCCGGCGGTCAGGTGGAGATCTCCGCTCTACCGCAACCATCCCTCGCCGAGCTGTTCGACGCGGTCCACGCCGACCTCGCGTTTCTCACCGAACTCCTCGCGGAAGCGGGCCTGGTCCTCGGCGACAAGGCCGTCGACCCACACCGGTCCCCGGCGAGAATCCTCGACACCCCGCGCTACGCCGCGATGGAACACGTCTTCGAGGCCATCGGGCCGCACGGGATCACCATGATGTGCTGCACCGCCGGTCTACAGGTGTGCCTGGACGCCGGTGAGGCGGACACGGTCGCCGACCGGTGGGCGGCGGTGAGCGCGCTCGGCCCGGTGCTGGTCGCCGCGTTCGCGAACTCCCCGACGCTGTCCGGCAACCGGACCGGCTGGGCGTCGGCACGGATGCGCGCGGTGCTCGGCACCGACCCGGCCAGGTCGCTCCCGTCCGCGATCGTCGCGGACCCGGCCGCCGACTGGGCCCGCCGCGTGCTCGACACGCCCGTTCTGTGCGTGCGCGGGGAGGGCGCACGCTGGCACACGCCCGCCGGGCTCACGTTCGCCGACTGGGTGGCCGGCGGCCTGCCGACGCCGCCGACCACCGACGACCTCGACTACCACCTGTCGACCATCTTCCCGCCCGTGCGCCCGCACGGGTACCTCGAGGTGCGTTACCTCGACGCGCAGCCGGGCAGCGGCTGGGTCACCCCGACCGCGCTGCTCGCCGCGCTGATGTCGGACCGGCGAACGGTCGACGCCGTGCTCGACGCCTGCCTGCCGGTCGGCGACCGGTGGCTGCCGGCGGCCCGCGACGGGCTCGCCGACGCCGCACTCGCCGACGCCGCGGCGACGGTGCTGGAGCTGGGTGCCGCCGCGCTGCCCGGCATGGGCCTGCCGCCCGGCCTGACCTCGGCGATCGTCGCCGACCTCGACCGTCTCATCGTGAGGAGCAAGGGATGACCGCGGCGGACATGGGGACCGAGGAGCTGCGGGCACGCGTTGCCGTGCAGCTGCGGCGGGCGCGGGACCGCAGCGTGGCGCTGACCGACGCCGTGGACGACGACGATCTCGTTCGCCAGCACTCCAGGCTGATGTCGCCGCTGGTGTGGGACCTCGCCCACATCGGCAGCCAGGAGGAGCTGTGGCTGGTCCGTGACGTGGGTGGCCGCGAGCCGCTGCGCCCGGACATCGACGACCTGTACGACGCGTTCCAGCACCCGCGTGCCGACCGGCCCGCGCTGCCGCTGCTGTCCCCCGGGCAGGCCCGCGCGTACGTGCGGGAGGTGCGGGACAAGGCGTTCGACGTGCTCGCCTCCAGCCCGCTGGACGGGCGCAGGCTGGAGGCGGGCGGGTTCGCGTTCGGCATGATCGTCCAGCACGAGCAGCAGCACGACGAGACCATGTTGGCCACCCACCAGCTGCGGTCCGGCCCGCCGGTGCTGCACGCGCCACCACCGCCACCCGGCCGCCCGCTGCCGACCGCCGAGGTGCTGGTGCCTGCCGGTCCGTTCACCATGGGCACCTCGATCGACGCGTGGGCCCTGGACAACGAGCGACCCGCGCACGACGTGCACGTCGACGCGTTCTTCATCGACACCGCGCCGGTGACGAACGAGCAGTACCTCGCGTTCGTCGCGGCAGGCGGGTACGAGGACCAGCGGTTCTGGTCCGAGGAGGGCTGGGCGTACCGGGTGAAGGCCGACCTGACCGCGCCGCGGTTCTGGGTGCGCGACGGTGCGGGCTGGCTGCGGGACCGGTTCGGGCACACCGAATCGATCCCGCCGGACGAGCCGGTGGTGCACGTGTGCTTCCACGAGGCGCTGGCGTACGCCACGTGGGCAGGCAGGCGGCTGCCGACCGAGCCGGAGTGGGAGAAGGCGGCCCGTTTCGACCCGGCCACCGGCAGGTCCCGCCGGTTCCCGTGGGGCGACTTGGATCCCGGCCAGGAGCACGCGAACCTGGGGCAGCGGCACCTGTCGCCAGCCCCGGTCGGCGCGTACCCGGGCGGCGTGTCGCCGCTGGGGGTGCACCAGCTGATCGGGGACGTGTGGGAGTGGGTCGACACCGGCTTCCACGGCTACCCGGGGTTCGAGGCGTTCCCGTACCGCGAGTACTCGGAGGTGTTCTTCGGCGGGGACTACAAGATGCTGCGCGGCGGCTCGTTCGGCACCGACCCGGCCGCGTGCCGGGCGACGTTCCGCAACTGGGACCACCCCATCCGGCGGCAGATCTTCGCGGGGTTCCGGTGTGCGCGGGACGCGACCCGTGAGGAGCTGGCCTGACCCGTGTGCAGGCACCTTGCCTATGTCGGCGAGCCCGTGCGGCTCGCCGACCTGCTGCTGACGCCGCCGCACTCGTTGCTGGCGCAGTCGTGGTCGCCCCGTGACATGCGGGGCGGCGGCACCGTGAACGCGGACGGGTACGGGATCGGCTGGTACACGGGCGAGCCGGAACCGGTCCGGGTGCGCCGCCCCGCGGCCATGTGGACCGACGCCGCACTGCCGGGGCTGGCCGGATCGGTCATCACGGGCGGGGTGCTCGCGGCCGTCCGCTCCGCCACGATCGGCATGCCGGTCGTGGAGACCGCGTGTGCGCCCTTCGTCGGCGGCCGGTGGTTGTTCAGCCACAACGGTCTGGTGCGTGGCTGGCCGTCGGCCGTCGCGGCGCTCGCGTCGCGGTTGCCGGTGACCGACCTGCTGCTGATGGACGCGCCGACCGACTCCGCACTGCTGTGGCTGCTGGTGCGGGCGCGGCTTTCGGCCGGGGTGGCACCGGAGAAGGCGGTCGCGTCGGTGGTCACCGAGGTGGCCGAGGCGGCGCCCGGCTCACGGCTGAACCTGTTGCTGACCGACGGCTCGACCGTCGTCGGGACCGCGTGGACGCACGCGTTGTGGGTGCGTTCGCTGCCCGGCGCGGTGGTGGTCGCCTCCGAGCCGTACGACGAGGACCCGGGCTGGCACGAGGTCCCTGACGGGCACCTCGTGACCGCCACACCGTCCAATGTGGACATTATGAGACTGGGAGACCCATGACCGACCTGACCGTGCACCTGACGCGGGACGACGTCGTACGCGGCCTGCGTTCGGATGTGCTGACGGGCCTGACGGCGACACCGAAGACGTTGCCGCCCAAGTGGTTCTACGACGCGCGGGGGAGTGAGCTGTTCGAGGAGATCACCCGGCTCGAGGAGTACTACCCGACCCGTGCCGAACGGGAGGTGCTGACCGACCGGGCCGGGGAGATCGCCGGGCTGAGCAGCGCGCGGACGCTGGTGGAGCTGGGTTCCGGCTCGTCGGAGAAGACCAGACTGCTGCTGGACGCGTTGCGGGACAGAGGAACGCTGCGGGAGATCGTGGCGCTGGACGTGTCGGAGGCGGCGCTCACCTCGTCGGTGGAGTTCCTGCGCTCGGCGTACGCGCCTGCCGCCGTGCACGGCGTGGTGGGCGACTTCACCCAGCACCTGGCGTTGCTGCCGGGCGCCGCGCCCCGCATGGTGGTGTTCCTCGGCGGCACGATCGGCAACTTCGTGCCTGTCGAACGCGCGAAGTTCCTGTCCGCGCTGCGGGACAACCTGGCGCCGGGGGAGTGGCTGCTGCTCGGCACCGACCTGGCGAAGGACCGCGACACGCTGGTCCGCGCCTACGACGACGCCGACGGCGTGACGGCGGAGTTCAACCGCAACGTGCTGCACGTGCTGAACCGCGAGCTGGCCGCGGACTTCGACGTGGCGGCGTTCGAGCACGTGGCGGTGTGGAACGAGGAGGAGGAGCGGATCGAGATGCGCCTGCGGGCCACCCGCGCGATGCGGGTGCGCATCCCGGCGATGAACCTCGAGGTCGACTTCGCCGAGGGTGAGGAGATGCGCACCGAGGTCTCGTCGAAGTTCCAACCGGACCGGGTGGCGAGCGAACTCGCGGACGCCGGGTTCGCGCTGACCAAGTGGTGGACCGACAAGCTGGGCCGCTTCGGCGTCTCACTGTCACAGGCCGCCGAGTAGCCGACGTCGGCCGCACAGCACGGCGCCCGGGCAGACCCGGCGCGGCAGCAACGCGCTGCCCGCGCCGGGTTCGCCCGCACGAGGCGACCAGGTCCAGCGCGACGTGCGCGTGGTGCCTGCGCGGTCGGGAAGGGAACCGGTCGAACCAGTTGGCCGATGGCGTCGGGCCCATCGGCCGATCCGTCGACCAGCCCGGACGACGAACCTGGAGGTACCACAGCAACGACAGGGGAGGAAGAACATGAGCGTCATCGCGACCCTGGGCATCGTCGTCGGACTGGCCGTCATCGTGTTGATGGCCGTGGCCCCCGCACTGGTCGACCTGAACGAGCGCTTCCCGGCGGAGGAGCGGGACGAATCCCGTGCGGTGGACAGGCGACCGCTGGATCTCCGGTGGCCGGAGAAGGACCCTGCTCTCGGGCTTGACTGAACGCCGCGACCGGCCCGCACGTCCCCAGCTCCACCCTTTCCGTACGAGTGTCCCATTCGCTTGCCTCCCCGCCGGTTTCTGTCGGTGCCCCGGGGCATCGTGTCCCCCATGACAACCATCGACCAGGTGACCTGGCTTGACGTTCCCGTCCACGGCCCGTTCGACCTCACGGCGAGCGCCCGCTTCCTGGAGGGCTTCGCACCCGCCGCCCGCGCCGACGCGGCGTCCCGTCCCGGTGAGCTGCGGCTCGCGTTCCCGGTGGCGCCGAGCTGGCGACCGGTCGGTGTGCTGGTGCGGCAACCGTTCCCCAACGGCCCGGTACGCATAGCCGTCCGCGGCGAACCGTCCGACGTGGACAAGGCGGTGGCGGCCGCGCGCCGGATCCTGTCGCTGGACGTGGACGGCACGGGCTTCGCGGCTGTCGCCGCGCGAGATCCGGTGGTGGGCGAGTTGCTGGCGCGCTACCCGGGCCTGCGGCCGGTGGCGTTCCACTCGCCGTACGAGGCGGCGTGTTTCGCCGTCATCGCCCACCGGATCCGGATGACCCAGGCGGCGACGATCAAACGAAAGCTGGCGATCGAGCTGGGTTCGACGGTCGATGTGCACGGAGTGGAGTTGCCGTCGTTCCCGTCACCCGCGGTGCTGCGTGCCCAGCCCCGGGTGCCGATGGTGAGCGAAACGAAGAGCGACCGGCTGAAGGCGATCGCGGAGGCGGCGGAGGCGGGCCGGCTGGACGCCGAGGAGCTGAGGTCCGTACCGGTGGCGGAGGCGCTGGCGCGGCTGCGGACGTTGCCGGGCATCGGCGACTTCTCTGCGGAGCTGGTGCTGTTGCGCGGGGCCGCACACCCGGACGGCTTTCCCGAAGCGGAAACCCGGCTGCACGAGGAGATGCGGCGCGTCTATCCGGTCGGCACCAGGGCCGAGCTGCGGGAGGTCGCGGATGACTGGCGTCCTTTCCGGACGTGGGTGTCGTTGCTGCTCCGGGTACAGCGGGAGGAACGTGGTTGACACGTGAGCCGTCCTTCGGGGCAGTCGAGAGCCCGCTGGGAGGTGGCCCGGCCCGGTGGCGCTGCCCTGCGAGCCGTTCCTTGTCCCGCAACGACAAGGTGCCCGGCGACATCTCGTCGCCGGGCACCGGTCGGGAAGGTCCTAGCTGTTGACCATCTTCCGCAGTACGTACTGCATGATGCCGCCGTTGCGGTAGTAGTCGGCTTCGCCCGGGGTGTCGATGCGGACCACCGCGTCGAACTCCTTGGTGGTGCCGTCCTCTCGGGTGGCGCTCACCTTGACGGTGCGGGGGTTTCCGCCGTCGTTGAGCTTCGTGACACCTTCGACGGAGTAGGTCTCCGTGCCGTCGAGGCCGAGGGACGTGGCCGACTCGCCGGCCGGGAACTGCAGGGGCAGCACACCCATGCCGATCAGGTTCGAGCGGTGGATGCGTTCGAACGACTCCGCGATCACGGCGCGCACGCCGAGGAGGGAGGTGCCCTTCGCCGCCCAGTCGCGGGACGAGCCCGACCCGTACTCCTTGCCCGCGAGCACCACCAGCGGCACGCCCGCCTCCGCGTAGGCGACCGACGCGTCGTAGATCGTGGTCTGTTCGCCGCCTGCCAGGAAGTTGCGGGTGAAACCGCCCTGGACGTCGTCGAGGAGGAGGTTCCTCAGGCGGATGTTGGCGAAGGTGCCCCGGATCATCACCTCGTGGTTGCCCCGGCGGGAGCCGTACGAGTTGAAGTCCTTGCGCTCGACGCCGTGCTCGGTCAGGTACCTGCCCGCGGGCGAGTCCTGCTTGATGGCACCGGCCGGGGAGATGTGGTCCGTCGTCACCGAGTCGCCGAGCAGGGCGAGGACTCGGGCGCCATCGATGTCCGTCACCGGCGCCGGGGTCGGCTCCATGCCCTCGAAGTACGGGGGCTTGCGCACGTAGGTCGACTCGCTGTCCCACTCGAAGGTGTTGCCGGACGGGGTCGGGAGCGACTGCCACCGCTCGTCGCCCGCGAACACGTCCGCGTAGTCCTTCGAGAACATCTCCGAGGAGATGGCCGACGCGACCACGTCCTGGATCTCCTGCGGGCTGGGCCAGATGTCCGACAGGTACACCGGCTCACCGTCGTTGCCGGTGCCGAGGGGCTCGGTGGTGATGTCCTTGTCCATCGAACCGGCCAGCGCGTACGCGACCACCAGTGGCGGGGACGCGAGGTAGTTCATCTTGATGTCCGGGTTGATCCGGCCCTCGAAGTTGCGGTTGCCGGACAGCACCGACACGACCGCGAGGTCGGCCTCGTTGACCGCGGCGGAGATCTCGTCCTGAAGCGGGCCCGAGTTGCCGATGCACGTGGTGCAGCCGTAGCCGACCAGGTGGAAGCCCAGCTTCTCCAGGTAGGGCAGCAGGCCCGCGCGCTCGTAGTAGTCCATGACGACCTTCGAGCCCGGCGCGAGCGTGGTCTTGACCCACGGCTTGCGGGACAGGCCCTTCTCGACCGCCTTCTTCGCGAGCAGCGCGGCGCCGAGCATCACCGACGGGTTCGACGTGTTCGTGCACGACGTGATCGCGGCGATCGCGACCGCGCCGTGGTCCAGTTCGAAACCCGCGCCGTCGAGCGTGACCTTCGTCGGGCGGCTCGGGCGGCCCTGCGCACCCTCGGCGGCGGTGAAGTGCGCCGGTGTGCCGTCGCCGTTGCCGCCATCGGTGTACGTGGGGGAGTCGGACGCGGGGAAGGACTCCTTCGACGCCTCGTCCACTGTGGAGTCGTTCTCGGCGCCGGTGGTGTAGTTGCGCAGCGCGGAGCGGAACGCGGGCTTCGCGTCGGTCAGCGCGATGCGGTCCTGCGGGCGCTTGGGGCCCGCGATCGACGGCACCACCGTGGACAGGTCGAGCGACAGCGTCTCGGAGAAGGCGGGCTCGACCGACGGGTCGTGCCAGAGGCCCTGTTCCTTGGCGTACGCCTCGACCAGCGCGACCTGCTCCGCGGAGCGGCCGGTGAACTTCAGGTAGTCCACCGTCTCGCCGTCGATCGGGAAGATCGCGCAGGTGGAGCCGAACTCGGGGCTCATGTTGCCGATCGTGGCGCGGTTCGCGAGCGGCACGGCCGGCACGCCTGCGCCGTAGAACTCGACGAACTTGCCGACCACGCCGTGCTCACGCAGCATCTCGGTGATGGTCAGCACCAGGTCGGTCGCGGTGGCACCCGGGGGCAGCTCACCGTCGAGCTTGAAGCCGACCACGCGCGGGATGAGCATCGACACCGGCTGGCCGAGCATCGCGGCCTCCGCCTCGATGCCGCCGACGCCCCAGCCGAGCACGCCGAGGCCGTTGACCATCGTGGTGTGGCTGTCGGTGCCGACCAGCGTGTCCGGGTAGGCCTGCCCGCCCCTGGTCATCACCACGCGCGCGAGGTGCTCGATGTTGACCTGGTGCACGATGCCGGTGCCCGGCGGCACGACCTTGAACTCGTCGAACGCGCTCTGGCCCCAGCGCAGGAACTGGTAGCGCTCCTTGTTGCGCTCGTACTCCAGGTCGACGTTGCGCTCGAACGCGTCGGGGCGGCCGAAGATGTCCGCGATCACCGAGTGGTCGATCACCAGTTCGGCGGGTGCGAGCGGGTTGACCTTGGCCGGGTCGCCGCCCAGCGTGGTGACCGCCTCACGCATGGTCGCGAGGTCCACCACGCACGGCACGCCGGTGAAGTCCTGCATGACCACGCGGCCCGGCGTGAACTGGATCTCCGTCGACGGCTCGGCCGCCGGGTCCCAGCCCGCGAGCGCGTTGACGTGGTCGGCGGTGATGTTCACGCCGTCCTCGGTGCGCAGCAGGTTCTCGAGCAGGATCTTCAGGCTGTACGGGAGACGTTCGGAGCCCTTGACGGCATCGAGCCGGAACACCTCGTGCGAGGCATCGCCGACGGTCAGCGATTGGCGGGCGCCGAAGGTGTCCTTGCTTGCTGGTGCGGTCACGTCCAACTCCATTGGCCGGTGGTGTGTGGTTCGGGAACGACCTCTCTCACGTCAAACAGTACGCTTGTCCTGTATTCGACGCCAAGGGAGGGTCCCACCCATGCTGCACCACGTACAGATCGCCGCGCCGGTCGGCAGCGAAGATCACCTGCGCGGGTACTACACCGGGGTGCTGGGCTGGACTGAGCTGCCGAAACCGCCGCTGCTCGCGGCCAGGGGCGGCTGCTGGTTCCGGGTCCCCGGCCTCGGCGGCCCGGACGCCGAGCTGCACGTCGGCGTCGAGGAGGACTTCCGCCCGGCGAAGAAGGCCCACCCGGCCTTCGTCGTGGACGTCGACGCCATGGCGGCCGCGATCACGGCCGCGGGCCACGAGATCCGGTGGGCCGACCCGGCTGAGATCCCCGGCCGCCGCCGCTTCCACACGAGCGACCCGGTCGGCAACAGGCTCGAGTTCCTGGCGGGCTGAGCACGCGAAACGGCCCGGCACCCCCGTGGGGAGTGCCGGGCCGCCGCTGCTTGCCCGCGACAATTCCGGGAGGCGGGCTAGCCCATGGAGACGAGCGCGAGCACGTCTTCCGGCGTCAGGTCGGACAGGGCGGTCAGGCCCAGCTCGCTGTAGGTGCGCAGCGGGCTGACGTACCACTTGCCGTCGAACTCGGTGGCGACCACGCCGGTGTTCTTGAGCATGCCGGACGCGAGGTTGGCCAGCGCCTGCCGGACGTCGGCAGGCATGTCGGTGCCGCCGATCTCCTTGGCCATGTCGGCGGCGCACAGCTGCTGCGTCTCGCCCTCGGCCTCGGCGGTGTAGCAGTCGCCGTCCTTGACCACGCGGAAGGTCTGGCCCTCGGCCCTGACCTCGACCTCCTTCAGCGTGACGCGCATGCCGCCGGTCTCGGCGGCCGCCGAATCGGTCTCCAGGCTGGTGACCTCGACCGGGGCGGGCGACGGCCTGCCGGCCGCCTCGACCAGGACCGGGCCCGCGTCGTGCAGTGCGCCCATCTCGTCCGGCGGCAGCAGCTCGATGACCCGCTCGACGTCGGCGTTGATCGAGGCCTGCACCATCTCCTCGACCGCTTCTTCCGCGCTGCCCGCGCCGTTGTTCGCGATCGGCTCCGACGGCCACTCCTCGCCCGACTCCAGCAGCGCGTAGTCGGCGACCGTGTAGAAGAGGCTCGGGTACCACTTGTCGTCGACCTTGACGGTCGCGATGCGGATCGGCTCGCCGGACTCCTTGACGACCTCGGCGATGTCGACCTTCTCGTCGGTCGGCTCGGTGCTCACCATGCCGTCCGGGAACGCCGCGTCCATGAACTCCTCGGTGAGCGGCAGTTCGCTGACGTCCGAGCGGAGCGACACGGTGCCGCCGATGAGCTTGGTGATGGTCAAATGGTCGTTGACCTTCTCCGCGCCCTGCTCGTCGTACTTGAGGTTGGTCGCCTCGACCGACGCGCCGTGCAGCTTGTTCGGGTCGGCGTCCTCCTTGTAGACCTTCAGCTCCTTGAGGCGCTCGGTGGTCCGCGAGTTGAAGTCGACGAGCAGCGCGGACTCCGCGGGCGTCAGGCTCTCCAGCACGCCGAGCACGTCACCCTGGCTGAGGCTGTTGACCAGGTTGGTCGCCGCCTGCGTCGGGTTGTCCTGGCCTGCCTGGTCGCTGCCGCTGCGGTTGAGCACGAAGATCGTCGCGCCGACGCCGAGCGCGACCACGACCACCGCGGCGATCGCGCCGATGATCGGGCCCTTGCCCCGCTTCTTGGGCGGCTCGCCGCCCAGACCGCCGAAGTTCGGCTGCCCGTAGGGCTGCTGGAAGCCCTGCGGGCCGGTCTGCGGCTGCTGGAACCCCTGCGGGCCGGTCTGCGGGTAGCCACCCTGCGGGGGCTGTGGTCCGGTCTGTGGGTAACCGCCCTGCTGTGGGTAACCGCCCTGCTGCGGGTAGCCGGGCTGCTGGCCGTACCCCTGCTGCGGGTAGCCACCCGGGCCCTGCTGGTTCGGATCGTTCGGCTGCCACTGGCCGCCAGAACCTGGATAGGTCACGGTTCCCCTCCTGCGTCTTCGGTCGCGCTGCTGCGCCGGCCTGTGAAGATGCCGACGACCCCGACCAGTGCCAGTACGGACCCGATCAGCGTCGTCACGGGGCCGGTGCTCGAGATGCCGAGGCTGATGTCCTCGCCACCGCCTAGGACGGTGGCGAACCCCGCCACGGTTCCGCTGATTATCGCCACAACGGTGGAAATCGTTGCGGCCGACCTGCGGAAACCCACCGCGTACACGACAATGCAGAGCGTGATCACCGGGATCAGCAGTGTCCACGCGTCGAGCAGCAGCGCGAGCGGGTTCCCGTCGAGCACCCCGACGGTGCGGATGACCGCGATCGACTGGTAGCTGTCGCGCAGCACGGTCCCCGAGACCACCCACGGCAGGAACGTGCCGATCCCGACCGTCGTCAGGCCGGCCGCGGTGAGCGCGGCGGCGGGCGGGTGCCGCGCGGCCCCGGTTCGCGAGAGCACGCCGCCATGGTCGCAGCACTCGTGCCACCCGCGCGGGACACCCTCCGTGACAACTCTCGGTGTGCCTGGGGTGCCCACAGGGGTGAAAGTTACGCATGTTGTGCGAGTTGCCGGTGTTGCGGCTGGTGCGCGATCTGTCCACAGTGGCACAGTGAGTTCGCTGTCCCCGCTGTTCAGGGGACCGCGCGTCGGCGCGAAGGAGGGTTTGCGGCGTGAGTGGGGTGGCCGGTACCGGGCTTCGTATCGTCGCGGCGTCACTGTTGCTCGTAGTGAGCATGGGCGCGGGCACAGCGGTCGCCGTCCCGCCACCGCCGCCGAACCCCAGCGACTCCGAGCTGGGCGCCAGCAAGGCCGACGCACGGGAGAAGGCCACGAAGGTCGGCAGGCTCACCAACCAGGTCGCGCAGGCGGAGGCCCAGCTCACGCAGCTGCAGGCCGAGGTGGCGCTGAAGATGGAGGACGCCAACCGCGCCCTCGTCGACCTGCAGGCGGCGGAGGACGAGGCCGCCAAGGCGAAGGTGGACGCCGACGCGGCGAAGGTGGCGGCCGACACCGCGTCGTCCGACGTGGACCTCGCCCGCGAGCAGCTCGACCAGTTCGCCGCGGGCAGCTACAAGCAGGGCTCGGCGGTCGGCTCGATGTCCGCCTACATCGGCTCGAAGAGCCCGGATGACCTGCTCCAGCGCGCGCAGCTGCTGGAGGCGGTCGGCAAGAGCAGGCTCGACGCACTGGACGCCATGGAGGTGGCCAGGACCGACAAGGCCAACAAGGACTCCGCCGCGCGCAAGGCGCTCGACCTCGCGAACCAGAAGCAGGTGGCGGCACAGGCTGCCAAGCAGGCGGCCGACGCCGCCACCGCCGACGCGCAGCAGGCGCGGCTCGACCAGGCAGCGGCCACCGCCCGGCTCGAGTCGCAGAAGAGTGCCGCGGAGGCACAGCTCACCGCGGCACAGGCCAACGCGTCGGGCCTGTCGAACCAGCGGCAGCGCTACCTCGACTGGCTAGCCGTCAAGCAGGCGGAGGAAGCCGCGCAGACCCGCCCGTCCGGTGGCGGCGGTGGTGGTGGCGGCGGGGGAGTGGCCCTGCCACCGGCGTCCGGCGGTGTCCGGGCGGTGATCAACCGCGCGATGTCGCAGCTCGGCGTCCCGTACGCCTGGGGCGGCGGCAACGCCCACGGCCCGACCAGGGGCATCCGCGACGGCGGCGTCGCAGACGCGCACGGCGACTACAACAAGGTCGGCTTCGACTGCTCCGGCCTGATGATCTACGCGTTCGCCGCGGTCGGGAAGCGGCTACCGCACTACAGCGGCTACCAGGCGAACGCGGGCAGGCGGGTGCCGCTGTCCCAGAAGGCCCCCGGCGACATGCTGTTCTGGTCGACGCGCGGACGCATCCACCACGTCGCCCTCTACATCGGCAACGGCCAGATGATCGAGGCGCCGTACTCGGGCTCCCGCGTCCGGATCACCTCCGTCCGCTACGGCGGCATCGTCGGCTACGCGACCAGACTGCTCTGACGCCGGTCACACCGGGGTGAGCCCGCCCGCACCGCGAAACCGGCCGGATCGCCCAGGTCAGCGGCCGCCCTTCGCGGGCAGTGTCCTGGCGAAGGCGACGCCGCGGGCCACCCACTGCCCGACCCAGTCGTCATCGTCGGCCGTGGCGGCCACGTGCAGCCAGCCGCGCCTCGGCCGGCCTGCCAGCACCATCGGGGTGACCCGGTCGTCGCCGGCCAGCGCGTCGGACTCGGGTGGGGGCACGCGGACCAGCAGACCGCCCTTGTTGCCGGCCGCGACGGACAGGTTGCCGTTGATCAGGAACGCGAGGCCGCCGAACATGCGCCGCTCGTCGACCCCGTGTTCGGCGGCGACCAGCTCGCGGATCCGGTCGGCCAGATCGGTGTCGTACGCCATGGCCGGAGTATGCCCCCGCCCACCGGCGGTCCTGGGCAGTTCACAGCCGTCACACCGCTCGTCCGGTTGCCTAGTAACCGGAGAAATGACGCTTCACGAGGAGGTTGGTCAGTGACCGAGCCGGCGGAGTCGGTGAACGGATCGGCGGGCGACGCGCCCGCCAGCACCCCGGCGCGGGACGCTCAGCTCCTCGAACGCACCGTGTTCGAGGTCAAGCGGGTCATCGTGGGTCAGGATCGGCTGGTCGAGCGGATGCTCGTCGGCCTGCTGTCCAAGGGGCACCTGCTCCTCGAGGGGGTGCCGGGGGTCGCGAAGACCCTGGCGGTCGAGACCTTCGCGAAGGTCGTCGGCGGTTCGTTCACGCGTGTGCAGTTCACCCCGGACCTGGTGCCGGCCGACATCCTCGGCACCCGGATCTACCGGCAGGGCGCCGAGAAGTTCGACGTCGAGCTCGGGCCGGTCGTCGCGAACTTCGTGCTCGCCGACGAGATCAACCGCGCGCCGGCGAAGGTGCAGTCGGCGATGCTGGAGGTGATGGCCGAGCGGCACGTGTCGATCGGCGGCCAGACCTTCCCGATGCCCGACCCGTTCCTCGTGCTGGCCACGCAGAACCCCATCGAGAACGAGGGCGTGTACCCGCTGCCGGAGGCGCAGCGCGACCGGTTCCTCTTCAAGATCATCGTCGACTACCCGACGGCCGAGGAGGAGCGCGAGATCGTCTACCGGATGGGCGTGACCCCGCCGGAGCCCCAGCAGGTGCTGAGCCCGGCCGAGCTGGTCCGGCTCCAGGACGTCGCCGCGCGGGTCTTCGTGCACCACGCGCTCGTCGACTACACCGTGCGCGTGGTCCTCGCGACCCGCACCCCGGCCGAGCACGGCCTGCAGGACGTCGCGGGCTGGGTGGCTTACGGCGCGTCGCCGCGCGCCAGCCTCGGCATCGTCTCCGCGTCCCGCGCGCTGGCCCTGATCCGCGGTCGCGACTACGTGCTGCCGCAGGACGTCGTGGACGTGGTGCCGGACGTGCTGCGCCACCGCCTCGTGCTGTCCTACGACGCGCTCGCCGACGGGGTGCCGGTCGACCACATCGTGTCCCGCGTGCTGCAGACCGTGCCGTTGCCGCAGGTCTCCGCCCGCCCGCAGTCGGGCGGGGTGCAGCCACCGCCGGTCGGGGTGGGCCGCTAGTCGTGGGCGAGAGGGAACCGGGGAAACAGTGAGCAGGGAGAAGGAGCGGCCGTCGTGGGCACCGCCGATCCTGCACGGGGACCGGATGGAGCACGGGCTGCGGCTGCTCGAACTGGACGTGCGCCGCAGACTCGACGGGCTGCTCCAGGGCAACCACCTCGGGCTCGTGCCGGGGCCGGGCTCCGAGCCGGGGGAGGCCCGCGTCTACCAGCCCGGCGACGACGTGCGCCGGATGGACTGGGCGGTCACCGCGCGCACGACCGAGCCGCACATCCGCGAGACGGTCGCCGACCGCGAGCTGGAGACGTGGCTGGTGGCCGATTTGTCCGCGAGCCTCGACTTCGGCACCGCCGCGTGTGAGAAGCGGGACCTCGTGGTCGCCGCGACCGCCGCGATCGCGCACCTGACCGGCGGTGGCGGCAACCGGATCGGCGCGATCATCGGCACCGGCGAGAGGACCACCAGGGTGCCTGCCCGTGGTGGGCTCGCGCACGCCCGCGGCCTGGTCCGCAAGGTCGCCGAGACCCCCCGCGCGCCAGAGGGCACCAGGGGTGACCTGCGGGACGCACTGGAACAGCTGCGCCGCCCGCCGCGCCGCAGGGGACTCGCCGTGGTGGTCTCCGACTTCCTCGGCGACATCGACTGGCAGCGGCCGCTGCGCGGTCTGTCCACCCGGCACGAGCTGATCGCGATCGAGGTGCTCGACCCGCGCGACGTCGACCTGCCCGAGGTGGGCACCGTGGTGCTGTCCGACCCGGAGTCGGGCCGCCAGCGCGAGGTGCACGCCTCCGCGTTGCTGCGCAGGGAGTTCGCCGCGGCGGCCGCCGAGCACCGGGCCCGGGTCGCGGCCGCGATCCGCGGCGCCGGCGCCGGGCACCTGGTGCTGCGCACCGACTCGGACTGGATCGCCGACACCGTACGTTTCGTCGTCGCCCGCAAGCGACGGTGGTCAGGGGGAGGAGTGGCCTGATGCTCGGTCTCAGCTTCGGCGGTTTCACCGCGCCATGGTGGTTCCTGCTGCTGATCCTGGTCGCGGCGATCGTCGCCGGGTACGTCATGGTCCAGCGGATGCGGCGCAAGCGCACGATGCGGTTCACCAACCTGGAGCTGCTGGAGAAGGTCGCGCCGAAGCGGCTGGGCTGGATCCGGCACCTCCCGCCCGTGGTGCTGGTGATCGCGCTGATGCTGCTGACCACGGCGATGGCGGGCCCGACCGACACGCAGCGCGTCCCGCGCAACCGGGCGACGGTGATGCTGGTGATCGACGTGTCGCTGTCCATGGAGGCGACGGACGTGCCGCCGACCCGGCTGCGTGCCGCCCAGGACGCGGCGAAGGACTTCGCGAACGGCCTCACCCCCGGCATCAACCTGGGCCTGATCTCGTTCGCGGGCACCGCGAGCGTGATGGTGTCGCCGACGACCGACCGCACGAGCGTCTCGAAGGCCATCGACAACCTGAAGCTCGCCGAGTCGACCGCGACCGGCGAGGCGATCTTCGCCGCGTTGCAGTCGATCGAGGGCTTCGCGCAGATCGTCGGCGGCGCGACCGGCGCGCCACCGGCCCGCATCGTGCTGATGACGGACGGGAAGCAGACCGTCCCGACCGACGACGGCGACGACCCGAGAGGCGCGTTCACCGCGGCGCGGGCGGCCAAGGACCAGAAGATCCCGGTGTCGACGATCTCGTTCGGCACCGGCGACGGCGCGGTCACGATCGACGGCAAGAGCCAGCCGGTGCCGGTGGACGACGAGTCCATGAAGGAGATCGCGGAGCTCTCCGGCGGCGAGTTCTACAAGGCCGCCACCGCCGACCAGTTGCACCGGGTGTACGACACGCTCGGGGAACAGATCGGGTACGAGACCAAGAACGCGGACGCGAGCAGACCGTGGCTGATGCTCGGCACCCTCGCCGCTCTGGTCGCCGCGGGCAGCGCACTGTTCATCGGGCAGCGCCTGCCATGACGGTGGTCCCGCCGACACCTTCGTGGAGTCGGCGGGACCAGGGAACGGGGAACGGATAGCCTTGCGTGCGGACGTGGCGGTGGTACGCGCAAGGAGTTCACGGTGGGTCGTTCAGTACTGGTAACCGGTGGCAACCGGGGGATCGGCCTGGCGATCGCCAGGGCGTTCGCCGCGCAGGGCGACGACGTCGCGGTGACCTACCGGGGCAAGCCGCCACCGGAGGACCTGTTCGGGGTGCGGTGCGACGTCACCGACACCGAGCAGGTGGACGCGGCGTTCACGGAGATCGAGGCGAAGCACGGCCCGGTCGAGGTGCTGGTCGCCAACGCGGGCATCACCGACGACACACTGCTGATGCGGATGACCGAGGAGCAGTTCACCAGCGTCCTCGACGCCAACCTGACCGGCGCGTTCCGCGTCGCGAAGCGCGCGGCCCGCGCCATGCTCAAGGCCCGCTGGGGCCGGATGGTGTTCATCTCGTCGGTGGTCGGCATGGCGGGCAGTCCTGGTCAGGTGAACTACGCGGCCAGCAAGGCGGGCCTGATCGGCGTGGCCCGCTCGATCACCCGTGAGCTCGGCGGCCGCAACATCACCGCGAACGTGATCGCGCCCGGCTTCATCGCGACCGACATGACCGACGCGGTCACCGAGGACCGCAAGAAGTCGATCCTCGCGAGCGTCCCGGCCGGCCGCTACGGGCAGGTGGACGAGGTGGCCGCCGCGGTCACGTTCCTCGCCTCCGACGCCGCCGCGTACGTCAACGGCGCGGTCCTGCCGGTCGACGGCGGCCTCGGTATGGGGCACTGACAGACTGAGGTTCCAACGGATCTGATCAGCCCTGATGTTCGCTCCGCAAGCTCCGCTCAGTCCTGATGTTCGCTCCGCAAGCTCCGCTCAGTCCTGATGTTCGCTCCGCAAGCTCCGCTCAGTCCTGATGTTCGCTCCGCAAGCTCCGCTCAGTCCTGATGTTCGCTCCGCAAGCTCCGCTCAGCCAGGAGGACGGTTTCGTGCCCGGTCTGCTCGAAGGCAAGCGCCTGCTCATCACCGGTGTCATCACCGACGCGTCGATCGCGTTCCACGCGGCCAAGGCCGCGCAGGAACAGGGTGCGACGGTCGTGCTGACCGGCTTCGGCCGGATGAGCCTCGTGGAGCGGATCGCGAAGCGGCTACCGCAGGCCGCGCCGGTGATCGAGCTGGACGTGCAGGACAACGAGCACCTCGACACGCTGGCCGACCGGGTCCGGGAGCACGTGGACGGACTCGACGGCGTGCTGCACTCGATCGGATTCGCCCCGCAGACCTGCCTGGGCACACCGTTCCTGGACGCGCCGCGCGAGGACGTCTCGGTCGCGATCGAGGTGTCGGCGTACTCGTTCAAGTCGCTGGCCGTCGCGTGCCTGCCGCTGATGGGGCCGGGTGGCTCGATCGTCGGCATGGACTTCGACGCGCGCGTCGCGTGGCCCGCCTACAACTGGATGGGCGTCGCGAAGGCCGCGCTCGAGTCGGTGAACCGGTACCTGGCCCGGGACCTCGGGCCGAAGGGGATCCGGGTGAACCTGGTGGCCGCGGGACCGGTGAAGACGATGGCCGCCAAGTCGATCCCCGGCTTCGGCGAGCTGGAGGACGGCTGGGGCGACCGCGCGCCGCTCGGCTGGGACGCCGAGGACGCAACCCCGGTCGCGAAGACGATCTGCGCGGTGCTGTCGGACTGGCTGCCCGCCACGACCGGCTCGATGATCATGGTCGACGGCGGAGTGCACGCGACGGGCCAGTAGTTTCGTGAAGCGGACCCTGCGGAGCGAGGATCATGCCTGACGCGTTGCTGTGGCTGTCGTTCGGCGGGCCCGAGAAGCCCGCGGACGTGCGACCGTTCCTGGAGAACGTGACCAGGGGACGCGGGGTGCCGCCGGAGCGGCTCGACGAGGTCGAGCAGCACTACCTCGGGTTCGGCGGCGTGTCCCCGATCAACGCGCTGAACCGTGCCGCGATCGAGGCCGTCGAGGCGGAGCTGGCCGCGCTGGGCATCGACCTGCCGGTGTACTTCGGCAACCGCAACTGGCACCCGATGGTGGAGGACACCGTCGCCGCGATGGCCCGGGACGGCGTCACCTCGGCGCTGGTGTTCCCGACCAGTGCCTACGGCGGGTACTCGGCGTGCAGGCAGTACGACGAGGACATCCTGCGTGCGCGTGCCGCCGTGGGGGAGGGCGCGCCGGAGCTGACGAAGCTGCGGCAGTTCTTCGACCACCCGCTGTTCGTCTCGGCGTTCGCGGACGCGGTCCGGGCCGCTGCCGAGCAGATCGACGGCGAGTACCGGCTCGTGTTCACCGCCCATTCGGTGCCGATCTCGGCCGACCAGGCCGCGGGCCCGCCCGAGTCCGGTGGGCACCGGTACTCGAAGCAGGTGGCGGAGGCGGCCTGGCTGGTCGCGGCCGACCTGGGGGCCGGGGAGTACGACGTGGTGTGGCAGTCCCGGTCTGGGCCGCCGCGGGTGCCGTGGCTGGAGCCGGACATCCTCGACCACCTGGATGCCCTGCACGCCAAGGGGGTGCCCGCCGTGGTCCTGTGCCCGGTCGGGTTCGTGAGCGACCACCTCGAGGTCGTGTGGGACCTGGACAGGGAGGCCAGGGACAAGGCGAGGGAGCTGGGCATGGGCTTCGCCCGTGCGGCGGCACCGAGCAGCGACCCGAGGTTCGCGCGACTGGTGGTGGAGCTGGTGCGGGAGCACCTGTCGGACGCACCGGCGCGGAAGCTGTCGGACTTCCCGGTGGCGGGCCGCACGGTCAACGGCGCACCGTGTGCCGTCGGGTGCTGTGAGCCGCCTCAGCGCTCGCGGAGGTAGGCCTCGCCGCGTGGGGAGAGGCGGTAGCCGACCTCCAGGCTCAGTGTCAGGCCGAGGTTCTTGAGCTTGCGCACGTCCACTTTGAACGGGGGCGTCTCGCGGCCCAGTCCGGCCGCGAGGTCGCCTGCCCGGACGGCGGGCCTGCGCCGGATGGCGTCGAGCGTCGCCGCGGTCCACGGGCCGTGGTTGCTCGCGCGGTCCAGTCGTTCCAGGCGCAGCGCGATCTCCGCGACGTCCTCAGTGGACAGTTCAGCGGCCGCGGCGAGCGCGGTGCGCGGATCCTCGTCCTCGGCCAGGCGCAGACGCAGCAGGAACACCGGATCCCCGGGCGTGCCACGCAGATCCGCCACCGCCGCGGCCACGGACGGGTAACCCGCGGCGCGCGCGTCGGCGCTGCGGATGCGGCTCGGCGCCACCTCGGTCACCTCGGCCACGACGACGCGCCCGGCCGCGGTCCGGTAGGTGTTCCCCGCGGTGACCTGCCGTCGTTTCCAGCGGCGGAACATCACCGTGATGGAGCCGTCCCGAATCCCTTGGTGCAACCGCTGCTCGATGAGCATGGCCTCGCTCCGCGACCCTTGACCCGGCCTACCCGCTCAGTGGGCATCGGAGACGTCGAGCGCGCGGACCGCGTCGGCGACCGCCGCGCAGCGGGCCAGGCGGACGGCCTGGAACAGCGGGCGCAGGGCCTCGGCACGCTTGTGCGCCGCCGACGCGGACAACGCGCCGCCCGGCTCGTCCTCCATCGCCAGCTCCAGGATCGCCGCCACCTCGGCCGCGCGCTGCAGCACCCGCAGCGCGCGCTGCGGCATGCCATCGGGCCACCGCGCGCCCGTGCGCTCGGCGATGCGGGCCTGTAGCTCCTCACGCACACCCGCGCGCTGCTTGGCCACGCCGAGCTCGATGAGCATGCCCGCCGCGACGCGCATGGCGCCGGTCAGCTCGTGCTCAGCCTCGCCGATCGGGATGTTCGGGGTCGGGGTGGTGCGCTCGATCTCGTAGACGGTCCAGCGGATGATGCCGGTGTCGACCTTCTTGCCGAGCTTCTCGGGCACGGCGCCGAGCCCGTTCAGCACCACCGCCTCGCCTGCGCGTAACGCGTGGGCGGCGAACTGGCCCGCCCCGCCGAGACCGCGCACGTCACCGGGGACCGGCATCACGAGCTCCGCGGTCACCGCGCCGGACCGGCGCAGTGCCGCGAGCAACGCGGCGGGGGACCCGCCTGCCGTGCCACGGAGGGGAATCTCGAGGGTGGTGGCGAGCCGCTCGTCCGCGGCGACCACCTCATGGAACTCGGCCCAGTCCTGCAGGGCGTCGAGCACATCGTCCGCGGCGGCGGCGCCACTCAGCCAAGCCGAGCTCCACACCGCCAAAGTCGCGCTGGGGGATGACACGGGGAGAAGATTACGCGACGATGGTCGGCTGTTCCCCGGGTGGTTGTTCAGCGCCTCGACGGCTCGCCGAGACGGTCCTTGAGCAGGTCCCGGAAACCGTCGAGATCCTCCTGCGCGCCGAAGGCCCGGCCCGGCACCGGGAACAGCGCCGACTCGCCCGTACGCAGCACGAAGTTGTGCTTGGTCTCCACCCAGCCGTCGATGGTCTGCCACCGCAGGTCGGTGTAGGCGGTGCCGTCGATCGTCATCATCCGCAGCGACTGGTCGTCCACCGTCGCCGTCACGGTCGCCGCCGCCACCGGGTTGCGGCGGAACTGGGTCCGCACGCCGAGCACCGGCAGCGCCACGATGATCGCCGCGCAGACCAGCCCGAATCCGCCGGGGATCGGCTGGCCCGCGATCAGCAGCACCACCGCCAGCGCGGCCAGCGCCAGCGCGAACCACGGCGCCCACCGGTAGATCGGGTAGACCGCGCGCAGCGCGTCGTTCCAGTCCGACGGCGCGGGATCCCATCTCAGCTCGAGCGCCATCGGGTGTGATCCTCCAGGTCGGGTGGTGCGGCGGCAGCAGCCAGGCTAGAGGATTGATTCCGTGTGAGTGGGCGGTCGGTCGTCGTGTGCTGGTCGCGTCGGATCGGCCCGGTGCGTTGCCTGGTTCCGGTTGGCGTTGTGGGTTTGTCCTCGCCGGACGGGCAGGTCTCGGGAGCCCCTCTGGACCGCGTGGCAATGCCCTGAAAGGCGCGTTCAGGGCGCTGGGCGCCCTGAACGGCCCATTGACGGCACTGGGCCAACCACCCCGCTGTCCGCGGGTGTCGCCGGGTCGCGATTCCGGGGAGGTGGACCGGTGGGCCGGCGGCTGGAGTCACTCCACGTCGACTGATCGGCCGAACGTGCGTAGCGTCGTAACGGTGACAGGCGCTGTTCCCACCCCACCCGAGAACCTCCCGCGCACCGCGGGCGAACTGCGCGCGGCAGGACACCTGCCGCGCGGCGTGAAGACCGAGATCCGTGACAACCTGCTGGCCGCGTTGCGCGCGGGGCGCGACCCGTGGCCCGGCATCGTCGGGTTCGGCAAGACCGTCGTGCCGCAGCTGGAGCGCGCGCTCATCGCGGGTCACGACGTCGTGCTGCTCGGTGAGCGCGGCCAGGGCAAGACCCGGCTGCTGCGCACCATGGTCGGCCTGCTCGACGAGTGGACGCCCGTGATCGAGGGCTCGGAGCTGGGTGAGCACCCGCTCGACCCGATCACGCCGGAGTCGCGCAGGCGCGCGGCGGAGCTGGGCGACGATCTGCCGGTCGCGTGGCGGCACCGGTCGCAGCGGTACGCCGAGAAGCTCGCCACCCCGGACACGTCCGTCGGCGACCTGATCGGCGACGTCGACCCGGTGAAGGTCGCGCAGGGCCGCACCCTCGGCGACCCCGAGACCATCCACTTCGGACTGGTGCCGAGGGCGCACCGCGGCATCGTCGCGATCAACGAGCTGCCGGACCTGGCGGAGCGGATCCAGGTGGCGCTGCTGAACGTCATGGAGGAGCGGGACATCCAGGTCCGCGGCTACACGCTGCGGCTGCCGCTCGACGTGCTGCTGGTCGCCACCTCCAACCCGGAGGACTACACCAACCGCGGCCGCATCATCACCCCGCTGAAGGACCGGTTCGGCGCCGAGGTGGTCACGCACTACCCGTTGTCCGTCGCCGCCGAGGTGGACGTGATCAAGCAGGAGGCGAGCCTGGTCGCCGAGGTCGGCGACGAGCTGCTCGAGGTGCTGGCCCGGTTCGTGCGCAACCTGCGTGAGTCGTCGGCGATCGACCAGCGCTCCGGGGTCTCCGCGCGGTTCGCCGTGGCCGCCGCCGAGACCGTCGCCGCCGCCGCGCTGCGCCGGTCCGCGCTGATCGACGAGCACCCGGCGGTGGCACGGCCCATCGACCTCGATTCGGTGCCCGCCGTGCTGCGCGGCAAGCTCGAGTTCGAGTCCGGCGAGGAGGGCCGCGAGACCGAGCACCTGACGCACCTGTTGCGCCGCGCGGTCGCCGAGACCGCCAAGGACCGGTTCGCGGGTCTCGACCTGCGGCCCCTGGTGGACGCGGTGGTCGACGGGCACCTGGTCGCCACCGGCGAGCGGGTGGCGGGTAGCGAGGTGCTCGAGGCACTGCCCGAGCTGCCGGTGCTGCACGAGGTCGCGGCCCGGCTGAACGTGTCGCCGAAGGACCACCCCGGCCGGATCGCGGCGGCCATCGAGCTGGCGCTCGAATCGCTGTACCTGCGGCGCAAGCTCGCGAAGGACTCCGACAGCAACGACGGCACCACGGTGTACGGGCCGTGAGCGGAGCTTGCGAGGGGGCGTTGTGACCCGCTTCACCTACGGCCGGTACTACGACGGTCCCGACCCGCTCGCGCCACCGGTGGACCTGCGGGACGCGCTCGACGCGATCGGGCGGGACGTCATGGACGGCCGGTCCCCCCGGTCCGCGCTGGAGGAGCTGCTCCGGCGCGGCACCGGGGAGACCGCCGGCCTGGACGAGCTGACCAGGAAGCTGTGGGAGAAGCGGTCGGGGATCCAGCGCCGCCACAACCTCGACGGGACGCTGCGGCAGGTGCGGCAGCTGCTCGACGAGGCGGTGGCGCAGGAGAAGACCGCGCTGTTCCCGGACCCGGACGACGACGCCCGGTTCCGGGAGGCACAGCTCGACGCGCTGCCATCGGGCACCGCCGCCGCGGTCCGGGAGCTGTCCGAGTACGACTGGCGGTCCGCTGCGGCACGCGAGAAGTACCGGCAGATTCGCGACCTGCTCGGCCAGGAGCTGATGGAGTCCCGGTTCCAGGGCATGAAGCAGGCCATGCAGCACATGAGCCAGGAGGACACCGAGCGGATCCGCGCGATGATGGCGGACCTGAACGACCTCCTGCTGGCCCACCTGCGAGGCGACGACACGACCCAGCAGTTCCAGGACTTCATGCGCGGGCACGGCGAGTTCTTCCCGGAGAACCCGCGCAACACCGAGGAGCTGGTCGACGCGCTCGCCGCCCGCGCGGCCGCCGCGCAGCGGATGATGAACTCGATGTCCGACCAGCAGCGGGCCGAGCTGTCGGAGCTGATGGCGTCCGCGTTGGGCGACCCCCGGCTGGTCGAGCAGGTGGCGACGCTCGACGCCAACCTGCGTGCGCTGCGCCCCGGCGAGGACTGGACCGGCTCGGCGCGGTTCCGGGGCAACCAGCCGCTGGGCATGGGCGAGGGCGCGGAGGCGATGGCCGACCTCGCCGAACTGGACGCGCTGGCCGAGCAGCTGTCGCAGTCCTACCCCGGTGCGCGGCTGGAGGACATCGACCTGGAGGCGCTGGAACGCCAGCTTGGCGACGAGGCCAGGGTGGACGCCCGGCGGCTCGCCGAGCTGGAACAGCAGCTGCGTGCGCAGGGGCTGCTCGAACGGGCCCCCGACGGGTCGCTTCGCCTGTCGCCAAAGGCGTTGCGGCGTCTCGGCCAGACAGCGCTGAAGGACGTGCTCGCCATGGCCCGGCGCACCGGGCAACGGGACTCGGCGCTGTCCGGGGCCGCCGGTGAGCCGACCGGCGCGACCAGGCCGTGGGAGTTCGGGGACACCGCGCCGTGGGACACCGCGCGGACGGTGCGCAACGCGGTGTCGCGGTCGGCAGGCGGCCCGGTGTCGCTGGACGTGGCCGACGTCGAGGTCGTGGAGACCGAGCAGCGCACCCGCGCCGCGGTCGCGCTGTGCGTCGACACGTCGTGGTCGATGGTGCAGGACGGGCGGTGGGTGCCGATGAAGCGCACCGCGCTCGCGCTGCACCAGCTGATCTCGACCCGGTTCCGCACGGACGCGTTGCAGCTCATCACGTTCGGGCGCCACGCGGCGTCGGTGGAGCTGCCGGAGCTGGTCGGGCTGGAGGGGGTGTGGGAGCAGGGCACGAACCTGCACCACGCGCTGCTCCTCGCCGGGCGGCACCTGCGCAAGCACGCGGACGCGCAGCCGGTGGTGCTGGTGGTGACCGACGGCGAGCCGACCGCGCACCTGGAACCGGACGGGGAGGCGGAGTTCTCGTACCCGCCGCTGCCGAGAACGCTGCGCAAGACGCTGGCCGAGGTGGACGCCCTGGCGAAGCTCGGCGCGTCGGTGACGGTCTTCATGCTGGGCGAGGACCCGCGCCTGGAACAGTTCGTCGACATGATCGCCCGCCGCAGCGGCGGGCGCGTGGTGGCCCCGGACCTCGACGGCCTCGGCGCCGCGGTGGTCGGCGACTACCTGCGGGGCCGCCGGGGCTAGTCCGCCATCGTGGCGGTCAGGTCGGGTACCTCGACCGTGATCACGAAGGAGCCGACCGGAGTCTCGGTGGCCGGGGTGGGGACCCTCGCGCGGCAGCAAACCGCCATTGATGCCGGGGCCCTCACCGGTGTTGACCGTCCAGTACGGGTTGGTGCCCCACTGTTCGATCGGTCAGCCGAACCCGTTCCCGTAGAAGGCTTTCGCCTGTTCGGGGTCGGTCGCGTGGATCTCGAAGTGCACGGGTCGGGCCATGGAACGCCTCCCTGCGGCCGCTCGGACGTGCCAGTCGGCGACCCGTTCGGGCGCGGCGGCAATCAGCGGGCGAGCACCGGCACGGTGCACGGCAGCCCGGCAACGGTGTGGGAACGCCGCGCGGGTCGATGTCCACGACCCGCGCGGCGTTCCCCACCTGCCCGCGCGATCATGCCGCGGTCACGTCACGACGTGATGTCCTTCGTGCGGAACCGGCGAGCGGCGAGCAGACCGAAGAACGCCCCGTACGCCACCGCCGAGAACGCGCCCGCCGCCATGTTCGACCAGTCGATGTCCGTCGAGATCAGGTCCGACCACGCGAAGGCGTAGTGCGTCGGCAGGTAGTTCCGCAGCCCCTCCAGCGCCGTGATCTGGTCCAGGATCGACGACAGGATCGCCACCAGCACCGTGCCGCCGACCGCGCCAAGCGGCGCGTCCGTCGACACCGTCAGGAACAGCGCCAGCCCGGCCACCCACAGCAGGTGCACCGCCAGGTACAGCACGGTGAACAGCAGCGCCATCATCGCGTCGGAGAACGGGATCGCGTCCCCGGTGGGGCTGACCGCCTCACCCGTGCCGTAGAAGATCACGCCGACGAGCAGCGCCACGGCGGGCAGCAGCGCGACCGCGAAGAACGACAGCAGGCCGGACGCGATCGCCTTCTGCCGCATCAGGCGGTGCCGGGGGACCGGCATGGCGAGCAGGTACTTCAGGCTCGACCACGACGCCTCACTGGCGATCGTGTCGCCGAAGAACAGCGCCACGATCATCGGCAGCAGGAAGCTCGACACCGCGAACAGCACGAACACCACGAAGTTCGGCGCGGACGAGGTCGCCAGGTCGACGAACCCACCGGACCGGTTGCCGCTCGTGTCCGTGCCGAACTCGAACGCCGCCCACAGGATCCACGGCAGCAGCACCAGGAACCCCAGCACCAGCTGCACCCGGCGCCGCCGCAGCTGGCGGACCAGCTCGACCCGCAGCCGCAGCGTCCGGCCCGCGCGGTAGCCCGTGACCGAGCCGTCCGCCTGCACACCCTGTTCCTCGTGCGACGCGGCCGCCGCGAGCTGCTCGATCGCCGCCTCGTCCGTGTGCACCGTGTCCAACCGCGTGTGCCGCTCCTCCGCTACCACGCCGTCTTCCCCCCTGCGCTGCCCGGTCGCTCGTGGCCGAGCTCCCTGCGCTGCTCGTCAGTCCGGACGGCGCGCGCTCCGTCGCTCTCACGCGCCTCGTTCACCTCGGTCACCGGGACGTCTCCTCTCCGACCAGCTGCAGGAACGCGTCCTCGAGCCTGCGCCGGGGGCCTGCCTGTTCCACCGCGACACCCGCGCCGACCAGCTTGGCCAGCGCCTCGGCGCGGGGCAGGCCGTCGAGGTCCGCGTGGACCTGGTTGCCGTCCACCTCGACGCCGTCCACGCCGTCCACCGCGCGCAGCACCTCGGCGGCCTCCGCCGGACGGTCCACCCGGAACGTCGCCTCGCCGCTGCCGCCGACGATCTCCTCGACCTCGCCAGACGCGACCAGCCTGCCCTGGTGCATGACCACCACGTGGTCACAGGTCTGCTCCACCTCGGCGAGCAGGTGCGAGGAGACCACCACGGTCCGGCCGGTCGACGCGTACCGCCGCAGCACGGCCCGCATCTGGTGGATCTGTGGCGGGTCCAGCCCGTTGGTCGGTTCGTCGAGCACCAGCAGGTCGGGCAGGCCGAGCATGGCCTGCGCGATCGCGAGCCGCTGCCGCATGCCCTGGCTGTAGGTCCGCACCCGCCGGTGCACCGCCTTGCCGAGGCCCGCGATCTCCAGGGCCTCCTCGATGTGCGCCCTGTCCGGCGGCCTGCCGGTCGCCGCCCAGTACAGCTCCAGGTTCTCCCGCCCGGACAGGTGCGGCAGGAACCCGGCGCCCTCGACGAACGAGCCGATCCGGGACAGCACCGGCGCACCGGAGTACACCTTGTGCCCGAACACCCGGATGTTGCCGTCGCTCGGCTGGATCAGGCCCATCAGCATCCGCAGCGACGTGGTCTTGCCCGCGCCGTTCGGCCCGAGGAGACCCAGCACCTGGCCGGCCTCGACGCGGAACGACAGGTCGTCGACCGCGGTCACGCCACCCGGGTACTTCTTCGACAGCCCCTCGATCACCAGCGGCACGTCCACCAGGCCGGGATCCAGGTCGGTCGACCGGCGCCTGCGGATCGCACCCCAGATCGCCGCGGCCACGACCAGGCCGAGCACCACCGCGATGCCGATCATCGGGCCGGCCGGCGGGCCGCTGTCCGAGCGCGTGCCGGACACGACCGGCGCCTCGACGGCCGTTCCGTCGACGACCGCCACCCGGTAGGCCGCCGCCTGCGTGGACGGCGCGTACGCCTGGTCGGTGGTGCTGACCACCAGCTCGATGGTCCGGTCGGTCTCGACGGGCCGGACGATGCCCGGCAGTGTCACGGTCACCTCGACCGGCGAGCCGTCCGCGGGCAGCGCCGGGATCCGGAACGGCGACACCGCGGAGCCCGGCAGGACCCGGACGCCGTCGGGACTCACGTCGTACAGCTTCGCGAACAGCACCGCGCCTTCCGTGGCCGGCGGCGCCGCGCCGGGGACCGCGGCCACCCGCAGCCGCACGGTGCTGGCCCCCGCGATCAGCAACTGCGAGTCCAGCGGCCTGCTCTGGAACCGCGCCGCCTGTCCCGGCAGGTCGATCGACACCCGGCCGACCAGCCGCGACGAGCTGCCGATGATCGAGCCGAGCCCCGGCAGGCTGCTCACCGACGCCGGGTTGCCGCCCGGCGGGTTGACGATCGTCTGCTCCTCGCCGAAGACCGGCACGCTCCTGCGCTCGGTCGCGGCGTTGCCGTCGAGGCCGGGGTAGGCGTCGGTGCTGACGGTCCGCACCGAAGGGGCGCCCTGCACCCGCAGCGCGCCCTGCACCGCGTACGACAGCCCCTCGCCGGGGTCGCTGCCCTGGCCGCGGAGGTGGAAGTCGAACCAGTCGGCGATCTCACCACGCAGTTCGGGGCCCGGCCGGCCGCCGTCGTGCCCGCCGGTGTACCAGACGACCTTCACCTTGCCGCCCGCCTCGGCGATCTGCCTGGCGTTGGCGTCGGCCTGGTCGAGACCGAACAGCGTGTCCTGCTCGCCCTGCACCAGCATCGTCGGCTGGGTGATGTTCTTGGTGACCTGCATGGGGGACACCGACCGCAGCAGTTCCACGGTCTGCTCGCTCGCCCGGCCGGTGGTCGCCACCTCGGCGTAGGCCGCGCAGAACTCGGGGCGGAACTTCCCGCACGGGTTCCCGCTCTGCTGCCCGGCGCCCGGCTGCCCGGCCGTCGCGGCACCCGCGGTCGCACCGTCGGCCCCACCGTCCGCACCGGCGCCGCTGTCGGTGTCGCCGTCGCCGCCCGCGTCGGTACCACCCGTGTTGCCCGACGGCAGGTCGATGTCGTCGTCCTCGTCGCCTTCCTCCACCGCGTCCGCTCTCGGGTCGGCGAGCCCGCCGCCGCCCGCGCCGGAGGCGAAGAAGATGCCGGCCCATGACCGCTTGAACACGCCGTCGTCTGCGAACGCGTTGGCCGCCGGCGTGCCGGGGACCGTGTCGCCGGTGGTGGCCGAGTTGGGCAGCAGCGCCTGGCTGAGGTCGTTGTAGGTGATCGAGGGCGCCAGCGCGTCGACGCGTTTGTCGGTGCCCGCGAGCAGCAGCGACAGCGAACCGCCGTAGGAGCCGCCGGTCACGCCGACCTTCGGGTCGCCGTCGCCGTCCTGGGTGACCTCGGGCTGTTCGCCGAGCCAGTCGACGAGCTTCGACGCGTCCGCGACCTCGTACCGGGGCGAGTTCAGCCCGATCTGCCCCTCGCTGCGGCCAAACCCGCGCGCGGAGTAGGCGAGCGCGACGAACCCGCGTTGCGCCAGCTCACGCGCGTCGCCGTCCACGCTCTCCTTCGAGCCGCCGAACCCGTGCGCCACGATGACCGCGGGCGCGGGTGTCTCCTCCGGCAGGTACAGCGTGGCGTCGAGCCGGACGGCGGCCGGGTCGCCTGGACCCTGGGCGCCGGTCAGCGTCAGCTCTCGGGTCTGGACCTGGGCCGGGTCGTCGCCACTGTTCAGCCAGACGAGGCCACCGGCGGCGGCGAGGACGGCGACCAGTCCGGCGGCGACCCACCGAGGTTGAGGACGTGGAATACGGGGCACGCTGAGCAACGTATTGGACGGTTCCTGAGAGGAGCTGAGAACCCCCGACCGTTTCGTCCGCATCGCCCGAATGTGATGTTCGACAACCCGGCCTGACTGGTGCGTTTCGATCGTGACCACCACAATGGCTGTGTTGGAGGGGAGTATTCCTTCGCGGCGGCGTCGTCAACACGGACCTGGGTAATAGGCAGGGCCCGGCGCCCCCGGCTGGCCATGTGGCCCGCGGAAGAGACCTCCGGTTGTCGGTAAGAACCGTTGAACCGGAGGTTCATTGGATGAGCGTTCCCGTGTGGATCTGGTTTGCCACCATCGGCGGCCTCCTCGTGCTACTTGCGATCGACCTGGTGATCGTCGACCGCAAGCCGCACGAGGTCGGTGTCGGTGAGGCGGCTCGCTGGGTCACCTTCTACGTCGCCTGCGCGGTGCTGTTCGGCATCGGCATCTGGATGTTCTCCGGCGGCACCCACGCAGGCGAGTACTTCGCGGGGTACATCACCGAGTACTCCCTCTCGGTGGACAACCTGTTCATCTTCCTGGTGATCATGTCGGCCTTCAAGGTGCCGTCCATCCACCAGCACAAGGTCCTGCTCGTCGGCATCCTGCTCGCGCTGGTCTTCCGGGGCATCTTCATCGCCATCGGCGCGGCGGCGATCTCCGAGTTCAGCTGGGTGTTCTACGTGTTCGGCGCGTTCCTCGTCTACACGGCGGTCAAGCTGTCCGGCTCGGGCATCGGCCACGACGACGGCGAGGACTACGAGGAGAACCGGGTCACGAAGCTGGCCCGCAAGCTCTTCCCCGTCACCGACGAATACCACCACTCGAAAGTGTTCACGAAGATCGACGGCAAGCGCTTCGCGACGCCGATGTTCATCGTGATGATCGCGATCGGCTCGGCGGACATCATGTTCGCGGTCGACTCGATCCCGGCCATCTTCGGCCTCACCAAGGAGCCGTTCCTGGTCTTCGCGGCCAACGCGTTCGCGCTGATGGGCCTCCGCCAGCTGTACTTCCTGCTCGGCGGCCTGCTGCGGCGCCTTGTCTACCTGTCGATCGGGCTCGCGGTCATCCTCGGCTTCATCGGCGTGAAGATGATCCTCGAGGCGCTCCACACCAACACGCTGTCGTTCATCAACGGCGGCGAGCACCTCAACGTGCCGACCATCGGCATCCCGCTGTCCCTGTCGGTGATCATCGGCGTCCTGTTCATCACCGCCGTCGCGAGCCTGATGAAGACCCGCAGGGACGGACGGAAGGCGGAGTCACCCTCGGCGATCGCCTCCGACATCGAACGGGGCGAGTTGACGGAGACCGACCGGCCGCCGCTCGAGGCCGGTGACACCGCCACCGACCGGACGACGGGCAGGTGACCGATCACGCCACCTCGACGAGGTCGCACCGCGCGTGCAACTCGGCCCAGGTGGCGTGGTGCCTGCCGTCCGCGGTGTGGTAGATCCCGTCGGCACCGGGCAGCCAGGTGCGCAACCAGGTGTCCCGGACGGCGGGCAGGTCGGCTGGGCCGGGGGTGTTCCCGATCCGGCCGACCAGCCACACACGCGGGCGGTTCGGCATGTTCTCGGGTCTTTCGGTTGACTCGTTCATCACGACCTCCTTGTGTGATGTGACTCACGAGCCGGCTCGATCCTTACGGTAAGTTCGCGGCGTCTTCGAAACACCCGGGGACGACCCGGATTCCACCGAGGGGCCACCCCGGCTCCACCCTCAGTTGAGTACGTAGTTGAGCGAGTCGCAGATGCGGGCCAGCGGCAGGTCGAGGCCCGGGTAGTCCAGCGGCAGCAGCACCTCCGGCGTCAGCGGCATCGCGTCGCCTGCCGGCGGGTCCCACAGGCAGACCGCCGGGTCGCCGGAGTCCATCGACGAGCGGTACCACAGCCCGTCGAGGTCTCCGAACGCGTCGCGGATCGCCCGCGCCCATGCCTGCGTGATGTCCTTCGGGCCGCTGGAGATCTCCTGCGACGCGCCTGCCCTGGTCGGCCAGAGGCCGCAGAGGTCGAGCAGTCGCAGCGGGCGGACCGGAGCGAACACGGCGAGGTGCGGCCGCCGCGTCGAGCGGTCCACGATGGACGAGGCCTGGAACACCTCGGCGATGGAGGTCCGCACGGACAGGCCGAAGTACAGCACGCCGTGCCCGGCCGCGGCGACCACGCCGCCGTTCGGGGGCGGCGGGTGCGGGTCGAACCTGGCGTGCGGCAGCGGACCGGTGTGGCGGAAGGTGTTCCACCGCTGTTGGTGCGCGCCCGCGGCGACGAACACCCGGACGAGCCGGGTGGAGGTCGGCAGCGCGACGACGTCCTCGTGCGGGCGCAGACGCGCGCGCAGCACGGCGGGCGAAGGGGGCAGGGGGAGTCGGGACACGTCAGGCAGGCGTCCCCAGTACCGAAACGAGCCGGGCGATCTTCTCCGGTGCCCCGCCTGCCATCAGCCACTCCCTCGGCGCCACCGGCGGATCGCCGAGCGCGGCCTGCGGCGTGGTCATGAACGCGGCCACCACCAGCGCGGGCTGGTCGGCCGGCACCTCGGCGAGCACGGTCGCGAGGCCGGGCAGGACGTCGTCGTCGGTGAACTGCCACACCGGCAGCCGCCAGCCGCCGCGGTCCTTCCATCCGACGAGTTGGCCCGCCGCGAGCCGGTGCCGGATCCGGCTGGCGTCGACGCCGATCCGTTCCGCCGCGCCGGCCACGGTCAGCGCGGTGTCGCGCAGGACCGCCTGCAGGGCGACCGTCCGGGCACGCACGTCCCGTTCGCCCCGCCGTTGCGGCGCGAGGTCCAGCCCCACCGAGGTGAGCGCGGTGCGCTGCTCGGCGGTGAAGTAGTCGGCCGGGCGCGGGTCGAGGGGGGAGAGCCGCTTGGCGGCGTCCTCGACCAGTGCGAGAAACTCGTCCGCCTCCACGCGCAGCCCGGCACGCGCAAGGGCGGACCGCAGAGCAGACATACCCTTCAGGCTAGCACGGCCGTGCGCGAACGTGCGCACGGCACCCGTGTGAGCGGTGGTGAGTGTGCCCCTTGACACGGTCCTGCCCCGCCCCTAGCGTCTCGGGTAATCGATTTCCCAGACGCTGAAGACTGGCGACGAGGGAGCATGGACAACGCTGTCAGCCCGCTGGTCGAGATGATCGGCATCAGCAAGTCGTACGGCGGTGTGCGCGCCTGCCGCGACATCCACCTCACGGTGCGAGCCGGTGAGGTGCACGCGCTGCTCGGCGAGAACGGCGCGGGCAAGTCGACGCTCATGAAGATCCTGTCCGGCGACGTCACCGACCACGACGGCACGGTCTCGATCAACGGTGAGCCGGTGCGCTTCACCGCGCCTGCCGACGCACAGCGCGCGGGCGTCGCGATGATCCACCAGGAACTGGACCTCGTACCCGCCCTCTCGGTGGCGGAGAACATCTTCCTCGGCCGCGAGGTGCGGACCCGGCTGCGCACGGTCGACCGGCGCCGCATGAACCAGGTGACCAGGGGGCTCCTGGAGCGGTGCGGTGTCGCGCTCGACCCGCGCAGACCGGTCGGCGAGCTGCGCACCGGCGAGCAGCAGCTGGTGACGATCGCCAAGGCGCTGTCGCTTTCCGCCAAGGTCCTGATCATGGACGAGCCGACGTCCGCGCTCTCGTCGGCCGAGGTCGAGCAGATGTTCACGGTGATCTCCGAGCTGCGCAGGTCGGGTGTCGGGATCGTCTACATCTCCCACCGCATGGACGAGATCGGCCGCATCGCCGACCGGGCGACCGTGCTGCGCAACGGTGCCGTGGTCGCCGGGTTCGACGCCCGCGAGCTGACCGCCGAGGCCGCGGCTGAGGCCATGGTCGGCAGACCGGTGCAAACCATGTTCCGCACCCGCGACGTCGATCCCGGCGAGGAGATCCTGCGGGTCACCGACCTCGTGCTGACCCCCAGACGGGAGCGGTCCGGGCGGCGGGAACCCGACGGCATCAGCCTCACCGTCCGGCGCGGCGAGATCGTCGGCGTGGGCGGGCTGCTCGGTTCGGGACGCACGGAGCTGCTCGAGACCCTGTACGGCGCGGGCCCGGCCGGGACACTGCGTGGCGAGATCCTGTTCCGCGGCAAGCCTTTCCACCCGCGCGGCGCGCGGCATTCGGTGCGCGCGGGCATGGCGCTCGTGCCGGAGGACCGGCGGGTCGCGGGCCTTTCGCTGGAGCACTCGGTGACCGCGAACACCGTGTTGTCCATCGTGGACCGGATCGGCACCGCCGGGTTCGTGCCGAGGGCGCGGGAGCACGGTGCGGTGCGGCGGATCGTGTCGGAGCTGAAGGTCAAGCTCGGCTCGATCGGCGACGCGGTCGGCACGCTGTCGGGCGGCAACCAGCAGAAGGTGGTGTTCGGCCGGATGCTGCTGACCGAGCCGGTGCTGCTGCTGCTCGACGAGCCGACCAGAGGGGTGGACGTCGGCGCGAAGGCGGAGATCTACCAACTGCTCGGCGAGGCGGCGCAGCAGGGGATCGGGGTGCTGCTCGCGTCGTCGGAGCTGGCGGAGCTGGTCGGCGTGTGTGACCGGGTGGTGGTGCTGTCGGGCGGGCGCAGCGTGCGTGAGCTGGACACGAGGCAGGCGGGTGAGGCCGACCTGCTGGCCGCGTCGATGGGCGAGGGCGGCGCGGCACTGGCGGTGGATGTTCCGGGAGGAGAGGCGTGAGCGGCGAGGTGACCACGAAGCAGGCCGGTGCCGACCCGGAACCGCCGTCGCAGCGGAGGACGCGCACGGACTTCGTGTCCACGCTGTTCCGCTTCCAGAGCCTGTTCGGGCTGGTCGCGGTGTTCGTCGTGGCCGTGGTGTTCTCGCCGCGGCACAACGGGGAGCTGCTGTTCCTCGACGCCGACAACCTCGCCAACGTCGTCCGCGCGATGTCCGAGATCGGGATCATGGCGGTCGGGATGACGTTCGTGATCCTCGTCGGCGGCATCGACCTGTCCGTCGGCGCGGTGCTCGGGCTCGCCGCGGTCGGCTCGGCAGTGCTGATGGTGAACGACGACTTCGGCGTCGCCGCCACCGTCGTGATCGTGCTGCTGATCGGGCTGTTCTTCGGCTTCCTGCAAGGGCTCGCGTCCGCACTGTTCGGCATACAGGCGTTCATCGTGACGCTCGCGGGCATGCAGATCGCCAGGGGGATCGCCCGCATCTGGTCGGGCGGGCAGGGGGTGGCCATCGCGTACGGCGAGGGGCCTGGTGAGGCGCCGGTGGCGTTCTCGCTGCTGGGGGAGCGCACGTTCAACGGGATCGTGCCGATTCCCGCGCTGATCTTCGTGGTGGTCGCGGTCGTCGCGATCGTGTTCCTGCGCACCAGCGCGTTCGCCCGGCACGTGTACGCGATCGGCGGCAACGAGAAGGCCGCGCGGCTCTCCGGGGTTCCGGTGACCCGCGTGAAGATCACCGTGTTCTGCATCTGCGGGTTCCTGGCGGCACTGGCCGGCATCGTGCACGCCGGCCAGCTCAACCAGGGCAGCCCCAACGACGGGTTCGGCTACGAGCTGGACGCGATCGCGGCCGTCGTCATCGGCGGCACCAGCCTGATGGGTGGCCGGGGCTCGGTCGTCGGCACGGTCGCCGGCGCGCTGCTCCTCGGTGTGCTCAACAACTTCCTCGGCCTCCACGGTGTGGACCCGAACGTCCAGCTGCTCGTCAAGGGGCTCGTCATCGTCGTCGCGGCCGGGCTGCAACGCCTGCGGCCCAGCGTCTGACACATCGCACTGCCACACACCGTCTGTCACACAACGAAAAGAGGATCCGACATGGCCCGTCGTCGTGCCGTGGCCGCCGTGCTCACCGCGGCCACCGCGTTAAGCCTGTCCGTCGCATGTGGAACGACCAGCGAGAACAGCGGGCAGGGGAACGCGGGAGCGCAGGAGAGCGAGTGCGGTGGTCCCGACGGCAAGTACACGATCGGCATGAGCCAGGCCAACGTCGCCGAGCCGTACCGGCAGCGGATGGACGACGACATCAAGGCCGCCGCGGCGGAGGTGCCGCAGTTCAGCGTGGAGTTCGCCGACGCGCAGCAGGACAACGCCAAACAGGTGTCCGATGTGGAGAACTTCCTCACCAAGCAGATCGACCTGCTGATCATCAGCCCGAACGAGGCGACACCGCTGACGTCGGTGGTGGCGAAGGCCTACAACAAGGGCATCCCGGTGATCGTGCTGGACCGCAAGGTCGACGGCGACGCCTACACCACCTGGATCGGCGCGGACAACGTGGAGATCGGCCGCACGGCGGGCGAGTACGTGGCCTCGACGCTGCTCCCCGACGGCGGCAAGGTCGGTGAGATCCGCGGTCTGGCCGGCTCGACCCCGGCCAAGGAGCGTGGTGACGGGTTCCGTGCGGGCATCGAGGGCAAGGACATCGAGATCGTCCAGAGCGTCGACGGTGACTGGCTGCGGGAGAAGGGCCAGTCGCAGGCCGACGCGTTGTTCAAGGCGCACCCGGACATCCAGGTGCTGTACGCGCACAACGACCCGATGGCCGAGGGTGCGTACCTCGCCGCGAAGGCCGCGGGCATCGAGAAGAACATGAAGTTCATCGGTATCGACGGCCTGCCGATCCCGTCCGGCGGTCTCAAGGCGGTCGAGCAGGGGCGGCTGTCGGCCACGCTGATCTACCCGACCGGTGGCCGGGAAGCCGTCGACACGGCCAAGAAGCTGCTCGTCGACTGCCAGGCCGTGCCGAAGGAGCAGACGCTGGAGACGGAGCTGATCACCGTCGACAACGCGGCCACCGTCTACAACGAGGCCAACAGCTGATGCGCGGCAGAATCGTGCTCGCGGCCGTGCTCGGCGCCGCCGCCTTCGTGACGGCGCCGGCCGCGCCCGCCGATCCGTCCACACAGGACGTGCTGTCCGCCAGGGGCCCGGTCGGCTGGCAGACCTACCGCGACCTCACGGCCGCCGCCCAGCTGCGCCAGGACAGCCAGGTGCGGCAGTTCTCCAGCTACGACCGGACCGGCGGCAACGACGACGGTTTCGACAACACCTACTCGTGCCTGCGCCACTCCTCCGACGGCTGTGTGATCGCCGAACGCCGGGGCGCGGGTGAGATCGATTCGATGTGGTTCACCCGCGACTACGGCTCGATGGTCCACAACGGACGCATCAGGGTCGAGCTGGACGGCCGTGTCGTTGTCGACGAGCTGCTGCAGGAACTCGTCGACGGCAGGGCGGGTGCGCCGTTCGTGTGGCCGCTGGTCGGCAACGGCGACGACACCGCGGGCGGCTCGGTGATCAAGGTGCCGATGCCCTACCGGGAGTCGATGCGGGTCACCGTGCAGAAGGACCCGTTCTTCTACCACGTCACCTACCGCGAGTTCCCCGACGCGCGCGGCGTGACCACGTTCAACCCACGCGACGCGGCGCAGGACGTGGTGAACCGGTTGCGGGGCTTCGGTGTCCGTGACCCGAAACCCGCGCTGCCGGGCGCCGGGGCGCAGCGGTTCTCCGGTGACGTCGCGCCTGGTGCGGCCGCTTCGGTCGCGTCGCTGTCCGGCTCCGGCTGGGTGTCGCAGGTGCGGGTGCGGCTGCCCGAGGTGGTGGCGAGCCCGCGGGTCGGCAACGACGGCCGCGCGTTCGGCGCCGGTGGCAGCAGCGCGTTCACCGTGGCCGTGGACAGGAACAACAACGGGGTGCGGCTCACCCGCCGCGTCGACCCGGTGATCGCCAACCAGGTCGCGCGGATCACCGTCGACGGCAGGGAGATCGGCACCGTCGACAGTGGACCGGTGCGGAACGGGCAGTGGGTCGACCAGGTGATCGACGTGCCTGCCGCGGTGGCGAGGGGCAAGTCGTCGCTGAAGGTCGGCGTCGAGTACGTGTCCTCGGCGCTGGATGTCAACGAGTTCCGCTACGACGTGCACTCCCGGCTCGGGGACACATGGACCCGTACCGACGTGCTGGACCTCGGCCCCGGCCACGACGGCGAGGAGGAGGCGCACGGGTACACGATCCGCAACCAGAGCTGGGAAGGCACGCGGGTGTACCGCTACCCGGCCGACCCCGCGCAGGTGACGCGGTCCGACGCGCTGCTGGAAGGCGCGCGGCTGCGAGCCACGTTCGACGGCAGGACCACTGTGGACGCACCGGTCGGCGAGTTCTTCGGCTCCGGCATCGGCGAGTACGACACCCGCACCCTGTTCTCGTCGATCGACGCGACGGCGGAGGGCTGGTACACCGCGTGGTGGCCGATGCCCTACGGCCGCTCGGCGACGTTCGAGCTGGTCAACGGCAGTGGCGTGCCGATCACGGGTGCCGTCGTCGAGGTGACCTCGGCGCGGGACCGCGCGGTGGCGGGCGGGTTGTCGTCGGGCCGCCTCGGCTACTTCAACGCCACGCACCGGCGCGGCGACACGGTGCCGGACCGGTCGTGGAACTTCCTGGAGGCCGAGGGCACCGGGGTGTTCTACGGCGTGACGCACTCGATGCGCGGCAACATCCCGGCCGGTAACCGCCGCAACTACCTGGAGGGCGACGAGACCGTGTACGTCGACGGCGCGGCGAGCCCGACGCTGTACGGCACCGGCAGCGAGGACTTCTACGAGTCCGGCTGGTACTTCCGTGACGGCACGACGTTCGTCATGCCGGAGGCCGGCAACCCGGCCTACGAGCTGGACGGCGACGGCTGCCGGTACGACTGCACGGGGGCCTACCGGCTGATGGTCGCCGACGCGGTGTCCTTCGGCGCGTCCCTGCGCTTCGACATCGAGCACGGCCCGGCGGACAACGAGCCGGCGGACTACAGCTCGACCGCGTACTGGTACGGCACCACCGGGAAGTCGCTGACCGAGACCGACGCGGTGGACGCCACGTCCGACGAGAGCCGCGCCGCACACGGGTACGAGGCGGCCGGTGAGACCCGGGGACCGCTCACCTCGACGTTCGAGGGCCGGGGCGACACCACTCCGGTGACCAGGGACGTCACCACGGCGACGGGCGAGGTGTCGTTCACGGTCGAGATGGCACGCGACAACAAGGGCGTCCGGTTGCTGCGGCTGGGGGACCAGAACGCGGCATACCAGCGCGCGACGGTACTGGTGAACGGCAAGCGCGTCGGCGAGTGGCTGCAACCGCTCGGCAACACCCACTCGCGGTGGCTGGAGGACAGCTTCGAGCTACCCGCGTCGGCGACCGGAGGGAAGTCGTCGGTGACCGTGACCATCCGGCCCGCGCCGGACGGGCCCGCCTGGTCGGCGGCCACCTACCGGGTCCTGTCCCGCGGCTGAGGGCCCCGGCGAAGCAGCCGATGCCCCGAAAGACGCTTTCAGGACGTTGAACGTCCCGGAAGCGCCTTTCGGGGCATGGCACCGCTGCACCCAGTCGCCCGGTCGCGGGCAGGTCAGGCGCGGACGGTGCTGCCGCGTTCGATCAGGCGGGCGCCCAGTGTGGTGGTCGTCGGGGCGCGGGTGTTGTCGGCGATGCGGGCCAGCAGCAGCTGTGCCGCGACCGTGCCGATCTCGTACGCGGGCTGGGCGACGACCGTCATCGGCGGGTCCACCAGGCCCGCCCACGGCACGTCGTCGAAGGCGACGACGCCCACGTCGCGGCCGGGGCGCAGGGCGTGGGCCCGCAGAGCCTCCAGTACGCCGATCGCCATCGCCGAGTTGGCCACCAGCAGCGCGTCCGGTGGTTCCTCCTGTGCGAACAGGTCCGCGGCCGCCTTCTGTGCGCCGGCCGCCTTGAACTCCGTGCGTCGCACCAGGCGTGGTGAACTGCGCTGCTTGCTCGACCGGAGCGCGTCACGGTAACCGGCCAGGCGGTCGTCCGCCGTGCGCAGCCCGGACGGGCCGGTGACGCAGCCGATCCGTCCGTAGCCCTGTTCGACGAGGTGGGTGGTCGCCTGCCTGGCCGCGAGCCTGGTGTCGACCAGCACGGTGTCGCACTCGCGGTCGGGCAGCGGGCGGTCGACCGCGACCACGGGGGTGCCGCGCCGGGTGAGCTGTTCCACCCCGGCCGCCGTGGCCGTGGGGGAGATGATCACGCCCGCGACCCGTTCCTGGATCGCCACGTCGACGTACTTGCGCTCCTTCACCGCGTCCTCGTCGGTGTTGCACAGCACGACCGAGTACCCGACCGAGTGCGCGACGTCCTCGACGCCGCGTGCGATCGCGGTGAAGAAGGGGTTCTCCACGTCGCTGATGACGAGCGCGAGGACGGCCGCCTCCTGGCGTCGCAGGTTCCGCGCGGGGCCGTTGGGCTGGTAGCCCAGCTCCCTGGCGGCCGCCAGCACCCGCGCGGCCAACTCGGGGTCCACTGTGGACTTGCCGTTCAGCGCACGGGACACCGTCGCCGTCGACACGCCGGCCAGTTCGGCAACGTCACTGATGGTCGCCACTTACCGCCTCGCTTCCAGCCTCTGACGAGACCCTACGCGGACCGCTATTGACACGGTCCGGGCCTAAGAATAGCTTCTGAGAAAACGATTACTCCACAGGTGCGCACCGCGCGTCGCGCCTTGTCGGAGCAGCGCAGGGACCGACTTCAACGACGCAGGAGGACACCGGTGGCCCGGATCGGCGTGATCAACATTTCGGACGGGCGGGACTACGTCCACGGCGGCATCGCCGAGTTCATCCTGGCGGGCGAGGACAAGTTGGTCCGCGGGCTCGAAGCCGCCGGGCACGAGGTGGTCCGCGCGCGGCAGCCGGTCTCCGCGAACACCATCGCCACCTCGGTGGCCCGCGAGGTCGAGGCCGCCGGTGTCGACCTGACCGTGCTGCACTACTGCGTGTGGGCGTTCCCGCACTTCACGATGCTCGCCGCGGGCCAGCTCACCAGCCCGCTGCTGCTGCTCGCCAACATCGACCCGGTCCAGCCCGGCATGGTCGGCATGCTGGCCGCGGGAGGCGCGCTCGACCAGGTCGGCCGCGCACACACCCGCCTGTGGGGCGACCCGGAGGACAGCGACCTGATCGCCGCCATCGGCGTGCGCGCCACCGCCGCGGCCGCGGTCAGGGCGCTGCGCGGGCAGACGTTCGGCCGGATCGGCGGCCGCCCGATGGGCATGAACACCGCCACCGCCAACACCGACCAGTGGCAGAAGCAGTTCGGCGTGGACGTCGAGGAGATCGACCAGTGGGAGATCGTCCGCCGCGCCGATGCCGCCGACCAGGCGGAGAAGACCAGGGCCAGGCAGTGGCTGGAGCAGCACGCCACCGTGCACTACGACGGCAGGAAGCTGACCGAGGAGCTGCTGGAGCGTCAGATCGGCTCCTACCTGGCGATGCGTGAGCTCATCGACGAGTGGCACCTCGACTTCACCGGCATCAAGGGCCAGCCGGAGCTGACCCAGTACTTCGCCACCATGGACATCGCGGAGGCGTTCCTCAACGACCCCTACGACTGGAACGGGCCCAAGGAACCGCACGTGTGCGCGACCGAGGCGGACATGGACGGCGCGCTGACCATGCAGATCCTCAAACACATCGCGCGCACACCGGTGCTGTTCGCCGACGTGCGGCACTACCACGGCGACCGGGACATCTGGGACCTGTGCAACTCCGGCCAGCACGCCACCTGGTACGCCGCCCGCAGTGACGACCCGGCCGAGAACCTCGCGAAGGTGCACCTGTACCCGGAGGTGTTCTTCTTCCCAGCGGGCGGTGCGTCCGTGCAGCACATCGCGGCACCCGGTCAGATGACCCTCGCGCGGCTGACCCGCAACGACGGCCGCTACCGGCTGCAGCTCATGCTCGGCGAGTTCGAGAACTACGACGACGCCACCACCGAAGCGCTGACGAAGATGTCGACGCCGGAGTGGCCGCACGCGTTCGCGCGGCTCGACGCGCCCGCCGAGGTGTTCCTGTCCCGCTTCGGCGCCAACCACATCCACGCCGTCCCCGGCGACCGGCGGGCGGAGCTGCGGGCGGTGTGCGAACTGCTCGACGTGACCCTCGACGAGTTCGCCCGTGGCTGAGGTCTACTGCGGGATCGACATCGGCACGGCCAGCTCCAAGGGCGTGCTCGTCACCGCGGACGGCGCGATCGTCGCGCGCGCGAGCCGGGCGCACGACACCGCCACGCCGCGCCCCGGCTGGGCCGAGCACGACGCCGACGGCGTGTGGTGGGCCGACTTCCTCGCGCTCACCAGGGAGCTGACGGCGACCGGCCACCGGATCGCGGGCCTCGCCGTGAGCGGCATCGGCCCGGTGCTGCTGCCCGCCGACGGCACGGGGAGACCGCTGCGCCCCGCGATCCTCTACGGCGTCGACACGCGCGCCACCGAGGAGATCGGGGAACTGACCGGAGAGCTGGGTGCCGAGGAGATCCTGCGACGCGGCGGCACCCCGCTCTCCAGCCAGGCGGTCGGGCCGAAGCTGCGGTGGCTCGCGCGGCACGAACCCGAGGTGTACGAGCACACCGAGCTGCTGCTCATGGCCAGCTCCTACCTGGTGCACCGGCTGACCGGGCGGTACGTGCTCGACCACCACTCGGCGAGCCAGTGCGACCCGATGTACGACCAGACGGCGTTCGACTGGGCACACGACTGGGCCGCGGTGGTCGCGCCGGGGCTGCGGCTGCCGGAGCTGGCGTGGCCGACGGAGGTCGTCGGCACGGTCACCTCGGCCGCCGCGCGGGAGACCGGGCTGCCGGAAGGGCTGCCGGTGACCGCGGGCACGGTCGACGCGTGGGCCGAGGCGACGAGCGTCGGCGTGCGCGAACCCGGTGACGTGATGGTCATGTACGGCACCACGATGTTCCTCGTCCAGGTGGTCGCGGCCCCGTCGCCGCACCCCGCGCTGTGGACCACGAGCGGCGTGCACCCTGGCACGTGGTCGCTCGCCGCGGGCATGGCCACCTCCGGTGCGGTCACCGACTGGCTGCGCAGGCTCGTCGGCGCGGACTTCGCGACGCTGGTGGCCGAGGCGGCGCGGGTGCCGCCCGGGAGCAGAGGGCTGTTGCTGCTGCCGTACTTCGCGGGTGAGCGGACACCGATCTTCGACCCGGACGCACGCGGGATCATCGCCGGGCTGACGCTCGGGCACGGGCGGGCGGAGCTGTACCGGGCGGCGCTCGAAGGCATCGCGTACGGGGTGCGGCACAACCTGGAGGTCATGCGCGCGGCCGGTGGCCCGGCGCGGCGGCTGGTCGCGGTCGGCGGCGGCACGCAGGGCGGGCTGTGGACGCGGATCGTGTCGGACGTGACCGGCGCGGCGCAGGTCGTGCCCGCCGAGACGGTCGGCGCGTGCCTCGGCGACGCGATGCTGGCGGCCGGCGCGGCCGGGGTCGACGTGACCGGCTGGAACCCGGACGACCACGTGGTTCACCCCTCCGGTGCCGGTGTCTACGACGACTTCTACGCCCGGTACCGCGAGCTGTACCCGGCCACCTCGGACGTGGCACACTTCCTGGCCGGACAGCAGAACGCGTCAGGTGGGGGCGACGATGGGGCACGAAGCTGAGGGCACCGGGGTCCAGGCGCTGGTCGACCGGATCGGCGAGCTGGTCCGCGAGGGCAACGTCCGCCGGTTGGTGGTGACCGACAAGTCCGGCCGCAAGATCCTCGACGTCCCGGTGAACGCGGGCGTCGTGGCGGCGGTGTTCTTCCCGATGCTGATGGCGGCTGGCGGCGCGCTGGCCCTGGCAGGCGGCTGGCGGATCCAGGTGGAACACACCGAGCCGGGCGTGGTGCCCGCCGAGGACGAGCCCGCATCCTGAGCCGTCCCCGCATGGGCAGGCACCGGCTGCCTCACCGACCCCGGGTAGGCGTCACCCCGGCGGGTCCGGGAGCAGCAGCGGGTTGTTCAGGTCCGTGTTGTCGATGACCAGGGTCGCCCTGGTCTGCGGGTTGCACTCCGCCATGTACAGGCGCTGGCCCGCGATGTAGCGGCGGTTCTTCGGCGCGGCCGGGTCCGGGTCGCCGTAGCCGCGTTTCGCGCCGCGGGGGATGGAGACCGTGAAGGGGACCTCCAGCCAGACGGAGTAGTCCCAGTACCTGTTCAGCTCGTCGCGGTGGGTGAAGATGCCGTCGACGACGAGGATCGCGTCGTCGGGCGCCAGTTCCGGCAGCATCCGGATCTCCCGTTCGCGGCGCACGTCGTAGACTGCGCGCACGTACTCGCGGTTGCCGCCAGGGCTCAGCGGGTCGAGCAGCAGGCGGCACATCCGGCCGTAGTCGAACGAGTCGCGGTAGTAGCCCTCCGGCGAGTCGCGGCCCCGGCGGTGCCGCGTCCGCGGCGAGTTCAGGAAGCCGTCGGTCGTCGCGCGGATCACCGTGGCGCCGCGGGAGGACAACTCGGCGCGGAGTTCGTCGGCGAAGTAGGTCTTGCCGGCCCCGTCGACCCCGTCGATCGTCACCCGGCGGACCCGGTCTGCCGGAAGCGCGAGTATCGCTTCCGCTACGTGATGGCAGGGGCGCATGCCGTCAGTGAACCGTGTAACCGGTCGATTTCCAAGGTCTTCGCCCGAACGAGCAACGCAATCGCCACCGTGGTCCGTCCTGGCGGCATGAAGCACGACTTATCCGGCAGGCCGCGGCTCGCGCTGACCGCGGCGGTGGTGGTTGCCCTCGGTGTGGGTGTGACGATCGGCGCGCTGGTCGTCGGCGCGAACGACGACCGTGACGGTGACGGCGGACCACCTGTGCGGCACGGGATCAGCCTGGTCTCCTTCGACACCTGCGACGCCGCGCTCGCGGAGATGAAGTCACGGGTCCTGCCGAGGGTGGGCCCGTACGGGCTGGACGAGGGCACCTTCGTGGAGATGGAGGACGGCGACCTGCCCGCGGCGGGCGGCCGTGCCGAGGCACCCGCCGCTCCGGGCGCAGCGCCCGCCGAGGACTCGGCGGCGTCGAAACAGGCCGCACCCGAGCACTCGACGACGAACGTGCACGAGCAGGGCGTCGACGAACCCGACCTCGTGAAGACCGACGGCAGGCGGGTGGTCAGCGTCGCCGACGGCGTGGTGCGGGTCGTGGACGTCGCGTCCCGCGCGCAGACCGCGGCCGTGTCGCTGGAGGGCGGTCACCCGACCCAGCTGTTGCTCGCGGGCGACCGTGCGCTCGTGATGTCCGGCGGCGACGCGATCGCCTACGACACCCCCGGCATCGCGCCGGGCGAACCCGCACCGAGGAGGACCCCGAAACCCGCTCCCACCGACACGTTCCAGTACGCCTCGACGCTCACACTCGTCGACCTCACCGGCACCGGCAGGGTGCTCGGCACGCTGTCGCTCGACGGCAGCTACCTCGACGCGCGCCAGGTCGGTGCCGTCGCCCGCGTCGTCGTGCGGTCGGTCCCCAGGCTGGAGTTCACCTATCCAGGCGAGGAGGCGGGCCCTGCGCACGCCATGCTCGCCAACAAGGACGTCGTGGCGAACTCGACCATCGCGGACTGGCTGCCCGCCTACCGGCTCGAGACCGGCACGGGCGCCACGACCGGGCAGCTGACCGACTGCGCGGACGTCAGCCATCCGGTGGACTACTCGGCGACCGCGATGCTGACGGTGCTGACGTTCGACCTGACGAAGGACCTCGGGACCGGCGACCCCGTGACGATCGTCGCCGACGGCGACACCGTGTACGGCACCGGTGCGAACCTGTACGTCGCGGACGACCACGTCGCCCACGCCATGGGCGGCACCCGCGCGGACGGCGGGCGCACCGAGCTGTACCAGTTCGACATCTCGGGTGCGGGCAAACCGGTGCACGTCGCGTCCGGTGGTGTGGACGGCACGCTGCTCAACCAGTACTCGCTGTCCGAACACGACGGTGATCTGCGCGTCGCGACCACGACCTCGGATCGGTCGGGCTCGCAGAGCCGGATCACCGTGTTGCGGCGCGATGGGAACACCCTCGACCGGGTCGGCCTCGTCGACGGCCTCGGGGTGGGGGAACGGATCTATGCGGTCCGCTACTTCGGGGACACCGCCTACGTCGTGACGTTCCGGCAGACCGACCCACTGTACACAGTGGACCTCTCGGATCCGGCGGCGCCGAAGGTGACCGGCGAGCTGAAGATCACCGGCTACTCCGCCTACCTGCACCCGGCCGGTGAGGGCAGGCTGATCGGCGTCGGGCAGGAGGCCGACACGAGCGGCCGCGTGACGGGCGCGCAGATCTCCCTGTTCGACACGACGAAACCGGGCGCGACCCGGCTCGCGCAGTACCACCTCGAGGACTCGTGGACGGAGGTCGAGGGCGACCCGCACGCGTTCCTCTACTGGCCGGACAAGGGTTTGCTGGTCGTCCCGGTGTCCGGGGGCGTCGCGGTCACCGGCGGCGAGCCGGAGCGGATGACCGCGGGTGCGCTGGTGCTGAAGGTGGACGGGAACTCGTTCCGGCAGACCGGGATGCTGACCCACACGTCGGACCGCTACGACGGCGTGCCCATGGCGCCGCGGCGTGCCATGGTGATCGGCGACGAGCTGTGGACGGTGTCGGAGGCGGGGGTGCTGGTGAGCGATCTCGACTCGCTCGGTCAGCTGGCGTGGGTCGCGTTCACCTGACCGGTGCGCGGATAGGTCCGTTTCAGCATTTGCTGTCGATCACACAAGTGGTACACGCGTGCCGGTGTGGGTAGACATCAGTGGTGAGCCGAGCAGCGACACAGCCGACCGACCACGAGCCAGGCACCGATCCTCGGCGGTGGCGTGCACTGGTGGTGACCCTCGCGGGCGGGTTCATGATCCTGCTCGACGTCAGCATCGTCACCGTCGCGATCCCGTCCATCCAGGAGGGGCTCGGCGCCTCGGCGGCCGGGGTGCAGTGGGTGGTCTCCGGCTACCCGCTCACGTTCGGCCTGGCGCTGGTCGCGGGCGGGCGGCTCGGGGACGCGTTCGGGCGGCGGAACATGTACCTCGTCGCCCTGACCGCCTTCGTCGCGACCAGTGTGTTCGCCGGCCTCGCGTCGTCGCTGACCATGCTCGTGGTCGCGCGGCTGCTGCAGGGCCTCGTCGGCGGGCTGGTCACACCGCAGAACGGCGGGCTCATCCAGGACCTGTTCCGCGGCGCGGAACGCGGCAGGGCGTTCGGCCTGCTCGGCGCCACCATCGGGCTGTCCACCGCGGCGGGACCGGTGATCGGCGGGTTCATCCTCGGGGTCGCGGGCGAGCCGGACGGCTGGCGCTGGGTGTTCCTCGTGAACCTGCCGTTCGGGCTGCTGACGCTCCTGCTCGCGGTGCTGCTGGTGCCGAGAACGCCGCGGCGCACCACGGGCACCGACATCGACTTCGCGGGCATCCTGCTGCTCGGGCTCACCGTGCTGTGCGTGCTGTTCCCGGTGGTGCTGTCCGAGTCGGACGGCTTCCGCCGGTTCTGGTGGCTGTTCCTGGTCGCGGTGCCGCTTGGCTGGGCGTTCCTGCTGTGGGAGCGGCGCAGGCGGCGCAGACCGGGTCCCGCTGGTCGACACGCGCCTGTTCACGGCGACGCCCGGCTACCCATCCGGCGCCACGCTCGCCGCCGTGTACTTCTGCGGGTTCTCCGGCATCTGGCTGGTGTTCGCCGTGTACTTCCAGTCCGACCTCGGCCTCACTCCGCTGGAGTCGGGGCTCGCGGTCACCCCGTTCTCGCTGGGCTCCGCGGTGTCCGCGTGGCTCGCGGGCAGGCTGGTGGACCGGTACGGCAGGCGCGTCACGATCACGGGCCTCGTCCTCATCGTGGCCGGGCTCGCCACGGTCGCGCTGCTCGGGTTCACCGTCGACCGGTCCCACCTGATCTGGGCGATCGCGCTGCCGCTGCTCGTCGCGGGCATCGGCGGCGGCGCGGTGATCTCCCCGAACACGACGCTTACGCTCGCGCGCGTGCCTGCCCGCATGTCGGGGGTCGCGAGCGGGGTGCTCCAGACCGGGCAGCGGATCGGGTCGGCGGTCGGCACCGCGTTGCTGGCGGCGGTGTTCCACGGCGTCGCGGCCGCGGCCGCCCCGGCCACGGGTTTCGCGGTGGCGATGCTCGCCGCGGTCGCGCTGATCCTGGTCGCCCTGGTGCTCGCGATAGCGGAACGTCGTGGACACATTGGGAACCATGGGAACACCGAGTTGGAAAATTTCTCATCAAGCCCTATAACATCCGGTCAGTAACTACTAACGTGCTGTGCGGAAGCGTTCCACCGATCGCGGCGCGCGGCCCCTGCTGATACCCGTCGCGGTCAGTGGGCCGCTTTCCTTCGCTCATTCCTGACAAAGGGCCCGTCGCGGCGTGCGCAGGCGGGTCGGCACTGCCCGTGGAACGGAGAGATCGACATGCGGAACATCGTGGTCCGAGCGCTTGTCGTCGCCGCATCGGCGGCCACCGCGTTACTGCTCACGACCACGGGTGCGCAGGCATCCGTGCAGCAGGGGGAGACCGATCCGGTCTTCGACCGCCCGGCCGTCACGGCCGACGTCGGGCCGTACGTCACGAAGCTGACCCACTCGCAGGCGACCTCGCGGCTGCGCTCGTCGGGCATCACGTGGTCCTCCAGCGGCAACTGCAGCAACCGCAACAACCCGACGTGCACGTCGTTCGATCAGGTCAACCTGGCGACCATCCAGGGCGCGCAGACGCTCAAGTCGGCGAGCGGGTGCGCGCTGAACATCACCGGTGGCACCGAGACCGGGCACGCGAGCGGCACCTACAGCCACTGGAACGGCTACAAGCTGGACTACAGCCTGTACTCCTGCGTCGGCAACTACATCCGCAACAACTTCGGCTACATCGGTGGCAACAAGTGGCAGTCGGGGTCGGGCAACATCTACTTCCTGGAAAGCAACCACTGGGACGTCACGTACTACAACTGTGGTGGGTGCTGAGCGGAGAGCAGCATCTGCCGCACGAACGCGAGCGCCTGGTGGTCCGGCGGGACGCCGCGCAGGCAGGTGTCCGGGTTGACGATGGCATCGGTGTCGCTCGGCACGATCACCATTCTGCCCCGCCATGCGGCAGGATCAGAGGGTGACGAACCTGCACCTCGCACGGCACGACTTCGGCGGCGACCCCGTCCTGCTGCTGCTCCACGGCCTCGGCGCGACCGGCGAGGTGTGGCACGACCTGCTGGAACGCAACTGGCCGGGTGAGACGCTCGCACCCGACCTGCCAGGACACGGCCGTTCGGAGCGGCTCGCCGAGTACACGTTCTCGTCGATGGCGGCCGCGGTCGCCGAGGTGGTGCCCGCCGGGCGGCGGGTGGTGGTGCTCGGTCACTCGCTCGGCGGCGTGCTGGCGCTGACGCTGGCCGACGGCTCCTACGGCCTCGACGTCGCGGCCGCGTGCGGCGTCGGCATCAAGCTGAACTGGTCGGCGGCGGAGCTGGCCAAGGCCGCCGAGGTCGCAGGAAGGCAGGAGCGGGTGTTCGCCACCCGCGAGCAGGCGGTCGACCGCTGGCTGAGGCTCTCCGGACTGGCCGGGCTGGTGCCGCCGGACTCGCCCCGCGTCGACGCCGGGGTCAGCGATGGACCGGACGGCTGGCGGGTGGCGGTCGACCAGAAGGCGTTCGGCGTCGGCGCGCCGGACGTGCCAGCGCTGCTCGCGGCCGCGAAGGGCACGACGGTCCTGGCGGCGGGGGAGAACGACCCGATGTGTCCGCCGGACCAGTTGCGTGCGGTCGCCCCGGACGGTGTGGTGCTGCCCGCGACCGGCCACAACGTCCACGTCGAGAACCCGCTCGCGTTGTGGCCGATCATGGACAGACTCCTGGCCTCGGCGACGGACGCGCTCGGCCAGTAGCGCGAGGCCCCGGCGGGCGCCAGGGCGGTCGGGGCTCTAACGGACGCCGAGCAGGTCCACCACGAAGATGAGGGTCTCGCCGCCCTTGATCGCGCCGCCCGCGCCGCGGTCGCCGTAGCCGAGGTGCGGCGGGATGACCAGCCTGCGGCGGCCGCCGACCTTCATGCCTGCCACGCCACGGTCCCAGCCCGCGATGACCTGGCCCGCGCCGAGCGCGAAGCTGAACGGTGAGCCGCGGTCCCACGACGCGTCGAACTGCTCACCGGTCGAGTGCGCGACGCCGACATAGTGGACGCTCACGCTCTGGCCCGGCTTCGCCTCGTCGCCGTCGCCGACCGTGATGTCCTCGACGACCAGGTCGGCCGGGGCCGGACCATCGACGGGGTCGACAACGGGCTTCTCGAGCGCCATGCGTGTTCCTCCTTGGTTGGTGCTTGTGGCGTACCGGTCCATCCAACCAGCCACCTCGTTCTCCCGCCCCGTGGGCTGGTACTGGCACCCGCACGTGAGCGTTCGTTAACATCGCGGCATGTCTCCGGCCCGTCGGCTCCACGGCGTGAAGAGTTCGCCCGTCCGTGACCTTCTCGCCCTCACCCTGCGGCCGGAGGTGATCTCCTTCGCGGGCGGGCTGCCAGCACTGGAACTGTTCGATGTGGATGGTTGGCGCGCGGCGTTCGCCAAGGCCGCGGAAGACCGGCGCAACCTCCAGTACGCGACGACCGAGGGCGACCCCCTGCTGCGCGAGCTGATCGCGGAGCGGATGACGCGCCGCGGCCTGCCGACCACCGGTGCCGACCTTCTCGTCACCACCGGTTCGCAGCAGGCGCTCACGCTGGTCGCGACCACGCTGCTCGAACCGGGTGACGTGGTCGCGGTCGAGGAACCCACGTATCTCGCGGCGCTGCAGTGCTTCCAGCTGGCGGGCGCGCGGGTCGTGCCGGTGGCGAGCGACGAGCACGGCGTGGTCCCGTCGGCGCTGGCGGAGGTGCTGGAGCGGGACCGGCCGACGCTGGTGTACCTGGTGCCGACGTTCGCCAACCCCAGCGGGAGGACGCTGCCTGCCGCGCGCAGGCAGGAGATCGCGGCGCTCGCGGACCGGCACGACGTGTGGGTGGTGGAGGACGACCCGTACGGCGAGCTGCGGTACCGCGGCGAGCGGGTGCCGCAGCTGGCGTCCTACGGCGAGAAGGTGCTCCACCTCGGCAGCCTGTCCAAGATCGGCGCGCCCGGCCTGCGGCTGGGCTGGCTGCGGGCGCCGAGGTCGCTGATGCCTGCCGCGGTGATCGCCAAGCAGGCCGCCGACCTGCACACGAGCACGATCGACCAGGCCGCCGCGGCCGTGTACCTGACGAGCGCCGACCTCGACGCGCACGTGGCCGGGCTGTGCGCCGCCTACCTGGAACGCCGCGACACGATGATCGCGGCGCTCCCGGACACGGTCCCGGCGGGTACCGAGTGGACGGACCCGGACGGTGGCATGTTCGTGTGGCTGCGCCTGCCGGGCGAGGTCGACACCACCGACGTGCTCAAGCGGGCGCTGACGCACAACGTCGCGTTCGTGCCGGGCGCCCCGTTCTTCGCGACCACACCCGACACGGCGACGATGCGGCTCTCGTTCACGACGAACCCGCCGGAGGAGATCACCGAGGGCATGCGCAGGCTGGCGGCCGTGTTCACCAGCCCCAGTGCCGACGGTGAGCGCTGATGGCCCACTCGGAGACCGCCTGCCGATCCGGCTCGTCGGGCAGCGGCGTCCTCCCGGTGCCGAGCAGGTCCTCGACCTCGGCCTGGACGACGGCGATCTCGGCGAGCACCTCGTCGAGATCGCGGACGTCGCCCCGCTTCACCCGCAGCACCCGCTCCCGCTCGGCGTCTGCCATGGGCAGCGTGAGCCGCGCGTCCCGCGCCACCTCGAGACCCTGGTAGGCGAGGCGCAGCGCGTGCGACGCATACTTCACGTCGTAGCCGTACTTCGCCACCAGCTCGGGACGACTCGGCGCCCTGCCGTGGCCGCCGCGGCCGAGTAGCCGCTCCCGCTGCGCGGCGAGGTAACCGAGGAACCGGTGCACCGCCGCGCGTGACAGCACCTTCGACGCGAGTGCCCGCAGTTCCTCGCCAAGCGGCGTGCTCGTGATGACGGCGTCGCGAGGCGCGTACAGCGGCAGCAGCGCCGTCGGGTTGCCCTTCATCGCGAGCCGCAGGTACTTGTGCAGCGAGTAGCTCACCAGGTCGGTGTCACCCGGCCCGGACCGCGCGCCTTCCGGCTGCGTGCGGAAAACGTAGTGCTCCGCCGGATCGTCCGTGCCGACGACGTTGGCGGGCGGCTCGATGTAGACACCCATCTCGTCGTGGTCGTCGGTGCCGGCGATCGCGATTCCGTGCACACCGGAGCCCACGACGGTACGCAGGATCTCGCCGCGCACGGCGAGATCACGGTTTCCGTGCTCGGTGTGGTTCATGCGCGCATGGTGGCACGCGATTGTGTTGGTGCGCCGCCGATTTACCGGCCCGCGGCCTCGTGGGAGCCCTTGACGGCGAGCTGGTCGGCGCGCTCGTTCTCCGGGTGCCCGGCGTGCCCCTTCACCCAGAACCACTGCACCTCATGCGGTTTCACGGCATCGTCGAGCCGCCGCCACAGGTCGGCGTTCTTCACCGGCTGCTTCGCCGACGTCTGCCACCCGTTGCTCTTCCACTTGGGCAGCCACTGCATGATCCCGTTCCGCACGTACGTGGAGTCGGTGTACATCGCGACCACCGACGGCCGCGTAAGGCTTTCCAGCGCGACGATCGGCGCCATCAGTTCCATGCGGTTGTTGGTGGTGACGGTCGGCTCGGCCCCGTAGAGCTCCTTCTCGTGCTCGCCGTACTTGAGCACGGCGCCCCACCCACCCGGTCCGGGGTTCCCGCTGCACGCGCCGTCGGTGTATATCTCCACGGTGTTCGACACAGCGTGGAGCCTAGCCAACCCGGTCCTCGGGGTGGACGCGTGCAAGTCCGGTTGGATCGGGATCCGCCTCGGCCAGGACGTCACCGCCCACTTCGCCCGGCACGTGGCCGATCTGGTCGCCGAGACCGAGCCCGCCATCGTCGCGATCGACATTCCGATCGGTTTCCCCGAGCGTGGCCGCCGAGCCGCTGACGTCGAGGCCCGCAAACTGCTCGGCAGCCGTTGGTCCTCTGTCTTCCTGACGCCGGTCCGCACGGCCCTGACCGAACCGACCCACGAGCGCGCGAGCGCGGTCAACCGCGAACTCGCGGGGGAGGGCATGTCCATGCAGGCATTCGGCCTGTTCCCGAAGATCCGTGAGGTGGACGCGTGGTGCCGAACGGCGCCGTGCCGCGTCGTCGAGCCGCACCCCGAGTTGACCTTCCGGCAGATGGCGGGCGAACCGCTGCCCGACTCCAAGAAGACGTGGGCAGGACTCGAACACCGCCGTGGGCTCCTCGCCGATCAGAGCATCCACCTCCCAGCCGACCTTGGTGAGGCAGGCCGCCAAGCGGCCCCTGACGATGTCCTCGACGCGGCGGCCGTCGCCTGGACGGCCGCCCGTGTCGCGTCGGGCACCGCCTTGTCACTGCCCGACGCACCGGCCGAGTTCGACGATTTCCCGGTGGCGATCTGGCGGTAACGATCATGGTGGTTTCCACTATTTGACCAAGTATGGAAGAAGGATGGACGACCGCGGCATTCCAGGGGCTGCGAGACAACCTGAACTACGCCCGCGACCTTGTCAGCGGAGGAAATCTCCTCGAGAAGCTCGGCACCCGCAAGTTCGACGTGGGCGACCTGTATCGCGCAGCCTGGGTGCAAGCGGTCTCGGCGTTGGATCACTGGGTTCACCGTGAGCTGTACGACCGTGCGCTCGGGTTCGCACTCAACGTCGACCAACCGCGACCGCCCCGATTCTTCGACCTGCAGATTCCGATGCAGATGTTCGAGGACGTGCACCACCACGGCTCGGTGACGCTGCAGGAGGCGTTCGCCACGCACCTGCGCAGTCATTTCGGCCACCAGTCGTTCCAGGCGCCGGACAAGATCAGGCAGGCACTCGGGCACGTCAGCACTGAGCCGTTGTGGCCGAGCGTTGGGAAGGTTCTCGCCGCCAACGGGAATGGCGACCTGAAGTCGCAGGCCGAGGCCGTGGAGTGCCTCAGGAACATCGTCAATCGCCGGAACAGGATCGCGCACGAAACCGATCGCGACCCGGAGGACGGCACGACGCGGCTTTCGATCTCCGCCGACGAGGTGATGCAGACGATCGAGCACGTGGAACTGATCGCTGCCGCCATCGCGACGGTGCTCGGCGCACCGCCTGTCATGCCCGTTCAGCCGGTCCATGACGTCGAGTCCGAGAACGGGGCCATCGGCCTGACCCCAAAACAGGAGCTGTACCGGCAGTTCTGGACGGAGTTCAAGCCGGTCGTCGAACGGCACGGCTGGACGAAGTCGAATCCGCCCGCCCAGAACTGGTGGAACATGCCGGCCGGCGTCACCGGAGCTGTCTGGGGGTTGTCCTACGCGATGTTCGGGTGCCGGTCCGAGTTGTACTTCGAACACGTCGACCCGGCGACCAACCTCGCGCGGTGGCGAGTCCTCCACGAGCGCCGTGACGAGATCATGGCCGGATTCGGCGGTGAGCTGTTCTTCGACGAACTCCCGAAGAACAAGGGATGCCGGATCGAGACGCGGCTGAACGGTCCCAAGATCACCGACCGGGCCGGGTGGCCGCAGGTGCACCGGTGGCTGGAAGACACCCAGTTGCGGCTTCGCGCGGCGGTCGACGCCGTGGGTGGTGTGCCGACCGTCGTGGCACCTCCGGACAGCACGGACGTGTGAAATCGGGATGCGGATCGTCGGGCCGATCGGTGACCATCGTCAGCATGGTGGTGGCTTCCGGGACGCGGATCGGGTGGCGTGACCTGCCCGGGTCCGTGCGGCACGCGGTCGAGGAGATCCTGGGCGCGCCGGTGACCGACGCCGTCTCCCAGGCCGGTGGGTTCTCGCCGGGTACCGCGGACCGGGTCCGCACCGCCGACGGCGGGCGCGCGTTCGTCAAGGCCGTCGGTGCCGTGCTGAACGAGCACAGCCCGCGCCTGCACCGGCAGGAGGCCGTCGTCACCGCCGCCTTGCCGCTCGCAGCGCCGACGCCGAAGCTCCTCGGCGTCCACGACGACGGCGACTGGGTCGCGCTGGTGCTCACCGACGTCGACGGCCGTCACCCGTCCTGGGACGACCCCGCGCACGTGACCGCGGTCCGCGCCACGCTCGCCGACCTGGCTCGCGTGCTCACCCCGTGCCCGATCCCGGACGCACCCGCCACCCGCGACCTGCTCGCGCCCGACTTCGCCGGCTGGCACCGGCTCCGCGACGACCCACCAGCCGAACTCGACCCCTGGGTCGCCGGGCACCTCGGCGACCTGTGCCGCCGCGCCGACCACGGTCTCGCCGCGCTCGCCGGTGACACCCTCACCCACACCGACCTGCGTGCCGACAACCTGCTGATCGGTGACGACGGCACCGTCACCGTCGTCGACTGGCCGTGGGGCGCCCGTGGCCCCCGGTGGCTCGACACGCTCCTGCTGCTGCTCAACATCCGCCTGTACGGCGGCGACCCCGACCTGGCCACGGTCGACGCCGACCGCGCCGACCTCGTCGGTGTCCTCGCGGGGTTCGGCGGGTTCTTCGTCGACGCCGCCAGGCACCTGGCGCCGCCCGGGCCTGCCGTCACTGCGTGCGTTCCAGCAGGCCCGGGCGGACGTCGTGGTGTCGTGGCTGCGCGAACTCAGCGGCTGACGTGCAGCATGTCACCCGTCGGTGTGTAGCCCGCGCGGGCGTACATCCGCTGTTCTGGTATCCCGGCGGGAGTGAGGAACACCGTCCGCGCGCCCGCGTCGTGCACGGCTGAGGTGAGGAATGCGGTCAGCGCCGCACCGATCCCGCGCCTGCGGTAGGGCGCCGGCACCGCGATGCCGGCGACCTCGGTCGTCCCGTCGACGATCACCTCGGCTACGCCGCCGCCGGCCGGCGCACCGGTCGCCGCATCCCTTGCCAGCACGGCGAAACCGCCGGTGCGCAGCTGTTCGCGGGTCTTCACGACCTCGTCGTCCGGCACGTCCGGCGACTCGCCGAACACTTCGTACTGGACTGCGAGCATGGCCTGGACCTCGTCGTCGGTGCCGGGCACGACCAGCTCGATCCCGGCGGGAGCAGGCACCGTGAGCGCGGACCCCGGCGCGCACAGCATGACGGGGATGCGCCGTTCGACCGACCAGCCCGCGGCGAGCAGCGCCCGCTCGGCCTCCGGCGCGGTGTCGGCCATGAACTCCACGCGTGGCGACAAGTCGCGCCGCGCGTAGGCGTCCCTCAGACCGTCTACATCGGACCGTGACGGCCGCGCGCCGTCGTCGGGGATGGCGTAGTTGAGGAACGGGTTGGCCGAGCGCCGCGAGAACGTGGCGAGGAACGGACCGACCTGTTCGGTGTCGCGCCCGGCCGCGGCGGCCCGGCGCATGTGTGACTGCAGAGCAGACAAGATGGGGAACCCTTTCACGAGCATGGGAATCGACAGCGGAACGGCGCCACCGGCACTACAGGCGACGCCCATCGCGGGCGTCAGGCATGAGGCGTTCCCTATCTCGGTCCGTCGGGTTCGTGGCCAGTCTGGCACGCGCCTGCCCGCGCACCAACCGAATTCCGGGTGACAGCCCCGCTAGCGTGGGAGCATCGGACAGAGGAGGCAGCCATGCGCAACGACCACGACGCCGAGGCGTCCTTTTGAGCGAACCAGCAAGCGCCGCAGGGGGTTCCCTCTAGCGAGACCAGGGTCAAGCGCGGCGACCGGATCGTTGGCGCGGACAAGGAACTGGTCGAGAAACTCGGCGGCAACGACCCGTGCCCGTGCGGCTCGGGGCGGCGGTTTCCGCCGGTGCTGCAGGCCGACCGGCCGCTACGACGACACCATGGGCGACTACTACGTCCGCTGACGGACGCCGAACGCGTCCGCGTCGAAGGTCAGGTACACGCCGAGGCCGTGCGAGTGGTCCCCGCCGACGTGGCCCGGCAGCGCGACGGCCCTGCGGTGTCGCCGCTGCAGGCGGATGAGCCCGGCCCGGAGCCTGCCCGCCTCGTCGTCGGGGAGTTTGCCGATCCGGTGCCCGCCGACCCACACGGCGACCGCGTTCCGGTCGAACGGGTTGCCGTGCTCGGCGACCAGCAGCGCGTGGATGTCCTGCCACACCGGCGTGGGCGCGTCCCGGCCGACGATCGACCACAGCACGTCCTGGTGGCCGGGCAGGCCGACCACACGCAGTTCGTCGGCGCCGGTGATCTCGGTGGCCCGCATGCCGTCACGCATCCAGTGCGGACGCCGGGCGGAGGGGGAGGTGTCGGGTATTCCCGTTCCGCTTGGACCCGCGACGAGGCGGTCCCGCAGCCAGTCGGCCAAACCCATGTCTGGTCTGTCGCCGGGGCGCGGAAGTCGTTACGCGGGAACGAGATCTGCCGCACAATGGCCGAGGCGGTTACTCCTGTCGAAGCACCCGGGGACGGTAAAAGCGGGCGGCCGGCAGGTTCACCCGATGGGGGTGGACCTGCCGGCCGCTTAGCGCTGGGGGTACGTCAGAGAACGGTGACGCCGGTCGCCTGCGGGCCCTTCTGGCCCTGGCCAACCTCGAACTGCACGCGCTGGTTCTCGTCGAGCGACTTGAAGCCGCCGCCCTGGATCTCCGAGTAGTGCACGAAGACGTCGGCGCTGCCGTCGTCCGGCGCGATGAAGCCGAAGCCCTTTTCGGAGTTGAACCACTTCACGGTGCCCTGAGCCATATTTCTTCCTCAACTTTGTGGTGATACGTACGCCGCTGTCTGCGGCGGAAGGTCCGACCACACGGAGGAGGTGCGAACGCCCGCAACAATGTTTCGCGAGCGCGCAATGACACGAACACAAAACCAACGACCACGTTCTACAGTACACGATCCGCTGGGATCGTGCCGTTCGCACGCAAGATCGACACGGCTTCCACGGTCGCGTACCCCCGCCACTCGAGCGCCGCGGCGGGGGAGTGGCTGTCGAAGTCGACCGCCCAACCGCCGTCGTCCTGCTGCCCGTCGGCGAGTCGCCGCAGGTCAGCGGCGATGACGTCGTCGTGGAACAGCTGCCGGCTCTGCTGCCCCGGCAACGGCGCGAAGTCCAGCGGCCGCATGGTCTCGCCCTCCTTGCCACCGGCAACTGGCAACAACCCGTCGGCCGGGATGAAGGTTCGCAGCCTGTCGAGCAGTGGCCCGGCCTCGTCGGACACCCCGGACACCGCGTCGAGAAACCCGACCGCGAACCGGAGCTCGATCGCGTGCGGCGCCTCCTCCAGCGCGGCGATGGCGTCAAGGCAGTACCGGGTGGCGGCCGCCAACCACGGGTGCCCGGCCACCCGCTCGTCCGCTGCGGCCACCCGCCACGCCACCCCGGCGACAAAGGCAGTGCTCTGCAGCGACGAGACCCGCGGATCGGCCCGCGCCCAGAACGGCGCACACCCGGCCGAGTCGGCCACGGGCACCGCGAACGGCACACCCCCGTCGGGCAGGGCCACCCGCCCGAGCCAGTCGCAGACCTCCACCGCCCGGCCGGCGGGCCCGACCTCGGCGAAGACCTCGAGCGCGTGCAACGCCCCACCGGGCTGGCTCTCGGGCGCCCGCAGGTCAGGCTCAAGCCCCCAGCCGTACCCGCCGTCAGCGTTCCGGTACCCGTCGACGGCGGCGAGCACAGCCCCGGCGTCCCCCCGCCCGGACAAGTACTCGAACCGACGCCGGTCGAGCAGCCTGGCGTGCGTGGCCATGAAGGAAGCGGCAGCAGCGATGTCGACAGTCACGCCTTCGATTGTCGCCTGCCCGCAACCGGGCGTCTTGAAGCTTTCGGACCGGTACCGGTCTTCTCCCGGCGACGTACGTCAGGGGAACAGCGAGTCGCGTCTGCGGTGCACACCGGTTGCGCCGCGGCCCGAACTCACGGGGTGAGGCGCCACAGCGCATCCACCGGTAGAGCCCTGATCTTCTCGCCGAACGGCAAGGTCTGCTGCCCGGTGTAGAGCACGTAGCCGGCGACGAACCGATCACCGAGATGGCCTGCAAGATTCCGCAAGCCGGCCAGGTCCTCGGTGCGCACTGTGGCGCCCGCCTTGACCTCTACTCCGATCACCCTGCCGTCGGGTGTTTCGATGACCGCCTCGACTTCCTGCTTGTCCTTGGTGCGGTAGTGATACAGCCGTCCACGCTCCTCGGACCAGGTGAGCTGGCGGGCGAGTTCCATGACGACGAAGTTCTCCATCATCGCCCCGGCCGCTCCGCCCGGTTCCCCCAGCCGTATGGGATCTTGCCCGATGAGATGGCTGGCAATGCCGGTATCCACGAACGCGAGTTTCGGGGTACCCACGGCCCGGCGCGTCTGTCCGGATGACCAGGCCGGAATGCTCTTGATGAGAAAGACCGACGCCAGCAACTCCAAGTAGCGCACGAGTGTGGTTCGCGGTATTCCGGACTGAGCGGCGAGTGTGGTCGGTTCCAGCAGGCCGCCGGCGCGTCCGGCAAGCAGTGCGATCAGTTTGAGCAAGTCACCTCGGCGCTCGATGCTGGCCAGTTCCAGGACGTCGCGTTCGATCAGGGTCGACAGGTAGGAGTCGAAGAAGGCGGTTCGGCGGCGGGGAGCGCGACGGGTGGCTTCTGGGAAGCCGCCGACGACGAGACGCTCCAGGTAGTCACGGCGGCGCAGGTCCGATGAGTGGTCGAGCCGGGGTCCGTGCCTGAAAGCGGCGTCCACAAACCTGTCGGGAGCCCCGTGCAGCTCTCCCTGGGAGAACGGCCACAGCTCGATCACCTCCATCCGGCCGGGCAACGCGTCGGGGAGAGTTCGCATGGCCAGGATGCGTGAGGAGCCTGTCAGGAGGTAGCGGCCGGGTGTCGGGTCCAGATCGACGGACACCTTGATCGGTTGAAGTAGCTCCGGAACCAGCTGTATCTCATCGATGACCATCAGGCTGTCGTGCTCCACGAACCCGGTTGGGTCGTCCTTGGCGGCCCGCAACGTGGCCGGGTCGTCGAGAAGCCGGAGCACTGTCGGCTGGCGTTCGGTGGCGAGCCTGGTCAACGTGCTCTTGCCGGCCTGGCGAGCGCCGTTGACGAGAACGACACGCGTATCTCCGAGCGCTTCGTGAACCAGGGATTCGGCGCGGCGAGGGATCAGGCCGGGAGGCGCAGGCATGGTGACAGTGTGCCGCACGAGCAAGATCAACGGTCATCTGGACGGTCGTTGCGTGGTCATCTAGCCGACCGGATCCTGGTCATCTAGACGGTATTTGTTCGGTCAGCTGGACGGGCGACACGTGGTGGCCTGGACGCTCCGCAAGGGCAACTCACCAGCCGCGCTTGCGCCACTCGTCGAGTTTCGGGCGCTCGGCGCCGAGGGTGGAGTCGTCGCCGTGGCCGGGGTAGAACCAGGTGTCGTCCGGGAGTTGTCGAAGATCCGGGACTTCACGTCGTTGAGCAGGGACGTGAAGTTCTCCGGTGACGTCGTCCTGCCCACACCGCCCGGGAACAGCGAGTCGCACTGACGGTGAACAACAGGGGTGATGGTCAGCGACCTTCATGAGGTACGACAGGCCGGGCGACTGGCACGACGGTGAGCAGGTCATGAAGCCCGTCGAAGTCACCGGGATTCGTTGTGAACAGAGAAAGGTCCTCAGCGATGGCCGTCGCCGCGATCATCAGGTCGCCGATGCGGCGTCGTGGCTTTCGTCCGACGGCGACCACCGAGGCAGTCACTCGGCCGTAGGTCCTGGCTGCCTCGACACCGAAGGGGATCGGGTCGAACTCGTGCTCGGCACGTTGGAGTATGTCAAGGCGTCGGGCGCGTTCCGCGTGCTCGTCATAGGTGTTCTGCTCGCTGTTCGGTCGTACCTGGTGTGGACCTGCGGAGAGTTCGGCGAGCGTTATCGCGCTGATCGCCATTTCCTCCGGCAACTCGGCTGGATCGACCCAGCGGCGAAGGATCAGGATGGTCGTGTCGAGGAGGCCCTGGCGATGGGGGCTACTGCTCATAGGGATCGACGGCCTCCGAATCTGCTGCGGCATCCTGGTCCGCGCGGAACGCAGTGATGTCCACGCTCACGGCGTTACGTGACATGGCGGTGAACTCATCTCGAGCTACGAAGCGTCGGCGCCGACGCAACGGAATCAGCTCTCCGATTTCATGCCCGTCACGAGTGACCGTGAAGGATTGACCACCCGCGACGGCGTCCATGATCTCTTTGGACCGGCTGCGAAGGTCCCGCTGGTTGATCTCAGGCTGAGCCATGTCGCCATGGTACGCGATGTGCCACCCGGTGGCACCTTGTGGCACGCTTGCTGGGCTGCGGCACGCCACATAGCCGAGCAGCGTCGGTGTCGGCGCGGTACCAGCGGTCTGTAACGCACGGCGATATCTGGCGACCTTGGTCGCGTACGGAGTGACTGCGCAACGCAGCCCGGAGGAATGTATGAGCGAAGATCTGACGATCACCGTCTCCCCGGAAGAGTTGCCAGGACCTGGCGAGACCGTGGAACTGGTGCGCGGAGACTTTACGATCCTGGTCGAGAACACCAAGGTCGTGGAGGAAATCGACGAGCCTGCCTACGGTGAGATCGTGTTCTATACGCCGGTCGAGACGGTGCATTCATCCACGAGACGGCACGCTGCCGAGGTGCGGCAGAAGAATGTGCGAACGAGGGTCGCGTCATCAACGCTGTGCTCGCGTGCTGGCACCCGTCGGGTGAAGTGGCGTTTGCGTGAGCCATTGTCGAACGTCACATGCGTTCAGTGCCGTGCACTCCTCGCCGATGAAGGTGAGGTCTAGTCACCCTGGGCGCAGCTCACCGTAGGTCGAGGCTGCACTACCAGCCGCGTTCGCACCACTCGTCGAGTTTGGGGCGCTCCTCGCCGAGCGTGGAGTCGTCGCCGTGCCCTGGGTAGAACCAGGTGTCGTCCGGAAGTTGGTCGAAGATCCGCGACTTCACGTCGTTGATCAACGACGTGAAGTTCTCCGGCGACGTCGTCCGCCCCACACCGCCGGGGAAGAGGGAGTCGCCCGTGAAGAGGTGGGGGTGGCCCGCCGGGTCGCGGTACAGGAGGGCGACGGAGCCGGGGGTGTGGCCACGGAGGTGGATGACCTCGAGCACGGCGTCGCCGACCGGCACGGTGTCGCCCTGGGTGACGTACTGGTCCGGCGGCACGGGGAGCACGTCGGCGTCGGCCTCGTGGGCGATGGTGTTCGCGCCGTAGGCGCCGGCGACGGCGCCCAGTGCGCCCCAGTGGTCCTCGTGCTGGTGGGTGGTCACGATGGTGCGGAGGGTGGGCCGGTCGTCGCCGTGGCCGATGAGGTCCGAAAGGCGTTCCGGGTCGTTCGCGGCGTCCACCAGCAGTGCTTCGTGCGTCCGCCTGCACACGAGGAGGTACGCGTTGTTGTCCATCGGGCCGACCGAGATCTTGGTGATCGTCAGGGCGTCCAGCGTGCGCCGGGCGGCGGGGCCGCCCGGCTCGACATGACCGGTGTACTCCTCGACAACGTCCACGCCACGGACCCTAGCGGCCCGGGCCGGAGGGCTGACAGCATGGCCTCGTGGAGGACCTCATCAAGAGTGGCTGGCGCTGGTTCAACGAGCCCGCGCGGTGGAGCGGGAACACGGTCACGACCGACCCCGGCACGGACTTCTGGCACACCACCCATTACGGCTACGTCCGGGACACCGGGCACATCCTGGGCATCGACAAGGCCGGGGACTTCGAGCTGACCGCCACCTTCACGGGTGACTACACCGAGCAGTACGACCAGGCGGGCGTCGCGATCCGGCTCGACGAGAAGAACTGGATCAAGAGCGGTGTCGAGCTGGTCGACGGGCAGCAGCAGGTCTCGGCGGTGGTCACGCGCGACGTGTCCGACTGGTCGGTCGTGGCGCTCGCCGAGCCGGCCGCGTCGGTCACCGTCAAGGCCGCGCGGACCGGGGACACGGTCACCATCTCCTACGGCCTGAACGGTGCGCCACCCGCGACGATGCTGCGGCTCGCCTACTTCCCGCCGGAACTGTCGGTGCTCGCCGGTGTGATGTGCGCGTCACCGACCGGGAAGGGGTTCACCACCCGATTCGAGAACATCGCGATCTAGCCGATTGATTCCGTGAGTCGGCGTTGCCTGGACGGGCAGGTCCCGGGGATGGTGGGGAGCCCTTCGACGGCGCAACGAGTGCCGTGAATGGGCCGTTCAGGGCGCTCAGCGCCGTGAACGCGCCTTTCAGGGCATCAGCCCGCGCCGTCGACGCGCCCGCCCCAACCGCAGCGCCCACACGGACTCGGTCAGCCAGGGACTCTAGCCCCAGGCGGGCAGGACGGGGACGTCTCCGCGCAGGCCGGTGCCGTCGGAGCGGCCGGTCAGCCACGCGAGCGCGGTCGCGGCGTCCCCGGTCACGTCGTGGCGGGGTTCTTCGCCGCCGTTCACGAGGTCCCACACGCGCTCGCGGTCGCCGGGCAGCTCGACGGTGAGGCGTACACGCTTGCCGTCTGGCCGGTTGATGTGCCGGGTGACGGCCTCGGCGACGAGGTGTTCGAGGTGGTCGTTGGGAACCTGGTCGAACGAGAACCCGGCGTCCAGGTCCACCAGGTGCACCCACACCTCGTGCAGGCGCATCGACGGGATGTTGGCCGCGGGGAACGAGGCGGGCAGCCTGGCCATGACCGGCGCGGACCACGCGTGCTCCGGCATGCCGGTGGCGGCGACCATCAGCCGGTCGCTCGCGGCGCGGAGGTCCTCGACCAGGATCTGGGCGAGCCGTCCCGCGCCCTCCTCGATGTCCGCGTCGCGGTCCGCGGTGCTGGCGTACATTGGATGCTCGACGCCGGTGCGTGCCCAGGTCAAGAGATTGACCAGCCCGTCGGCGTTGCGGGCGAGGTGGGACACGACGTGGGCCCTCGACCATCCGGGCAGCCCGCTCGGCTGGTGGACGGTGTTCTCGTCGAGTCCCGCGACAACGTGGTCGAGTCTCTCCGTCGCCTGTCGCACCAAGGGAAGCAGGCGTACCGCGCGTTCCGCTGCCGAGCGTTCGTCAGCGCGCCGCTGCGCGGGTACGTCGTTCTGCCCGACGGATGCTTCAGGTGAGATGCTCATACCGCCCATTCCCGCGTGTTCGGTGGCAGACCTGGTTACTCCAGCGTAGGTGAGCGCGGCAGTTGACCGGTAGTCACCGAGCGAACCGGAAAATTGTCGGTGCCCCGTTCTAGCATGACCCCGGCCATGGTCCTCGGTCCCTGAACCGGTCCGTGACCAGTGAGAACAGAACTTCGAAGGGACTTCAGTGGCTGACCGCCTCGTCGTCCGCGGCGCCAGGGAGCACAACCTGCGCGGCGTTGACATCGACCTGCCCAGGGACAGCATGATCGTGTTCACCGGGCTGTCCGGCTCGGGCAAGTCGAGCCTGGCGTTCGACACGATCTTCGCGGAGGGCCAGCGCCGGTACGTGGAGTCACTGTCCGCGTACGCCCGGCAGTTCCTCGGCCAGATGGACAAACCGGACGTCGACTTCATCGAGGGGCTCTCGCCCGCGGTGTCGATCGACCAGAAGTCGACCAACCGCAACCCCCGGTCGACCGTCGGCACGATCACCGAGGTCTACGACTACCTGCGCCTGCTGTTCGCGCGCGCGGGCAAGCCGCACTGCCCGCAGTGTGGCGAGGCGATCAGCAAGCAGACGCCGCAGCAGATCGTCGACCAGGTCATGGCGATGGACGAGGGCCTGCGCTTCCAGGTCCTCGCACCGGTCATCCGCGGCCGCAAGGGCGAGTACGTCGACCTGTTCTCGTCGCTGCAGTCCCAGGGCTACTCCCGCGCGCGCATCGACGGGGTCGTACACCAGCTGACCGACCCGCCGAAGCTGAAGAAGCAGGAGAAGCACGACATCCAGGTCGTGATCGACCGGCTCTCGGTGAAGGCGAGCTCCAAGCGGCGGCTCACCGACTCGGTCGAGACCGCGCTGCGGCTGGCCGACGGCCTCGTCGAGCTGGAGTTCGTCGACCTGCCGGAGAACGACCCGCACCGCATCCGCGGTTTCTCCGAGAACCTGGCCTGCCCCAACGGCCACCCGCTCGCGATCGAGGACCTCGAACCGAGGTCGTTCTCGTTCAACTCGCCGTACGGCGCGTGCCCGGTCTGCACCGGCATCGGGGTCCGGCAGGAGGTCGACCCGGAGCTGGTCGTGCCGGACGACGAGCTGAGCCTTGGCGACGGCGCCATCGCGCCGTGGGCGGGCGGGCAGACCGCCGAGTACTTCCACCGCCTGCTGACCTCCCTCGCCGAGGCCGTCGGGTTCCGCATGGACACCCCGTGGCGCAAGCTGCCAGCCAGGGCACAGAAGGCGGTCCTGCACGGCACGGCCGACCAGGTGCACGTCCGGTACCGCAACCGGTACGGCCGCGAACGCTCCTACTACGCCAACTACGAGGGCGTGATCCCGTTCCTGGAGCGGCGCCAGGAGCAGACCGAGTCCGAGTACATGCGGGAGAAGTACGAGGGCTACATGCGGGAGGTGCCGTGCCCGGCCTGTGAGGGCACGCGGCTCAAGCCGGAGATCCTCGCGGTCACGCTGTCGCACAAGTCGCAGGGCGAGCGGTCCATCGCCGAGGTGTCGGCGCTGTCGATCGGCGAGTGCTCGGACTTCCTCGCCGGGCTCAAGCTCGGCAGGCGCGAGACCATGATCGCGGGCGCCGTGCTGAAGGAGATCCAGGCGCGGCTGCGGTTCCTGCTCGACGTCGGCCTGGACTACCTGTCGCTCGACCGGGCCGCGGGCACGCTGTCCGGTGGCGAGGCGCAGCGCATCCGGCTCGCGACGCAGATTGGGTCCGGGCTGGTGGGCGTGCTGTACGTGCTGGACGAGCCGTCGATCGGCCTGCACCAGCGCGACAACCACCGGCTGATCGAGACGCTGACCCGCCTGCGCAACCTCGGCAACACGCTGATCGTGGTCGAGCACGACGAGGACACCATCCGCTCGTCGGACTGGGTGGTCGACATCGGGCCGGGCGCGGGCGAGCACGGCGGCGAGATCGTCCACAGCGGACCGTACGAGAAGCTGTTGAAGAACAAGAAGTCGCTGACCGGCGCGTACCTGTCCGGGCGCCAGCGGATCGAGGTGCCCGCGATCCGCAGGCCGGTCGACAGGAAGCGGCAGCTGACGGTGGTCGGTGCGCGGGAGCACAACCTGCGCAACATCGACGTGTCGTTCCCGCTCGGCTGCCTGGTGTCGGTCACCGGCGTGTCCGGGTCCGGCAAGTCGACGCTCGTCAACGACATCCTGGCGACCGTCCTCGCGAACAAGCTGAACGGCGCGCGGCAGGTCCCCGGCAGGCACACCCGCATCAACGGGCTGACCCTGGTCGACAAGCTGGTGCGCGTCGACCAGTCGCCGATCGGCCGCACGCCGAGGTCCAACCCGGCGACGTACACGGGCGTGTTCGACCACGTCCGCAAGCTGTTCGCGGCCACGACCGAGGCGAAGGTGCGCGGCTACCAGCCGGGCCGGTTCTCGTTCAACGTCAAGGGCGGCCGCTGCGAGGCGTGCGCGGGCGACGGCACCATCAAGATCGAGATGAACTTCCTGCCGGACGTGTACGTGCCGTGCGAGGTCTGCAAGGGCGCGCGGTACAACCGCGAGACGCTCGAGGTGCACTACAAGGGCAAGACCATCTCCGAGGTCCTCGACATGCCGATCGAGGAGGCGGAGAAGTTCTTCGAGCCGATCCGGGCGATCCACCGGCACCTGAAGACGTTGGTGGACGTGGGCCTGGGTTACGTCCGGCTGGGACAGCCCGCGCCGACGTTGTCCGGTGGTGAGGCGCAGCGCGTGAAGCTGGCGTCCGAGCTGCAGAAGCGGTCCACCGGGAAGACGGTGTACGTCCTCGACGAGCCGACGACCGGGTTGCACTTCGAGGACATCCGCAAGTTGATCGGCGTGATCAACGGGTTGGTGGACAAGGGCAACACGGTGATCGTGATCGAGCACAACCTCGACGTGATCAAGACGTCGGACTGGATCGTGGACATGGGACCCGAGGGCGGCTCCGGTGGCGGGATGGTCATCGCCGAGGGCACGCCCGAGGACGTCGCCGGTATGTCGTCCTCGTACACCGGGCAGTTCTTGAAGACTGTGCTGTGAGGTCGTTCTTCAGATGGTGAACGTCACGTCCGTCAGTTTCTCCGACAGGCTCCACAGCCCTGCCGCGGTTTCCCTGTCGTGGGCGGCTCTGCTCGACCGGACCAGCTTCGGGTAGCCGTGCTGGGTGGTGATGCCGCCAGGGCCGGCGAAGGAGCCGTTCGGCAGGTCCATCGTCGCCGCGTACAGGGTGGGCAGGGCGCCCATCTTCGCGCTCTGGGCCACCAGGCGGTTGCCCAGAGCCATGACCATGTCCAGCAGGGTTTCCGTGTGGGACTGGAGGTTGGTCGACGCGTAGCCGGGGTGGGCCGCGTGTGCCTTCAGCGGTGACCCCGCTTCCGTCAGCCTGCGGGCCAGCTCGTGGGTGAACAGCAGGTTCGCGAGCTTCGACTGGTTGTACGCGAGCCACCGCTGGTAGCGGCGCCGTTCCCAGTTCAGGTCCGTCAGGTCGACCTTGCCCGCCCAGTGCATGGTGCTGGACACCGTGACGACCCGGTCGCGGAGCCGGTCCAGGAGCAGGCCCGTCAGTGCGAAGTGGCCGAGGTGGTTGGTGCCGATCTGCTTCTCGAAACCGTCGGCGGTGCGGCGGTGGGGGATCGCCATCACACCCGCGTTGTTCACCAGCACGTCGACCGGCTCGTCGACCGACTTCGCGAACTCGTGCACCGAGGCCAGGTTCGCCAGGTCCAGTGCCCGCACCTCGACGGTGTCGGCCATGGTCGCCGCCGCCGCGTTGCCCTTGTCGACGTCGCGGCACGCCAGGATCACCCTGGCGCCCGCCGACGCGAAGGCCGCGGCCGCCGCCTGGCCGATGCCGCTGTTCGCACCCGTGACGATCACCGTGCGGTCCTTCTGCGGTGGCATGTCGGCCGGTGTCCACTTCGCCATGGCAGCACCCTAGGGCGTGTCCCGTGGATCTTGGTCGATGGGATTCGTGATCCATCTGGTCGCTGGCAAGGCGGAGGAAGGCCCTCGTACCGGGTTGTACTCGGGCTTTCCGGCAACGCGGCCAGCGGCCAGATGGGCGCGAATACCGCGATCAAGATCCGCGGGACACGCCCTAGCCCCGGCTCACACGAACGGTGTCGCTCAACGACTACCGCTTCCGCGGCGTCTGGTCCGTGCGCGCCGCCGGGCGGGTCTTCGCCGCGCTCGTCGACGTCGCGGGCTACCCGGACTGGTGTGGCCAGCGCGCTCCGTGCCTACCTCGCCGGCTGAGCCGTCACCTGCCACACCGGCACGTTATCCCGCACGAACTCGCTGAAGTCCTTCGCCGGGCGGCCCAGTGCCTGCTCCACACCGTCGCCGACCCACGCGTTCCTGCCGTCCAGCAACTCGCTGAACAGGTAGCCCAGCAGACCGGTCACGTCCTCGGGCATCCCCGTGGCGGCCAGGTAGGTGCCCAGGTCTGTCGGCCGGTAGGTGAGCGGTCTGCCGGTGGCCTCGGCGATCTCAGCCACCGCTTCCGCGAACGTCAGCAGCCGTGGGCCGGTCATCTCGTACGTCCGGCCGCCGTGGCCCGGTTCGGTCAGCGCGGCGACAGCCACGTCCGCGATGTCCTCGACGTCGAGGAACGGCTCCCGCACCTCCTCAGCGGGCAGCGCCACGTCGCCACCCAGCAGCGGGTCCAGCAGGTGGCCCTCCGAGAAGTTCTGGTTGAACCACGCGCAGCGGACCACCGTCCACTCGATACCGCCCGCCCGCACCACGTCCTCGGCGGCCTGCGCCTCCGTCTCGCCACGACCGGACAGCAGCACCAGTCGCCGCACGCCCGCCTTCTCCGCCAGGTCGGTCAGTTCACGCACCGCGTCCACCGCGCCCGGCACCGCCAGGTCCGGGAAGTACGACACGTACACCGCGTCCACCCCGGCCAGCGCCGGCGACCAGGTCCCGGGTTCTTCCCAGTCGAATCGCGGCGTGCCCGCCCTGGTGCCCCGCCGCACCGGCACGCCGCGTGCGGTCAGGCGGTCCGCGACCCGTCGCCCGGTCTTGCCGTTGGCGCCCAGCACGAGTGTGTTCATGTCATCCTCCGTTGCTCTTTGGCAGTACATCCAGCAGACCACCGCTTGGCTGGAGAATCCATGACTGCTTGGCGCGATTCCATGCTCGATCGTCCAGATGTCTTGGATGTCCAGTACAGTCCTGCCCATGAAGGGCTTCGACCCGTGGGCGCCCACTGATCCACTTGGTGAGGCACTGCACCTGCTCCGGATGAACGGCGCGTTCTACTGCCGCACGGAGTTGTCCGCGCCGTGGGGCGCGACGATGCCCGCGATGCCGGGGCACCTGTGGTTCCACGTCGTGACCGCGGGCTCCTGCCTGCTGCGCACCGACGACGGCCCGCCCCGCGCCATGGGCCCGCACGAGCTGGTCCTCGTGCCGCACGGGCAGGGGCACGCGCTGCTCAGCGAGCCGGGCGTGGCGACGCCGAACGTCATGGACCTGCCCCGCGACCTGGTCAGCGACCGGTACGAGTCGCTGCGGCACGGCGGTGGCGGCGCGACGACGCACATGATCTGCGGCGCCATCCGGTTCGACCAGCCAGGCGCGCGGCACCTGATCGAGGTGCTGCCGCAGACCCTGCACATCGAGGCAGCCGACGCCGCACCGGACAGCTGGCTGCCGAGCCTGCTGCGGCTCATGGCGGCTGAGGCGAAGGAGCTGCGGCCCGGCGGCGAGGAAGTGATCACCCGCCTGTCGGACATCCTCGTCATCCAGGCGATCCGTGTGTGGCTCGAGTCCGACCCCGCCGCCCGCACCGGCTGGCTCGGCGCACTGCACGACCCGCAGCTCGGTCGCGCGCTCGCGCTGATCCACCGCAGGCCCGACCACGCGTGGACGGTCGCCGAACTGGCGAGTGAGCTGGCGATGTCCCGTTCGGCGTTCTCCGCGCGGTTCACGAAGGTGGTGGGGGAGCCGGTGATGTCGTACGTGACGCGCTGGCGGATGCAGGTGGCTCTGCGCTCCTGCGAGGAGGGCAGAGCCACCACAGCGGAGCTCGCCCGCAAGCTCGGCTACCGCTCCGAAGCCGCGTTCGCGCGGGCGTTCAAGCGGGTGCTGGGCGTCTCACCCGGCGCGGCGAGGAAACAGGAGTTCAGGCAGGCGGGCTGACCCGCCACCCGGCGAGCACCGCGGCGAGGTCGGCCCTGAGCACGTCCGCGACCGCGCCCTCCGGGGCGAGTGCCCAGTCCATCAGCGCGCCGTGCGCCATCGCGGCGACGATGCGGGCCGCCTGCGCCGGTGGGGGAGCCCCGGGCAGGTCCGCCGCGGTGAACAGGTCCGTCAGCACCGCGCGCACCGCGGCCCGCAGGCGGGCGAAACCTGCCCGCAGCGCGGGATCCGCCAGATCGATCCCCAGCTGACCGAGGTGGTTGGACGTGCTCGCCGGGTCGGCGACGCCTTCCGTCGTGGCCAGGACCGCCGCCGTGATCGCGTCGAGCGGGGGCCGGCCCTCGGCGGCCGCGCGCAACAGCGGGGCCACGCCCTCGGCGCCGGTGGTCATCATCGCCAGCAGCAGTCTCCGCTTCGAGCCGAACCGGCCCGCCACCGTGCCCACCGCGACGCCCGCCTCCCCGGCGACCTGCGCGAGCGTGAACCCCGGGCCGAACCGGCCTATGGCCCGGCCGCACGCGGCCATCAGCTCGTCGTCGGAAACCTTGCGGGGGCGGGCCACACAGTTATTGAACCACGGTTCGGAAACGGCGTAGGATCGGCGCCATGGCGACGTGGCGGGAAATCGAGGCGGACGCTCCGGAGTTCGCCGAGCGGGTGCGGAGCCGGTTCGCGGCAGGCATCCACAAGACGATCGCGACCCTGCGCAAGGACGGGTCGCCGCGGATCAGCGGATCCGAACTGGACTTCAAGGACGGCGAGGTCACCCTCGGCATGATGGGCGGCTCGATGAAGCTGCTCGACGTGCGGCGCGACCCCCGCGTCGCCGTGCACAGCCCCTCGGTCGACCCGCCGGAGGACCCCACGACGTGGCTGGGTGACGCCAAGCTCGCAGGCAGGGCGATCGAGGTGGCGCCGCCCGCCGAGGGCGCGGAGCCCGGTGCGGGGTACTTCCGCATCGACATCGCCGAGGTCGCCCTGGCCCACGTCGGCACCCCCGCCGACCACCTGGTGATCGAGTCCTGGCACGAGGGCCGCGGCTACCGGCGGCGCACGAGGAAGTAGGCGGCCCTCCGCGTCGCGAAGGGCCGCCCGGTCCTACCTGCTCGGTTCCCTGGCGGGTTCGGTGACCGCGTGGTCGTCGACCAGTGTCCTCTCGTCGAACGGGTCCGCACCCGACAGCACCCGGTTCGCCTGGTCGCGGTCGAACTCCCTGGTCCACGTGCCGACGAGCACCGTCGCGACCGAGTTGCCCGCGAAGTTGGTCAGTGCCCGCGCCTCGGACATGAACCGGTCGATGCCCACGATGAGACCCACGCCGTCGACCAGTTCCGGCCGGTGTGACTGGAGACCACCGGCGAGCGTCGCGAGGCCCGCGCCGGTCACGCCGGCCGCGCCCTTCGACGCGATGATCATGAACAGCAGCAGCCCGATCTGCTCGCCGACCGACAGCGGCGCGGCCATCGCCTCCGCGACGAACAGGGTCGCCATGGTCAGGTAGATCGCCGTGCCGTCGAGGTTGAACGAGTACCCGGTCGGGATCGTGATCCCCGCGACCGGCTTGCTCACACCGAGGTGCTCCATCTTCGCGATCAGCCTCGGCAGCGCCACCTCCGACGACGAGGTCGACAGGATCAGCAGGAACTCCCGCGACAGGTAGCGGAACAGTGTCAGGATGTTCATCCGCGCGACCAGCCACAGCAGCGACGACAGGACCACGAACACGAACAGCAGGCAGGTCGCGTAGAAGCCGATCATGATGATCGCGAGGCTCTTCAGCGCGTCGACGCCGGTCTCGCCGACCACGGCCGCGATCGCGCCGAACGCGCCGACCGGCGCCACCCACATGATCATCGCGAGGATCCGGAAGACCAGCCGCTGGAGGTGCCCGACCCCGCGCAGGATCGGCTCACCCTTCGCGCCCATCGCCTGCAGCGCGAACCCGGCCAGCAGCGCGACGAGCAGCGTCTGCAGCACCGAGCCCTGGGTGAACGCCGACACGAGCGTCTCCGGGATGATGCCGAGCAGGAAGTCGACCGTGCCCTCCGACTCGGCCACCTGTTCCTTGCCCGCCTCGCGGACGCTCTCGGTGAGCCGCAACCCCTCGCCCGGGTGCAGGATGTTGCCGACGACGAGGCCGATGACCAGCGCCACCGTCGACATCAGGAGGAAGTAGCCGATGGCGAGCGTGCCGACCTTGCCGACCTTCGCCGCCTTGGCCACGGAGCCGACGCCCAGCACGATCGTGCAGAAGATGATCGGGCTGATCATCATCTTGATCAGGTTGACGAACCCGGTGCCGAGCGGTTTCAGTTCCTTCCCGACCGCCGGCCACACCAGGCCGATCAGGATGCCGGCAGCGACGGCGGCCACCACGGCGATGTAGAGGAAGTGGGTCCGGTCACGACGGCGTGGCCGGACCGGTTGTTCGACGCTGGACACAGGACCTCCTGGCAGGGACGGGTGTGCTGCGGGGCGAAGCTCGCGCAGCGACCACGGGCATTGTGCGAACCCGTATGACCTGGGTCACCTTTGTGTTCATTGAGTAGACGAGCTTTCAAGATCATGTGAGGCGGGACACACTGGTGCGCATGACAGGTGAGCGCTGGAGCCTCGCGCGGCAACTGCTGGTGATCCAGGTGATCATCGTCGGGATGCTGGTCGTCGCCGGGGCGGTGCTCGCCTACCTCGACGTCGCCGACCGGACCGAGGACTCCACGCGGGAAGAGGTGGTGTCGGTCGCGCTGACCATCGCAGACTCGCCCGCCGTCGTCGACGCCGTGCTGGCGAGGGAGCCGAGCGCGATACTGCAGCCCTTCGCCGAGCGCGTTCGCCGCGACACCGGCGTGGACTTCATCACGATCATGGACCCCGACGGCCGCCGCTTCACGCACCCGGACCCGGCGCGCATCGGCGAGCGGTTCCTCGGCCACATCGACGAGGCGCTCGCGGGGAAGGTCTTCACCGAGACCTACACCGGCACGCTCGGCCCGTCGGTCCGCGCGGTGGTCCCGGTCCGCGACGGCGACCGGATCGTGGCGCTCGTCAGCGTCGGCATCACGCTCGACGCGATCGCCGGGCAGGTCAGCGACCGGCTCGTGCCGCTCGTGCTGGTGGCACTGGTGACGCTGGCGGTCGGCATGACCGGCACCTACCTGGTCAGCAGGCGGCTCGCCAGGCAGACCCACGGCCTCGGTCCCGCCGAGCTGGGCAGGCGCCTGGAGTACCACGAGGCGATCCTGCACACCGTCCGCGAGGGCCTCCTGCTGGTCGACCAGGCCGGCCGGGTGACGCTGTGCAACGACGGCGCCCGCGAACTGCTCGACCTGGACGGCCAGGTCGAGGGCGCAGTGCTGTCCGATCTGGGGCTGCCCGCCGCGATGGTCGCGAGCATGGCGCCGGACCGCACCACCCGCGACGAGATCCACCTGACCGAGCGGCGGGTGCTGGTCGTGAACTGCACGCCGGTCCGGTCCGGCAACCGCGCGCACGGCACGGTCGTCACGCTGCGGGACCACACCGACCTGCAGGCGCTGACCGGCGAGCTGGACTCGGTCCGCGGGTTCGCCGAGTCGCTGCGCTCGCAGGCGCACGAGGCCGCGAACCGGCTGCACACGGTGGTGTCGCTGGTGGAGCTCGGCCGCTACGACGACGCCGTCGAGTTCGCCACCGCCGAGCTCGCCCTCGCGCAGCAGCTCACCGACCGCGTGGTGGACGCGGTGTCCGAACCCGTGCTCGCCGCGCTGCTGCTCGGCAAGGCGGCGGAGGCGAACGAACGCGGCATCGAGCTGGTGATCACGCCGGAGACGGAGATCGATGACACGGTGCTCGGCGGCACGCTCGCGCCGAGGGACGTGGTCACGATCCTCGGCAACCTCATCGACAACGCGCTCGACGCGGCGGTCGAGGGCGGCGCCGCCCAGCTGAGGGCGCCCAAGGTGTTCGTCACCGCCCGCGCCGAGGACGGCGCGCTGCTGCTGCGGATCGAGGACACCGGCCCCGGGCTCGCGGCGGGCGAGGTGGCGTTCGACCGCGGCTGGTCCACGAAGGCCGGCGGCACGGGACACGGCCGCGGCATCGGGCTCGCGCTGGTGCGGCAGGCGGTGCTGCGCTGCAACGGCACGATCGAGGTGAACCAGGGAGAACGCGGCGCGGTGTTCACGGTCCGGCTCCCCACCGCTCTGGTACCGAGGTGATCTCCGTGCTCGTGGTCGAGGACGACCTCGTCGCCGCCGACGCGCACCGGCTCTACGTCGAGCGGGTCGCCGGGTTCGCCGTCGCCGGCGTCGTGCACTCGGCGGGGGAGGCACGGCGGGCGCTCGGGCGGCTGGACGTGGACCTGCTGCTGCTCGACCAGTACCTGCCCGACGGCAACGGGCTCGACCTGTGCCGGACGCTCCGGGCCGAGGGCAGGCTCGTCGACGTGATCATGGTGACCTCCGCGCGGGACCTCGCACTGGTGCGGGCCGCGGTGTCCAGCGGCGTCGTGCAGTACCTGCTGAAGCCGTTCACCTTCGCGACCCTGCGCGACAAGCTCGAGCGGTACGCGCGGTTCCGGCGCGGCGTCGACCGTGCGGAGGAGGCCGACCAGACCGGCGTCGACCACCTCTTCGCCACGCTGCGCGGCACCGAGGGCGCGCGGTTGCCGAAGGGCATGAGTGCGCCGACCCTCGACGCGGTGGCCGCCGCGCTGCGTGGCGCGGACGACGGCCTGTCGGCGAGCGCGGCGGGGGACGCGCTCGGCATGTCCCGCGTGACCGCGCGCCGGTACCTGGAGTACCTGGCCGACCACGGGATGGCCCTCCGGCAACCGAGGTATGGTCAGGTGGGACGCCCCGAACTGCGCTACCAGTGGGCCAGGACCTGACCGGTGGAACAACCGGCCGGGCAGGGGTGTTATTCTGAACGACGCGACCAGCCTTGCTTGCGAGGCTGACCAAGTGGAGCCCCGCTCCCACCCGAGTCACACCGTGGCCGGGTTCCGGTCGCCGCGACCTGTGCCGGACAGCTCCGGCACTCAGGGCGCGGTGTGCCCGTCATGCGTGACGGGTGATCGGAAGCGGGCCCCGTTCGTCATCAGACGACCGGGGCTTCGTGCTTGATGGGGATCCGCGAGGGTCGCGGATGAGAAGACGAACCCGGCCCGAGGAGGCCCCATCAGCTCCGAGACACGTATCAACGACCGCATCCGAGTCCCGGAAGTCCGCCTGGTCGGACCGAACGGCGAGCAGGTCGGCATCGTGCGCATCGAAGACGCACTGCGGCTCGCTCAGGAAGCGGACCTGGACCTCGTGGAGGTTGCCCCGCAGGCTCGCCCGCCCGTCTGCAAGCTCATGGACTTCGGCAAGTTCAAGTACGAGAGCGCGCAGAAGGCTCGCGAGTCGCGTCGAAACCAGCAGCTCACCGTGATCAAGGAGCAGAAGCTCCGCCCGAAGATCGACACCCACGACTACGAGACCAAGCGCGGGCACGTGATGCGCTTCCTCGAGCACGGCAACAAGGTCAAGGTGACGATCATGTTCCGCGGGCGTGAGCAGTCCCGTCCCGAACTTGGTTTCCGGCTGTTGCAGCGGTTGTCCGAGGACGTGGCCGACCTCGGCTTCGTCGAGGCCGCGCCGAAGCAGGACGGTCGAAACATGATCATGGTGCTGGCGCCGCACAAGACCCAGAAGACCCGCCCGAAGGCCAGCGCGGAACCAGACACGAACTGACCGCGGCTGATCGAGTGACCGAGTGCGTCTCACCGAGGCGCACCCGGTCGTACAACTGCGCAAGGATCACAATGCCCAAGAACAAGACTCACTCCGGTACTTCGAAGCGAGTTCGGATCACCGGCAAGGGAAAGCTGCGTCGTCAGCAGACCGGCCTGCGCCACAAGCTGGAGAAGAAGTCCAGCAGGGTGACCCGGCGCCTGGCAGGCACCGAAGAGATCGCCAAGGCCGACGTCAAGCGCGTCAAGAAGCTGCTCGGTCGCTGACCGGCACTCGTTTTCCCTGACCACATGGGGCGCGCGGGACCGCCGCCCTCGAGATCGATCGGATTTGCACCGTGGCACGCGTCAAGCGGGCAGTCAACGCCCACAAGAAGCGCCGCACCACCCTTGAGCTGGCCAGCGGCTACCGCGGCCAGCGCTCGCGGCTGTACCGCAAGGCGAAGGAGCAGATGCTCCACTCGCTCAACTACGCCTACCGGGACCGCCGTGCCCGCAAGGGTGACTTCCGCCAGCTGTGGATCACCCGCATCAACGCCGCGGCGCGCCAGAACGGCCTGACCTACAACCGCTTCATCCAGGGTCTGAAGAACGCGGGTGTCGAGGTCGACCGCAAGATCCTCGCGGAGCTGGCCGTGAACGACGCGGCCGCGTTCGCCGCGCTCGTCGAGGTCGCGCGCGCGAACGCCGACCAGCAGGGCAAGGCTGCTTCCTGAGCACCGCACCACGACCCGGGGTCGTTCCGTTCACCGAACGGACGCCCCGGGTCGCTGCTGCCAGGGCCCTGTCGCGCCGAGTGGGGCGGCAGCGCGCCGGGCGGTTCCTCGCCGAGGGCGCACAGGCCGTCCGCGAGGCGCTCACATGGCCGGGTGAGGTGCACGAGCTGTTCGTGACCGAGGCGTTCGCCGACCGCGACACCGAACTGCGCGGGCTCGCCGCCGACCGCGGGGTACCCGTGTCGCCGGTGACCGACCGCGCGATGGCCGGCCTGTCCGACACCGTCACACCGCAGGGCGTGGTCGCGGTGTGCTCGCTGGTCGACGTGCCGCTCGCCGAGGCCCTGTCCGGTGCCCCGCGCCTGGTCGCGGTGCTGGTCGGGGTGGCGGACCCGGGCAACGCGGGCACGGTCGTCCGGGTCGCCGACGCGGCGGGCGCCGACGCGGTGGTGCTCGCGGGTGACGCGGTCGACCCGCACAACGGCAAGTGCGTCCGCGCCTCGACCGGCAGCGTCTTCCACCTGCCGATCGCCCGCGCCCCCGTCGACGACGTGCTCGCCGCCTGCCGGGCCGCCGGGCTGTGCCTGGTCGCCGCGGACGGCTACGCCGAGGACGAACTGACACCCGCCACCGACACCGGTCCGACCGCGTGGCTGTTCGGCAGCGAGGCCCACGGTCTACCCGATGAGGTGAAATCGGCGGCGGACGTGTCGCTGCGGGTCCCCCTCTACGGCAAGGCGGAGAGCCTCAACCTGGCCACCGCCGCCACGATCTGCCTGTACGCCAGCGCATGGGCACGGCGCGCTTCGCACTAGATGATCGATCCCGTGAAGTCGGTGTGCTGGTCGCGTCGGACCGGCCCGGTTTTCGGTCGGGTGGGTTGGCTGCGGTTGGTGTTGTGGGTTTGTCCTCGCCGGAACGAGTGCCGTCAATGGGCCGTTCAGGGCGCTGAGCGCCCTGAACGCGCCTTTCAGGGCATCAGCCACGTCGTCTCGCAGCACCGGATCCAGGGCGGCCCGCACAGCGAGGTCCACGTAGCGGTCTCAGCCCCCACGCAACGGTGGCGCAGACCCGCCCGAACCGCAGCCGACCCTCCCCTCCGCCACCCACGAGACCTACCCGTCCGGCAAGGACAAACCCGCCACGACGCCGACCGGAGCCCGGCCTCTCCGACGTGATTAACACCAACTCCACGGAATCGACCACCAGGTGATCTCGCGCCGATCAGCGGAGCCTTCGGGGACCGTGACGGCACCCAGCCACTATCGAGTGGTCATCCGCACCGTTTCAGTCCGCGGGGAGGCGGACTAGCTGTGGGCCTGATCGGCCGATCACCTAGGATCACTGTGCTCGCCGTCCGCGCGGGCACTCCGATCCGGAAACGTCCCTGGAGCCTGCCCCACATGTCCGCAGCCAACGACTCCTACGATCCGAAGCAGGTCGCGGCCCTCGCGCCCGAGACGCTGCAGGCTGCCGTGGAGCAGGCGCGCAAGGAGTTCGCGGCGGTCGGCGACCTGGCGGCACTGGCCACGGTCAAGCCCGCCCACCTCGGGGACAAGGCGCCGCTGATGGTGGCCCGCCGCGAGATCGGTGCGCTGCCCCCCAACGCCAAGGCCGACGCGGGCAAGCGGGTCAACGAGGCCCAGAAGGCGGTGCGCGAGGCGTTCGAGGAGCGCCGCGTCCAACTGGAGGCCGACCGCGACGAGCGGGTGCTCCGCGAGGAGAGCGTCGACGTCACGCTCCCGTGGGACCGGATCCCGCGCGGCGCCCGGCATCCGCTGACCACGCTGTCCGAGCGCATCGCGGACGTGTTCGTCGGCATGGGCTGGGAGATCGCCGAGGGCCCCGAGGTCGAGACCGAGTGGTTCAACTTCGACGCGCTGAACTTCAAGAAGGACCACCCGGCGCGCACCATGCAGGACACGTTCTACGTGGCACCCGCCGACTCCGGCCTGGTGCTGCGCACCCACACGTCGCCGGTGCAGATTCGCTCGCTGATCGAGCGTGACCTGCCGGTCTACGTGGTGTGCCCCGGCCGGACCTTCCGCACCGACGAGCTCGACGCCACGCACACCCCGGTGTTCCACCAGGTCGAGGGGCTTGCCGTCGACAAGGGCCTCACGATGGCCCACCTCAAGGGCACCCTGGACGCGTTCGCCAAGGCCATGTTCGGCGACACGTCCAAGATCCGGCTGCGTCCGTCGTACTTCCCGTTCACCGAACCGTCCGCCGAGTCCGACGTGTGGTTCCCGGAGAAGAAGGGCGGCGCGGGCTGGGTCGAGTGGGGCGGCTGCGGCATGGTCAACCCCAACGTCCTGCGTGCCTGCGGCCTCGACCCGGACGTGTACTCCGGCTTCGCGTTCGGCATGGGCATCGAGCGGACCCTCCAGTTCCGCAACGGCATCCCGGACATGCGCGACATGGTCGAGGGCGACGTGCGGTTCACCGCCCCCTTCGGCACCGAAGCCTGATCTCGCCAGTCAGTAGGAGAGGTAACACCGTGCGGGTCCCCGTCAGCTGGCTCACCGAGCACCTCGAGACGGACGAGAAGTACACGGCGGAGCAGATCGCCGAGGCGTTCGTCCGGGTCGGTTTCGAGGTCGAGGAGGTCACGCCCCTCGGCCCGGTGACCGGTCCCGTCGTGGTCGGCCGCGTCGCCGAGATCGAGGAGCTCACCGAGTTCAAGAAGCCGATCCGGTACTGCAAGGTCGAGGTCGCGGAGGCCGACGACCACGACGACGTCATCGAGGGCGAGCCGCGCCTGCGCGGGATCGTCTGCGGCGCCACGAACTTCGCGGAGGGCGACCTCGTGGTGGTCGCGCTGCCCGGCGCGGTGCTGCCCGGCGGTTTCTCGATCACCGCGCGCAAGACCTACGGCCGGATCAGCAACGGCATGATCTGCTCGGCCCGCGAGCTGGGGCTCGGCGACGAGCACTCCGGCATCCTCGTGCTGCCAAGCGGTGAGGCGGGTGCCGGTGACGACGCGGTCGAGCTGCTGGGCCTGGACGAGAGCGTGATCGAGCTGTCGATCACGCCCGACCGCGGCTACGCGTTCTCCATCCGCGGCCTGGCCCGCGAGCTGGCGTGCGCGTTCGACCTCGACTACCGCGACCCGGCCGCCATCGACGTGCCGGAGGCCGAGGGCGACGCCTTCTCCGTGACCGTCGAGAGCGAGGACGACTGCCCGCGCTTCGTCGCGCGCCGCATCACCGGCGTCGACCCGACCGCGCCGACCCCCTTCTGGGTGCGGCGCAGGCTGATGCTGGCGGGTATCCGCTCGATCTCGCTCGCCGTCGACGTCACGAACTACGTGATGCTCGAGATGGGCCAGCCCATGCACGCCTTCGACACCCCGTCGATCAAGGGCGGCCTGGTCGTGCGCCGCGCGCGGCCGGGGGAGAAGCTCACCACGCTCGACGACACCGTGCGCGAGCTGGACCCGGACGACATCGTCATCGCCGACGAGACCGGCCCGGTGTCGCTGGCGGGCGTGATGGGTGGCGCGAGCACCGAGGTCCGCGCCGACAGCACGGACATCCTCCTGGAGGCCGCGGTCTGGGACCCGGCGGCCATCGCCCGGACCGTGCGCAGGCACAAGCTGCCGTCGGAGGCGTCCAAGCGCTTCGAGCGGCACGTCGACGCGAACATCCCGCCGATGGCGCTGGAGCGCGCTGCCCGGCTGCTGCGTGACCAGGCCGACGGCAGCATCCAGCCCGGCCGCACCGACGAGGGCGGCGTGACCGCGCTGCCGATCGTGACGATGCCGTTGGCGCTGCCCGACCGCGTCGCGGGCACGAACTACGAGCGCGGCGCGACCGTGCGGCGGCTCCAGCAGATCGGGTGCATCACCGAGATCAGCAACGCGGAGGACGGCTCCCCGGTCGTGCTCGCGCAGCCGCCGACGTGGCGCCACGACCTCGCCGAGCCGGCCGACCTGGTCGAGGAGGTGCTGCGGCTCGAGGGCTACGCCTCGATCCCGACGGTGCTGCCCGCGGCCCGGCCCGGCAACGGTGCCACGGCGAGCCAGCGGCGCAGGCGGACGGTCGGCCGCGCGCTCGCGGAGGCGGGCTACGTCGAGGTGATCCCGTTCCCGTTCGTGTCGCCGTCGGTGTGGGACGCGTTCGGCCTGGACGCCGAGGACAGCCGCCGCCGCACCGTCTCGATCCTCAACCCGCTCGAGGCCGAGCGCGGCGAGCTGGCCACGACCCTGCTGCCCGGGCTGCTGGACGCGTTGGTGCGCAACGTGTCCCGCGGCACCCGCGACATCGCGCTGTTCCACATCGGGCAGGTGACGCTGCCGAAGGCGCAGCAGGTGCCGGTGCCGGAGGTGGGCGTGCGGGGCCGCCCGAGCGACGCGGAGATCACGAGCCTGTACGCCGCGCTGCCGCAGCAGCCGGTGCACACGGCGGTGGTCCTGGCAGGCAACCGCGAGCGGGCTGGCTGGTGGGGCCCCGGCACGCAGGCGAGCTGGTCGGACGCCGTGCGAGCCGCGCAGATCGTCGCGGAGGCCGCCGGTGTCGACCTGACGGTGACCGCTGGTGAGCTGGCGCCGTGGCACCCCGGGCGGTGCGCGCAGCTGCTGGTCGGCGACGTCGCCGTCGGCTACGCGGGTGAGCTGCACCCGAAGGTGGTCGACAAGCTCGGCCTGCCGAAGCGCACGTGCGCGATGGAGCTGAAGCTGGACGGGCTCCCGCTGGCGGACCGTCGTCCCGCCCCGGCCCCGTCGCCGTACCCGCCGGTGCTGCTGGACGTCGCGCTGGTCGTCGACGAGTCGGTGCCGGTCGCCGAGGTCGCGGACGCCCTGCGTGGCGGCGGTGGCGACCTCCTGGAGGACCTGAACCTGTTCGACGTGTTCACCGGTGAGCAGGTCGGCGCGGGCAAGCGGTCGCTGGCCTACTCGCTGCGGTTCCGCGCGCCGGACCGCACGCTGACGGTGGACGAGGCGACCGCGGCTCGCGATGCCGCGGTGGCCGCTGCCGCCTCCCGGTTCGGAGCCGCGCTCCGGTCCTGACCTCAGTGCCCTGAAAGGCGCGTTCAGGGCACGCAACGCCCTGAACGCGCCTTTCAGGGCCGTTGCCTGGTCAGCCCGTCGCGAAGGCCACCGCCTCCGGCTGCCAACGGCTACAAGTGCTTGACGGCCTCCCGCACGGACAGCGGCGACAGCTTCGGGTGGCCGGCCACGAACGCACGCACCCAGCCCGGTTCGGTGCGGGCGAACTGGCGCAGCGCCCAGCCGATGCCCTTGCGGATGAAGAAGTCCCGGTCCCCGAGGTTCGCCTCGATCGCCGCCGTCAGCAGCGCGGTGTCCGTCGCCTCCTTGAAGCTCAGCTGGCAGATGATGGACGTGCGGCGCTTCCACCGGTCCTCGTCGCTCGCCCACGCGTGCATGACCGGTGTCAGCGCGGCGGAGAAGTTGCGCAACAGCGGGCCGACTCTGCGGTTCGCGAGCTCGTCGACGTAGTCCCACCACGCACCGGTGACGATCATCTCCTCGTACAGCGGCAGCAGTTCGGGGGTCTGCCACGCCCGGTACGCGCGGTGGCCGGTCAGGTCGATCGCCAGGTATCGCTCCTCGCGGTAGGCGGCCTCCCGCCACAGCGTCAGCGCCGCCGTCCGCAGCGCGTCCACGGTCGGCAACTCGTGCGCGGCGAACAGCTCCTTCGCCAGCGCCCTGCGTGCGGGCGCCGCGACACCCCGGAACGGCAGCTCCGACTTCATGTACCGCTGCATCTCCGGGGCCTTGCCCGGGTCGCCCTCGGCCGCCAGCCCGGACCGCACCGCGGCGACGAGAGCACGGGGTTCGTCCACGAGGCGCAAGCTAGCCCACCCCACCGACAACTCTGTGCGGCCGCGTGTTCGAGTGGTCGCGTTCCGTGTCGGCACGATACGGTAAATCGACTTTCGGGGTGTTCCCCGCTCGCTATTTCGGAGGCAGGCTCGTCCGGTGATCAAAGCAAAGAGATTCGCTGCCCTGGCAGCGGTCGCGGGAGTCGTGCTCAGTGGGGTGGCCGCAACGTCGGTCGCTTCCGCCGCGCCGACAGAAATACCCGAATTCACTCCAGAACCCATCCAATGGGGTGAATGCGACAATCCGCGGCTCGTGCAGGCAGGCGCCAAATGCGGCTTCCTCGACGTCCCGCTCGACTACGCGCAGCCGGACGGCGAGATGATCAAGCTCGCGGTGTCCCGCGTGACGCACAAGAGCCCGGACGCCGCGTACCAGGGTCCGATGCTGGTCAACCCGGGCGGCCCGGGCGGCTCCGGCCTCATCTACTCGGTCTTCGGCGACTTCGTGCCGGACGGCGGCGGCGACGCGTACGACTGGATCGGCTTCGACCCGAGGGGTGTCGGTGCCAGCCGTCCTTCGCTTTCGTGCATTCCGGACTACGACGGTTACAACCGGCCGTTCTTCGTGCCGATCACGCCCGATCTCGAGCGGACGTGGCTGACGCGGTCGAGGAATTACGCGGACGCGTGCGGTGAGAACGGCGGGAAACTGCTCGAACACATGACGACCGTCGACTCGGCGAACGACATGGAGAGCATCCGAAAAGCACTCGGCGCCGAGCGGATCAACTACTACGGGTTCTCCTACGGCACCTATCTGGGTCAGGTGTACGGCACGCTGTTCCCGGCCCGTCTCGCCCGCGTCGTGTTCGACGGCAACGTGAACCCGAAGCGGGTCTGGTACGACGCGAACCTCGACCAGGACGTCGCGTTCGACCGCAACATCAAGGTCTACTTCGACTGGGTCGCGAAGTACGACAGCGTGTACCACCTCGGCGCCACCGGCCGTGCGGTCGAGGCGCTGTTCTACCGGAAGCAGGCCGAACTGCTGCGTGCCCCCGCCGGTGGCGTGATCGGCCCGGACGAGTGGACCGACATCTTCCTGCAGGCCGCGTACTACGTGTACGGCTGGGAGGACATCGCGAGCGCGTTCGCGGGCTTCGTCCACGACGGTGACTGGGAGACGCTGCGGGACCTGTACGGCACGCCGCCGTTCGACGACAACGGCCACGCCGTGTACCTCGCGGTGTCCTGTACCGACAAGCAGTGGCCGACGAACTGGAACAAGTGGCGCGTCGACAACTGGCTCACCTTCGCCCGCGCGCCGTTCGAGACGTGGGCCAACGCGTGGTTCAACGCCCCGTGCGCCTTCTGGCCCGCCGCGGCGGACACGCCGGTGACGATCGACGGCCGCGGCGTCGGCAGCGCGCTCCTGCTCAACGAGACGCTCGACTCGGCGACGCCGTACTCCGGTGCCATCGAGGTGCGCAAGCTGTTCCCGAACTCGGTGCTCGTCGAGGGTGTCGGCGGCACCACCCACTCGGGGTCACTCTCCGGAGTCGAGTGCTCGGACAGCATCGTCACCGAGTACCTGAAGACGGGTGCGCTGCCCGAGCGCAAGCCGGGCGACGGCTCCGACGTCCAGTGCGACCCGGTGCCGCAGCCGGTTCCCTCCGGTGCGACCGCTGACAAGCGGGCCGCGTCGGCGCCGTCGGCCGACCTGCGCGCCGAACTGGCGGCCGCCGTTCCCCGGTAAGGGTTTCGAGCGCGGAACGGGCGCTCCCGGGGTGCCCGTTCCGCGTCACACCCATCTCGGTTGAGTGAGTTTGCATGAGCGTGCATAATCATCCACGTGACGATCCGAATCGCCGTGGGTGGTGCCAGCGGGTACGCCGGGGGTGAGTTGCTCCGGCTGCTGCTCGGCCACCCTGAGGTGGAGATCGGGGCGCTGACCGCGGGCGGCAACGCGGGCACCGCGCTCGGCGCGCACCAGCCCCATCTCCTCCCGCTCGCGGACCGCGTCCTCGCCGAGACGACGGCCGAGCAGCTCAGTGGCCACGACGTGGTGTTCCTCGCGCTGCCGCACGGGCACTCCGCCGAGATCGCGGCCCGGCTGGGCCAGGACACGCTCGTGGTCGACTGCGGCGCCGACCACCGCCTGGAGAACGGCGAGGACTGGACCCGCTGGTACGGCGGCGAGCACGCGGGCACCTGGCCCTACGGCCTGCCCGAGCTGCCCGGTCACCGCGCGAAGCTGCGGAACGCCACGCGGATCGCCGTCCCCGGCTGCTACCCGACGGGCGCGTCCCTCGCGCTCGCCCCGGCACTGGCGGCGGGCATGGTCGAGCCGGACGTGGTGATCGTCTCGGTCAGCGGCACGTCCGGCGCGGGCAAGTCCCTCAAGCCGCACCTGCTCGGCTCCGAGGTCATGGGCTCGGCCAGCGCGTACGGCGTCGGCGGCACGCACCGGCACACCCCGGAGATCGCCCAGAACCTGGGGAAGGTCGCGGGGGAACAGGTCGCCGTGTCGTTCACGCCGGTCCTCGCGCCGATGCCGCGCGGCATCCTGACCACCGCGTCCGCACCGCTGAAGCACGACGCGGACCCGGACGAGGTCTACCGCAAGGCCTACGCCGACGAGCCGTTCGTCCACGTCCTCGAGAACGCGTGGCCCGCGACCGCCGCCACGCTCGGCTCCAACGCCGTGCAGCTGCGCGCGACCGTCGACCGCGACGCGGGGCGTCTCGTCGTGGTCGCCGCGCTCGACAACCTGACCAAGGGCACGGCGGGCGCGGCCGTCCAGTCGATGAACATCGCACTCGGCCTGCCGGAGACCACCGGCCTTTCCACCGTGGGAGTGGCACCGTGACCATCAACAGCCCCAAGGGCTTCCGGTCCTCTGGGGTCGCCGCCGGGATCAAGGAGAACGGCAACAAGGACGTGACCCTCGTGGTCAACGACGGCCCGCTCGACGTGGCCGCTGGCGTCTTCACCCGCAACAAGGTGAAGGCCGCGCCCGTGCTGTGGTCCCAGCAGGTCCTGGCGACCGGCCGGGTGAAAGCGGTCGTGCTGAACTCGGGCGGCGCCAACGCCTGTACCGGCCAGGAAGGCTTCCAGGACACCCACGCGACCGCCGAGCACGTCGCCGCGACGCTGGGCATCGGCGCGATCGACGTCGCCGTCTGCTCCACCGGCCTGATCGGCGCCCGCCTGCCGATGGACAAGCTCAGGGCGGGGGTCACCGCCGCAGCCGCGCGGCTGGCCGACACCGAGGAAGCGGGTGTCGACGCCGCCACGGCCGTCATGACCACCGACAGCGTGCCCAAGCACGCCGAGTCGGTCCAGGACGGCTGGGCGCTCGGCGGTTTCGCCAAGGGCGCAGGCATGTGCGCGCCGAACATGGCGACGATGCTCGCGGTCATCACCACCGACGCGGTACTCGACCGGTCCGGGCTGGACGCCGCACTGCGGGCCGCGGTGAACGTCACCTTCAACGCGCTCGACGTCGACGGCGGCACGTCCACCAACGACACCGTGCTGCTGCTGTGCTCCGGCGCGTCCGGCAGGGAAGTCCCCGTCGAGGAGTTCACCGACAAGCTCACCGGGCTGTGCCGCGACCTCGTCGCCCAGCTGCAGGCCGACGCCGAGGGCGTCACCAAGCACGTCACGATCACCGTGCGCGGTGCCGTCAGCGACGCGGAGGCGGCCACGACCGCGCGGACCGTCGCGCGTGACAACCTCTGCAAGACGGCGTTCTTCGGCTCCGACCCGAACTGGGGTCGCATCGCGATGGCGGTCGGCAACGCACCGGTCGGGTTCGACCCGGCGAAGCTGGACATCACGATCAACGGCGTCGTGGTCTGCGCGGCCGGCGCGGCGGGGGAGGACCGGTCGAAGGCGGACCTGTCCGGCCGCGACATCACCGTCGAGATCGACCTGCACGCCGGGCCGGGCAACGCGACCGTGCTGACCACCGACCTGTCGCACGGCTACGTCGAAGAGAACAGCGCGTACTCGTCATGACCATCCCGCAGGCAGCGGAGAAGGCCGCGGTCCTGATCGAGGCACTGCCGTGGCTGCAACGGTTCCACGGAGCGACGGTCGTCGTGAAGTACGGCGGCAACGCGATGGTCGACGACGAGCTGAAGGCCGCGTTCGCGCAGGACATGGTGTTCCTGAAGCTGTGCGGCCTGCACCCGGTCGTGGTGCACGGCGGCGGCCCGCAGATCACCGCCATGCTCAACCGGCTCGGCATTCCCGGCGAGTTCAGGGCGGGCCTGCGTGTCACCACACCGGAGACCATGGACGTGGTCCGGATGGTGCTCACCGGTCAGGTGTCCCGCGAGCTGGTCGCGCTGATCAACGCGCACGGCCCGTACGCGGTCGCGATCTCCGGCGAGGACGCGCGCCTGCTCACCGCGCAGCGCCGCACGGCCACCGTCGACGGCACGGAGGTCGACCTCGGTCTCGTCGGCGAGGTCATCGCCGTGAACCCGGACGCGGTGCTCGACATCGTCCACGCGGGCCGCATCCCGGTCGTCTCCACGGTCGCCCCGGACTCCGACGGCCTGGCGCACAACGTGAACGCCGACACCGCTGCCGCCGCGATCGCGGTCGCGCTGGAGGCCGAGAAGCTCGTCGTGCTGACCGACGTCGAGGGCCTGTACACGGACTGGCCGAACAAGGACTCGCTGCTGCACCAGGTCCGCGCGGACGAGCTGGAGCGGCTGCTGCCAGGGCTTGCCAGCGGCATGATCCCGAAGATGGAGGCGTGCCTCGCCGCCGTGCGCGGCGGGGTGCCACGCGCCCACGTGATCGACGGCAGGCTCGCCCACTCGGTGCTGCTCGAGGTGTTCACCGGCAGCGGCGTCGGCACGATGGTCCTGCCCGAGGAGGAGAACCAGTGATCGGCTCCAATGTGGACGGCCAGGCCAGGTGGCAGGCGTCCCTCATGGACAACTACGGAACGCCGGCACTCACGCTGGTGCGCGGCGAGGGCGCGTACGTCTGGGACGCCGACGGCAACCGGTACCTCGACCTCGTAGCGGGCATCGCGGTCAACGCGCTGGGCCACGGGCACCCGGCGATCGTGGCCGCGGTGACCGAGCAGATCCAGACGCTGGGCCACACCTCGAACCTGTACGTCAACCAGGTCACCGTCGAGCTGGCGGAGGAGCTGCTCGACGTGGCCGGGCTCACCGGCCAGGCGAAGGTCCTTTTCTGCAACTCGGGTGCGGAGGCCGTCGAAGCGGCCGTGAAGCTGTCCCGCCTCACCGGCCGCACCAAGCTCGTGGCCTGCGACGGCGCGTTCCACGGCCGCACCATGGGCGCGCTCACCGTCACCGGCCAGCCCGCCAAGCGGGCGCCGTTCGAACCGCTGCTGGCCGGTGTCACGCATGTGCCGTTCGGCGACGTCGACGCGCTGCGTGCCGCCGTGGACGACGAGACGGCCGCGGTGTTCGTCGAGCCGGTGCTCGGCGAGGGCGGCGTGCACCCGGCCCCGGCCGGCTACCTGCGGGCGGCGCGGGAGATCACGACCAGGACCGGCGCGCTGCTCGTGGTGGACGAGGTACAGACCGGGATCGGCCGCCTCGGCACGTGGTTCGCGTTCCAGCAGGCAGGCATCACCCCGGACGTGGTCACGCTCGCCAAGGGCCTCGGCGGCGGGCTGCCCATCGGTGCCTGCATCGGTGTCGGCGCGGCGGGCGACCTGCTCGGGCCCGGCCAGCACGGCACCACGTTCGGCGGCAACCCCGTCTGCTGCGCGGCCGGGCTCGCGGTGCTGCGCACCATCGCAGCGGACGGTCTGTGCGAGCACGCGGCCACCATGGGCAAGGAGATCACCGCCGGGGTGGAGGCACTCGGGCACCCGCTGGTCACCGAGGTGCGGGGGAGCGGTCTGCTGCTGGCCATCGGGCTGGCCGAGCCCGTGTCCGGTGCCGTCGCGAGTGCCGCGCTCAAGGCCGGTTACCTGGTCAACAACGTGCAGCCGGACTCCGTGCGGCTCGCGCCACCGCTGGTCCTCGACGCCGAGCAGGTGCACGGGTTCCTCGACGCCCTGCCGGGCGTCCTCGACACCGCACGGGAGGCGTGACGTGGTCCGGCACTTCCTGCGCGACGACGACCTGACACCCGGCGACCAGCTCGCCGTACTCGACCTCGCCGACCGGATGAAGGCCGACAAGCTCGGCTTCACCCCGCTCACCGGGCGGTCCGTCGCGACGATCTTCGAGAAGAACTCCACCCGCACCCGCCTTTCGTTCGAGGTAGGCATCAACCAGCTCGGCGGCCAGCCGATCGTCATAGACGGCCGCACCATGCAACTCGGCCGCGAGGAGACCATCGAGGACACCTCGCGGGTGCTGTCCCGCTACGTCGACGCGGTCGTGTGGCGGACGTACGCGCAGCCCAGGATCGTCGCGATGGCCTCGGCCTCACGGGTCCCGGTGATCAACGCGCTCACCGACGAGTTCCACCCCTGCCAGGTGCTCGCCGACCTGCAGACCATCCGCGAACGGCTCGGCAGGCTCGCCGGCGTCACGCTGACCTACCTCGGCGACGGCGCGAACAACATGTCCCACTCGCTGCTGCTGGGTGGTGCCACCGCGGGGCTGCACGTCCGCGTCGCGCACCCGGAGGGGTTCGCGCCGCTGCCGGACGTGCTGCGCGACGCCGACAAGCGCGCGGCAGGAACGGGCGGCTCGGTGACCGTCCTGTCCGACCCGCACGCCGCGGTCGAGGGCACGGACGTGCTGGTCACCGACTCGTGGACGTCCATGGGACAGGAGAACGACGGCAAGGACCGGGTCTCGCCGTTCCGCCCGTTCCAGATCAACGAGGCACTGGTCGAGCGGGCCGCGCCGGGCGCGATCGTGCTGCACTGCCTGCCTGCCCACCGCGGGTGGGAGATCACCGACGAGGTGCTCGACTGCCCGGCGAGCGCGGTGTGGGACGAGGCGGAGAACCGCCTGCACGCCCAGAAGGCACTGCTCATGTGGGCGGTGGGGGTATGACCGCGGTGTCCAACACGACGCGGGTCGCCAGGCAGGCGAGGATCGTCGAGCTGGTCACCTCGATGGGTGTCCGCAGCCAGACCGAGCTGGCGAAGCTCCTCGCGGGCGAAGGCATCGACGTCACCCAGGCGACCCTGTCCCGAGACCTCGACGAGCTGGGCGCGGTCAAGCTCCGCGGGGTCGACGGCGGCGCCGCCGTCTACGTGATCCCCGAGGACGGCGCACCCGTGCGCGGCGTCCAGGGCGGCACGTCCCGGCTGTCCCGCCTGCTCACCGAGCTGATGGTGTCCGCCGACTACTCCGCCAACCTGACCGTGCTGCGAACACCGCCCGGTGCCGCGCAGTTCCTCGCCAGCGCGATCGACCGGGCCGCCCTGCACGAGGTCGTCGGCACCATCGCGGGCGACGACACCGTGATGGTCATCGCCAGGGAGCCCTTGTCCGGCCAGGACCTGGCGCAACGCTTCACCGCCCTCGCGGCGGGCATGCACGAAGGAGACAACGACGATGAGTGAGCGGATCGTCCTCGCCCACTCGGGCGGTCTCGACACGTCGGAAATTTCGCAGCGAAGAGGGACCAGCATGTCTGAGCCGACTGCCCTGTGGGGTGGCCGTTTTTCGTCCGGACCGGCCGAGGCGATGGCGCGGCTGTCGCTGTCGACCCACTTCGACTGGCGTCTCGCGCCCTACGACATCGCGGGTTCCAGGGCGCACGCGCGGGTGCTGCACAACGCGAAGCTGCTGACCGACGACGAGCTGGCAGGGATGCTCGACGCGCTGGACTCACTGGCCGATGACGTGGCGGCCGGCGCGTTCACGCCCGTGCTCGCCGACGAGGACGTGCACACCGCGCTCGAACGCGGCCTCATCGAACGTGCGGGTCCCGAGCTCGGCGGCAAGCTGCGCGCGGGCCGGTCCCGCAACGACCAGGTCGCGACGCTGTTCCGGATGTGGCTGCGGGACGCGGCCCGCCGGATCGCGGTCGGGGTCGACCACGTCGTGGCCGCGCTGCTGCACCAGGTGGACGAACACCCGACCGCGGTCATGCCGGGCCGGACCCACCTGCAGCACGCGCAGCCGGTGCTGCTCGCACACCACCTGCTGGCGCACGTCCAGCCGCTGCTGCGTGACCTGGACCGCCTGCGGGACTGGGACAGGCGCGCGGCCGTGTCGCCCTACGGTTCGGGTGCGCTGGCCGGGTCGTCGCTCGGTCTGGATCCCGAAGCGGTCGCCAGGGAGCTGGGTTTCGACGCGTCGGCGGAGAACTCGATCGACGGCACCGCGTCCCGCGACTTCGCCGCCGAGATGGCGTTCGTGCTGGCCATGCTGGGCGTGAACCTGTCGCGGATCGCCGAGGAGACGATCATCTGGACGACCGCCGAGTTCGGCTACGCGACGCTCGACGACGCGTGGGCGACCGGCTCGTCGATCATGCCGCAGAAGAAGAACCCGGACGTCGCGGAGCTGACGCGGGGCAAGTCGGGGCGGCTGATCGGCAACCTGACGGGGCTGCTGGCGGTGCTGAAGGCGCAGCCGCTGGCGTACAACCGCGACCTGCAGGAGGACAAGGAGCCGCTGTTCGACTCGGTCGAGCAGTTGGAGCTGCTGCTGCCCGCCATCGCGGGCATGCTCGGCACGCTCACGTTCCACACCGACCGCATGGCGCAGCTCGCGCCCGCCGGGTTCACCCTCGCCACCGACATCGCGGAATGGCTCGTCCGCCAGGGGGTGCCGTTCCGCGTCGCGCACGAGGCGGCGGGGGACTGCGTGCGGGTCGCCGAGACCAGGGGCGTCGGCCTCGAGGACCTGACCGACGAGGAGCTGACCGGTGTGCACCCCGCGCTCTCACCCGAGGTGCGTGACGTGCTGACGGTCGACGGCTCGATCGCCTCCCGCGACGCGTACGGCGGCACGGCTCCCGCACGGGTGGCCGAGCAGCGCGCCCGCGTCACCGAAGTGCTCGCCGACCTGCGAACCTGGTATGCACAATAGTTGTGCAAAGAAAGTGTGCACAGTTATTGTGCACGCATGGACAACCTGCACCTGGACAGCCGCGCCCTGCGGGTGCTCGCGCACCCCCTCCGGGCGCGGCTGCTCAGCGAGCTGAGGCTGAATGGCGCCGCGACCGCCACCCAGCTCGCCGAGCGCCTGTCGACGAACACCGGCGCCACCAGCTACCACCTGCGCAAACTCGCCGAGGTGAACCTGGTCGTCGAAACGGGGGACGGCAGCGGCAAGCAACGGTTCTGGCAGGCCGCGCAGGAAGCACACAGCTGGTCGGAAGCCGACTTCGCGGCCGACCCGGACGCCATGGCCGCCTCCGGCTGGCTGCGGCAGCACTACTTCAGCCACTTCTCCGAGCAGCTCGCCCGGTGGGATGACCAACGGCCGTCCTGGCCGGTCGAGTGGCGCGACGCGGCACACATGTCCGACATGCTGTTCACCGCCACCGCCGAGGAGCTGAGCGAGCTGATGACCGAACTGGAGTCGGTCATGGAGCGCTTCGGCGAGAGGCTCGGCAATGAGCCCCGCCCCGGCGCCCGGCGGGTGTCGGTCCTGCTCAACGCCATGCCCATCGACCCGGACGACAGACCGTGACCGGCACCCAGGCACGCAACCGCTACCTGTTCCTGCTCGCCCTGCGCTGGTTCCCGGTCGGGCTGTGGGTGCCGCTCGTGGTCCTGCTGCCACTCGACCGCGGCCTGACACTCGCGGAAGCCGGCCTGGCGGCGTCACTGCAGGGCTTCGTCGTCCTCGCACTGGAGCTGCCGACCGGCGGCCTGTCCGACTCGTGGGGCCGTCGCCCGGTCCTGTTGCTCTCGTCGGTCATCGGCCTGGCCTCGGTCACCGTCCTGGTGTTCGCGGACACCTTCGCCATGTTCGCCCTGGTCTGGGTGTTGCAGGGCGTCTACCGCGCGCTGGACAGCGGCCCGCTCGAGTCCTGGTACGTCGACGCGACGCTGGCAGCCGACCCGGACGCGAAGCTGGAGCGCGGGCTCTCCGCGGGCGGCACGGTGGCGGGCGCCGCCATCGGCACCGGCGCGCTCGTCACCAGCGGGATCGTGGCGTGGATCCAGGTGCCCGGCGTGCCCACGCTCGTGCAACCCGTCCTGCTCATCCTCGCCCTGCAGCTCGCCGGGTTCGCCGCCCTCGCCCTGCTGGTCCGCGAGGCCCCGCACCCCGATGGCAAGCGCTCGCTGCTCGCGTCGGTCCGCGACGTGCCCAGGGTGATCGCCGAGGGCGCCGGCATCGTCCGGCGCTCCCGCGTGCTGCTCTGCCTGCTCGGGGTGTCCCTGTGCTGGGGCTTCGGCATGGTCACCTTCGAGGTGCTGATGCCGGTCCGCCTGTCCGAACTGGTCGGCGGTCCGGAGCGGGCGGCGGAGCTGGCCGGCCCGGTCGGTGCCGCCGCCTGGTTCGTCAACGCGCTCGGTGCCGGGGCGATCCCGCTGCTCACGGCACGGATCGGGGTCGGGCGGACCGCGGCCGTGCTGCCGTTGCTGCAGGGCGCCGCGATCGTGACCATGGGACTGGTCGCCGGTCCCGCCGGGGTCATCGTCGCCCACCTGGTCTGCTACACCGCGCACGGCGCGAGGGGGCCGGTCAGCATGACGCTGCTGCACCGGGAGGTCACCAGCGAGCACCGGTCGACCGTCATGTCGATGAGCTCGATGGTCTGGCAACCGGCGGGCGCACTCGGCCAGATCGTGCTCACCCAGGTCGCGACCGGGGTCTCGACCGGCTTCGCGATCGTCGTCGGCGGCGTGGTGCTGGCCATGGCGGCGCCGCTGTACCTGCCCGCGATCCGTGCCGAGCGGCGCGAACCGGCGCCCGTATAGGGTCGAACACATGTCCGTTCCCGGTGCCGCGCCACTGGGCCGGCAGCTCACCAGGCAGGAGCTGGCGGTCGACCCCCTCGCTGCCGCGAAGCTGCTCCTCGGCTGCGTGATCGAGGCCGGTGACGTGCGGGTACGCCTCGTGGAGGTGGAGGCCTACCGGGGCGGCGACGACCCGGCCTCGCACTGCTACCGCGGCAGGACCCCGCGCAACGAGGTCATGTTCGGCCCGGCCGGTCACCTGTACGTGTACTTCGTCTACGGCATGCACTTCTGCGCCAACGTGGTCTCGCTGACCGACGGCGTCCCCGGCGCGGTGCTGCTGCGCGCGGGGGAGGTCGTCGGCGGACTGGAGGTGGCGCGGTCCCGGCGGCCCGCGTCCCGCAGCGACGCCGAGCTGGCGAAAGGCCCCGCCCGGCTCACGTCCGTGCTGGGGCTGGCACGCGGCGACAACGGCGCCGACCTCACCGACCCGGACTCGCCGGTCCGGCTACACGCGGGCGACCCGGTGCCCCGGGAGCGGATCCTCGCGGGCCCCCGCGTCGGCGTCGCCGTCGCCGTCGACGTTCCGTGGCGGTTCTGGATCGAGGGCTCACCGGCCGTGAGCGTGTACCGGCGAGGTGGAAAACGCCGGGTCAGAGCTGTTCGCTGACGTCCTCGCGGTGCGGTGGCAGCGGCTTGCGAGGCTCACGGACCCCCGCTCCGCCGTCATCGGGGATCTCCACCCACACGGTCACCGGGTCCCACCGGTGCAGCGGTGTCCTCGGCGGCGGGGACTGCCGGACCACCACACCGTGCATCACGGGGTCGGGCGCGTCGGGATCGGGACCCTGCAGCAGCAGCCCGTGGTCGTGTCCCAGCAACCACGCGTTGAGCGCCTGCATGCCCCGGAAGTCCGGGACGTAGATCGGCTTCGACAGCGTTCATCACCCGTGTTCAGGATACTCGCGCGACGGTGCCGATGCCGGTAGGAGAGTATTGGTGACCGTGACGGAGCACATCCTCGACGAGCTGTCCTGGCGCGGGTTGATCGCGCAGTCCACTGACCTCGACGCGCTGCGGCGCGACCTCGACGCCGGTCCGCTGACGACCTACGTCGGGTTCGACCCGACCGCGCCGAGCCTGCACGCCGGGAACCTCGTGCCGTTGCTGATGCTCAGCAGGCTCCAACGGGCCGGTCACCGGCCGATCGTGCTGGCCGGCGGCGCCACCGGCATGATCGGCGACCCGCGTGACCAGGGCGAACGCACCCTGACCACGCTGGACACGGTGGCCGAGTGGGCGGGCCGGATCCGCGGCCAGCTCGAACGGTTCGTCGACTTCGACGACTCGCCGACCGGCGCGGTCGTGGTCAACAACCTGGACTGGACCGGCGGCATGTCCGCGCTGGAGTTCCTCCGCGACGTCGGCAAGCACTTCTCGGTCAACGTGATGCTGGCCAGGGAGACCGTGCGGCGCCGCCTCGACACCGACGGGATGTCGTACACCGAGTTCAGCTACCTCCTGCTGCAGTCCAACGACTACCTGCAGCTGTTCCGGAAGTACGGCTGCTCGCTGCAGATGGGCGGCTCCGACCAGTGGGGCAACATCCTCGGCGGGGTGGAGCTGGTCCGCAGGATCGAGGGCGCGTCCGTGCACGCGCTCACGGCACCGCTGGTCACCGACGCCGAGGGCCGCAAGTTCGGCAAGTCGACCGGCGGCGGCAACGTGTGGCTCGATCCCGGGATGACCTCGCCGTACGCCTGGTACCAGTACTTCGTGAACGTCGGGGACGCCGACGTCGTCCGCTACCTGCGGCTTTTCACCTTCCTACCGCGCGAGGAGATCGAGGCGCTGGAGAAGGACACCGTCGAGCGCCCGCACCTGCGTGCCGCGCAGAAGCGCCTGGCCGCCGAGTTCACGACGCTCGTGCACGGCGAGCACGCCACCGAGCAGGTGGTGGCCGCGAGCGGTGCGCTGTTCGGCAGGGGGGAGCTGCGCGACCTCGACGAGTCGACGCTGGACGCCGCCATGGCCGAGGTGCCGACCGGTGCGGCGCGCCTGGCGGACAAGCCCACGATCGTCGACCTGCTGGTGTCGTCCGGGCTGGCCGACAGCCGGGGCGCCGCGCGCCGCGTCGTGAAGGAGGGCGGGGCGTACGTGAACAACCAGAAGATCGCCGACGAGGAGTGGACGCCGGCCCCTGGCGACCTCCTGCACGGCCGGTGGCTCGTGGCCCGTCGCGGCAAGCGGAACACCGCGGGAGTCAAAATGGCCCCCTGACCTGCGGAAACGCACGTTAAGGGGGGTGGGTGAAACGGGGTTTTCGCGGGCGTGTAACTTTCTCTCTGCCAGCGCGGAACGGGCCGGAAAGCCGAAAGGCCAGACCGGAACGGAGCGAAGGCAGGGGGGTCACGAACCAAGCTCTCACGCAGGTGATAGAGTGGGTGACCTCAGGCCGAGAGAGATCGAGGCCGATGCTAAGCTTGAAACAAGCCCCCAGAAGATAGCTCTTGCAGTTTCGGACGGGTGTGCGTGTGTTGTTTGAGAACTCAACAGTGTGCCGATTCAAAATGCTAGTGAGCTTGTGCCTGGCCTCTTTTGGTAGAGCTAGGTATATATTGCTGGGATTTGTTTCTCTTCATACAAAGCATTGTTGGAGAGTTTGAT
>NZ_JBHSIS010000026.1:0-45440 GCF_042653545.1 Actinophytocola glycyrrhizae
AGACAAGATTTTCACCCCCAGCAGGACGTCCTCGCCAGAGGACACCGACGACTGAACGCGCCTTTCAGGGCACCGGCCACCTGCGGGGCGCTCACCCCTGTCCTCGGCCCCGCAACGCCTCCCGCACCCCGAACCGGACTCGCGACAGCACCGACGAGTGCCGTCCGGCCGTGTACCGGGCGTCGGGAAGGATCAGCGCACGCAGGTACGCGGCCTTGTCCCGCACGCCGGGCAACACCGGCAACGTGGCGACCGCCTGCGCGGCGAACGTCTTCTCGGCCCGCGTGTGCAGTCCCAGCCAGCGCGACTCCCGCCGCGTGGGTGCATAACCACCGGCCCACGACTGCAACGGCACCACGGCGGGCAGTCCCAGCAACCGAGTCGCGTCGGCGACGGCGGCGGCCACGACCGCCTGCACACCCCACGCGCGTGCCCGGCCCAGTACGTCCAGGGACGTGGGCAACAGTTGCGCGACATCACGCAGCGACCCCAGTCGCAGCGGCCAGTCGCCCAGCGCCGCGTGGTAACACGCGTGCAGGAACCGGTTCGGCGCGGACAGCGCCACCAGTGTCCGGCCCCCGACGGTGAACTCCTCGCCGGAGTCCCACAGGTCGTCGATGTTCACCCGCACGCCCCACGGCCCCAGTACGAACGTGCGGTGCAGGTCGATCTCGAACCCCTTGCCCCGCAACGTGGTGCCCTTGTCGAACCGCCGGTCGAACCCCGGTCTCGGTTCGGCCAGGATGCGGGTGAACCCGGCGGCGGAGAGCACGGACACCGCCCGCCCGAAGTCCTCGGGGCGGAACAGGAGGTCCAGGTCGATGAAGGACCGCAGCGCGGGCTCCGGATAGTCCAGGTGCGCGTGGGCACTGCCCTTCAGCACCCGGCACTCGACGTCGAGCACGTCGAGCATGTCGTGCAACGCCACCAGGTGCCGCTCCAGCGACAGCACCCGCAACAGCACCGCCCGGTGCGCGCCGCGCGCCTGCTGACGCTGCGCACCGGTCACCGGCAGCGCCCCGGCGTCCACCGCGGCCCGCAACGGACCCAGCACCCGGTGCGCCTTGGCGGCAACGAGAAGCGCGTCCCACTCCGGGTCCGGTAGCGGCGCCGACGGGAACGCCCGCGTGCCGCCGGGCAACCCGTACCCGGCCACCGCGAGCAGCGCGGCCGAGTAGTGGGACTCACCGCACAGTCGGCGCGTCACGGCGGCTCTCCTCCACGACACGGCCGTACTGCGCGACAAGGTTCGCCAACCCGGCCGCCGGCGTGAACTCCGCCTCGTACCGGGCCCGTGCGGCGCGGCCGAGCGACGTCGGTGCCCGCACGATCTGCCCGAGCGCCGACGCGAGCGACGCCGCGTCGCCCGGGGTGTGGGTCAGCCCGGTCACCCCGTCGTCCACCAGCTCGGCGAGCGAGCTGTGCCCGGCGACCACCGAGGGCACCCCGGCGGCCATGGCCTCCACCACCACCAGCCCGAACGTCTCCAGCCACCGCGACGGCACCACCACGGCGACCGCCCGGGAGACCAGCACGCGGCTCGAAGCCTTGTCCCGCAGCCCGGCGAACGTCACGTCCACGCGGCCCCTGGCCCACGCGGCCACCTCGTCGGCGAGCGGTCCCGCCCCCGCGATCACGAGCGGCACCCCCAGCCCACCCGCCCTGGCGACGAGGTCCCAGGCGGCCATCAACAGCCGGACACCCTTCTCTTCGGTGAGCCGCCCCAGATAGAGGAGGTGCTCACCACCGCCGACTCGGCGAAGGGCCGTGTCCTCGACGAAGTTGTACTTGACCGTCAACAGGCCGGGCGGCATCCCGTTCGCGACGAGCGTGCGGCGTTGCGCGTCGGAGATGCAGAGGAACCGCGAGACACCCGACCACCACCGCCGCCGGTTCGCGAGCAGGTTCACCGCCAACGGCACGGTCGCGACCGTGGAACCGCGATAACACCCGTGCCGCAGCGCGGGCAGCGGCAACTTCCCCACACAGGCGGTGCAGGTCGCGCCGTCCCGGTAGAGCGTGCCGGACGGGCACACCTGCGTGTAGTTGTGCAGCGTCGCCACCACCGGCACCCCCGCGTCCCGGCACGCGGCCAGCACCGAGGGAGAAAGGAGCGGGAACGTGTTGTGGACGTGCACGACATCCGGCCGCGCGACCCGCAACCGCTCGGCCATCGCGGCCCGCGCGGCGGGGTTCCACGGCACCCGAAGCGGCACCAGCGCCTTGTCCGGCAGGGACATCCCGGCGATGTCGTCGCTGCGCCGCTCGAACCGGTCCACGTCGTGCCCGGCGGCCCGCAACAACGCGACCTCCTGGTCGACGACGTTGTCCTCGCCGCTCGGCTGCTCGGTGCGGTACCGGTTGTGCACCACGAGCACCCGCAGTGGATCACTCACGTGCTCTCCTTCGTCCTGGTCAACAGCGCGGCGGCGAGCGTGAGGTTCAGCAGGTACGGCGAGGCGTCGCCGAGCCCGGCCTCGGTGTAGGAGGCGATGACGCAGTAGAAGATGAGGAACAGCGCGATGGACCGCGTCAGCGACGGCGGCCGCAGGCACGCGACCGCCAGCAGCGTCACCAGGAACGCGCCCACGATCACGAGCCCGAGGTACCCCTGCTCCCAGTACACCGTGAGCCAGCTGGAGTCGATGGGCAACCCGTCGAACGACTTGTTCGTCAGCCCGATCCCCAGTAGCCGATCGTCCAGCGAGCGGGGCGCGGCCAGCAGCGCGTCCCACACCTTCTCGCGGCCGGTGAGGGAGGTCAGGTCGTCCTGGCCGCGGCGGAACCACGCCTGCACCGCGGGCCCGGCGACCACCGCGCCGATCCCGGCGACCAGCACCGCACGGGTGAACACCTTCCTGGCCCGGGACGACGTGGACACCAGCGCCAGCAGCGCCACCACCAGCCCGCCGACCAGCCCGAGCAACGCGGTCCTCGTGTGGCTCAGCAACAGCAACGCGATCCCCGGCACCGCGAGCCACAACAGGCTCGACCGGGTGGTCCGGTGGCCCAGCCAGAGGAGGATCACCAACCCGGTCATCGTCGCCGAGTACAGGCCGATCTGCGGTGGCGTCAGCGGCCAGACCGCGCCAACGATCCGGCCCCCGTACACGTCGGGCAGCGCCATCCCCGGCGAGACCACGAGGCCGAGCACCACCGTGGCAAGCACCGCGGCGAACGCGCGGATGTGGTGGCGCAGCAGGGAAAGCCAGTCGTCCCACCAGTGGGAGACGAGCCACAGCGTGCCCACGAACACGGCGAACCGGAAGCAGCGGAACAACGCGCCGAACCCGGACTCCAGCCGGGCGCTCGACGCGATGCTGACCGCGAGGAGGAGCGTGAGCAGCAGCAGGTAGGCGCTGGGCCGCAGCCGCACCCTCGGGTTCAGCAGCAGCGCCAGCAGGAACGCGGCGACGACGGCCCCCATCGTGACCATCTGCGCCACCGGCCGCGGGATGGGGATGATCGTGTCCGCACCCTGCGAGCCGAGGGTGTTGATCACGAGCAGCGCCCACACCGCGCCGAGCAGACGTGGTGCCGTCCGCTCGGGCAGGAAGGTCCGCGTGAGGGCCAGGGTCACGGGCGTGCCTTCAGGGTGACCCACAGGTGCCAGCCGAGGCGGTGGGACAACGGCAGCCTGCGCACCGGGAGCGGCGGCGCGTGCATGTACTCCTGGAAGGAGTCGACGATCTCGAACGAGGGGAAGTCACGGGCCACGTCGGCGAGCGAGTACACGCGGGCGAACGGGTTCTCCGGGCCGTCGGTGTTGCGGTGTGTGAACGTGTCCAGCGCGAGGTAGTCGCGCAGCCCGGTCCTGGCCGCGTTGTCGAGGTGCCTGCGGAGCAGTCCGTCGCCGCGCACGAGGCCGCGGAACGGGTACGCGGCCGCCAGCACCGCGCGGCGCACGACCCGGATGCTGACCTGGTAGTTCAGCGACCGCCGCGCGTACAGCATCGCGACGAGCGTGCCGCCGGGCTTCAGCACGCGGTGGATCTCGGCCTGTGCGGTGGCGATGTCGGGGATGTGGTGCAGCACGCCGTGGCTGAACACGTGGTCGAAGCTGCTGTCGGGGTACGGGATCGCGAGCGCGGAGCCCTGCTTGAGGTCGTCGTGCGGCAGGTCGCGCAGTGCGAGCCGGGCACCGACCCTGGCGACGGACTCGGCGGTCAGGTCGAGGCCGGACCAGCGGGCGCCGCGGCGGATCAGCTGCTCGGACTCCGCGCCCTGGCCCAGCCCGATCTCCAGGACCTTCTTGTCCTGCCAGTCGAAGCGGTCGAGGCAGGCGGGGATGTGGCCCTCCTGGTCGTAGCGCCAGCGGTCGTAGGCGCCGAAGAACCGCTCGTAGTCGTCGGCGAACTCGTGCCGCAGCCCGCCGACGATGTGGTCACCGCACGGGTGCGCGTTCCAGAACGTCCGCACCGCCACTTCGTCCATGGTCTCGCTCATGTCTCTCCCTCAGCCGCCCGCCTGCACGAACGTGCTGTTCTCGTCCTGTGAGTAGGGCGCGGACTGCCACTGCGCCGGGTTGATCACCTGGCCGGTGTCCTTCGCCATGAAGGTCCACGGGCCGGTGTAGTGGTTGTCGTGCCAGGTGTTGTCCTGGGCGAACGTGATCGCCTGCTGCACGACGTCGGCCTGGTAGGGCGACCAGTCCGGGAAGGTGCCGTAGTTGGAGATGACCGCCATCCGCGCGCACAACGTCTTGCAGCCGACCTTGCGGGGGTCCACGGAGAACTGGTTGTCGTGGATGTCCACCCGCTGGGTCTTCCAGCGGCAGTCGTCGTACAGCGGGTCCTTGGTGATCGTCGGCGGCGCGCACTTCGCCATGTCCGAAACCAGCCGCGTGCAGCCACCGGACGTGTTCGCCGCGCTGTTGCAGAACCGGTCGGCGTTCTCCCAGAGGGTGACGCCCGACCAGTTGTCGGTCAGCACGTTGTCGTAGATGTCGATCTTGTCGGTGCGGGCCGGGACCCGGGGGTCGCCACCGGCCTCGGACAGGTAGATCGCGGCGGACGGGAAGTTGTCGCCGCCGTCGGCGAACTCGCGGCCCTCGACGATGTTGTTGCGCCGCAGCGTGTTGTCCCGGATCACCGCGTTGTAGCTGATCTCGTAGAAGATCGCTGGGCCGTCGTTGCCCTCGATGACGTTGCCCTCGATGAGGAAGTCGTTGTTGTTCGTGTCCGCCCACAGCCCGGCGCCCCGGTTGTCGTGCACCCAGTTGCCCCGGATGTCGGCGCCGTCGACCGCCCAGAACTTGACACCGCCGGTGCAGCCGCAACCCGGGATCCTGGCTTCCCAGTCGTCGGTGTTGTTGCCGGTGATCTCGTTGCCCTCGATCACGAGGTCGGTCAGCTCGCCGTCCTTGTAGGCGTTGATGGCGTACTGCCCGTTGTTCCGCAGGCAGTTCCCGCGCACCACCTGGCGGGCACCGGCCATGAGCGCCGCGCCGTCGTTGTCCTCGACCGTGTTGTCCTCGATGACCCAGCCGTCGCCGGAGTCGTGGTTCACCACGCCCTCGTTGGGCGGCGCGGCGAACCGGCGGATCGTGAGCCCGCGGATCGTCACGTCGGTCGCGTGGAACACGAACGCGTACTTGTTGACGCCCCTGCCGTCCAGGACCGCGCCGGGCGCGCCGAGGTAGGTGTTGCCGTCCTTCGGTTCGACCGAACCGAACTCCCCGTCGCCGAGCGTGTGAACGCCGCGCGCGAGCCAGAACGTGGTGCCCGGCGGGTTCGCCTCGGTCTTGGCGGACAGGTCGGCGTCGACCCCGGGGTCCACGGTGATCGCCCCGTCGGGTGCCGAGGCGGGACCGGGTTTCGTGTGCCCGCACACGGCGGCGAGCCTGTCCGGCGCCGACGTCGGGCCAGGGGCCGGTGCCGCGCTGCTGGTGCAGGACGTCAGCGTGGCGGCCAGTGCGCACACCAGCGCCCAACGGGTCGACCGAGTGGTGCGCACAGGGGAACCTCCGACGGTCAGCAGGGGAAGCGGAGCACGGTGACGAACGGAGCGGACGTGCCGCCGCCCGCCCGGCCCGTGCCGACGAGCGTGGTGGCGGGTTCGCGGCGGCCGAAGTCGGCGGAGTACCAGCCCAGCGGCGGCTCCTCCGCACCCCGGTGCACGGTCCACACCAGGTCCTCCGGCAGTTCGAGCACCGCGGTCCGCTCGTCCCAGGACAGCAGCGCCGTGCTCTCGTCCAGCACCGCCGACACCCGGGGGCCGAGGTGGTAGGCCATGCGGCAGGCGTGCGCGGTGGCCGACCGCACCTCGTCGTGGATCTCGAGCCGCAGGTCCCGCCGGTCGAGCCGCACGGTCCTGCGGTGCACGGCCGGTTCCCGGCCCCGGGTGTAGCCGTCGTGCTCGGCGGTCCACGTCGCCACGCCGCCCTTGCCGGGGTCGGCGGCGAGCACGTCACCCTTGGCGTGGCGGGTCCACATGAACGGGCCCCCGGACTGCGACTGGTCCCGGCCGCCGAGTTCGAGCGTGTTGTGCCCGATGGTGGACCGGAAGTAGGCGCGCCACTCCGGTTGCCCGTGGTAGCAGTAGGTGCCGGGGTCGGCGAGGATGTCGACGCCGTCGTGGCGCACCTCGACCGCCAGCGCGTCGGCGTGCGCGTGCGCCGCGATCGACAGGAACCCGTGCGGGCCACCGTCGCAGCGGCACCAGACCTCGCCGCGGTCGTCCTCGCCGGTGCGCAGGATCGTCATGCCGGCGTCGGCGAGGTGGTCGGGCCGGGTGCCCGGCCGGACCGCGTCGTTGCGGGCGCCGTTGGACAGCGCCGTGACGAGCGGGGTGCGGACGTCGTCGACGGGCACCACCGGCCACCAGCCCTGCCTGCCGAACAACTGGTCACCGGTGTGCAGGAGGCTCGCCCAGCGGTGCCCGCCGGCACCGTCGACGACGAGGCCGTGCCCGTCGTCGGCGTCACCCTGGCGGGGCGGGTTGAGCCTGACGTCGACGATCGCGGCGAGCGTGTCGCACATGCGCATCAGCACCAGCCACGTCGTGTCCGGCACCCGCACCCCGGCCGCGTCCGCCTCGGCGGCCGCCGCGAGCCCCAGCTCCAGCACGAGCCCGTGGTACTCGGTGGCCAGCTCCCGGTTGAGCCCGGACGCGAACGTGTTGCGGTGCAGGTGCTCGTCGAACTGCCGCAGCGCGGCCGACCGCCACGACGGCGACTCGGGGAACCAGTCGAACGCGCACGCGGCGACGAGCTGCCCGGCGGTCTCGGCGACGACGTGGTTGTTCGCCGACGAGCCGTGGCTGCCGAGCGCGGCGAGCCACCGCTGGTGGTGCCAGATCTGGTGCAGCGCGGCGGGGTTGTCCTCGAACAGTTCGGCGGCACCGGACCAGCGGTCGAGCAGCCTGCGCACCCACACCCACGAGATCAGCCGGATGCCCAGCTCGATGCCGCTCACCCAGTGCACCCCGCGCAGCGGCGGGTTGTCGGCCCACCACGAACGCAGGTGCTCGGCGACCCGCTCCGCGTACCGCTCCTCGCCGGTGAGGGCGTAGGCGGCGGCCAGCACCGTGAGGTGCTGGTGGCGCGATGGCTCCCACAGCTGCTTGATGTCGCCGACGGCCTGCTCGTCGCGGTAGGGGATGTCGAACGCGTACCGGTCGGTCGGCGCCCGCCTGCCGGTCCTGGGGTCCCACGACCAGTCGGGTGCGACCATGTCGTTCCTGGTGAACCCGAAGTAGGTGGCGCGCCCGGCCATCAGCTCGTCGGCGGTGGCGACCAGCCGCGCCCTGGCGGCCGGGGTGACCGAGGCGAGTGCCTGGTCGGGCAGGACGGGGATGAACCGGCGGCCGGGCAGCCACACCGCGTTCATCGAGCCGGCGTCGTCGAGGAACCGCCGCCACCGGTGCACCCGCGCGGCGACCACGGCCCTGGCGGCCACTTCACGGGGCCCCATGCGGGACAGACGGCGCAGGTACCAGGTCGGTCTCATGGTGTCAGCTCGCGGAGGTGCACGGGCCCGCCGGTGGCGAGGCTGGTCTCGACGGCGAGGGTGGCGCTGGTGGTGGCGGCGAGCGAGCCGAACGGCACCGGCATGGGCCGGCCTTCCGCGACGGCGTCGACGAACTCGCGCAGCTCCGCTGCCTGCCCCTTGTCCCGCGCCTTGGGGAGCCGGGAGCTGACCCACTTCCTGCGCGCGTACACGGCCGCGCGGGTGAAGTCGTCGAAGCGCAGCACCTTGCCGTCGGCGGTGAAGTCGATGGTCTCCTTCTGGAACTGCGCCGACCCGGTGGTGGTGTAGGTGACCGCGGCGGTCGAGCCGTCCGGGTAGGTCAGCACCACCTGCAGGTCGGTGTGGCCGGGGGTGGCGGTGGCGTAGACGGTGACCGGGTCGTCGGCCAGCAGCCACGACACGGTGTCGATGAAGTGCCCGCCCTCACCGGCGAACCGGCTGCCCTCGGCGTCGTGGGTGTACCAGCTGCCGCCGTCGAGCCCGCCCGCGTTGACGAGGTACCGGACCGACGCCGGCCCGACCCGCCGCCCGAACTGGCGGCGCGTCTCGTTGAGCAGCGGCGCGAACCGCCGGTTGAACCCGACCTGGAGCCGGTCGTTCCCGGTCTCCTCGATGGTGGCGCGCACGCTGTCCAGCTCCGCCTCGGACAGTGCGAGCGGCTTCTCGACGAACACGGCCTTGCCCGCGCGCAGCGCGCGGTTGGTCAGGCTCGCGTGCGAACTGTGCCGCGTGACCACGAAGACGGCGTCGACGGTGTCGTCGCCGAGCAGGTCGTCCAGCTCGGTGGAGGCGTGCCGGAACCCGAACTTGCGCTTGGCGTTGGCCCCGGAGAGGGCGGCGGTGGTGACCACGCGGTGCAGGTCGACGCGCTCGTTCTCGGCGAGGTGGGGCAGCAGCATCGACGAGGCGTAGTTCCCGGCCCCGATGAACCCGACCCGGACCGTGCTCTTCCGGACGGCGACCGCCCGGTGCCCGTTCCGCTCGGCGCCGTTCCGCGGTGTCCCGTTCTGCTCGGCGCTGTTCTGCGCTGTCCCGTTCGGCTCGGTCTTGTCCGGCTCGGTCCCGGTCCGTTCTGTCAAGCCCGGTGCGGCACCCTCGTCGTGCGAGAGTCCCATCGGCTCGGCAGGGGGCCCCCCGATTTCCACGCTATCAGCGGGCACCGACAGTTCCGGGGTCTCCGCCCGCGGGTACTCGAACAGGACGGCCACTGCCTTCAGCTCGCCGTCGTTGAGCGAACGGTAGGTCTCCACCGCGTCTTCGAACAGGGCCACGTGCGTGACCAGCGGCGACATGTCGATCTTGGCGCGGGCCGCGAGGTCGAGGAAGCACTCCAGGTTGCGGCGCTCGGTCCAGCGGACGTACCCGATCGGGTAGTCCCGCCCCTCCAGCTCGTACGACGGATCGTACCGACCCGGCCCGTACGACCGGGAGAACCGGACGTCGAGCTCCTTCTCGTAGTACGCGTTCCACGGCAGGTTCAGGCTGCACTTGCCGATGTCGACCACCGTGCCGCGGTCGCGCGCCAGCTGCGCGGCCAGCTCCACCGGCTGGTTCGTCGAGCCACCGGCGGCCAGGTACACCTGGTCCACGCCGTGCCCGCCGGTCAGCGTCGCGACCGCCATCTCGACCGTGTCCGACCCGGGGGCCGCGCACAGCGCCGCCCCGGCCGACTCCGCCAGCGCGCACCGCGCCGGGTCCGGGTCGACGCCCACGACCGTCACACCCGACGCGACCAGCAGCTGCACCACCAGCTGCCCGATCAGCCCGAGCCCGATCACCAGCGCGACGTCACCGAGCTGCGGCTCACCCCGCCGCACGCCCTGCATCGCGATCGACCCGACCGTGCCGAACGCGGCGTGCCGGGGCGACAACGCCGAGGGCACCGGCGCATACAGGTTCTTCGGCACCCAGTTCAGCTCGGCGTGCAGCGCGTGCTCGTTCCCGGCGCACGCGACCAGCGAACCGACCGACACGTCGGTGATCCCGTCGCCGACGGCCGTCACCACGCCGCACAGCGAGTAGCCGAGCGGGGTGTAGGAGTCGAGCTTGCTGGTCACCTTGCGGTAGGTGGCGGCGAGACCGTTGGTGGCGACGCTCTGCATCACCTTCGCGACCTGGTCGGGCCGCGCCTTCGCCTTGCCGAGCAACGACTTGCTCGCCTCGCTGACCTTCATCAGCTCGGTGCCGGTGGAGATCAGCGAGTACCGGGTCGACACCAGCACCCCGCCCGGCTTGCACGCCGGCTCCGGCACGTCGAGCAGCGCCAGCTCGCCACTCCTGTAGTTCTGCACAACCTGCTTCAAGACGTTTCCTTTACTCAGCCGACAAAGCGGCGCGGTACCAGTGTTCGAGCGTCAGCACGTGCCAGAGGTGCTTGGACCTGTCCTGCTGACCGGAGGCGTCCTCCTCGGCCAGCCGCCGCAGGGCGTCGCGGCGGAGGAAACCGTTGCGCACCAGCAGGCCGTCCTCGATGACCTCGCGGACCAGCGGGGCGAGGTCGCGGCTCATCCACGCGCGCAGCGGCGCGGAGAACAACCCCTTGGGCCGGTACACGATCTCGTTCGGCAGGAGGTGTTCGGCGGCCTTCTTCAGCGCCACCTTCCCCTGCCTGCGCACGATCTTGCGGTTGCCGGGGATCGCGAACGCGGCCTTCACCACCTCGACGTCCACGAACGGCACCCGCACCTCGGTCGACGCGGCCATGCTCGACCGGTCCGTGTACGCGAGGTTCAGGCCGGGCAAGAACAGCCGCGAGTCGGCGAGGCACATGCGGTTCACGAAGTCGGTCAGCGTGTTGTCGTGGTAGGTGTCCGCGTGCTCGGTCAGGACGTCGTCGACCGCGCCGGACAGGTCCGGGCTCACCAGCGCCGCCAGCTCCGCGCGGTCGTACATGGTGTAGCTGCGGCGGAACGCGGTCTCCTCCGGCAGGTCCGCGAACGACAGGAACCGCTTCGCGAACCGCACCGACCGGTAGCCGCGGCGCGCCGAGGCCACCGGCAGTCTGTCCACGATGGAGCGCACCGGCCGCCGCACCGCGCCGGGGACCCGCTGGTAGCCCAGCGCCAGCTTGTTCGCCAGGTGCTTGCGGTAGCCGGCGAACAGCTCGTCGGCACCCATGCCGGACAGCATCACCTTCACCCCGGCCTCGCGGGCCGCGGTGCAGATGAGGTAGGTGTTGATGGCCGCCGGGTCGCCGATCGGCTCGTCGAGGTGGTAGGTCATCTTCGGCAGCAGGTCGAGCACCCGAGGCGCGATCTCGATCTCGTGCAGGTCCACGCCGAAGCGCTCCGCGACGACCCGCGCGTACCGCAGGTCGTCGGGCATCGCCTCGAACTTCGCGTCCGCCGCGCGGAAACCGATGGTGTACGCGGAGATCCCCGGCTGGTGGCGGGCGGCGAGCGCGGTCAGGTAGCTGGAGTCCAAACCGCCGGACAGGAACGTCGCGACCGGCACGTCCGAGAGCAGGTGCGCCTTCGTCGACTCCTCGACCACCGCCGCCAGGTCCACACCGGCGGTGTGCTGGGCCTCGTCGGCGACCTCGCGCAGCGACCAGTACGTGCCGCTTTCGGTGCCACCACCGGGTTTGACCCGCAGCCAGGTGCCCGGCGGCAGCTTCTCCGCCTCCCGGTACGCGCAGCGGCTGTCCGGCACCCAGTAGTACAGCAGCGACGCCACGAGCGCCGTGTCGTCCACCGTCAGGTCGCCGAGCTCGGTCGCGAGGGCCTTCAGCTCCGACGCGAACACCAGCCCGCCACCGCGCCGCACGTAGAACAGCGGCTTGATGCCCAGCTGGTCGCGGACCAGCGTCAGCTCCCCGGTCCGCTCGTCGAACACGGCGAACGCGAACATCCCGCGCAGCCGGGGCAGGCAGTCCACACCCCAGCGCCGCCACGCCCGCAGCAGCACCTCGGTGTCCGACGTGCCGCGGAACCGGTCGCCTGCCGACTCCAGCTCACGGCGCAGCGCGGGCGCGTTGTACAGCTCGCCGTTGTAGGTCAGGACGAGGCCCTCGGCCGCCATCGGCTGCGCGCCCGTCTCGGTCAGGTCGATGATCGACAGCCGCCGGTGCCCGAGGTGGACCTCGCCGTCACCGGCGCGGCCGGACCAGCGCCCGGAACCGTCCGGGCCGCGGTGCGCCAGCATCTTCGTCAGCCGGTCGGTCAGCGGACCGCCGTCGGGCCACCGGTAACTGCCCGCGATGCCACACATAGGTATGCCCCCTCAGCCCGGTGTCCTGCGTACCGGCGCGAACTTCTTCGTCGGCAGGTCGTGCACGGAGGTCCCGGAGGTCCCGGAAGCCGTGGCCGGGGCCAGCCGTTTCGTCGGCAGGTCCGCGCCGTTCGACCCGTTCGACCCGTTCGTGCCGTTGGTGGTCCTCGCCGCGTGTTTCGCCCGCCCGCGCAGCGCGGTGTGCAGGCCGTCCCACAGGGTGCCGTCGGTCCGGTCGCGCGGGTCCGGGTCGACGAGCACGATGCCCACGACCGGGATGCCCAGGTCCGCGAGCTGCCTCGCGACCGTGTGCAGCCACGCCGTGCTCGCGTACCCGGCCCGCACCACCAGCAACGTCTCGGCACCGAGGTGCGGCAGGCCGGTCCACGACGCGCCGGGGGCGACCGACCCGGTGCGCAGCCCCGCCTCGCCGTCGGCCAGCTCGGCGTCGACAGCGGCGGCCAGCGAGGCCGCCACCTTCGGCGCGCCCAGCTCCAGCGCCGACACCGGGCCCGCGCCGTCCCGCACCAGCCGGAGCAGCGTCTCGGCGACCCTGGCGTGTTCCTGTCCGGCCTTCCTGTTCCGCAGCGGTCCGCGCCTGCCGCCGGGCAGCTGCGCGATCACCGACGCGCCGAGGTGCTCCGCGATGTCTCGGCGCAGCACCGGCTTGTCCCGCACCACGCCGGTCACCGCGGCCAGCGCGACCCCCAGGACCAGGCCGAACACCAGCCCGATGCCCGCGTTCGTCGCGCCGGTGAGCTTCAGCGACGTCCGCACCGGGCGCGGCGCGTCCACGACCTGCGTGCCCGCCACCACCCGTGGCGCGCCGAGCCCGGCCTCCTGCGCCTGCTGCGTGAGCTGGCTGATCTGGTCGGTCAGCTCGGCACGCCGCGCGTACAGCGTGTCCAGCGTCGCGGCGTTCGCCGGGGGCGGCGCGGCTTCCTCGCCGTTCTCGCCGTTCTCGTTGTCCTGCGACGCGGCGGCCGCCGCCTCCGCACCCGAGATCTGCCCGTTGACCTCGTCCAGCTCGGCCTGCACCTGCCCGCGCTGGTCGGTCAGCGCCTTCGCCTCCGCCGCCGCGGCCGACTGGATGCGGCCGACGTGGTCGGCGATGAACGCCTCAGCCAGGGCCTTCGCCCGCCGGGCCGCCTCCGCGCCGGTCGGCGCCTCGACCGTCACCTCGAGCACGTTGTTGGTGAGACCGGTGACCGTGATCGTCTTCAGGAACTCCTCCGGCCGCTCGGTCACCTTCAGCCGCTCCAGCGCGTCCGCCGCGATCCGGGTCGTGCTCATCAGCGCCACGTCGGTGCGGATCAGGCTGCCACCGTCGGACGGGCCGTCCTGCTCGTGGGTCACCAGGATCCTGGTGACCGCGCTCGGCGTCGGCGGCAGCAGCACCGCGAGCAGCCCGCCCGCGAGGAACCCGACCAGCGCGAAGCCGATCCACAGCCGCCGCCCGCGGCGGATCGCCGTCCACAGCCGCGCGAAGTCCAGCAGGTGCTGGGGTGCCTGGGGTGTGCTGTCCGGGTTCGTGGTCACGGTGCACCTGCCAGAGCCGGCTCGGCCGGCTGGTCGGGGGCCCGCTCGAACGGGCGGGCCCGGTGGGTGACCAGCGCGCCGAGCACGCCGTGTCCCGCGTCGGCGCAGGCCTCGGCGATGCGCACCAGCTGCCAGCCGGTGCGGGTGCCCGCGGTGACGACCACCAGCACGCCGGGCACCGCGTCGTCCGGCACCGTCGGCCGGTCCGCGTCCACCTCGGTCACCCGCAACGACAGCCGGAACCCGGCGGCGGCGACGTCGCCGAGCCGGTCCGCGGCCCGGCGCGCGGCCGGGTCGTCCTTCGCGACCACGACCAGCACCCGGCCGGGGCCCGGCGGCAGGTGCTCACGCAGCCGCGTCAGCGCGCGGCGGTAGCGGATGTCGAGCGCGGCCTCGTCCGGGGCCGAGGGCAGCTCCGGGGTGTACCACTGCCGTTCCGGGACGACCAGCGCGACCAGCCGGTCCCGCACCGACCTTGGCGCGGGCACCTCGGTCGCGGCTGCCGCGTCGGGCACGTCGACGCCGCCGACGGCGGTCGTGCCCAGCGCGGCCGTGATCTGCTGTTCGTCCCGCAGCCGCCGGTCCGCGCGGACCGCGAACAGGTGGGCGAACACCCCGAGCACCAGGAACACCACCGCGCCACCGGCGGCCAGGTGCGTCATCGAGGGCGCGGCAGGGCCGGGCGGACGCTCCGCCGGGCCCATCACGACGATCTTCGACGCGCTCGACACGGTGTCCAGCTCGTCGAGCTTGGCCACCGCCTGCGACAGCGCGGTCCGCAGCGACTCCAGCCCCGTGCGCACCCCGACACTGTCGATCGTCTGGCCCTGACCGGCGGCGTTGTGCAGGTCGGAGATCTTCTGGTTGGTCTCGATGATCTGCTGGCGCAGCGACTGCTGCTGCTCCTGCGACACCTGAGCCGACGTGTCCGCCGAGTTCGCCATCAGCTGTGTGGAGAACGTCACGTACTCCTGCGCGGCCCGGTCGGCGAGCTGCTGCGCGCGTTCCGGGCTGTCGGCCACCGCGGTGATCTCGATGATGTTGCCCTCGGCGACCGCCGCGGCCACGTCGTCGGCGAGGTCCGTGCCGGACCGCCCCCAGTCCAGCGCGGCGGCCGTCCGGTCCAGCACCACCGAACTGTGCGCCACCTGCGCCTCGGTCATCAGCTCGTCGGGGTCCCTGGGGCCCTGCAGCAGCACGTTCGCGGACGTCTCGTAGCCCGGTGAGAGCACCAGCGAGGCACCGGCACCGACCAGCGCACCCAACAGTGTGATCACGGTGAGTAATCGCCACCTCTGGCGGAGTACCTGCCAGATGATGGCGAGCCGTGCCGTGTCGGCGGCGTCGGAGACGTCGTGTCGCATCGCGTCGGGCCCCCTTCCGAGGTATATCGGCACCTGAGCGGGGCAGGACGCCGCACGAGTCCCGTCGCGGCCGGGTCGGCTTTGGTTACACCCCGACGGTTACTCTTGGTCAAGATGTTGCGGAGATCGCAGCGTCGTACGCGGCGAGCAGTGCCTTCTGCGAGTTGCTCCACGCGAGCGGGCCCTCGACGCGTTCCTTGCCGAGCTTGCCCATGCGGGCGCGCTCCTCGGGGTCGTCGAGGAGGCGGGCGGTGAGCCGCGCGAACTCCTGCTCGTCGTTGGCCGGCGCGTATACGGCGGCGTCGCCCGCCGACACCCGCGCCTCGGTCAGCTCGAACGACACGATCGGCCGGGACATGGCCATGTACTCCATGACCTTGTTCATCGTCGACACGTCGTTCAGCGGGTTGTGCGGGTCCGGTGACAGGCACACGTCCGCGGTCGACAGGTACCGCACCAGGTCCTCGTCCGGGATCCGGCCGGTGAACTCGACGACGTCGTCGAGCTTCAGCGTCCTCGCGAGCGCCACCATGTCGTCGAACGTGTCGCCCGCGCCGACGAACACGGCGTGCCAGTCGTCGCGTTCCCTGCGCAGCAGCTCAAGTGAGCGCAGCGCGTAGTCCACGCCGTCCTGCGGGCCCATCACACCCAGGTAGCACAGCAGGTGCGGCTTGCCCTTCTTCAGCTCCGGCTCCGGGTCGACCTGCCTGAACCGCTCGATCACCGGTGCGCTGCGGACCACGAACACCCGGTCCGGCGGGATGTTCCCGCGGGTGATCGCCGCGTCGCGGTAGCTCTCGTTGGTCGAGATCACCACGTCCGCCGCGCGGTAGGTGGCCCGCTCCAGGCGGCACACCGCGCGGTAGAGGAAGTCCTGCCCCCGCCCGGCGAACCGCGACAGGTACAGCTCCGGGCACAGGTCGTGCTGGTCGAACACGAACCGCGTGCCCGTGCGCTTCAACACCTTCGCGACCAGGTACAGCAGGTCCGGCGGGTTGCAGGCGTGGACGACGTCGATCTTTCCGGCCTTGCCGATCTTCCTGGCCAGCCGCATGGTGTGCCACAGCGCCGCGCCGTACTCCCTGACGTAGCCGCGCGGGCCGCCGGTCGCCGCCGTCAGCGGGTAGCGGTGGATCTTCACCCCGTCCAGCTCGACGTAGGGCTCCCGGTCCCGTTTCGTCCCCTGTGGACAGATGACGTGCACGTCCCAGCCCGCGTCCCGCAGCGTCTGGGACTCCTGCCAGACCCGGCGGTCGAAGGGCACGGAAAGGTTCTCTACGAGGATCAGAGCTTTACCAGGCAAGGCCGACATACCCCTTGTCGTTCCGGCGTGCTTCCGTGTCCGGCAGGCGGACCAGGTCGATGACCGTCCGGTCGCTGCCGGGCGGCAGCGCGGCCAGCACCCGAGGGTCGTTCGTCGCGACCAGGCACACGTCCGCGTGGGCGAGCACCTCGTCGACGTCGGTGGCCAGCAGCTGGCCGAGGTGCGGAAGGCGCTGCTCGATGTACTCGCGGTTCGCGCCGAGCAGGCGGGACATGCTCACGTTCGCGTCGTAGATCTTCAGGTCGTAGCCCTTGCCGAGCAGGCGCTCCGCCAGCTCCACCATCGGGCTCTCCCGCAGGTCGTCGGTGCCCGGCTTGAACGAGAGGCCGAACAGGCCGATCCTGCGCTTGCCGGTGCGGGCGACCAGGTCGAACGAGCGCTTCAGGTGCTCCTCGTTGGAGGCGAGCACGTGCGAGAGGATCGGCACGGACACGTCGGCGCGGTGCGCGGCGTGCACCAGGCCGCGCAGGTCCTTTGGCAGGCACGACCCGCCGAACGCGAACCCCGGCCGCAGGTAGGCGGGGCTGATGTTGAGCTTGCGGTCGGCGACGAACACGTCCATCACCGCGTGCGAGTCCAGGCCGAGCGCCCCGCAGATCGCGCCGAGCTCGTTCGCGAAGCCGATCTTGAGCGCGTGGAAGGAGTTGTCCGCGTACTTGGTGATCTCCGCGACCGGGATCGGCACCCGGAACACCTCACCGGGCAGCCCGTCGTACAGGGCGGCGACCACGTCCCCGCTCGCGGCGTCCAGCTCGCCGATCACCGTCTTCGGCGGGTCGAAGAAGTCGCGGACGCTGGAGCCCTCCCGCAGGAACTCCGGGTTGACCGCGACGCCGAAGTCCACGCCCGCGGTCCTGCCGGACGCCTTCTCCAGGATCGGCACCAGCAGGTTCAGGCAGGTGCCGGGCAGCATCGTGCTGCGGAACACCACGGTGTGGCGGGTGTCGCGGCCGGCGATCGCCTCACCGATCTGCTCGGCGACCCGCTCAAGGTAGACGGTGGACAGGCTGCCGTTCGGCGCCGAGGGCGTGCCGACGCAGACGAGCGACACGTCACTGTTCGCGACCGCGTCGGCGACGTCGGTGGTCGCGCGGAGCAGGCCGGTCGCCACCACCTCCGCGGTCAGCTCGCCGATCCGCTCCTCCACCACGGGCGCGTGCCCGCCCATGACGAGGTCGACCTTCGTGGGGTTGACGTCGACGCCGACGACGTCGTTGCCCTGGGAGGCGAGGCACGCGGCGGACACGCAGCCGACGTAGCCGAGTCCGAAAACACTGATCCTCATCGGCCGTCCGTCCGTCTGGAGGCAGCACAAAAGAGGCGTGAGGTCACCACGCGTTCCTCCGTTGGGGAATCTGCACACGTGCGGGGGCCCCGACATCCGCACCGGTTCAGACAGTGAGTCGGCCGTCGGGGGGCTCCCGTTACGACGCATGTAGCGTTCTTCTCGACGTGTCAGGGATCAGGAGGGGAGTCCGGCCCGTGTTCGTACGACGGATTGCGGTGGTGGGAACCGGGTATGTCGGGCTGACGACCGGCGCGTGTCTCGCGTCGCTCGGACACCACGTGGTGTGCGCCGACGTCGACGCGGAGAAGATCAAGCGGCTCACGAACGGCGAGGTCGACATCCTCGAACCGGGCCTCGCCGACCTGGTCGCCGAGGGCCTCGCGGCCGGGCGCCTTTCGTTCGTGCTCGGTGCGGCCGCCGCGGTCGACGGCAGCGAGGTCGTGTTCCTGTGCGTGCCGACACCGATGGGGGTGGGCGGCGTCGCCGACCTGTCCGTCGTCGAGTCGGTGCTGGAGGAGGTCGCGCCGCTGCTGCCGCCCGGGGCGGTCGTGGTCAACAAGTCGACCGTGCCCGTCGGCACCGCGGAACGCACCGCCGAGCTGCTCGAACGCGACGACATCGCCGTCGTGTCCAACCCCGAGTTCCTGCGCGAGGGCTCCGCCGTCCACGACTTCCTGCACCCCGACCGCATCGTCGTCGGCTGCGACAAGCAGGACGCGGCGGAGAAGGTCGCGGCGCTGTACGCGCGCCTGGGCGCCCCGACCGTGCTGACCGACGCCGCGTCCGCCGAGCTGGTGAAGTACGCGGCGAACTGCTACCTCGCGATGAAGCTGTCCTACGTGAACGCCGTCGCCGAGCTGTGCGACCGGCTCGGCGCGGACATCTCCGACGTCACCGAGGGCATGGGCTACGACAAGCGCATCGGCCAGGCGTTCCTGAACCCCGGCCCCGGCTGGGGCGGCTCGTGCCTGCCGAAGGACACCTCGGCGATGCTGCAGCTCGCCGACGCCGCCGACTTCGAGTTCCGGCTCATCCGCGCCACCATCGACACCAACAACCGCCAGCGCCAGCGCATGGTCGAGAAGGTCCGCATCGCCGTGACCGGCAAGCGCGGCGGCTCGCTGTCGAAGGTGCGGCTCGGTGTGCTCGGTCTCACGTTCAAGGCGGGCACCGACGACCTGCGTGACAGCCCCGCGCTCGCCGTGTCCGCGCTGCTGCGCCAGGCAGGCGCGAAGCTCACCGCATACGACCCGGCGCTGCGCTCCGGCGACCCTCGCTCCGACCTGGACGGCATCACCGTCGTCGACGACCCGTACCGCGCCGCGGAGGGCGTCGACGCGCTGATCGTGCTCACCGAGTGGCCCGAGTTCCGCGGCCTCGACTGGGCCAAGCTCGCCGCCGTCGTCAACCGCCCCGTGGTCGTCGACACCCGCAACCTGCTCGACCCGGACGTGCTGCGCCGCGCCGGTTTCGAGTGGAACGGCCTCGGCCGCCGCTAGCGGCTCGGGCCGGTGCCCTGAAAGGCGCGTTCGGGACGCTCAACGCCCTGAAAGCGCCTTTCGGGGCACCGCTCGCGTGCGGGAGCGGTCACCCGCTCCGCCGCGTCGCGCACGACCCGCCGCGCGACGTCGGTGAACCGGTTGAACATGTCAGGCCCTCCCGTGCTTCTTGTGCACCGCCTGGCGGGAAACGCCCAGCTCGGCGGCGATCTCCTGCCACGACCATCCCTTCGTCCGCGCGTTGCGGACCTGCACCGCCTCCAGTCGTTCGAGGAGCTTGCGCAGTGCCGCGACCGCCCGGAGGCCGACCCGGGGGTCCCGGTCGCCCGCGGCGGCGGCGAGGTGTGTCGCTTCGGTCATGACGTCAACGTAGGTTGACATTTCGGCAGGTGTCAACTCTCGTTGACATCTATCATGTTGATCATGATGCCCCGCATCGAGGTGGCGGAACGGCCCGGCGTCGGGCTCGACGGCGCGGTCCGCCCCAGCGAGGACGTGGTCGCCGTGCTGCCGAACGCGGTGGTGCTGCTCGACGGCGCGACCACCCTCGACCCCGACCTGCCCACCGGCGGCTGGTACGCGACGCGACTGGCCGGTGAGCTGTCCGGCAGGCTCGTCGGCTATCCCGACGCCGACCTCGCCGACCTGCTCGCCGCCGCGATCAAGGCCCTGGCCAGGGACAACGGTCTGATACCCGGCGAGTCCCCGTCGAGCACGGTGGCGGTGCTGCGCTGGAACGACCGCGTCGTCGAGGGCCTGGTCCTGGCCGACAGCCCCATCGTCGCGTTCACCGCGGACGGCCCGGCCCCGCTGATCGACGGCAGGCTCGCGTCGATGCCGAGAGGCGCGGGCTACCGCGACCGGCTCGCCGCCGGCGCGGGCTACGGCGACGACCACCTGGTCGCACTGCGCGCCGCCGCCACCTCCATGAGCCGCAGACGCAACACCGAGGACGGCTTCTGGGTCGCGGAGGCCGATCCGGACGCGGCCCACTACGCGCAACGCGCGACCTGGCCACGGGCGGCGGTGACCACGGTCCTGATGGCCAGCGACGGCGTCTCGTGCGGCGTCGAGACCTACCAGGTGTTCCCGGACTGGACGGCGGTTCGGGACCTGGCCGCGGCGCAGGGCCCGGAGGCCGTGCTGGACCGGGTCCGCGCCGCGGAGCTCGACGACCCCCGCGGCACCCGCTGGCCCCGCGCCAAACCACACGACGACCAGGCGCTGGTGGTCGTGAACTTCACGTAGGCGGTCTGCTCACGCCCGCCCGCGCCATGTCACGTACGGCAGGAACGCCTGCACGAGCGGGCCGATCGCCAGCGCGTACAGCACCGTGCCCACACCGGCCGTGCCGCCGAGGAGCCAGCCCGCCGTGAGCACGGTCAGCTCGATCGCGGTGCGCACGATCCGGATCGACCAGCCCGCCCGCGCGTTCAGGCCGGTCATCAGCCCGTCGCGTGGTCCAGGGCCGAGGCGGACACCGATGTAGGCCGCCGACGCGAGGCCGTTCAGCACCACCCCGGCCACCATCAGCACGATCCTCGGCGCCAGTGCCGACGGGGGCGTGAGCACGGCGAGCGTGAGGTCCACCGCCGCCGCGATCACCAGGATGTTCGCCACCGTCCCGACCCCGGGGCGCTGCCGCAGCGGGATCCAGCACAGCAGCACCAGCGCGCCGACGATCGCGGTGACCGTGCCGAACGTGAGACCCGTCCGCTCGGCGAGCGCCTCGTGCAGCACGTCCCACGGGTCCAGGCCCAGTCCGGACCTGATCATCAGGCCCATGCTCGCGCCGTACAGGACCAGCCCGCCGAGCAGTTGGGGCAGGCGCCGCACCGGCGAGGTGGTGACCGGCACCGGCAAAAGATCCATCGTCGACATGTGGCCATGCTCGACAACGCATTGGCTTGTCATCAATAACCAATCACCATAAATTGGCCTGGTGAACGCGAGACGTCTGGCACACCTGCTCGGCAACTGGCGCCGCCACGGCTCGCGGCACGGCGCCGTGGACCTGGCCGCCGGGCTCCGGCTCCTCATCCTCGACGGCCGCGTCCCCGCTGGCACCGCCCTCCCGCCGGAGCGCGAGCTGGCCGCGGCGCTCGACGTCAGCCGCACCATGATCGCCACCGCCTGGGAACGGCTGAAGGCCGACGGGCTCGTGGTCAGCCGCCGCGGTGCCGGGTCGTGGACCGCGATCCCCGCTGCCGGCGGCGGCGGCGAACCGGAGGCGGACCAGGAGAACATCGACCTCGCGCGGGCCGTGCCACCGGCCATCGCCGGGATCGCGGCCGCCACCGAGGCCGCCGTCCCCCGCCTCGCCGCCGAGCTGTGCTCGCACGGCTACTACGAACAGGGCATGCCCGACCTGCGGGCCCGCCTCGCCGACCGGTACACCGCACGAGGCCTGTCCACCACGCCGGAGCAGATCCTCGTCACCAACGGCGCGCACATCGCGCTCGCCATCGCGCTGCGCCTGTTCACCGGGCCCGGCGACCGGGTCCTGATCGAGCAGCCGACCTACCCGAACGCGATCGACGCCATCCGCGGCGCGCACACCATCCCCGTGCCGGTCGCCATGACAGAAGTGGGCGGCTGGGACTTCGACGGCATCGAGGCCACCCTCCGCCAGGCCGCGCCCCGGCTCGCCTACCTGATCGTCGACTTCCAGAACCCGACCGGCGCCCGCCTCGACGAGGCGGGCCGCAGGGCCCTCGGCGCCATGTTCCGCCGCGCCCGCACCCCGGTCGTCGTGGACGAGACCAGCGTCGACCTGGACTTCACCGACGAGCCGGTCGCGCCGTTCGGCGCGTTCGGTGACGTGGTGCTGGCCGCGGGCTCGGCGGGCAAGTCCTACTGGGGCGGGCTGCGGCTCGGCTGGGTGCGCGCGCCCGCGGAGATCATCAGCAGGCTCACCGTCGCCCGCCGCGGTCTCGACCTCGGCTCGCCGGTGTTCGAGCAGCTCGTGCTGAGCGAGCTGCTCGAACACCCACGCGAGCCGCTGCTCGACCGCCGCCGCATGCTGGTCGAACGCCGCGACGCGCTGGCCGGGCTGCTGCGGGAGCACTGCCCGGACTGGACGTTCGACGTGCCGGGCGGCGGACTGAGCCTGTGGTGCCGACTGCCCGCGCCGGTCAGCACCCGGATCGCGGCGACGGCGCTGAACTTCGGGGTGCGGGTCGCCCCCGGCTCGTTCTTCACCCCGCACGGGGGACTCGAGCGCTACCTGCGGGTGCCCTACACCCAACCGGTCGACGTGCTGACCGAAGCGGTGCGCCGACTCGCGGCCGCCGCCGCCTCAGTGGCTGAAAGTCGTGCCCCGATGGCGGAGAACGGGTCCATTCCGGTCACATGACTGGACCGGAGGACTGTATACAGGGTAGAAAGCAGTGCGCTGGATGGCCTAGCCCGCTTCGGCCGATCGGCCGGGCGGAAGCCATCCAGCGCACTGTTCGCCTCTGGTGCTCGGCAGGGGCCGGCCGGCACAGCCCCTCGTTGCGCCGGCCGGACGAGCTGCCAGAGGGGGAGCCCCGGCGCCGCGGGGGCATCGCGGCGCCGGGGCCAGGTCCCGACCTGACCGGGCGCGGTCGGCAGGTCGGGTAGCTTGTGCGGTTCGGGGACCGCCGGAGAAGTCGTTCGGGCCAGCTGGTTGGCCGGATGGGCCACGTCAAAGGTCGTTCTGGGCTGGAGACACAGGTGTCCGGTGTCCGGTGCCCATTCAGTCAGGTGTGGCGACCGGTAAACCGACGTCACGGCCCGCGGCGTTCACCGCGCGGCTGCGAGTGGTGAACCCGGCGTCGGCCGGGTGGGCCGGGGTGGCGTGCGCGGCAGGGGCGCCTGCCGCACCGCGGGCACCACCCGAGTTGTCGTGGGCGGCGGACGCCGACGTCCCCGGGGTCCCCGGGCCCGTTGGCGCCTTCGCGGGCTCCGGCGTGGAGCCCGTGCCCGCCTGGTGGCCGGTGTCGTTCCTGACGACGCCGCGGGGCGCCGCCCGCTGCGGGGCGGGCGCGGCCTCCGGCGTGGGTGCCGCCCGCGTGACCTGAACCGGCGCCGGGGCGGTGGCCTGCCGCGGCACCGGCGCGACAGGGGCCGCCGCGGGTACTGGCACCGGCACCGGGGCGGGCGCCGCGTCGGCGCGGTCCGTCCCGTTCAAGCCGCTCCAGCCGCCCGCCCAGTCGCCCGCCAAGCCCGCACCGGGCAGTTGCTCCGGCACGTCGACGTCGGGCTCCCGCACCGGCTGGGTGGCCGGCGTCAGCAAGTCCGTGGTCGTGTCGACCACCGGCCTGGTGAGGTCGACGACCGGCCTGGTGAAGTCGGCGACCGAGTCGGTCAGGCCGGTGAGCGTGTTCGTGACGCCGCCGAGCAGACCGCCGAGCAGGTCGCCGGAAGGCTGCTGCTGGGTCGGCGGCTGGGTCGGTGGCCGGCTGCCGGGCCCGGTGTCCGCACTTGCCGAACCGGCGAACACGGCACCGATCAGCCACCCCGCGGCCGCGATCGCGGCGACGAGCAGCCCGCGGCGCAGCAGGCGAACAAGCTCCACCGCGACCACCACCGTCCGTCAACGCGAGTCAGCCGGCAGAGTGCCCGTGCCGACAGTGCACACTATCTAGCACCACACCGACAATGTGCACCCTAGCCGCGCGAGTTCCACCCGGAAAGACCGGGAAAGCGCACCGTATCGGCCGGATGGGGCAATGTTGATCACATGAGGTGATCCTTTGTGGCCACCACCACGGGCCCTACCCATTTCGGGCGAGAGACGAGATTTCCGGGCAACGCAGCGTCATCGCCCGGACGCGTAGACGGCGTGGTCGATGCCCTGAAAGGCGCGTTCAGGGCACCCAGCGCCCTGAACGCGCCTTTCAGGGCAAGCTTCGTGAAGCGGTCGTCGTTCCCGTCAGGCCAGCTTGTGCAGCCGTTCGATCGCGGCGTCCAGCACGTCGTCCTTCTTGCAGAAGGCGAAGCGGACGATGTGCTTCCACGCGTCGGGTGTGTCGGTGAACACCTGCACCGGCACCGCGGCCACGCCGATGCGTTCCGGCAGCTGCCTGCACAGTTCCGCGCCGTCGGCGAAACCAAGCGGCCGCACGTCCGCGCACACGAAGTAGGTGCCCGCGCTCGGCCGCACGCCGAAACCGGCCGCCGCCAGCCCTTCCGAGAGCCGGTCCCGCTTCACGGCGAGGTCGTCGCGCAGCGCGGTCACCCACGCGGACTCGTGGTTCAGCGCGTAGGCGACGGCGGGCTGGAACGGTGCGCCGCCCACGAAGGTCAGGAACTGCTTGGCCGCGCGGACCGCGGACACCAGCTCCTTCGGCGCGCACACCCAGCCGATCTTCCAGCCGGTGCAGTTGAACATCTTCCCGGCCGACGAGATCGTCACCGTGCGTTCCGCCATGCCGGGGAACGTGCACAGCGGCAGGTGCGGCACCCCTCCCGAGCCGAGGTCGTAGGTCAGCGACTCGTACACCTCGTCGGTGATCGCGATCAGGTCGTACTCGACGCAGAGCGCCGCGATCCCGGCCAGTTCCGCGCGCGTGAACACGGTGCCGGTCGGATTGTGTGGCGAGTTCACGAGAATCGCTCGCGTGTCCGGGGTGATCGCGGCCCGCACGGCGTCGAGGTCGACGGAGAACCGCTCGCCGTCGACCAGTGAGACGACCTTGCGGGTCGCTCCCGCCATCGCGACAGAAGCCGCGTACGAGTCGTAGTAGGGCTCGAACAGGATGACCTCGTCACCCGGTTCTGTCAGTGCCAGCAGAGCCGCCGCGACGGCCTCCGTGGCGCCCACGGTCACCAGGACCTCGGTGTCCGGGTCGAACTCGATCCCGTACGCGGCCCGCTGCGCGGCGATCGCGGCCCGCAGCTCCGGGCGGCCGGGGCCGGGCGGGTACTGGTTCACGCCGGCCGAGATCGCGTTCCTGGCCTCCTCGAGCATGCGGGCCGGGCCGTCCGTGTCGGGGAAGCCCTGCCCGAGGTTCACCGCCCCGGTCCTGGTCGCGAGCGCGGTCATCTCCGCGAAGATCGTCGACGTGAACGGGGTCAGGCGGGATACGAGAGGAGGACGACGCACGGTCAGCCATCCTCACGGACAATGGGGAGGTGCGGCAACTGACCGAGAGCAAGAACATCGCGGCCCCCATCCCGAACGAGGAGGAGAAGCGGCGCGCGCTGCGCAGGATGAAGCTCGTCGCGCTGTCGTTCCTGCTCGGCGCGGCCGTGCTGTTCGTGGTGATGTCACTGTGGCCGGGTGAGCCGGCGTGGACCGGCTACGTGAAGGCCGCCGCCGAGGCGGGCATGGTCGGCGCGCTGGCCGACTGGTTCGCGGTCACGGCGCTGTTCCGGCACCCGCTGGGGATCAGGATCCCGCACACGGCGATCATCCCGACCCGCAAGGACGCGATCGGTAACAGCCTCGGCGACTTCGTCGGCGCGAACTTCCTGTCCGAGCAGGTCGTGCGCGAACGACTGCGGCGCGTCGGCATCGCGGCGCGGCTGGGCGCGTGGGTGGCCCAGCCGGACAACGCGGAACGCGTGACCGCCGAACTGGCGACCGTGGTGCGCGGCGCGGTCGCCGTGCTGCGCGACGAGGACGTGCAGGAGGTCATGGAGCAGGCCGTGGTCAAGCGCGTGGTCGCGGTGCCGTGGGGGCCGCCGCTTGGCAAGCTGCTGGCCGGCGTGTTCGAGGACGGTTCGCACCACAAGCTCGTCGACCTGGTCTGCGACCGCGCCTACGAGTGGGTGAAGAACAACCACTCCTCCGTGCTGCGCGTGGTGTCGGACCGGGCCCCGACCTGGTCACCGAAGTTCGTCGACTCGATGGTCGCCGACAAGGTGTACGGCGAGGTGCTGTCGTTCGCGTGGCTGGTCAAGACCGACCCGAACCACCCGATGCGGCTCGCGGTCGACAAGTTCCTCGCCGAGTTCGCCGCCGACCTGCAGACCGACCCGGAGACCATGGAACGCGCCGAGGCCGTGAAGCAGCAGGTGCTGGCACACCGCGAGGTGCAGAACGTGATCGGCTCGGCGTGGACGACGGCCAAGCGCCTGCTGCTCGACGCGGCCGAGGACCCCTCCAGCGAGCTGCGCAAACGAGTACGCGAGGGCCTGACCGCACTGGGCCGCAAGCTGAGCACCGACGACGCGCTGCGCGACAAGGTCGACAGCTGGGTCGAGGGCGCGGCCGCGTACGTGGTGGTCAACTACCGGGCCGAGATCACCACGCTGATCACCGACACCGTGCAGCGCTGGGACGCCGAGGAGACCTCCCGCAAGATCGAACTGCAGGTGGGCCGCGACCTGCAGTTCATCCGGATCAACGGCACGGTCGTGGGCGCACTGGCAGGGCTGCTGATCTACACGATCGCCCACCTGTTCCTCTAGACGACTGATTCCGTGAAGATCATGTGAAGTGGCTTGGCGTACGAACCCGTCATCAGGGCCGATGCCGTGAATGGGCCGTTCAGGGCGCTGAGCGTCCTGAACGCGCCTTTCAGGGCATTGCCGACGCCGAGCGGCCCCGCGAAGCGGATCACCGAGGGACCTGGCCACGTGAACGCCAGGCACGTGCCTTCTCCCGGTTCCCGCACACCTGCATCGAGCACCACGTGCGCGACCGGTTGCGCGACCGGTCGAAGAAGGCCCACCGGCAGTCACCGGCAGGGCAGATCTTCACCCGCGCCCACTGCCCGAGCACGGCCAGCCGGCTCGCGGCGGCGAGCACCGCACCGACCACGTCGGCCGCCACCAGCCGGGGCACCCCGTCCGCTGCCAGTTCGACGGTGACGGCGGCGGCGGCCCCGGCTGGCGAGCCGACCGGGTCGCCGACCGCGGCCCGCAGCGCGGAGCGCACGGCGCGAACGGCCGTCGAGTCGGCAAGGCCGCGGTCGGCGAGCCAGCGCCGCCAGGCGTCCGGATCGGACAGGACGTCGGTGTGCGCGTCGTGGTCGACGGTGTTCAGGAAGTCGACCACCAGGTCAACGTCGGTCACGGCAACCACTGTAGGCCGAACACCGGTTGTAGACAGGAAAGCCTGCTCAGGATGCTATTCGCCGGGTGTATAGACCGTGGCTATACACCGCGTGTACAGTTCGCTGCCATGTCGATCGGACACACTCTGTTAGGTCTCCTCGAAAGCGGGCCGAGACACGGCTACGACCTGAAGCGCGCCTACGACGAGCGCTTCGGTCACGACCGGCCGCTGCACTACGGGCAGGTCTACGCGACCCTCTCGCGGCTGCTGAAGCACGGCCTGATCGAGGAGAGCGGGGTCGAACAGGGCAGCGGCCCGGACCGCAGGCGCTACGCGGTCACCGCGGAGGGTGTCACCGACGTCGACAAGTGGCTCGGCACACCGGAGAAGCCGGAGCCGTACCTGCAGAGCACGCTCTACACGAAGGTCGTGATCGCGCTCATGTCCGGGCGCGACGCCCAGGACGTGCTCGACGCCCAGCGGCACGCGCACCTGCGCACCATGCGTGAGCTCACCACCCGCAAGTCCGGCGGTGACCTCGCCGACCAGCTGATCTGCGACCACGCGATCTTCCACCTCGAGGCCGACCTGCGCTGGCTGGAGTTGACCGCGGCCCGCGTCGACGAACTAAGGAAACAGGTGACCTCATGACCGAGCCCCTGCTCGTGGCGACGGATGTCGTCAAGTCCTTCGGTCCGACCAAGGCGCTCGACGGCGCGAACATGTCGGTCCGCGCCGGTGAGGTCGTGGCCGTGATGGGCCCGTCCGGGTCCGGCAAGTCCACGATGCTGCACTGCCTCGCGGGCATCATCCAGCCCGACGCCGGCACGGTGCGCTACGACGGCAGGGAGCTGTCGGCCATGCCGGACCAGCCGCGCAGCGCGCTGCGGCGCACCGAGTTCGGGTTCGTGTTCCAGTTCGGGCAGCTGGTGCCGGAGCTGACCTGCATCGAGAACGTGGCGCTGCCGATGCGCCTCGGCGGCATGAAGCGCAAGGAGTCGGAGGCCAGGGCCCGTGTCTGGCTGGACCGGCTCGAGGTCGACGACGTCGCGGCCAAGCGGCCGGGCGAGGTGTCCGGCGGTCAGGGCCAGCGGGTCGCGGTCGCCCGCGCGCTGGTCACCGGGCCGAAGGTGATCTTCGCGGACGAGCCGACCGGCGCGCTGGACTCGCTGAACGGCGAGCACGTGATGCGGATGCTCACCGAGGCCGCGAAGGACACCGGCGCCGCCGTGATCCTCGTGACCCACGAGCCCCGCGTCGCCGCGTACTCCGACCGCGAGGTCATCGTGCGCGACGGCCACACGAGGCAGGTGGAGTTCGCGTGAGTGCGGGCAACTCCGGGCGCACCCCGTGCGTCCTCGAAGCGGGGGAGGAACGGGCGTGAACGTCCGGGGGTGGATCAGCGACCTCGTCCTCGGGGTCCGGCTGGCCGTCGGGGGCGGCCGGACCTCGTGGGCGAGGCTCGCGCTCAGCGCGGTGGGGATCGCGATCGCGACGGCGGTGCTGCTGGTCGGCGCGTCGGCGGGCACCATGCACGCCGAACGCGAGGCGCGGCAGGCCGCGGACATCGTGTCCGACCAGCCCGTCGACGGCGTCGACCCGACCTACGTCGAACGCAAGTACACGGAGTACCGCGGCGAGGGCATCAGGATCACCTACGTCGCGGCGAGTGGGCCGGCCGCACCGAAACCGGCCGGGCTGCCCGCGCTGCCCGACGCGGGCGAGATGTACGCGTCGCCCGCGCTGGCCGAGCTGCTGGCGTCGCCGGAGGGCGAGCTGCTGGTGCCCCGGCTGCCGGAGAAGGTCGTCGGCACGCTCCCCCAGGACCTGGTGGAGCTGCCGGGGGACCTGACGGCGTGGATCGGCGTCGACGCCGCGGTGATCGAGGACGTCGAAAGCGTGACCGCGGCGTACGGGTTCGGCGCCGCGGCCGACCCCGGTTTACTGAACCCCGGGTTGCTGACGCTCCTGCTGATCGGCGCTGTGGTGCTGCTGCTGCCGGTGTTCATCTTCGTGACCTCCGCGAGCCGGATCGCGGGCGCGGAGCGGGATCGCAGGCTCTCCGCGCTGCGGCTCGTCGGGTCCGGTTCGCGGCAGGTCCGCAGGATCGCGGCCGCGGAGTCGCTGACGGGCGCGATGGCCGGGCTGGTGCTGGGGTTCGCGGTGTTCCTGGTGGCCCGCCGGTTCGCCGACCGGGTCGACCTGTTCGGTGAGCGGGCGTACGTCTCCGACGTGGTGCCCGACCCGGTGCTGACCGTGCTGGTCGTGCTGCTGATCCCGGCGCTGTCGGTGCTCACCGCGCTGTTCGCGTTGCGGCGCACCATCATCGAGCCGCTGGGCGTCGTGCGGCAGAGCAAGCCGGTGCGCAGGCGCCTGTGGTGGCGGCTGGCTCTGATCGTGCTGGGGATCGTGCTGCTGACCACGCAGCTCGGCGCGCCGGACAACAGCGACCTGTGGGCGTGGGCGGTGAGCGGCGGGGCGGCGCTGCTGCTGGTCGGTGTGCCGGTGCTGCTGCCGTGGCTGGTCGAGCGGGTCGCCGGGCGGGTGGCCGGCGGGCCGCCGTCGTGGCTGCTCGCGATCCGCAGGCTGCAGCTGGACAGCGGCACGTCCGCGCGGGTCGTCGGCGGGGTCGCGGTCGTCCTGGCGGGCGCCATCACGCTGCAGACCGTGCTGATGTCGGTCGAGGGCGTGGTCGGGCTCCCCGGCAGCCCGGCCGAGCCACGCGGCTCGGTCGAGGTGTACAGCCCCCCGGCGCTCGCGGAGACGGTGTCGCACGACCTGGCCGCCGCCGACGGGGTGGAGAGCGTGCACACCATGCGGTACACGTCGTTCTACGAGACGGGCGGGACGGACAACGCGTTCGGCGCCGTCGTGCTGGACTGCGCCGCGGCGGTGGACCTGATGCACCTCGGCGACTGCGCGGACGGCGACGTGTTCCTGTTGCGGGACGAGTACCAGGCACCGCCCGGGCCGGGCACCGTGCTCGAGCAGCGCCAGTACCTGAACACGTCGAACCAGGACTGGGACCCGCGGAACTACGAGGTCACCGGTTCGTGGACGGTGCCGGCGGACGCGCGGTCCTTCTCGCGGCGGGAGAACTCGACCATCTACGGGCAGATCGTGGTGACCCCGGGTGCGATCGCTCCCGCGACGCTGCCCGAGGACGACATGACCACGGTGTACGCGATGGTCGACGACGGCCTGACCGGGGACCAGCTGGAAGGCATCCGCAACTCGGTCGCCGCGCACCGCATCGAGACGAACGTGTACTCGTCCAACACCGGACCCGACCTCAGCAGCAACCAGCAGACCTACGTGGCGATCCGCACCGGCCTGTACGCGGGGTCGATCTTCACGCTGCTGCTGGCCGGGGTGAGCCTGCTGGTGCTGGCGCTGGAGCACATCCGGGAACGCCGCCGCACCCTCGCCATGCTCACGGCGAGCGGGGTGCCGCGCGGGGTCCTGGCTCGGTCGCTGCTGTGGCAGGTGGCGCTGCCGATCGCGCTCGGCGTGGTGGTCGCGCTCGCCACCGGGCTCGGTCTCGCGGCACTGGTCATGCGGCTGTCGGAGGATCCGCTGGTCGTCGACTGGGGCGGGGTCGTGCTGCTGTGCGCCGGTGCGGTCGCGCTGAGCCTCATGGTGAGCGCGATGACCATGCCCTTCCTCCGCAACGCGACACGCCTGTCGGCACTGCGGACCGAGTGAGCCGGGGGTGTGCCGGGAGAGGCGTCGCTGCCTCTCCCGGCACCGGTCATGCCGCCAGCCGCCAGGCCGCACCCATGTGCCAGGCGGCGCAGATGTCGACGTCCAGCAGGTAGGCGCCCGCGGTGCCGCACCGCTCGGGCCCGGCGCCGGGGTCGAGCGGCTGGCCGTGGCCCATGCCGGTGATCGTGTACCGCTCGACGACCGGCCTGTCGTTCGCCGCGTACACGGCGTGCGGGTGACCCGCGACCGTGTCGGTGCTGGTCGGGGTCGCGGGGATGCCGTGCACGTTGGTCCACTGCTCGACCAGTTCGGTCGCGTTCGCCTGCGCCACCGTGTAGTCGGCGGTGCCCTGCCAGATGCTGACCACCGGCCACGGGCCGCTGTGCGACGAGGCCGCCCGGACCGCGTCGCCCAGCGCGGCCGGGGTCTGGTTCCTGCCGGGGTTCATGCACGAGAACGCGTCGATCATGCTTGCCGCGCACCGGTAGGCGATGCCCGCGACCACGCCGCCGCCCGCGAACATGTTCGGGTACGCCGCCAGCATGACCGCTGTCATCGCGCCACCCGCCGACAGCCCGGTGACGTGCACCCGCGCCGAGTCCGCGCCGGTGTCGGCGATCGTCTTCCGCACCATCTGCGCGATCGACTCCGCCTCACCCTGGCCCCGGGTGGTGTCGCCGCGCTCGAACCAGTTGAAGCACCGGTTGAAGTTGTTGCCGCTCTGCTGTTCCGGCAGCACCACGGCGAACCCCATCCGGTCCGCCAGCTCCGTCCAGCCGGCGCCGGTGCCGTACCCGGACGCGTTCTGCGTACAGCCGTGCAGCGCCACCACGACGGGTCTGTTCGCGGGCAGACCCGTTGGCACGTAACGGAACATCTTCAGGTTGCCGGGGTTGGTGCCGAAGCTCGGTACCGGTTCGATGGCCGCTGCCGCCGGTGTCGCACCGACGATCGTGAGCAGGAGTGTGGCCACCACGGCCACTGACACTGGTCGGAACATGCCGTCACCACCTCGTTGTGTTCGGGCGTTCCTCACTCATGGTAAATGTGTGGTCGCTGGTTGTTGAGGGTGGTCGTCACCACATTCGCCGTCCGGTTTGTGGTGGCCGCACTCATTTCCGTGCGCGCGGAAGGGTTCTACGTTCTGCGGTATGCGTGCTGCCCTGGTCGCCGGTGCCGTCACCGCCCTGGTCGCCTTCTCCGCTCCCGCCGTCGCGGCGGCGGCACCCCGGGACTGCGCCCGGCTCCACGTGCCCATGGCGGAGCGTCAGGTGGTGTCGTGCCTCGACGAGCTGACGACCGCGGGCACCGTCGAGTCGGGGCACACGGTCGCCGCCGACTGGGCGGGGCTCACACAGGCGTCGTTGCCGCAGCCGAGTGGGGTGCCGGGCATCCAGGTCGACGGGTACTTCCGGGACACCTCCACCACGAACACCACCCACGGCTGGAACCACGACGCGCAGTTCGTGCTGCGGCTGCCCGACCGGTGGAACGGCGGCCTGGTCGTGACCGGCTCGCCGGGCTCGCGCCGCCAGTACGCGAACGACCGCGCGATCGCGGACTTCGTGCTGTCCAAGGGATACGCGTTCGCCGCGACCGACAAGGGCAACACCGGCGTCACCTTCTACCACGACGGCCGCCGTCCCGGCGACGCCGTCGCCGAGTGGAACACCCGCGTCACCCAGCTGACGATCGCCGCGAAAGCCGTTGCTGCGCAACGGTATGGCCGCCTCCCCGACCGCACACTGGTGGCGGGCATCTCCAACGGCGGCTACCTGGTGCGCTGGCAGTTGGAGAACGTGCCGTGGCTCTACGACGGCGGCGTCGACTGGGAAGGCACGCTCTGGACCACGAACGGCCCGAACCTGCTGACCTTCCTGCCCCCGGCCATGAAGCACTTCCCGGCCTACGCGGCGGGGTCGCCGCAGGCCCGCGAGGCGCTCGTCGCCGCGGGCTACGCGCCGGAGTCGGAGTTCCTGTGGCCGTTCCACCACCAGTACTACTGGGACCTCACGCAACGCACCTACCGCGAGGAGTTCGACCCGTCGTTCGACGGCGACCTCGACGCGGGCGTCCCGTACTGCGCGAGCGGAACCCCGGACTGCGACGCGGACTACGACTACGCGTCCCGCCCGGCTTCGGTGAAGGCGGCGGTCGCGAAGGTCGCGCTGACCGGCCGCATCGGCAAACCGCTGATCACCCTGCAGGGCACCCTCGACACCCTGCTCCCGATCGCGGCGAGCGGTGACGTGTACGCGCGGATGGTCCGGGACAAGGGCCGCGGCCCGCTGCACCGCTACCACCGCGTCGCGAACGCCACCCACACCGACGGGCTCGTGGACGCGTTCCCGGACCGGCTCGTCCCGCTGGCCCCGGAGTTCCAGAAGGCCGTCACCGAACTGGAGAACTGGTTGCGCTGACCCACGCGGCACCCGTGGCATCGTGGCCGGGTGCTGCCGCTGTTGATAGCGCTGGGTGCCGACAACTTCGGGTCGGGGCTGTTCCTGCCGATGGTCCTGGTGTACGTGACCAGGGAGGTCGGGCTGCCGCTCGCCGTGGCCGGGCTGACGGTCACCGTCGGGACCGTGGTGGGCCTGCTCGTGCCGCCGGTCGCCGGGCGGCTCGTGGACCGGCTGGGGCCCCGGCCGGTGGTGATCGCCGCGCAGGTGGTGCAGGCGGCCGGGACCACGGGGTTCCTCGTCGCGGACGGGGTCGTGGTGGTCGCGGTCGCCACCTGCCTGCTCGCCGCCGGACAGCAGTTGTTCTACAGCTCGCTGTTCGCGTTGATCTCCGACGTGGTCGGTGCGCGGCGCAAGGACCACCCGTTCGCGGTGGTGGGCATGGTGCGGTCGGCGTGCTTCGGGCTGGGGGCGCTCGCCGCGGGCGGTCTGCTGACCGTGGGCGCGCTCGACGCGGCGGTGGCGGTGAACGCGGCGAGCTTCGTGGTCGCCGCGCTCGTGCTGGCGGTCGGGGTCCGGGCACCGCACACCGCGGCGCCCGCCCGCGGGGGCCGGATCTCCCGGCGGTTCGTGGTGCTGGTGGCGGGCACCGGGCTCGTCGCGCTGTCGGCGGACTTCTTCCTCGTCGGCCTGCCCGTCTACGTGCTGGACCTGGGTGCCCCGCCGTGGCTGCCCGGGGTGGTCCTCGCGCTTCACACGACGGTCACGAGCACCTGCGCCACGCTCGCGGTGCGGGCCACCCGCCACCTGCCGCGCACGACGACCCTGGCCAGGGCCGCCTGGCTGGTCGTGGTGTGGTGCGGGCTGTGCCTGGCCGCCTCGGCGCTCCCGCCCGCCTGGCGCACGGCGTGGTTCCTGGGGTCGGCGCTGGTGCTGGCCGCCTCCGCGGTCCTGTTCGGCACCAGGGCCAACGCCCTCGCCGTCGCGATGGCGCCCGCCGGGTCGCGGGGGCGGCACCTTGCGGCGTTCCAGTACGCGTTCACGGTGCCGGGGGTGCTCGCGCCCGCGGTGGTGGCGTTGTCCGCGGCGGGTGTGTGGGCGCCGTGGGCGGTGGTGGCGGGGTGCGCGGCCGCGGGCGCGGCGGTGTTCGCCGTGCTCGGCACCCGGCTGCCGGAACAGGTGCTCTCCGCCCGGTGATCAGCGGGCGCGGGCGTTCACCTCGGCCATCGCGACCGTGGTCGCGAGCCTGCGGGCCCGGGTCTGCGCGCGCCGGGCGTCGCCGATCCACTCGAGGATCAGCCGCCGCGTCGACGGCGGGAACGCCGCGAAATGGCCCTGTGCCACCGGGTTCGCCGCCAGCAGCGCACGCAGGTCGGCGGGCATGACGTCGGTTTCCCACCGCCCCATGGCCTTCGCGCGGTCGATCGCCGCCTGGCCGCGCTCGGTCATCAGCCCCCGCGCGGTCATCCGCGCGGCCCGCTCCCGGTTGAGCGCGCTCCACGAGCTCCTCGGCCCGCGCGGGGTGAACCGTTGCCGCGGGCCGCGGCGCAGCCCGTCGATCCAGCCGAAGCACAACGCCTGCTCGACGGCCTCCGCGTGCCGCACGGCGCCGATGACCAGCCACACCTCGTGTGCCGACCCGTGGTGCTCCGCCAGCCATGACCGCCACTCGCCGATGTCGCGCACCTCGATGATGTCCATGCCGGCCATGCTCCTGGGCAAAGTGCGCACCGAATGAGCGCTTTACTCGTGGAGTTGGTGGAGCCGCAACGCGATCTGGATCTCGAGGGCCCGTTCGGGGGCCTGCCAGTCGTCGCCGAGGAGCGACGCGATCCGGTCCAGCCGCTGGACGACCGTGTTCACGTGGACGTGCAGCACGTCCTTGGCCCGCGTCAGGTTGGTGCCGCACTCGAAGTACGCCCGTAGCGTCGCCACCAGGTCGGTGCCGCGCCGCTGGTCGTAGTCCAGCACCGGGCCGAGCGTGGCCCGCACGTACCCGGCCAGGTCGGTCCGGTCCCCGATGAGCTGGCCGACGAAACCGAGGTCCGCCAGCGCGGCCCCGTGCCCGACCCGCCCGAGCGCCAGCAACGACCGGAGGCACCGGCGTGCCTCGTCGGCCGCGGCCGCCAGCGCGGGCGGTCCGGCGGCTGGTCCCGACGCGCCCACCGTCACCGGCGCCTCGACCGACGTGCTCAGCGACGTCGCCAGCCGCCCGGCCAGCTCCGACGGGTCACCGTCGGCCACCAGTGCCACCACCTGCTCGGCGTGCAACCCGACGAGCGTCGCGAACCGGCCGCACGCCATCGCCAGCCGCCGCCGGGGCACCCCGTCGACGTGCGCGATCAGCACCGCGTGCGGCGCGGCCAGGTCGATGCCCAGGCGGCGCCCCCGGGCGAGCAGCGCGGCCGGGTTGCGGTCGGGGGTGGTCAGCAGGTCGGTGAGCAGCTCGCCGCGGACCTCGTCCTCGGCCTTGGCGACGGAACGCCGCAGCAGCAACAGGAGCGCCGCCACCACGCACGCCCGCTCGAACAGCCGCCGGTCCGCCTCGTCGAGTGCCGCCCGGCCGGTCAGCACCAGGCTGCCCAGCAGCTCCGGGCCCGCCAGCACCGCGCACACCCACTGGTCGCCGACCCGCACCGCCCGGCCCGCGGCCCGCGACGCGGCCACCGCCTCCGCCGGCCACACCACCGCCGACGCCATCCCGGACGTCATCGCAGCGGCGAATCCCGAGCGGGTCGCCGCGTTGCCGGTCCCGACCACCGGCGGGGCCGCCACGGGGACCCGCGCCAGCTCCGCACCGGCCGCGTCGAAGAACACGATGCCGCCGCCGAGGACCGCGGCCACCTCGGCCGCCACCTCCGCGACGTCACCGCCGCGCAGCACCAGCTCCATCAGCCGGTCGTGGGCGTCCTCCGCGCGGCGCATCGACTCGTTGCCCGCGCTGATCGTCTCGTTCGCGCGCCGGGTCTCCTCCAGCAGCTGCGCGTTGTCGATGGCGATCGCGGCGTGGTCGGCGAGCGACGCCAGCAGCGCGACCTCCTCCGCGGTGAACTCGCGGCGCTGCCGGTCGGCGGCGAACAGCACACCGATCACCTTGCTGCCCAGCATGAGCGGCACACCGAGGATGCCGACCATGCGTTCGGCCGACACCGCGTCGTCGATCGCCGACCGGTGCGCGAACCTCGGGTCCGACAGGTAGTCCGCGCTCGCGTACGGGTGGGCCGTCTGCGCGACCAGCCCGCCGAGGCCCTCGCCGTGGCCGATCCGCAGCCGCGGCAGCAGTGAGGACACCGAGCCGTCCGTGACCCGCATGTAGGTGGTCCCGGCGGCCTCGTCGTTGAGCGACAGGTAGGACAGGTCCACCCGCAGCAGCATCCGCGCGCGGTGCACGATCGAGCGCAGCACCGCGTCGAGGTCCCGCAGCTTCGACAGGTCGCTCGCCGTGTCGAACAGCGCCCGCAGCTCGGCCTCACGCCTGCGGTGCTCGGTCAGCGTGTGCCGGATCCGCAGCGCCACCTCGGTCGCCCGCGCCAGCTCCTGGTGCTCGGCGTCGGACAGCCCGGCCGACCGCGCCGCCACCGGGACGTGCGCGAGCTGCTCGCCGCTCGCGTCGGAGGCGAGCAGGTCGAGCAGCTTGCGCACGGCGTCGTTGACCGCCACATCCACGCCGGTCATCGTGTCACTTGTGCGACCCCGGGACGAGCGGGCCGAGCCTGGCGAGGGAGCGGGGCGGGGTGTGCGCGCGGCCACTGGTCATGGATGAACGGTAGGTTTCGCGGCGGTGCGCGAACCATGTGCGAACCGGACATAGCACGCGGCATTCGGGTGGTGACCCGGGCCACAGGTGGCCGCGGCAACCGTGACGTCGCTACTGTTGCCGTGTGATTTGCCCGAAGTGCCAGAACACGATGCGCACCGTGGACCGCCAAGGCATCCACATCGACCAGTGCGACAGCTGCCGTGGGATCTTTCTCGACCGCGGTGAGCTGGAGGCCATCCTGAACGCCGAGCGCCAGTACTCGGCACAGGCCGCGCCCCCGCCGTACCAGGGAGGGGTGCCGACGGCGCCCTACCAGGGTGCGCCGCCGCCGGGACGGTACTCCGACTCACCCCGCGGTCACGCCCGCGGCGGCTACTCGGACTCCCCTCGCGGTTACGGACACGGCGGGTACTCCGACTCGCCCCGTGGTCACCACGGTGGCCACGGCGCCTACGGCCAACGCCGCCGCAAGAGTTTCCTGGAGCAGCTGTTCGACTGAGGTTTCCCGCCCGTGAACCCGATGATCTGCGCGGGATGCGGTCGCTGGACCGACGAACCGCGGGTCGAGGCCGACGGCGCCGGCACGGTTCTCGTGTGTGTCTCATGTGGACACCGGGAGCCGTACCGGCGCCTGCCGCTGTTCGCCGTCACCGGTCCCTCCGGCACGGGCAAGTCCACCGTGGGCCGGTTGCTGGTCGACCGGCTCGCCGACTCCTGCGTCGTCGTCGAGCAGGACCTGCTGTGGGTCGGCGCGCTGCGCGACCCGACCGGTGACTCGACCGCCTTCCGGGAGACCTGGCTGCGGCTCGCGGCGAGCCTGCAGCAGTCCGGCCGTCCCGTCGTGCTGTGCGGCACGGTCGCGCCGCCGCAGTTCGAGCTGCTGCCCGAACGCGTGCTGTTCGGCGACATCCACTACCTGGCGCTGGTGTGCGACGCGGACGTGCTGCGTGCGCGGCTGCTGGCGCGTCCGGCCTGGCGCGGCTGGGACGCCGACCGCATCGACGAGATGCTCGACTTCGCCGAGTGGGTCCGCACGGCGCGCACGCGGCCCCCGATGACGTTGCTGGACACCACGACCCGGTCCGTCGCGGGCACCGCCGACGTGATCGAGGAGTGGGTCCGCGCGCGGCTACGGCCGGGCGATGATCGACAGCTCGACGCCGAACGGGTCGCGGAACACCGCTGACCTGCCGTAGGGCGTGTCGTCGACCGTGCCGCCGCCCGCCCGTGCCAGTGTCGCGTCGGTGTCGGCGACCTCGAAGCACGTGCCCCACGCCGAGGCCGCGCCCGGCATCCCCATGATCCCGCCGACCTCGTGGCCGTCCTGGCGGCGCAGGAACGTGAAGTCGAACTCCGGCAGGTCCGGGTTCCCGTCGAGGGTGAAGCCGAAGACCGCGGGGTAGAACGCGCGCGCCGGACCGGGTTCGCCGGTCACGAGATCGTTGCGCACCAACGTGTCCGGCTCGTTGACCAGGCGGCAGCCGGGGAACCTCGCGCCCTGCCACAGCCCGAACACCGCGCCGCTCGGGTCGGTCACGAGCGCGGCCCGGCCGAGGCCGCCGACGTCGTGCGGCTCCTCGGTGACCGTGCCGCCCGCCGCGGCGACGGCCTTGGCGGTGGTGTCGCAGTCGTCGGTCGCCAGGTGCACCGTCCAGCCACCGCTGCCCTCCCGGATCCCGGCCACCGGCACGCCCCGCAGCAAGCACATGGCACCCAGTTCGTCGTCCTCGAAGGACCAGCCGAAGACCGTGCCGTAGTAGTGCTTCGCCGCGGCGACGTCGGGCACCCGCAGGTCCACCCACGTGGGCGTTCCCAGCGGCTGGTTCTCGTTCACTTCGCTCATGGCGGCAACGCTAGCGGCCATGTAGGTCAGTTCCAGCCCTACTTGCGACATGGGCCACGGCCGCAAGCAGCGTGCTTGCAACTGCTAGCACTTGGGCGTACCGTCGAAGACGTCACGAGGAGGTGGCCGGAGTTGAACGAGAGCCCCATCGACAAGGTCGCCGACCTCGGACGGGACATCGGCGAGTACATCAAGCAGCAGCGCAGCAACGCGAAGATCTCGCTGCGCCAGCTCTCGAAGCTCGCCGGGGTCTCCAACCCGTACCTCAGCCAGATCGAGCGGGGTTTGCGCAAACCGAGCGCGGAAATCCTGCAGCAGATCGCCAAGGGTCTGCGGATCTCGGCGGAGGCGCTCTACGTACAGGCCGGGATCCTCGACCTGCCGCAGGGCGGACCGGTGGTCGACGCGGTGCGCGCGGACACGACGCTCACCGAACGTCAGAAGCAGGTGCTGCTCGACGTCTACGAGTCGTTCCGCCGCGAGAACGCCGCGACAGCAGCCGCGGGAACGGCCACCACCGAACAGCCTGAGCCTGACAACAAGGAGTGAACACCATGGTTTCGCTGCCGAAGACCGACGACGTGCGCAAGGCCCGCGAGCAGGCCGTCGCCGTCCTCAACACCGCCGCGGACGGCATCCGCACGCCGCTGCTCGCCGCGCTGGGCGCCGGTGACCTGGCCACCAGGGCTCTGGTCGACACCGTGAACAAGGCGCGCACCAGGGTCGGCGAGGGCACCACCTCGGCCAGGGGGACCGTCGACACGCTGCCGAGGGACCTGGCCGGCCTTCGCGACCGGGTCGACCCGGCCGAGCTGCGCAAGCTCGTCGACGAGTACACCGACGCCGCGCAGAAGCTGTACCAGAAGCTGGCCGACCAGGGCGAGGACGCGCTGACGAAGCTGAAGGCCGACCCGCGTGTCGGCAAGGCGATGGACCAGCTGGAGGAGGCCATCGCCACGCTGCAGGAGCGCGTCGGCGACGTGGCCGGGGACGCCCGCGAGCTGACCGAGGAGGTCCTCGCGAAGGTCACCCGCCGGACCCGCGCGGTCGGCGAGAAGACCGCGAGCGCGCTGGAGCGGGTCACCGAGGACACCGCGCTGACGGTGGAGGAGGTGGGCGGCGAGGTCGCGGAGGACGTGCGCAACGCCACCCGCAACGCCACGGGCGACACCGCGCCGCGCAAGTCCGCGCCGCGCACGGCGGCCACCACCCGCAAGACCAACGGCTCGGCCAAGTCCACCAAGTAACACCCCAGTTCAGCGCCCCCGGCGGCCGGTCACGGCACCGGGGGCGCCGTGTGTGCGGAACGGGTCCGCTGGTCACATCCCGGCGTCCGCACGTAGTCTGGGGGCGTGCCGGCAGAAGCGTTGTGGATCCTCTGGATCATCAAGTGGCTCGCGGTCCCCGTCGGGGTCTACGCGTTCATCCACGCACTGATGCAACGTCCGGACGCGTACACCGCGATCGACAGGATGACGAAACCGGCCTGGCTCGGCATCACGGCGGGCGGCACCGTCGCGTTGATCCTCTTCGACGCGGCGAGCATCGGCCTGATGTTCTGGATCGCTGGTCTGGTGGCCGTGCTCGTGTACCTCGTCGACGTGCGGCCGAGGCTGATCGAGGTGCAGCGGGGGAACCGTTGGTGAGGTGGTCCATCGCGGGGTCGCTGACCGTCGAACCGGCCGTCGAGCACCCCGGTCTGCTTGCCGATCCCGTCGCCAAGGCACTCGCCGCGCTGCCCGACCCGGCTGACGTCGGCGTCGCCGCGATCGACCCGGATCTGGCCGACACGGCCGCGTTCTGCGAAGCGTACGGCGCGGCGCTCACCGCGTCGGCGAACTGCGTGGTCGTGACCGGCAAGCGGGCAGGCGAGGAGCGGTTCGCCGCGTGCCTGGTGCTGGCCACCACCCGCGCCGACGTGAACGGGGTCGTGCGCAGGCGGCTCGACGTCAGGAAGGCGTCGTTCGCGCCCACGGACACCGCGGTCGAGCTGACCCGCATGGAGTACGGCGGCATCACCCCGCTCGGCCTGCCCGCGCAGTGGCCCGTGCTGGTCGACGCGGCGGTCGCGGCCGCACCGGAGCTGGTCATCGGCAGCGGCGTCCGCGGCAGCAAGCTCCTGATCACCGGCGCCACGCTGGCGTCCCTCCCGAACGCGGAAGTCATCGAGGGCCTCGGCCGCTGACGTCCAGCCGGGCACCTGGCAACCAACTTGCCAGTGGAAACATGTGCCGCTATCTTGTCACTGACAAGACTGGAGGCCATGAATGAGTGTCGACCTGGGTTTGGTCCGGCAGCTGTGGCGGCTCGCCGAGCCCGTGCACGCGATCGGCTACTACGCACCGGAGGTGTCCGCGCGCTTCGCGAAGCTGGGCTTCGACACCGCGGCGCGCTGGCCGAGCTACTTCCCGCTCCGCGCGGCCCCACTGGGCGCGGTCGGCCCCGAGCTGGTCGCGGCCACGTTCTACAGCTTCGACCCGGCCATGGTCCGCGAGCACATCCCGGCCGCCTGGCAGGTCGCCACCCCCGACGACGTGCTCGCCGCCCGGCGCGACGGGATCGACGAGGCGCTGGGCAGGCTCACCGCCGACGTGGACCTGCGCGAGGCCGTCGACCTTGCGCACCGGCTGGTCGACGGCGCCCGCACGGTCGGCCGTCCGCTCGGCGCGGCCAACGCCGACCTGCCGTGGCCGGACGAGCCGCACCTCGCGCTGTGGCACGCGGTCACGGTGCTGCGCGAGGTCCGGGGCGACGGCCACGTGGCCGCGCTGCTCACCGCGGGCCTCGACCCGGTCGAGTCGCTGGTGTCGTTCGCCGGTGTGGGCGCCGCACCGAAGGAGGTGTTCGCCAGCCGCGGCTGGTCCGAGGACGAGTGGGCCGCCGCCACCGGGCGGCTCGTCGAGCGGGGCTGGCTGAACGAGGACGGCACCGCCACCGAGGCCGGCCGCGACGGCCGCGACGAGGTGGAACGGATGACCGACGAGCTGGCGGCACCGGCCTACCGGGCGCTGGGCGCGGAACGGGCGGGACGGTTCGCGCAGCTCGTCATGCCGGTCACCATGGCGGTCGTCCAGACGGGTCTGTTGCCGCGGCAGAGCACCCTGGGGCTGAGCCGGTGAATGGGCGGGCGGGGAGCCACACGGACTCCCCGCCCTGGATGAGTTGCTCGATCCCCCAACACATAAGACGCCGCGGCGGTCAGGAAGGTTGCGTGTCCAGTTCGGAACGCAGCCGCGGGAAGACCTTCGCGACCTTCGCGGTCAGGTAGTCGCCGTAGGTACCGTCGAACGCGAGCGGCGACCGGCCGTCCCACCTGCGCCGCCCGTCCCCGGCGACCGCGGCCCGGTCGGGCAACGGCGGCACCTCGGCGCCGAAGTCCGGGTCGAAGAAGAAGGGGAAGGACAGCCGGTCCTTCCCGGACGTGTTCCGCACCCGGTGCGGAGTGGACCGATACCACCCGCCGGTCAGCCGTTCGAGCATGTCACCGATGTTGCACACGAACGTGTCCGGCAGCGGCGGCGCGTCGAGCCACCCGTCGGGCGTGTGAACCTGCAGACCACCGTTGTCGTCCTGCAGCAGCAACGTCAGCAGCCCGTAGTCCGTGTGCTCGCCGACGCCCCAGCCGGGGTCACCGGCCGGGGCGGGCGGGTAGTGGAAGATCCGGAACAGCACGGTCGGGTTCGCGGTGTACCCGGCGGCGAAGTAGTCCTCGGCGAGCCCGAGGCTGCCCGCCACGCCCCGCAGCACGTCCTGGGCCACCCGGGTCAGCTCGTCCAGGTAGGACAGCACGAGCGGGCGCAGCTCCGGGACCTGCCGGGGGAAGAGGTTGGGGCCGTGCAAGGGAAGTGGGTGCCCGGCGGGCAGTTCCGTGCCGAAGTACAGGCCCTCCTTGCGGTCCTGCTCGCCCGCGGTCAGCTCGGCGCCGACCGGGAACCAGCCTCGCCACGCCCGCCCGCCGCGGACCATCGCGATCTCGTCCTTCTCGTTGTCCGGCAAGGAGAAGAACGTCCGCGCGGCCGCGTCCAGCGACTCGCGGAGCCGGCGCGACACCCCGTGCCCGGTGACGTAGAAGAAGCCGGTGTCGCGGCAGGCGGCCTCGATCCGCGCCGGCACGTCCGGCCCGGTCAGGTCGACGACCGGCAGCACCTACAGCACCACCGTTTTGTTGCCGTGCACCAGGATCCGGTTCTCCAGGTGCCACCGCAGGCCGCGGGACAGGACGACCTTCTCGATGTCGCGGCCCTTGCGCACCATGTCCGGCACCGAGTCGCCGTGGTCGACGCGGATCACGTCCTGCTCGACGATCGGCCCGGCGTCCAGCTCGGCGGTGACGTAGTGGCAGGTCGCGCCGATCAGCTTCACACCGCGCCGGTGCGCCTGGTGGTAGGGCTTCGCGCCGACGAACGACGGCAGGAAGCTGTGGTGGATGTTCAGCGCCCTGCCCGTCCACCGCGCGCACAGCTGCGCGGGCAGGATCTGCATGAACCGCGCCAGCACGATCGCGTGCGGGTCCGCCGCTTCGACCAGCTCGGACACCTTGGCGAACGCCGTTTCCCTGTCCTCGCGGGGAAACGGGATGTGGTGGAACGGGATGCCGTGCGCCTCGGTGATCGTCGCGAGGTCGGTGTGGTTGCCGATCACCGCAGACACGTCCACGTCCAGCTCCCCGGCCGCGACCCGGCCGAGGATGTCGTACAGGCAGTGGCCTTCCTTCGACACGAGGATCACCACGCGGCGCCGCTCCCCGGTGTCGAGGATCCGCCACTCCCCGCCCAGCGGCGCCACCGTCGCCCCGAACCGGGTCCGCAGCTCGTCCGCGTCGAACGGCAGCGAGTCGGCGGCCACCTCCTGCCGGGTGAAGAACCAGCCGGTGTCCGGGTCGGTGTGGTACGCGGCCGCGACGATCGTGCCGCCCGCGTCGGCGAGGAACGACGCGATCGTCGCGACGATGCCGATCTGGTCCGGGCAGCCGAAGGTGATCACGTAGCGGCGGGCCATGGCCGTCCTTTCAGGGAGTGCGCAGTGCGGCGACGAGCGCCGGATCCCCGTTGACCAGAGCGGTGCTCGGCCGCTTCCACAGCGCACGGTAGACCGCGTCCGCGGTGCCGACCAGCGACGCGTCGGTGTCGATGTCGGTGGCCTTGCCGACCACCGGCGGCGCGCCGGTGGTGAGGGTCACGAGCCAGGCCCGGCCCGCGTCCGCGGCGTGCACGAGCACCGTGCCCGTGACCTGCGCCGGGAACCGGGCGACCATGATCGTGAGCACCTCGTCGGCACCGTCCGCCGCGAACTCGGAGTCGAACACGAGATGCGGCACGTCGTCGCCGTGCGCCGCGTGCTCGGCGTCGAGCCGGTGGATCGCGGTCTCGTGCGCCTGCCGCCGCGCCCAGAAGGCCGTGCCGGAGAACCCGGCGAACGCCCAGGCTGGCGCGCCGGAACCACGCCGCGCCAGCTCGGTGAGCATCGTGTCGACCTGCCCGTCCCAGAACGCGAGCAGCTCGTCCCAGTCCTCGGGCGGCCGCTCGGTCCTCGGCGCCTCCCCGGCCGCGTCGGCGTCCAGCGCCAGCACGACCTGGGCCTGCACCCGCGCGATGTGCCGCACCAGCCGGTGCACCGTCCACCCTGGACACGTGGGCACCTCGGCCTCCGGCCCGGCGGCCACCGCCGCCGCCCGCAACGCCGTCGCCTGCTGCCGCGTTCTTTCGAGGTAATCGCCGAACTCCACGGGGTCAACCCTAGTGGTCGCGTCCACCAACGGCGGCCTCGTCGTCGGCCTGGAGCGGCTTCTGGTCCTGGTACTGACGTACGACCGCAGTTGTCCACAACCGACTCGGTTGTCCACAGATTGGCTTGTGGGGCTTGTTTTGTCGGCGGGGGGCGGTAGACCGGCATGGCGGGACGCCCCCGGGTTCGGGTGGGGGTTGCGTTCCGGGCGGTTTGCGTCTTTTCGCGTTGTTTGTCCTCGCCGGACGGGCAGGTCTCTGGGGTGGCGGAGGGGCTGTTCGGTTCCGGTTTGGGCGGGTCTGCCTGCCATCCCGTCGACCTCCCTGCGGGCTATCACACCGCGCCAAGGGGGGCCAGCTTTGGTGTGTTGTGATTCGGGCTTTTGGCCCCCCTTGGCGCGGTGTGATCGGGCGTTGCCAGGTCGACGGGATGGCAGGGAGTCCCTTTGTGGTGGGCTTGCGCCACCGTTGGGGTTGCGTAGTCCTGGGCCCGCTTCGCGGGCTCGGTGCGGGCCCCGCTTCGCGGGCCGGGGGCGTGGCGCCCTGGTTTTGGTGCTGTGAAAGGCGCGTTGACGGCATTCGGGATGCCGTGAATGGGCCGTTCACGGCGCTCAATGCCGTCAATGTGCCTTTCACAGCACTGGATGTGCCGTGAACGCGCCTTTCACGGCGGCCCGCCCTGCGGTCGGGGCCTGCGGGGCGCTGCGCGCCCGGCGCCCGCTGCGCGGGCGCGGTGTCATGTCCCGAAAGGCGCTTTCAGGGCGTTGAGTGTCCCGAAAGCGTGGCGGGTTCATGCGGTCGTCGCACCATGTTCTGTTAGGACAGTAGCAGGGTGAGTTTCTCTTGGG
>NZ_JBHSIS010000027.1:0-229973 GCF_042653545.1 Actinophytocola glycyrrhizae
AAGCTAAGCCCACCAGCGCCGATGGTACTGCACTCGACAGGGTGTGGGAGAGTAGGACACCGCCGAACACCCTTCACAAGAGGCCCCCCGCACCCCGGGGGGCCTCTTGCATGTTCAATAGGTGTACGGACGGCCCCATGTCAGCAGTAGTGCCAGGAGGAACAGTGTCGGACCGCAACCGCGACGAGTCAGAGAGCGGTGGCGCGCGCAACCGGGACCGCGACTCCAGCCGCAGTGATCAGGGCAGTCGCCCTTATCGGAACAATCAGGACCGCGACAGAGGCGGCTACCGCCCGACTCGCGACCGCAACGACAGCTCCAAGGGCACCTACCGTTCCACCCGCGACGACTCCCGAACCAACCGCCCGGGCCGTGACGACGACCGCGGCCACCGAGGCAACCGCCAGTTCGGCGACGATCGCAACCAGCGCCCCGACAGGCCACGCAACTCCCAGGACGACCGCGGCTACCGTGGTGGCAATCGCGACAACCAGGGCACCCGCGACAACCGCGGCTACCGCCCCAACGACCGCGACTCCCGCAAGTACGGAAGCAGCGGCCGCGACGACCGCAACACCCAGGGCAACGACCGGGGCAACCGCGCCTACGGAAACACAACTCGCGACGACCGGGGGAACCGAGGCGGAGACCGCGACAGCGGCTACCGCCCGAACCGCGACAACCGTGGCTACGGAAGCACAAACCGCGACACCCGCTCGTCGCGGGATGACCGCAGCGGCTACCGAGGCGGGGATCGCGACAACCGTTCGTCCCGCGATGACCGCGGTTACCGCGGTGGGGACCGGGACACCCGCCCATCGCGCGATGACCGGGGCTACCGAGGTGGCGATCGCGACACCCGCTCGTCGCGGGACGACCGCGGTTACCGCGGCGGGGACCGGGACACCCGTCCGTCCCGCGATGACCGCGGTTACCGAGGTGGGGATCGCGACACCCGCCCGGCACGCGATGACCGGGGCTACCGAGGCGGGGACCGCGATGACCGGGGCAACCGCCCGTTCCGCGACGACCGGCCCTCCCGAAGCGGAGGCCGCGACGGCGGCTACCGCCCGAACCGCGACGACCGCACCGGAAGCCGCGACGACCGAGGCAGCCGCCCGTTCCGCGATGACCGCGGCTCCCGCGGTGGCGATCGCGACACCCGTCCGCCCCGCGACGACCGTGGCGCCCGAGGGGGGGACCGCGACAACCGGAATGGCCGCCCGTTCCGGGAAGGAAGCGGCAACCGCGGCTACGCGGGCGGAAACCGCGACGACCGGGGCAGCCGCCCGTCCCGTGACGACCGCGACGGCGGCTACCGCCAGAACCGCGATGACCGTGGCTCCCGCGGTGGCGACCGCGACGATCGAGGCAGCCGCCCCTACCGCGCCGGCACCCGTGACGACCGCGGCAACCGGCCGGCCCGCGACGACCGCGGCAGCCGAAGCGGGACCCGCGATGACCGTCGCACCCGCGACGATCGCCCGTCCCGTGATGACCGGGACTCCCGGACCGCCCCGGCGGCCGAAACGCCGAAGGAACCAACCAGCGGCTTCGCGCGCCGCAACCACTACACGTCCACAACGGGTGGTGACAGCCACAACAGCGGCTACCGCACTCGCGACGACTCGGCCTACGAGGACGTCACGGCCACCGGCGACTACGACTCGGGCGCACTGACCGAGAACGACGTCCCGGCAACAGTCGGCCAAGGGCAGAACACCGCCGCCCGAGCCGACGACCTCACCGACGACCTCTCGCCGACCGCTGCCGACAACCTCCCGGCCGAAGCGGCAGACGTGGCTCCCACCTCTGCCGACGAGCACACCACCCCGGCGGACGAGCCGCCCACCAGCGGCACCTCCGTCAACGAGGTCGCCGAGACGGCCGAGGTTCCCGCCAGCGGCACGCCTGCGGACGAGGCCGCCGCCACAACGGACAGGGCGCCCGATACCCAGGAGGCCACAAGCGCGACGAACGTGACAGCCGTCGGCGGCGCTCCCACCGACGAGGTCACCGTCTCAACGGCCCCGGCTCCCACCGGTACCTCCGCCGACGAGCCCACGGCGCACGAGACGTCTGTCAGCGGCACCCCGATCGACGAGGCACCCGATCCGACGGCTCCGGCTCTCAGCGGCACCTCCGCCGACGAGGCCGCCGCGACAAACGGCGCTCCCACCGACGAGGCTGCCGACTCGGCGGCTCCGGCTTCCAACGGCACCTCCGTCCGTGAGCACGTCGTAGCGGACAAGGTGCCCGCCAGTGGCGCCCCGCTCGGCAGCGGCACCGGCTCGGCGCTTCCGGCTCTCGACGGCCCTTCTGTCGACGAGGCCGGTACGACGAACGAGGCTCGCCCCAGCGGCGTCCCGGCCGATGAGGTGGCCGACCCGGCTCTCAACAGCTCCTCTGTCGGCGAGGCAACCCAGTTGGCCGAGGCGCCCAGTCCCGTCAGCGAGCACACGCAGGAGCCTCGTCGGCGTGACGGTGAACCCGAACTCCCCGCCGACATCGAGTTCAAGGATCTCGACGCGGACGCGCGGCGTGAGCTGAAGAGCCTGTCCAAGACCGTCGCCGAGTTGGTCGGCAAGCACCTGGTCGCGGCCGGTCTCCTCCTCGAAGAGGACCCCGAGCTGGCCCTTGCCCACGCTCGTTTCGCACGCACCCGTGCGTCGCGGGTCGCGGTTGTTCGGGAGGCTGCCGGTATCGCCGCCTACCACGCGGGGGAGTGGGCCGAGGCGCTCGGCGAGTTCCGCGCGGTCCGCCGCATGACCGGGTCGCAGGCCCATCTGCCGGTGATGGTCGACTGTGAACGTGCCCTCGGCCGGCCGGAGCGTGCGCTGGAGCTGGCCGCCGACGCCAAGGACCTTCCGCCGGACGTCGCGGTCGAGCTGAAGATCGTCGCGGCAGGGGCCAGGCGGGACCTCGGGCAGGTCGACGCCGCGGTCGTCGCGCTCCAGGGGCCCGACCTCGACCCGAAGCGCCGTGACCCGTGGAGTGCTCGCCTGTTCTACGCCTACGCCGACAACCTCGAGGCCGCCGGCCGCACCGACGACGCCATCCGCTGGTTCCTGAACGCGGCGGAAGCCGATCTCGACGACGAGACCGACGCCGCCGAACGTGCCACCTCGCTGAGCGTGTCATGAGCCTGCTCGACGACTACGACGCTCTCCTGTTCGACCTCGACGGCACCGTCTACCGGGGCGAGGAGGTCGTGCCCGGTGCCGACCGTGCTGTCGAGGCCGCGCACGCCGCGGGCACGAAGGTCCGCTTCGTCACCAACAACGCGTCCCGCGGGCCGGACGAGGTGGCAAGTCATCTGACTCGGATCGGTGTGCGGGCGGTGCCGGCGGAGGTCAGCACCAGCGCGCAGGCGGCCGCTGCGGTGCTTGCCGAGAAGCTGCTGCCCGATACAACCGTACTGGTTGTCGGTTCGGCGGCGCTCGTGCACGAGGTCGAGATCAGGGGCCTCACCGCCACCCGCACCAACAGCGACGCCGTCCAGGCCGTCGTCCAGGGGCTGAGCAAGGACACCAGCTGGCACGACCTCGCCGAGGCGTGTGTCGCCATCCGTACCGGTGCGCTGTGGGTCGCCTGCAACGTCGACCCCACCCTGCCCACCGAGCGCGGTCCGCTGCCCGGCAACGGATCCTTCGTCGCCGCGCTGCGGACCGCGACCGGCAGCGAGCCGGTGATCGCAGGCAAGCCGGCCGCCCCGCTGATGGACGAGGCACAGAAGTCCGCCGACGCGCGAAACCCGCTGGTCATCGGGGACCGGCTCGACACCGACATCGCCGGCGCGGTCGGCGCGGGCATGGACTCACTGCTGGTACTGACCGGCGTCGCCACCGCGCGGGAACTGCTGGCCGCGCCGGAGGACATGCGGCCGACCTTCGTCGCCCACGACGTCACGGCCGTCGCCGAGGACGGCGTCCGCATCGAGGGCGACGACTGGCCCACCGCCGTGCGTGCCGCGCTCGCCCGCCTCGGTCTCGAGCATGAAGTAGCGTGACAGGGTGGAGTTCGACACCGACCAGGCCGCCGAGGTCGACACGGCCTACATCGACGACGCGATCGCCGGCACCGAGAACCTCGACGCCGTCCCGTTGACCGAGCACGTCGGGCGGTTCGACGCTGTGCACGCGGCCCTCAACGAGGCCCTGACCAGCATCGACACGGACTGACCCGGTGCCGAGGAGGACCCGGCTCGACGCCGAGCTGGTGCGTCGCGGCCTCGCCCGCTCCCGCGAACACGCGTCACAGCTGATCGCCGACGGTCGTGTGACCGTCCGCGGCACGGTCGCGGGCAAACCGGCCACGGCCGTCGAGACGGACGCGCCCGTCGTGGTCCGCGACCGCGACAACGACCCCGACTGGGCCTCCCGCGGTGCCCACAAGCTCCTTGGCGCGCTGGAGAGGTTCCCCGTCGCGGTCGACGGCCGCCGCTGCCTGGACGCCGGTGCGTCCACCGGTGGCTTCACCGACGTCCTGCTGCGTCGCGGCGCGCGGGAGGTCGTCGCCGCCGACGTCGGGCGCGGCCTGCTGGTGTGGCGGCTGCAGACCGATGACCGCGTGGTCGTGCGCGACAGGACCAACGTCCGCGCGCTCACCGCGGAGCAGACCGGGGGACCGGTCGACCTGGTCGTCGCCGACCTGTCGTTCATCTCGCTGCGGCTCGTGCTGCCCGCGCTGCTCGCGTGCACGAACGAGGACGCCGACCTGCTGCCGATGGTGAAACCGCAGTTCGAGGTGGGCAAGGAACGACTCGGCTCCGGCGGCGTCGTCCGCGACCCCGCGTTGCGTGCCGAGGCGGTGCTGGCTGTGCTGCACGCGGCCGGGGAACTGGGGTTGCGCCCGCACGGTGTGGTCGCCAGCCCCCTTCCTGGACCGTCGGGGAATGTCGAATACTTCGCATGGCTGCGTCGTGGCGCGCCCCTGGACGACCAGGCGGCGGCCGCGCTCGTGGAGACCGCTGTCCGAGAGGGGCCGCAATGACCGCACGTGAAGTGCTCCTCGTCGTCCATACCGGCAGGCAGGACACTCGCCGCGCCGCGGAGAAGCTCGCGGGCTGGTTCGCCGACGCCGGTATCAGGTTGCGGGTGTTGGAACGTGAGGCGCCGGATCTGGACGCGTCCTGCTACCAGCGGGTCGTGCCGGTGGGCGCGAAGGCAGCGGAAGGCACGGAACTCGTGTTCGTCCTCGGCGGCGACGGCACGCTGCTGCGTGCCGCCGAGCTGGCCCGGCCGGCCGGGGTGCCGGTGCTCGCGGTGAACATGGGCCGGGTCGGGTTTCTCGCCGAGGCCGACTCGGACGTGCTGGAGGAGGCGGTGTCGCAGGTCATCGCGCAGCGGTACGAGGTCGTCGACCGCATGACCGTCGACGTGACCGCGTCGCTGGGGGACCGGCGGCTCGCGAAGACGTGGGCGCTCAACGAGGCCAGCGTCGAGAAGAGCAGCCGTGAGCGGATTCTGGACGTGCGTATAGAGGTCGACAACCGGCCTGTCTCGTCGTTCGGCTGCGACGGTGTGCTGTGCGCGACGCCGACCGGTTCCACCGCGTACGCGTTCTCCGCTGGCGGGCCGGTGGTGTGGCCGGACGTGCAGGCGCTGCTGGTGGTGCCGAGCAACGCGCACGCCATGTTCGCGCGGCCGCTGGTGGTGTCGCCGGACTCGCGGATCGCCGTCGAGGTGGACCCGTCAGGGCATCCCGCGGTGTTGTGCTGCGACGGTCGCCGTACGTTCGTACTGCCTCCTGGTGCGCGGGTCGAGGTGGCCGGCGGGGAGATCCCGGCGCGGCTGGTCAAGCTGCGGCAGGGCCCGTTCACCGACCGGCTCGTGGAGAAGTTCGAACTGCCGGTCCAGGGTTGGCGCAGCCCACGGGTATGAGCGGAGCTTGCGGAGCGAACGTTGTTGCGGGCGGAGCTTGCGGAGCGAACATCGCGGTGAATCGAACACCCTTGCGGGCGGTGCGAGCTTTTGTCGGCGCGAGCCGATAAAGTGCGCGCTGTGTTGGCCGAGATGCGCATCGAGGGCCTCGGCGTGATCGACGAGGCCACCCTCGAGCTCGACCCGGGACTCACCGTGGTGACCGGTGAGACGGGTGCGGGCAAGACCATGGTCGTCACCGGGTTGCATCTGCTGTCCGGTGGCCGTGCCGAGGTGTCCAGAATCCGCAGCGGCGCGGCGAAGGCGGTGGTGGAGGGCCGTTTCACCGCTCCGCCGGGCAGTGCCGCGGCGAAGGTCGCGAGCGACGCGGGTGCGGAACCCGACGACGACGGGACGCTGATCGCGTTACGCACCGTCAATCCGGACGGGCGCTCCAGAGCGCATCTCGGCGGGCGGTCCGTGCCGGTCGGTGTGCTCTCCGAGCTGTCCGAGCAGCTCATCGCCGTGCACGGGCAGAACGACCAGCTGAAGCTGATGCGGCCGGCCGAGCAGCGGTCGGTGCTCGACCGGTTCGCGGGCGAGGAGCTGGCGGGCGCGCTGTCCGAGTACCGCAGGGTGCGCGAGGAGTGGGTGCGGGTCAGTACCGAGCTGACCGACCGCAGCGCCCGCTCGCGGGAGATGGCACGCGAGGCCGAGATGCTCAAGCACGGGCTCGCGGAGATCGAGGCGGTCAGCCCGCAGCCTGGCGAGGACGACGAGCTGGTGGAGCGGGCCAAGCGGCTCGCGGACGCCGACCAGCTGCGTGAGGCGGCGACCGGTGCCACGTACGCGGTGTCGGGTGCGCCGGAGGGTGACCCGGACGTGCCGGGCGCGCTGGGCCTGATCGCCGACGCGCGGCACCGCCTGTCCGGCTCCGACGACCCGAGGCTGCGTGAGCTGGAGCCGCGGCTCGCGGAGGCGGAGGCGCTGCTGGTCGACGTCGGCACCGAGCTGAGCAGCTACCTCGACGCGCTGGACGCCGACCCGCAGGCGCTGGAGCAGGTGCTGGCGCGGCAGGCGGAACTCAAGCAGCTGACGCGCAAGTACGCGGCGGACGTCAACGGCGTGCTGGCGTGGGCCGAGACGGCGGCGGAGCAGTTGGCGGGTCTGGACACGTCGGAGGAGACGCTGTCCGAGCTGGCCAGGCGACGTGACGAGTTCGCGACGACGCTGGCCGACTGCGCGCAGCGGGTGACGGTGCTCCGCGTCGAGGCCGCTGACAAGCTGGCGCAGGCGGTGACCGTCGAACTGGGCGGTCTGGCGATGGGGCAGGCGGCGATCGAGGTCATCGTCAGCACCCGCTGGGCCGAGGCGAACGACCCGCACGCACTGCGCGTGGCGGGCGGCAAGGAACGTGAGGCGCTTGCCCACGCGGGCCCGGAAGGTATCGACGAGGTCGAGATCCGGTTGCGCGCCCATGACGGCGCGGTGCCGCTGCCGGTGCACAAGGCCGCGTCCGGTGGTGAGCTGTCCCGTGTGATGCTGGCGATCGAGGTGGTGCTCGCGCACTCCGACCCGGTCCCGACCCTGGTCTTCGACGAGGTCGACGCGGGTGTCGGCGGCCGCGCCGCGGTGGAGATCGGCAGGCGGCTTGCCCGGCTGGCCGCGAGCCACCAGGTGGTCGTGGTGACGCACCTGCCGCAGGTCGCCGCGTTCGCCGACCGTCACCTGGTGGTCGACAAGCAGGCCGCGGGTGGCGTGACGCGCAGCGACGTGCGCCGGGTGGACGAGCAGGACCGGGTGCGGGAGCTGGCGCGCATGCTGGCAGGCATGGACTCGACGGAGACCGGGCGTGCGCACGCGGAGGAACTGCTCGCGGTCGCCGACGCGGACAAGAAGTCGACCCGGGGGAAGGGCCGAAAGAAGCGCTAGCCCGCTTGAAGCCCCAGCCCCGGTGGGCGTCAACCGCTTGGGCGTCGCGCGCGATGGCCGTCGGGTGGCGTGAGTCCAACGTGCACAGTCCTAAGTGATCGTTATCGCGGCTGGTACCCGTTGCCACGGGTGGGTGATGTTCCCGGCGTGGCTGACGGAATACCACCAGTGCGTTTGTCACCATCGGTCCCATGAAGCTCACCGGGCTCCTCACGCGATCGAATCAGGCTCGACCTGGGGTCACCGGAATCGCGCGGGTCGACCGGCGAACGGGTGATCTGCTGCGCCGGATCGGACCCGGCGACATCGTGGTCCTCGACCAGGTCGACGTCGACCGCGCTACCGCGGACGCCCTGGTCGACGCCCAGGTCACCGGTGTCGTCAACGCTTCGCCGTCGATCTCCGGGCGTTTCCCGAACCTGGGGCCCGAGATCGTCGTCGGCGCCGGGATCGTGCTCATCGACGGTGTCGGGCCGGGGATCCTGCGCGCCATCAGGGAAGGCAGCAAGGTCCGGCTGCACGAAGGCGTCGTGTACGTCGGCGACAAGGAGGTCGGGCGCGGAAACGAGCAGTCCGTCGAGACCATCGCCGACCTGATGATCAACGCCAAGGCCGGCATGTCCGCTCAGCTGGAGGCGTTCTCCGCCAACACGATCGAGTTCCTGCGGCGGGAGCGGAGCCTCATCCTCGACGGTGTCGGGGTACCGGAGCTCAACGCGAACCTCCGCGACCAGCAGGTGCTCATCGTGGCGTCCGGGCGCGACCACGAGGAGGATCTCCGGCGGCTCAAGCGGTACATCGCCGAGCACCGGCCCGTACTCATCGGTGTCGACGGTGGCGCCGACGCCTTGCACCACCTCGGATATCGCCCGAACGTGATTGTGGGTGACCCGGACGGGTTGTCCACCAACACGCTGCGCAGTGGCGCTGAGGTTGTGGTCCCCGCGCACATGGACGGGCACGCACCCGGCCTCGAACGCGTCCAGGACCTGGGCATCGGCGCGGTCACGTTCCCCGCTTCCGGCAACGCAGAGGATCTTGCGCTGCTGCTGGCCGACACCCATGGCGCGAACCTCGTCGTCACCGTCGGGTTCCAGGCGACCCTGCACGAGTTCCTCGACCGCGGCCGCTCCGGTTCCAACCCGTCCACCTTCCTGACCAGGCTGAAGCTGGGCAGCAAGGTCGTCGACGGCAAGGCGGTCGCCACCCTGCACCGCAGCCGCGTGTCCGTCGGCGCGGTCGTCCTGCTCGTGGTCGCTGCGCTCGTCGCGGTCGCCGTCGCGCTAGCCGTGTCGGGGGTCGGCAGCGCCTATCTCGACTGGTCGGTCAGCACCTGGCACACCTTCACGAACTGGGTTGGGGGAATCTTCTCGTGATCTCCTTGCGGTACCACATCGTTTCGATCGCCGCGGTCTTCCTCGCGCTCGCCGTCGGCGTGGTGCTCGGGTCCACCACGTTGTCGCGGTCGCTGCTTTCGGGGCTGAACAACGAGAACGAGGACCTGGCGGCACAGGTCAACGACCTGCAGAACGAGAGGAACGCCCAGAACGCGCGCCTCGCAGACGCCGACTCGTTCGCCGCGTCCGTCGGTCCCATGGCGGTGCGGGGGCAGCTCGCGCAACGGACCGTCGTGCTGGTCACCACCGTCGACGCCAGGCCAGCCGACCGCGACGCGCTCAAGACCCTCGTCGCCAACGCGGGCGGCACCGTCACCGGTGAGGTGCAGCTCACCGAGTCGTTCAGCGACCCGCGCCACACCGACCAGCTCAAGGACATCGTCGTGCGGCTCCTGCCCGCCGGTGTGCAACTGCCGACCGCTTCCGATCCGGGCACGCTCGCGGGCGGTCTGCTCGGCCCGCTTCTGCTGATCGGGAAGGACGACAACAAACCGCAGGCGTCCGCCGACGAGACCGCCGCCGCGCTGACGGGACTCGCCGAGGGCGGGTTCGTCAAGGCCGGCCAGGGACTTCGGCCCGCGCAGCTCGCCATCGTGCTCACCGGCGGCGCCGCTTCCGGTGACGGCGCGGGGGACCAGGCGGCGACCGTCGCGCGGTTCGCGACACAGCTCGACCGCTCCGGCGCGGGCACCGTGCTCGCGGGCGGCGCGGGTTCTGCGTCCGGCACGGGGGCGATCGGCGTGGTGCGCGCGGACACCGCCGCCACGAGCATCCTGTCCACTGTGGACAACGTGCAGACGTCCGCGGGGCGGGTGGTCACCGTGCTGGCGCTGCGCGAACAACTGGAGGGCAAGGCGGGCCGCTACGGCGACGCGGGCAACGCGGAACGCGCCGCACCGGGCTCACCGGCGGAGTAGCCCGGGCAAGGTCAACTCCAGGTCATGGCACCCGTGGCTACCGACCTGCGATCTGTACCGATTCAGTGGCAGCGTTGTGCCCGTGGTCCGGCTCGTGCCACGCGAGGTCCGGCACCCGGTGAACTGACCGGATGGGTGTCGGACGGGTGTGTCGGATTCGGATCGTCGGGGCAGGTGATACGGTGAAAACCCGTGGAGAGTCAGGCGGGGAGCCCCGCTGCGAACGGTATCGCCAGTAACGGATATGGACCGAAGGCAACGCCACGGGGGGCATCCCTGGTGCAACACTCACGCACTACCAAGTATGTGTTCGTCACCGGTGGGGTCGCCTCGTCGCTCGGCAAGGGCCTGACGGCCTCGAGCCTCGGCCAGTTGCTCACGTCCCGCGGGCTGTGGGTCACGATGCAGAAGCTCGATCCGTACCTCAACGTGGACCCGGGAACGATGAACCCGTTCCAGCACGGCGAGGTGTTCGTCACCGAGGACGGCGCGGAGACCGACCTCGACGTCGGGCACTACGAGCGGTTCCTCGACCGCGACCTGGTCGGCGCGGCGAACGTGACCACCGGGCAGGTGTACTCGACGGTCATCGCCAAGGAGCGGCGCGGCGAGTACCTCGGCGACACCGTGCAGGTCATCCCGCACATCACCGACGAGATCAAGCGGCGTATCCGCGACATGGCGCAGCCGGGCGAGGACGGCAACGCGCCCGACGTGGTGATCGTCGAGATCGGCGGCACGGTCGGCGACATCGAGTCGCTGCCGTTCCTGGAGGCCGCGCGGCAGGTCCGCCACGACGTCGGCCGCGACAACTGCTTCTTCCTGCACGTGTCGCTCGTGCCCTACCTGGCGCCCTCCGGTGAGTTGAAGACCAAGCCGACGCAGCACTCCGTTGCCGCGCTGCGCAACATCGGCATCCAGCCCGACGCGGTCGTCTGCCGCGCGGACCGCGAGATCCCCAGCGGGCTCAAGCGCAAGATCGCGCTGATGTGCGACGTGGACATCGACGCGGTCGTCGCCGCGCCGGACGCGCCGTCGATCTACGACATCCCGAAGGTGCTGCACACCGAGGGCCTCGACGCGTACGTGGTCCGCAGGCTGGGACTGCCGTTCCGGGACGTGGACTGGACCGTGTGGGGCGACCTGCTCACCCGCGTGCACGACCCCAAGGAGACGGTGCGGATCGCGATCGTCGGCAAGTACGTCGACCTGCCCGACGCGTACCTCTCGGTCACGGAAGCCCTGCGTGCGGGCGGGTTCGCGCACCGGGCCAAGGTCGACATCGTGTGGGTCGGCTCGGACGAGTGCGAGACCCCGGCAGGCGCCGCGGCCGCACTGTCCGGTTTGGACGGTGTGCTGATCCCCGGTGGGTTCGGCGTGCGCGGCATCGAGGGCAAGATCGGCGCGATCGAGTACGCGCGGGTCGGCAAGATCCCGGTGCTCGGGCTGTGCCTCGGCCTGCAGTGCATGGTGATCGAGACCGCGCGGCACCTCGCGAACATCACGGGCGCGAACTCCTCGGAGTTCGACGAGGGCACCGAGCACGCCGTGATCTCCACGATGGCCGACCAGGAGGACGTCGTCGCGGGGGAGCGGGACATGGGCGGCACCATGCGGCTCGGCGCGTACCCGGCGAAGCTGGCGGCTGGCTCGGTGGTCGCGAAGGCCTACGGGGCGAAGGAGGTCTCCGAGCGGCACCGCCACCGCTACGAGGTCAACAACGCCTACCGCGACAAGCTGTCGAAGGCGGGGCTGGTGTTCTCCGGTCTCTCGCCGGACGGGCACCTCGTGGAGTACGTCGAACTGCCCGCCGAGGTGCACCCGTTCTTCGTCGGCACCCAGGCGCACCCGGAGCTCAAGAGCCGGCCGACGCGCCCGCACCCGCTGTTCGCCGGTTTCGTGCGTGCCGCGCTGGCACGCAAGGCGTCCGAGCGGCTGCCGGTGGAGCTGCCCGAGGTCTCCGGCGCCGGAGCGCGTTCGTGACCGAACCCGGTCGTCACGAGTTCACCGTACTGTCCACCGAGGACGTATACACCGGGCGCATCATCGCGCTGCGCGTCGACGAGGTCGCGATGCCGGGCGGCTCACAGGCCAGGCGCGAGGTCGTCGAACACCACGGCGCGGTCGCGATCCTGGCGCTGGACGAGGACGACCAGGTGACGCTGATCCACCAGTACCGCCACCCGCTGGGCAGGCGGATCTGGGAGTTGCCCGCCGGGCTGATCGACCATCTCGGCGAGGACCCGCTCGAGTCGGCCAAGCGTGAGCTGGTCGAGGAGGTCGGCCTCGCCGCGCGGAACTGGTCGGTGCTGGTCGACGTGGCCGTCTCGCCGGGTTTCACCGACGAGGTCGTGCGGGTCTTCCTGGCCACCGGGCTTTCCGCTGTGGACCGTGAACTCCTCGGCGACGAGGAGGCGGACCTGGTGGCACGCAAGTTCCCGCTCACCGAGGCCGTCCGGATGACGCTGGCGGGTGAGATCGTCAACGGTGCCACGGTCGGCGGGATCCTCGCCGCGCAGGCGGTCCGCGCCACGGAAGCGACACCTCGCCCGGCGGACGCACCGTGGGAGGACCTGCCGACCCGCTTCCCGTCCCGAGAGAGCTAGTGGTCATGTCGATCCGGTCCTCGGTCGGTGGGGTGTCCTCGCCGGACTTGCAGGTCTCTGGGGTGGCGGAGGGGTTGTTTGGCGGCGGTTTGGGCAGGGAGCCCCTTTGTGGTGGGCTTACGCCACCATCGGGGTTGCGTGTTGTTGAGGCCCGCTTCGCGGGCTCGGGCGCGTAGCGCCCGGTTTGGTGCCGCGAAAGGCGCGTTGACGGCGTGGAGGATGCCGTGAATGGCGCGTTTGGGGCGTTGGGCGCCCTCAACGGCCCATTCCCGGCATCGGTTGTGCTGTCAACGGGCCATTCACGGCGCCCAGCCACGCTCCACCTCGGCAGCTGCGCCTGCGATGGAACGCGACCCACACATGAAGTGCGGGGAGGCGGACTGGCTAGTCCGCGAGTTCGGATTCCGCTGCCCTGATCGCCGCGAACTCCTCCTCCGGGGCGTTCGCGACCAGGTGGTGGCGGCTATGGATGAAGAAGTACGCTAGCGCCACCAGCAGGATGCCCGCCGTGATGGCGGCAGCGAGTTCGTCGACGAAGAACGTCGCCACCACCGCGGCGACCGCGAGTACGGCCGCGATGCCCGTGGTCACGACGCCGCCGGGGGTGCGGTACGGGCGTTCCATGTCGGGTTCGCGGACGCGGAGCACGATGTGTGACACGTTGAGCAGCACGTAGGACACCGTCGCGCCGAAGACGGCGATGTTGATCAGCTTCGCGCCGTCCATGGTGAACGACGCCAGGAGGAAGCCGATCGTGCCCGGGACGACCAGCGCGAGCACCGGGGTCTTGCGGCGGCCGGTCTTCGACAGCCAGCGCGGCAGGTAGCCCGCCCGCGACAGCGCGAACAGCTGCCGCGAGTACGCGTAGATGATCGAGAAGAAGCTCGCCACCAGCCCGGCCAGGCCGACGTAGTTCACGAACTGGGCCAGGAAGTTGTCGCCGCCGTACGCTGCGCGGATCGCGTCCGGCAGCGGGTTGTCCGAGCCGGCGATCGTGTTCGAGCCCGCGGCGCCCGGCGCCACCAGCAGCATCAGGGCCGCGAAGACCAGCAGGGCCGCCATCGCCGCGATGATGCCGCGGGGCAGGTCGCGCTTGGGGTTGCTCGCCTCCTCCGCGGCCAGCGGCACGCCCTCGACCGCGAGGAAGAACCAGATGCCGTACACGAACGCCGCCAGCACCCCGGCGAACCCGAACGGCAGGAACGTGCTCGCGCCGGCCGCGTCGGTCATCGGGATGTCGAACAGCTTGTCGGCGTCGAACCTGCCGACCATGCCGACCACGAACACGATCAACGCGATCACGGCGATGGCGGTGATCACGAACATCACGCGCAGCGCCTCGCCGACGCCCCAGATGTGCACGCCGATGAAGATCAGGTAGCAGACGAGGAACACCGGCCAGCCGCTGGTCAGGCCGAACAGGCCGAGCGCCTCGACGTAACCGCCGATGAACACCGCGATGGCCGCCGGCGCGATCGCGTACTCGATGAGGATCGCGGTGCCGGTGGCGAACCCGCCGGTCGGGCCCAGCGCGCGGCGGGCGAAGCCATAGCCGGCGCCCGCGACGGGCATCGCCGACGCCATCTCGGCCAGGCCGAACACCATGCAGGTGTACATCACGGCCATGAGCACGGTCGCGATCAGCAACCCGCCCCAGCCGCCCTCGGCGAGGCCGAAGTTCCAGCCGGCGAAGTCGCCGGAGATGACGTACGCGACGCCCAGCCCGGCGAGCAGCACCCAGCCCGCCGCACCTTTGCGGAGTTGACGCTGTTCGAGGTAGTCGGCGGAGACGGTCTGGTACTCGACGGCGCGCTGCGACTTCGACGACTTCGACGACTTCGACACGGATGCTCCCTCGGGTCCAATGGGCCAGCATCAGTCCTTTGAGTTTCGCATGAGAGTGATCCTGTTCACCTGTGCTGTCAAGGGCTGCCTCGCGTTGACACCTCAGGTGGGTGCGTGTGGAATGGCCGCAATGGGTCAGGTCTGATCCTTTGGGAGGCAGGCATGGGACATCGCGACGGCATGCTCACGCTCGACCGGCTCCGCGAGCTGGTCGCGGAGGGCGCGATCGACACGGTGCTCGTCGCGATCACCGACATGCAGGGCCGTCTCCAGGGCAAACGCTGTGCCGCCGAGTACTTCCTCAACGAGGTCGTCCCGCACGCGACCGAGGCGTGCAACTACCTGCTGGCCGTCGACGTCGAGATGAACACCGTCGAGGGCTACCACATGTCCTCCTGGGAGCGCGGCTACGGCGACTTCGTCATGCGCCCCGACCTCGGGACGCTGCGGCTCGTGCCGTGGCACGAGGGCACCGCGCTGGTGCTCGCCGACGTCGAGTGGGTCGAAGGCGGGCCGGTCGCCGCCTCGCCCCGGCAGGTGCTGCGCCGCCAGCTCGACCGGCTCGCCGAGCGCGGCCTCGCCGCGTACGTCGGCACCGAGCTGGAGTTCATCGTCTTCGAGGACAGCTACGAGCAGGCCTGGAACAAGGGCTATCGCGACCTGGTGCCGGGCAACCAGTACAACGTGGACTACTCGATGCTCGGCACCGGCAGGCTCGAGCCGCTGCTGCGCGACATCCGCAACGGCATGACCGGGGCCGGCATGTACGTCGAGTCGGCGAAGGGCGAGTGCAACCCCGGCCAGCACGAGATCGCGTTCCGGTACGACACCGCGCTGACCACGTGCGACAACCACAGCATCTACAAGACCGGCGCCAAGGAGATCGCGGCCCGGCACGGCAAGAGTCTCACGTTCATGGCCAAGTACAACGAGCGCGAGGGCAGCTCCTGCCACATCCACATCAGCCTGCGCGGCACCGACGGCGCCACCGTGCTCGCGGGCGAGGGCGAGCACGGCTTCTCGGCGCTGATGACGCACTTCCTCGCCGGGCAGCAGGCCGCGCTGCGTGAGCTGACGTACTTCTTCGCGCCGAACATCAACTCCTACAAGCGGTTCGCGCCGGGCAGCTTCGCGCCGACGACCGTCGCGTGGGGGATCGACAACCGGACGTGCGCACTGCGCGTGGTCGGCCACGGCGAGTCCTTACGGGTCGAGAACCGGGTGCCCGGCGGGGACGTGAACCCCTATCTCGCGGTGGCCGCGCTGATCGCCGCCGGGCTGCACGGCATCGAGAACGAGCTGCCGCTGGAGCCGGGGCTGACCGGCAACGCCTACGGCGCCGACCTGCCGCAGGTGCCCGCCACCATGCGGGACGCGGCCGAGCTGCTCGCGAAGAGCGAGCTCGCACGCACCGCGTTCGGCGACGAGGTGGTCGAGCACTACCTCAACAACGCGCGTGTCGAGCAGGACGCGTACAACGCGGCGGTGACCGACTGGGAGCGGGTCCGTGGGTTCGAACGCCTCTAGCCCGCCGGTCATCGGCATCACGACCTACCTGGAGCAGACGAGGTTCGGGTGGTGGGACACACCGGCGGCGGTGCTGGCGCGCGGCTACCTCGACGGCGTCGTGAACGGTGGCGGCGTGCCGGTGCTGCTGCCACCCGTGGGCGAGGTCACCGCCGACCTCCTGTCGCGTGTGGACGGTCTGATCATCGCCGGTGGCGCCGACATCGACCCGGTGCACTACGGCGCGGACCGGGCGCCCGAGACCGGGCCCGCCCGGCCGGACCGCGACCACGGCGAGCACGTGCTGATCGAGGCGGCGCTCGCGAACGGGGTGCCGCTCCTGGCCGTCTGCCGGGGAATGCAGCTGCTGAACGTGGTGCTCGGCGGCACGCTCTGCCAGCACGTGCCCGACCTCGTCGGCAACACCGAGCATCTGCCGACCCCCGGTGTGTTCGGCCGGGTGGCGGTGAAAGTGCTGCCGGACAGCAGGTTGTCGGGGATCATGGGGTCCGATGTGGACGCCCACTGCCACCACCACCAGTCGGTGGACACCCTCGGCGCCGGGCTGGTCCCCGTGGCGTGGGCTGGCGACGGGATCGTCGAGGCGGTCGAGCTGGCCGAGCCGGAGTTCGTGCTCGGCGTGCAGTGGCACCCGGAGGAGAACGGGACCGACAGCAGGTTGTTCCAGGCGCTCGTGAGCGCCGCCAAGGAGAACGGATGAGCGTCACCGAAGTGATCAACCCTGCCACCGAGGCGGTGGTCACCCGCGTCGAGCTGACGTCGGCGGGCGAGGCCGACGCCGCGATCGGGCGGGCGCACCACGCGCTGCCCGCGTGGCGGGCCGTCGCGCCCGCCGACCGGGCGCGGCTGCTGCGCCGGTTCGCCGAGGCGGTCGACGGCGACCGCGAGCACCTCGCGCGGCTGGAGGTCGAGAACTCCGGCCACACCATCGGCAACGCCCGCTGGGAGGCGGGCAACGTCCGCGACGTGCTGCAGTACTACTCGGCCGCGCCGGAACGCCTGTTCGGCAGGCAGATCCCGGTGCCGGGCGGGGTGAACATCACGTTCGCGGAGCCGCTCGGCGTGGTCGGGGTGATCGTGCCGTGGAACTTCCCGATGCCCATCGCGGGCTGGGGTTTCGCCCCGGCGCTCGCCGCGGGCAACACGGTCGTGCTCAAACCGGCGGAGCTGACCCCGCTCACCGCGCTGCGGCTGGGTGAGCTGGCCCGTGCGGCCGGGATCCCCGAGGACGTGTTCCAGGTGCTGCCCGGCAAGGGCTCGGTCGTGGGGCAGCGGTTCGTCGACAACCCCTTGGTGCGCAAGGTGGTCTTCACCGGGTCCACCGAGGTCGGCAAGCAGGTCATGGCCGGGTGCGCCGCCCAGGTGAAGCGGGTGACGCTCGAACTCGGCGGCAAGAACGCCAACATCGTGTTCGCCGACGCCGACCTGGAGTCCGCGGCCGCTGCCGCGCCGTACGGGGTGTTCGACAACGCGGGCCAGGACTGCTGCGCCCGGTCGCGGATCCTCGTGCAGCGCAGCGTGTTCGAGCGGTTCATGGCGCTGCTGGAGCCCGCGGTCCACGGGGTCGCGGTCGGCGACCCCGGCGACGAGAGGACCGAGATGGGCCCCCTGATCTCGGCCGCGCACCGCGCCACCGTCCAGTCCTACGTGGACGAGACGACCGAGATCGCGTTCCGCGGGAGCGCGCCGGACGGGCCGGGTTTCTGGTTCCCGCCGACCGTGGTCACACCACGCACGGACACCGACCGGGCCGTGGTCGAGGAGGTGTTCGGGCCGGTCGTCACCGTGCAGACGTTCGACGACGAGGCCGACGCGATCCGGATGGCCAACGACACCGACTACGGCCTGTCCGGGTCGATCTGGACCGAGAACCTCGGCCGCGCCATGCGGGTCGCGCGCGGGGTGGAGGCCGGGAACCTGTCGGTCAACTCGCACTCGTCGGTGCGGTACTGGACGCCCTTCGGCGGCGTCAAGCAGTCGGGACTCGGGCGGGAGCTGGGGCCCGACGCCCTCGACGCCTTCACCGAGACCAAGAACGTGTACATCGCGACAGAGGGAGTCTGAGTGAAGCGCCTGCAGGACCGGGTCGCCGTGATCACCGGGGCGGCCAGCGGCATCGGGCTCGCCTCGGCCAGGCGGTTCGCGCAGGAGGGCGCCGTCGTCGTCGGCGTCGACCTGAACACCGACGCCATCGAGGCGCTCGCGAAGGAGACCGGCGGCGCCGCGATCACCTGCGACGTCACCGACGAGCAGACCGTCGAGGCGATGTACGCGCAGGTCGTCGCCGACCACGGCCGGGTGGACGTCGCGTTCAACAACGCGGGCATCTCGCCGCCGGAGGACGACTCGATCCTGGACACCGGCATCGAGGCGTGGGAGCGGGTGCAGAAGGTCAACCTCACGTCGGTGTACCTGTGCTGCAAGTACGTCCTGCCGCACATGCGTGCGCAGGGCAGGGGCTCGATCATCAACACGGCGTCGTTCGTCGCGGTGATGGGCGCGGCGACCTCGCAGATCTCCTACTCGGCGTCCAAGGGCGGCGTGCTGTCGATGACGAGGGAGCTGGGGGTGCAGTTCGCGCGGGAGGGCATCCGCGTCAACGCGCTGTGCCCGGGGCCGGTGAACACGCCGCTGTTGCGGGAGCTGTTCGCCGCCGACGCCGAGCGGGCGCGGCGGCGGCTGGTGCACGTGCCGATGGGCCGGTTCGCGGAGGCGTCGGAGATCGCCGCCGCGGCGGCGTTCCTCGCCAGTGACGACTCGTCCTACATGACCGCGTCGACCTTCCTCGTGGACGGCGGCATCTCGGGCGCGTACGTCACGCCCCTCTAGGTGCCACCGTGGCCGTCCACAAGGGAGTTGCCGCCGCGCTGTTCCGTCCGGTGCGGACCCGCAACGCCTTCGAGGAGACCGTGGAACGGCTGCTGCAGGCGATCCGGCTGGGTGTGGCGGCGCCGGGGGAGAAGCTGCCGGCGGAACGGGAGCTGGCCGCGCGGCTCGGCGTGAGCCGGGTGACCCTGCGGGACGCGATCCGTGCGATCGCCGACGCCGGCTACGTCGAGTCCCGCCGCGGCCGCTACGGCGGCACCTTCGTCGCCGTCACGCTCCCGTCCCCGCCGCCGCGCCCCGCGCCGGGCGGTGACCTGGAGGACGTGCTGACCCTGCGGCGGATACTGGAGAGCGGCGCGGCGGAAGCGGCGGCCGCGCGGGCGCTCACCCGGGCGGAACGGCAGCACCTGACCGCCGCCCTGCTCGACGCGTCCGGCACGGCCACCGGCGATGGGGAGTACCGCCGCCGCGACTCCCGCCTGCACCTGGCGATCGCGGAGGCCACCGCGTCCGCGTCGCTGACCACCGCCGTCGCCGACGTCCGGTCGCGGGTCAACGAGCTGCTGGACGCCATCCCGTTGCTGGCGGTCAACATCGAGCACTCCGACGCCCAGCACCGGTCCGTCGTGGACGCGATACTGGCCGGTGACCCGGCCGCGGCGCGCCAGGCCATGGACGAGCACCTCGACGGCACGGCCGCGTTGCTGCGGGGCTTCCTGTGCGGGTAGCGCCGCTGCCGGGCCCTGGCTACGCCTGCAGCCGCCTGCCGTTCGCGTCGGTGCCGCCACCGGCCAGGATGATGATCCCGTCGATGATGCTCCAGATCACGCCGATGCCGATGAAGCTGGTCAGCAGCTGCGCAAGCCCGATGTTGTTGTGTCCGGTGTAGAACCGCCCGATGCCGAACGGGAGCACGATCTGCAGCACACCGGCGACCACGCGGAGCCGGTCGGACTCGGTCGACGGCGGCGGCGCGGGGGCGTAACCGACCGGCGGCGGCGCGGACGTGTACGGCGCGGGCATGTACGGCGCGGGCGTGGTCATGAACGCCGGGTGGGGTGCTGGCAGGTCCGCGAACAGTGGCCGGAGGTCGGCACGCGTGCGGGCCGCCAGCGCCGCGGTGGTCCGCTCCTCGTACTCCTCGAGCGCCAGCCGACCTTCCGCCATGTGGTCGCCGAGGAGCTTGACCGCGGCCTCGCGCTCCGCGGTGCCGATGCGGAGTTCGTCGTCGGTCATGGAACCCACATTACGTCAGGCGCGCCACGCCGGCCGAAACCGGGAAACCGGCCGGGGCACTAGGCTCCGCCTCGACAGAGTCGGACAAGGACGTCCGGCGGGTCCGGCGTGGAGGTGTCGCGAGTGCTGGTCGGAGTGCCTCGTGAGGTGAAGAACCACGAGTACCGGGTGGCGATCACGCCTGCCGGGGTGTTGGAGCTGGTGCACCGCGGTCACGAGGTGCTGGTCGAGGCGGGCGCGGGGACCGGGTCCTCACTGCCGGACGCCGACTACGCGGCGGCAGGCGCGCGGATCGTGGCGTCGCCCGACGAGGTGTGGGCCGCGGACCTCGTACTGAAGGTCAAGGAGCCGGTGGCCGAGGAGTACCCCCGCCTGCGCCGCGGCCAGATCCTGTTCACCTACCTGCACCTCGCCGCCAGTGCGGAGTGCACGAGGGCGCTGGTCGACGCGGGCACCACCGCCATCGCCTACGAGACGGTCCGCGCGCGGGACGGGTCGTTGCCGCTGCTCGCACCGATGAGCGAGGTCGCAGGCCGGATGGCGCCGCAGGTCGGCGCGCACTGCCTCGAACGCGCGCAGGGCGGCCGCGGTGTGCTGCTGGGCGGTGTGTCCGGCGTGCCAGCGGGGAAGGTCGTGGTGATCGGCGGCGGAGTGGCCGGGATGAGCGCCGCCACGATCGCGGTCGGCATGCAGGCCGAGGTCGTCGTCCTCGACACGAACGCGGACCGGTTGCGGCAGATCGACTTCACCTATCGCGGGCACCTGCAGACCGTCGCCAGCAACACCTACGAGATCGACAAGGCGTGCCGGTGGGCCGACCTCGTGATCGGCGCGGTGCTCGTGCCCGGCGCGAAGGCACCCAAGCTGGTGAGCAACGACCTCGTCGCGCGGATGCGGCCGGGTTCCTCGCTCGTCGACATCGCCATCGACCAGGGTGGCTGCTTCGAGGACTCCTGCCCGACCACACACGCGGACCCGACGTACACCGTGCACGAGTCGGTGTTCTACTGCGTCGCGAACATGCCGGGCGCGGTGCCCAACACGTCGACGTGGGCGCTCACGAACGTGACGCTGCCCTACGCGGTCTCGTTGGCGGACAAGGGAACCGAGGCCCTCGCCGACCCGGTGCTCGCCGCGGGCCTGAACGTCGCAGACGGCAAGGTGATGCTCGCCGAGGTCGCGCGGGCGCACGGGATGCCGCTTGGAGGTGCGGGCTGAACGCGGCGGTCACCGACGCGATCACCGCGTACCTCGACCACCTGGCCGTCGAACGCGGCACCTCGCGCAACACGCTCGACGGTTACACCAGGGACCTGCGGCGGTACGAACGGCACCTGTCCGCGCTCGGTGTGCCCGCGCTCGCGGCCGTGACCGAGGCGCACGTGTCGGCGTTCCTCGCGGTGTTGCGGGAGGGCTCCGACGACCACCCGCCACTCGCCGCGTCGTCGGCGGCGCGGGCGCTGGTCGCCGTGCGTGGCCTGCACAAGTTCGCGGTGCGCGAGGGGATCGTCGACCTGGACCCGGCACGCGAGGTGAAACCGCCGTCCACCCCACGCCGCCTGCCCAAGGCCCTGCCGGTCGACGACGTGCTGCGGCTGCTGGAAGCGCCCGCGGCGGAGGCGCTGCGGGACCGCGCGCTGCTGGAGGTCCTGTACTCGACCGGCGCCCGCATCTCCGAGGCCGTCGGCCTCGACCTCGACGACATCGACACCGCGGAGCGGACCGTGCTGCTCGACGGCAAGGGCGGCAAACAGCGCCTGGTCCCGATCGGCCGCCCGGCACTGGACGCGCTCGACGCCTACCTCGTGCGCACCCGCCCGACGCTGGCGGCGGCGGGCCGGGGCACCCCGGCGGTGTTCCTCAACGTGCGCGGCGGCAGGCTGTCCCGGCAGAGCGCGTGGCAGGCACTGAAGGTCGCGGCGGAACGCGCGGGCCTGACGGCCACGGTGTCCCCCCACACCCTCCGGCACTCGTTCGCGACGCACCTGCTCGAAGGCGGCGCGGACGTGCGCGTGGTGCAGGAGCTGCTCGGCCACGCGTCGGTGACCACCACCCAGATCTACACCCTCGTCACGGTCAACACGCTGCGTGAGGTCTACGCGACCGCGCATCCCAGGGCGCGGGGCTGAGCTACCGCATGCCCGCCGCGCGGAAGAGCCGGTCGTAGATCTCGCGGATCACGTCCTGCTTGCGGGCGTTGTAGTCCATGACGTGCCCGCCGCCGGGGACCGCCGCCCGTTTCGCGTCCTCGTAGCGGCCGCGGTCGCCGGGATGCGTGCGCAGCCAGTCGCGGAACATGCGGTGCCGGATGGTCTCCGGGCAGTCCGGGCCGAAGACGTGCAGGTTCACGCGCGGTTCGGTGAGCCGCAGGCACCGGTGCTGGTGCCACGACGGCTCACGGATGACGAGGACGTACCCGAGCCGTTCGAGAGTGGGGACGTACCGGTCCTCGTCGCGCGGATCGGCGACGGTGAGGTCGATGTCGATGACGTCCTTGGCGGCCAGGCCCTCGACCGACGTCGAGCCGACGTGCTCGACGTCCAGTGCGGTGTCGCCGAGCGCCGCGCGGATCGCCGAGGACAGCTCCGCGAAGCGGCGTGGCCAGCCGGGGTCGTAGGGCACGATCCGGACCGTCTCGGGCGGCGGTGGCCCGAGGACCCACGGGTTCTCGTCCGGGTCGACGTCAGGGTGCCGGGTGATCTCCTCGAATGCGGGCACCCGGCCGAATCTAGACGATTGATTCCGTGAAGTCGGTGTGAGTGGGCGGGCGGTCGTCGTGTGCTGGTTCCGGTTCGCGTTGTGGGTTGTCCTCGCCGGACGGGCAGGTCTCGGAGGTCGACGGGATGGCAAGGAGCCCCTTGGTGCTGCGAAAGGCGCGTTGACGGCGTGGCAATGCCCTGAAAGGCGCGTTCAGGGCGCTGGGCGCCCTGAACGGCCCAGTCATGGCACCGGTTGTGCCGTCAACGCGCCTTTTCACGGCGCAGGGTCGTCCTGCCGGGCCGCTGCGCGCCGGGCGCTTCACATGACCCTCACGGAATCAATCATCTAGACGACGATTCCGCGGAGTTGGTGTTGGGCGTGGTGGTCACGTCTCAGGCGAGGCCGGGGCTGGCCTTGTAATGCGGTTTGTCCTCGCCGACGGGCAGGTCCCGGGAATGATGGTGGACTGGCGCCACCGTCGGGGGCCGGGGCGCCTCAGTCCATCTGGAAGAGCGTAAGCTGCAGCCCGGCAGGCCCCTCGACGCGTGCGTTCGTCGACCTGAACGGTGTCGGGGTCGGCTCGGCGAGCACCTCGCCACCCGCGGACCGCAGCGCCTCGGTGCCGCCGTGCACGTCGTCGACCTCGAACGCGACCCGGATGTGGCCCGCGACCCGGCGGCCGACCTCGACCGAGTCGATGTACTCGGCGGTGGCCGGTTCGGCCAGCTCGAGCGTCGCCGCGCCGGCGTCCAGGATCATCACCCGGCCGCCGTTCCCGGGCGGTACGGCGTCGCGTTCCGGCATGCCGAGTACGTCGCGGTAGAAACGCACCGCCTCGTCGTAGTCCTCCGCCGTCACGACGAGACGGAGCTGACGCACTGCCATGGGACCTCCTCCAGGATCTTTCAGTCATGACGAACACGCTGGTCAGTCCGAGAATTCCAGGTAATCGGTCCTGGTACGGCGAGCCTCTTTGCCGTGGCCGGTCGGCAATCTCTAAGCTTCCCCGCACAGCGGACGACAAGGAGCTAGGTCCACATGTCGACAATGCACCCCTCGGATCAGGAGCTCAGCCTCGCGCCGAGGGCGGCCTCCGACGAGGAGGAGGCGATCGAGGAGAGCCCCAACGGCGCTGGTCCCGGCGGCCGCACCAAGCGGCACATCCCCGAACCGCCGCTGCTCAGCAGCCACGGCCCCGCCAAGGTCATCGCGCTGTGCAACCAGAAGGGCGGCGTCGGCAAGACCACCTCGACGATAAACCTCGGTGCCGCGCTGACCGAGTTCGGCCGTCGGGTGCTCATCGTCGACTTCGACCCGCAGGGCGCGCTGTCCGTCGGCCTCGGCATGCCCGCGCACCTGCTCGAGAAGACGATCTACAACGTCATCATCGAGCGGTCCATCAGCACCGACGACGCGATCATCCGCACCGGTGTCGACAACATGGACCTGCTGCCGAGCAACATCGACCTGTCCGCGGCCGAGGTGCAGCTCGTGGCCGAGGTGGGCCGTGAGCACACGCTGGTCCGCGCGCTGCGGTCGGTCATCGACGTCTACGACTACATCCTGATCGACTGCCAGCCCTCGCTCGGCCTGCTGACCGTGAACGCGCTCGCGGCCGCCGACGGGGTGCTGATCCCGCTGGAGTGCGAGTACTTCTCGATGCGTGGCGTCGCGCTGCTCACCGACACGATCGAGAAGGTCCGCGAGCGGCTCAACCCGAAGCTGGAGATCACCGGCATCCTCGCGACCATGTACGACCCGCGCACGCTGCACTCCCGTGAGGTCATGAGCCGCGTCGTCGAGCGCTTCGGCGACGTCGTGTTCGACGCGGTCATCAACCGGACCGTGCGGTTCCCGGAGACGACGGTCGCGGGCGCGCCGATCACGGTGTGGGCGCCGAGGTCGGCGGGTGCGAAGGCGTACCGCCAGCTGGCGCGAGAGGTGATCGCCAGGTGACTCGCCGGCCTTCGTTGCCCGGCGCGGATGAGCTGTTCAGACCGACAGGACACGCCGAGGGCGTGCTCCCGCTGACGTTCGAGCCGACCCGGGTGCCACTGCACTCCGTGCCCCCGGCGGCCAGGCGGGGTTCGCCGCGCCAGAAGCACACGTCGAAGATCACCGTCTACGTGTCGGACGAGGAACTGCTCGCACTCGAGCACGTGCGACTCGCGCTGCGCGCCGCGCACGGACTGGCGGTGGACCGCGGCCGGGTCGTCCGCGAGGCGATCGCGGTGCTGCTCGCCGACTTCGAGGACCGTGGCGAGGAGTCGGTGCTCGTGCGCCGCCTGCGCAATGACGACTGACCCTGCCCCCTCGTCGCGGTTCACGGTCCGCCTTTCGAACTTCGAGGGTCCCTTCGACCTGCTGCTGCAGCTGATCTCGCAGCACGAACTGGACGTCACCGAGGTGGCGCTGCACCGGGTGACCGACGACTTCATCGCACACCTCCGCCTGGCCGGCGACGACTGGAACCTCGACGAGACCACCGAGTTCCTGGTGGTCGCGGCGACGTTGCTCGACCTGAAGGCGGCGCGGCTGCTCCCGTCCGGTGACGTCGACGACGAGGACGACCTCGCGCTGCTGGAGGCGCGGGACCTGCTGTTCGCGAGGTTGCTGCAGTACCGCGCGTACAAGCAGGTGGCGGCCCTGTTCGCCGAGCTGGAGGCCGGTGCGCTGCGGCGTTACCCGAGGTCGGTGGCGCTGGAGGACCGCTTCCAGTCGCTGCTGCCCGAGGTGCTGCTCGGCGTGACCCCGGCCCGCTTCACCGAACTGGCCGCGGCCGTCTTCCGCCCGAAACCGCCGCCGACGGTGTCCATCGACCACCTGCACATGGGCAAGGTGTCGGTCCGCGAGCACGTGGCGGCGCTGAGGTTGAAACTGGCGACGGCGGGCCGGGCCACCTTCGGTGACCTGGTGGCCGACTGCGAGCACAGCATCGAAGTGGTGGCGCGGTTCCTCGGGCTGCTCGACCTGTACAAGGAGAACGTGATCCTGTTCCACCAGGAGGAGGCGCTGGCGGAGCTGACCGTCGAGTGGACCGGCGGCACGGCGCAGGAAGCCGAGGTCGCGGCGACGACGTCGCCAGCAGGCGATGAGGAGGAGTACGGGTGAGCGACCAGCACCCACAGCACACGACCCCGCCCCCACAGGACGCGGAACCGCTCCCCGAGCCACCACCGGCCCCCGAGGACGGGACTCCCTCGCCGCCGGCGGCCGAACCACTTCCGGACGCCGCGGAACAAGCGGCTGACCCCGTCGGCGAGGGCGCCGCCGCCGAAGTGGCCGAGCCACTGGACCAGTCGTCGGATGTGCCTGGACCAGCCACGGAGCCACTCAGTGGTGCAGTGGCCGGGCCGACCGCTGATGCACCCGAGGCGGACGAGATCGAGGAGGGTCCCGCCCCGCTCGGCGACGACGAACTCGACTCGGCACTCGAGGCGCTCCTGCTCGTCGTGGACTCGCCAGTCGACGAGGAGGCGCTCGCCACCGCGCTCGACACCACACCTCTTCGGGTGGCCGAGCACCTTCGTCTCCTCTCGAACGGGTACGCCGACCAGGACCGTGGGATCGACCTGCGCCGGGCGGGTGGTGGCTGGCGGTTCTACACGCGTGACCGTTATGCCCCCTACGTCGAGAAGCTGCTCCTCGACGGTCAGCGCGCCAAGCTGACCAGGGCCGCGCTGGAGACGCTGGCCGTCATCGCCTACCGTCAGCCGGTGACCCGTGCGCGGGTTGCCGCCGTTCGTGGCGTCAACTGCGACGGTGTCATCCGCACCTTGCTCGCTCGCGGGCTGGTCGAGGAGACCGGGACCGATCAGGAGACCGGCGGTTTCCTCTACCGCACCACCGAACTGTTCCTCGAGCGCCTCGGCCTGTCCTCTCTGGAGGACCTGCCGCCGATCGCGCCGCTGCTTCCGGAGGTCGACTCCATCGATGAACTCTGACCAGGACGGCGTGCGCCTGCAGAAAGTGCTCTCCCGTGCCGGGGTCGCTTCCCGCCGCGCCGCCGAGGATCTCATCGCGCAGGGCCGGGTCAAGGTCGACGGTGACGTGGTCACCGAGTTCGGGCGCCGCGTCGACCCCGACAACGCCGTCATCCACGTCGACGACGTGCGGGTCGTGGTCCGCGAAGGGCTCGTCTACCTGGCCTTCAACAAGCCGCGCGGCGTGCACACCACCATGTCCGACGACCGCGGCAGGCCCTGCGTCGGTGACTTCCTCCGCGGCCGCGACGAGCGGCTCTTCCACGTCGGCCGCCTCGACGCCGAGACCGAGGGGCTGCTGCTGATCACCAACGACGGCGACCTCGCGCACCGGCTGATGCACCCGTCGTTCACCGTCGACAAGACCTACCTCGCCGAGGTGCCGGGGCCGGTGCCGCGCACCATCGGCCGCCAGCTCCGCGACGGCATCGAGCTGGAGGACGGCCCAGTCCAGGTCGACGCGTTCCGGGTCGTCGACACCAGCGGTGGCCGCGCCATGGTCGAGGTCGTGCTGCACGAGGGGCGCAACCACATCGTCCGCAGGCTGCTGGCGGCGGTCGACCTGCCGGTGCGCAAGCTGGTCCGCACCCAGATCGGTGACGTCCACCTTGGCAACCAGCGGTCGGGTTCCCTTCGCGCACTGACCCGCCAGGAGGTCGGCTCACTCTTCGCCGTCGTCGACCTGTGACGTCGAGGTGGGTGCGGCCGGTCACGCGCGGCTGGGTGGTCCGCGACGAGGTGCCCGGCCCGGACGTCGACGAGTTCGCGGAACCGGAACGGGTTGCCGCCGCCCTCGCCGGGCCCGGTGCCGCGGCCAGGGCACTGCTCGCCGTCCAGCATCCACACCGGACACCGACGGCGGTCGCGGCGGGACGCGGTCTGCTGGAATCGTTGCCCGCGGCCAGGAACACGTTGGCGTTGCTGCTGCGCACCGCGTACCGCGAAGTGTCCGACGTGGTCGCGCCGTACGAGGTCGACGGCCCCGACGGCACCGCGTGCGGCGTCCTGTGCATGGTCGACCCGACGGCGGTCGACGCGGGCAAGGTCCGCCACAGCGAAGAGGTCTACCCGGAGATCGTCGAGGAACGCGCGCGGGTGCTCACGGGCCTGGGGTACGCGACCAGCGCCGCGATGCTGGTGCCGGTCAGCGACCGGGACCAGCTGACCGCGGAGGTGCGCGCCCACACGGCGAACCAGCCACCCGCGGTGTCCACCGTGGACTCGCAGGGGCGGCGGCACCGACTGTGGCTGACCGGGGACACGTCACTGCTGGACGTCGTGGAAGCGCACCCACTCATGGTCGCCGACGGTAACCACCGTGTCGCCGCGGCCCGCACCGGCGGGCTGCTGGCACTGGTCACGGCGGGCCCGGCACTGCGGATCGGCGCGTTCCACCGCGCGCTGACGAACACCGGCCTGACGGCGGCCGACCTGGCGGCGGCGTGGCGCCGAGCGGGCCTGAACGTCCACGACGTCCCACAGGCCAGGTCCCCGGCGGACCCGGGCACCGTGGTGGTCCGCTGCCGCGACGCGACGCTGGTGGTGGACCTGCCGCCCGGACTGGACCACGCGGTCGTGGAGGACACGCTCCTGGCGAAGGCGCTGCACCTGAACCCGGAGAGTGAGCACGTGCACCCGCTGCCCGCGGGTCGCACACCACCGCCGAACGCGGACGCGATCGTGGAGCTGGCGCCGGTCCCGCTGACCACGGTGCTGGCCGAACACGCGGCGGGGCGCCGGATGCCGCGCAAGAGCACGTACTTCACCCCGAAGCCGAGAAGCGGCCTGCTGCTGGCGGACCTGACCGCCCAGAAAAGCTGACCGCCTCGGCGACGTGCCGGCAACCCCAGGACTCCGGCAAACTCGGTGCTGATGCCCTGAAAGACGCTTTCGGGACGCTCAACGTCCCGAAAGCGTCTTTCAGGGCATGCGGGCGCCTTCACGGCGCACACCGGGGCGGCTACGTGCCTGCCCCGCGAAGCGGGTCCGGACAAACTCAGGCAGTGGCCGGGCGTTGCCGGGTGATCGCCAGGCGGGCGACCGGTTCGACGAAGCGGGCCGCGAGAGGGCCGAGGACCGCCATGATCAGGACGTACGCGGTCGCCAGGGCGGCCAGTTGCTCGTTCACGGCGCCCGCCGTCACCGCGAGGCCCGCGATCACGATCGAGAACTCACCCCGTGCCACCAGCGCCGCACCCGCGCGAGCACGGCCCATCCGTGCGATTCCCTGCAGTTTCGCCGCCCACCAACCGGTCAGCAGCTTCGTCAGCGTCGTGACCGCGGCAAGGCCCAGCGCCACGCCGAGCACCGGCGGGATCGTCGAGGGCACCGTGTTCAGGCCGAACACCACGAAGAACATCGCCGCGAACAGGTCGCGCAGCGGTTCGAGCATGCGGGTCGCGTTCTCCGCGGTCGACCCCGAGATCGCGATGCCCAGCAGGAACGCGCCCACCGCGGCCGACACCTGCAGCTGCGACGCCAGGCCTGCCACCAGCAGCGCCGCGCCCAGCACCCGCAGCAGGAACACCTCGGGGTCGGGACTGTCCACGAGCGCGGACACGTACCGGCCGAACCGCAGCGCCAGCACGAGCACCACCGTCACCACGAGCAGTGAGATCCCGATGGCCGTCAGCCCACCGAGCAGTGTCGCACCGGCCAGGACCGCGGTCAGGATCGGCAGGTAGACCGCCATCGCCAGGTCCTCGAACACGAGGATCGACAGGATCACCGGTGTCTCGCGGTTGCCGAGCCTGCCCAGGTCACCGAGGACCTTCGCGACGATGCCCGACGACGAGATGTACGTGACGCCCGCCATCGCGAGCGCGCCGACCGGGCCCCAGCCCAGCAGCAGCGCCACCGCCACCCCCGGCGCCGCGTTCAGCACGATGTCGATGAGGCCGGCCAGCCACGACCGTTTCAGGCCGGTGACCAGCTCCGCCGCCGAGTACTCCAGCCCCAGCAGGAGCAGCAGGAGGATCACGCCGATCTCGCTCGCGATCGTCGTGAACTCGTCGATGCCCTCCAGCGGGATCAGCCCGCCGCTGCCGAACGCCAGGCCGCCGAGCAGGTAGAACGGGATGGGGGAGATGCCGATCTTCCATGCGAGCCTGCCGAGCATGCCCAGGCCGAAGAAGATCGCGCCGAGTTCGATCAGCGAGATTGCGGTGGAATGCACGGGCCGCTACCCGCGGCCGAGGACGCTCGCCGCCTTGGCGAGTCCCTCCTTGGTGCCGACGGTGATCAGCGCGTCGCCGCCGCCGAGCATGAAGTCGGGGCGCGGCGACGGGTGCACCTGGCCGGCCCGGACCACGGCGACGACCGACACAGCGGTGCGCGTGCGCAACGCTGTGTCACCGAGTGTGCGGCCATCGTAAGGAGATCCGGGCACGAGGGGGAGCTGTTTGGTGTGCACGCCGTCCAGTTCGTCCTGCAGTTGGGCGACCAGCTGCGGTGAGCCGAGCAGGCTCGCGAGTGCGCCGGCCTCCTCGGAGGTGAGCGGTATCGACGCCGTGCAGCTGTCCGGATCGTCCACAGCGGACACGATCAGCTCGGACCGGCCGTCCCGGTAGGTGATGACACCGATCCTCCGCCCGCCACGCGACACGAAGTCCTGGCGGGTACCGATCCCTGGCAGCGGAGTCACCTCGACGTTCACCACGACAGGTTAACGTGATTCGTTGCTGCTTTCTTCCCCCGCCTCTTGGACCTAGGTTGGTGTCGGTCTCGATCACCAACGTCCGGGAGGCACCGCATGGCCGGTCGCACCAAGTTCATCCTCGACGAGTCCGACATGCCGACGGCCTGGTACAACATCGTGCCCGACCTGCCGGCACCGCCACCGCCGCCGCTGCACCCCGGCACCGGTGAGCCGATCGGTCCCGAGGACCTCGCGCCACTGTTCCCGATGGCGCTCATCGAACAGGAAGTGAGCACGGAGCGTTACATCCCGATTCCTGACGGGGTGCAGGAGGTGTACCGGTTGTGGCGCCCGTCGCCGCTGTTCCGGGCGCACCGGCTGGAGAAGGCGCTCGGCACCCCGGCCCGCATCTACTACAAGTACGAGGGTGTCAGCCCGGTCGGCTCGCACAAGCCCAACACGGCGGTGCCGCAGGCGTACTACAACGCGCAGGAGGGGGTCAGGCTGCTGACCACCGAGACCGGCGCCGGGCAGTGGGGCAGCGCGATCTCGTTCGCCTGCGCGCAGTTCGGGCTCGAGTGCGAGGTGTGGCAGGTCCGCGCGTCGTATGACCAGAAGCCCTACCGCAAGCTGATGATGGAGACGTTCGGCGCGACCGTGCACCCGAGCCCGTCGGACCTCACCGAGGCGGGCAAGGCGATCCTCGCCGCCCACCCCGACTCGACGGGCAGCCTCGGCATCGCGATCAGCGAGGCCGTGGAGAAGGCGGCGGGCAACCCGGACGCCAGGTACGCGCTGGGCAGCGTGCTCAACCACGTGCTGCTGCACCAGACGGTCATCGGCGAGGAGGCGATCAGGCAGTTCGAGATGGCCGGTGACACGCCGGACGTGATCGTCGGCTGCACCGGCGGCGGCTCGAACTTCGGTGGGCTGGTGTTCCCGTTCCTGCGGGAGAAGCTGGCGGGCAGGATCTCGCCGGAGATCAGGGCCGTCGAACCCGAGGCGTGCCCGTCCCTCACACGCGGCAAGTACACCTACGACTTCGGTGACACCGCGGGGCTGACGCCGCTGCTGAAGATGCACACGCTCGGCCACGACTTCATCCCGGACCCGATCCACGCCGGCGGGCTGCGGTACCACGGCATGTCGCCGCTGCTGTCGCACATCGTGGAGCTGGGCCTGGTCGACGCGGTCGCGATCGGCCAGAACGAGTGCTTCGCAGCCGGTGTGCGGTTCGCGCGGTCGGAGGGCATCATCCCGGCGCCCGAGCCGACGCACGCGCTGGCCGAGTGCGTGCGGGAAGCGTTGCGGTGCAAGGAAACGGGTGAGGAGAAGGTGATCCTGACCGCGCTGTGCGGGCATGCGCACCTCGACCTGCCCGCGTACGCGAGCTACCTCGCGGGCGAGATGGTGGACCGTGAACTGACCGACGGGGAGCTGGCGGTCGCCCTCGAGACGATCCCGGTCCGGTAGTCGCCCGGCCCGGGCCGAGCCGTTGGCGGCTCAGCCCGGGCCGGTCACGACGTCACCGCACCGGGACCACGAGCCTTCCCGGCCGGTGACGGGACAGTGGTTCCGGCACCGGTACGAACCGTTCGACGAGACGAAGACCGGGACCCGCCGGTTTCGTCACCGATACAGCTGGCGGGCGATGATCTCCCGCTGGATCTCGCTCGCGCCTTCGTAGATGCGCGGTGCACGGACGTCCCGGTACAGGTGCTCCAGCAGGTGCCCTTCCTCCAGCGCGCGGGCGCCGTGCACCTGGATCGCCACGTCCACCGCCTGCTGGGCGGACTCCGTCGCGAACAGCTTCGCCATCGCCGAGAGGTGGCCGGTGCGTTCGGCACCGGAGTCGTAGGCGGCAGCGGCGTCGTGGACGAGCAGCCGCGCGGCCTGCAACCTCGTCGCCACGTCGGCGAGTTGGTGGGACACCGCCTGGAAGTCACGCAGTGGTTTGCCGAACGCCCGGCGTTGCGACGTGTGCGCCACCGCCGCGTCGAGCGCGGCCTGGCCCATGCCGAGCGCGAACGCGCCGACGCTCGGGCGGAACATGTCCAGGGTGCGCATCGCCACGCGCCAGCCACCGTCCACCTCGCCCAGCACCGACTCGGCGGGCACCCGCACGTCCGCGAAGGTCAGGCGGCCGATCGGGTGCGGTGACACCAGGCGTTGCCGGGTGCCGGTCAGCCCCGGTGCGTCGCCGGGGACGACGAACGCGGTGATACCCCTGGCGCCGTTGTCGCTCGTCCGCGCGAAGACCGAGTACACGTCCGCGTCCGGCGCGTTCGAGATGAACACCTTCTCGCCGGTCAGCCGGTAGCCGTCGCCGTCGCGGGTGGCGGACAGCGTCAGCGACGCCGCGTCAGAGCCCGCTTCCGGTTCGGTCAGCGCGAAACCCACCGCCGCCGTCCCGGCCGTGATCCGCGGCAGCCACGTGTCCACGACGGACTCCCGGCCGGCCAGCAGGATCGGGTAGGCGCCGAGGCCCTGCAGGGCGAACGCGGTCTCCGCCTCCGTGTCGTGGCGGGCCAGCGCCTCCCGGATGACGCACAGGTCCATCGCCGACGTGCGCGGGAACAGCCTGCCCAGCAGGCCGTGTTCCGCCAGTGCCGCCAGCAGCGGCCGGTTGATCCGGCCCGGTTCGCCGCCGGGCAACCCGGCCGCCACCTTCGACGTGTGGTCGCGCAGTTCCCGGTGCGCCTGCGAGAGGTGGGTGTAGGTCACGGGATCACCGCGGTGCCGACCAGTTCGATCTTGGCGGCCTCGTCGAACAGTTCCGCGACGCCGAGCAGGGCAACGGCGGGGTAGTGGCGGCCGAAGTGTTTGCGCCACAACGGGCCCAGCTCCTTGAGCGCCGCGCGGTACTCGGCCACCGCCGTCGTGTAGATGACCAGCGACACCAGGTGGCCGGGAGCGCCGCCCGCCGCAGACAGCGCCGCGACCACGTTCCCCGCGGCCTGGTCGAACTGCGCGGCCATCGTCGAGCCAACGATCGCGCCGTCGGCGCCCTGCGCGGTCTGGCCGCCCAGGTACACGGTGCGTCCGGGGGCGGCGATCACGGCGTGCGCGAACCCGACCGGCTCGGCGAGCCCAGGCGCGGTGACGATCTCGTGCGCGCTCATCGGCCGGTCCACTGTGGACGCCGACCGGCCGACCACGCCGCGTAGAACTCAGCGTGGTCGTCGCTTTTCATCAGCAGCGCCTGCGTCATGGCCTCCAGCTCGATGCTGCTGCCGAGGTCCATGTCCAGCTCGCGCGTGAGCAGCACCTTGGTCGTCGAGTACGCCAGCGCAGGCCCGTCCGCCAGCCGCCGCGCCAGCGTGCTCGCCTCCTCGGTGAGTGCGGTGTCCGGCACCACCTTCGTCGCGAGGCCGATGCGGTCCGCGTGCGCCGCGTCGACCTTGTCGCCCAGGATCAGCAGTTCCGTCGCGCGGCCGAGACCGACCAGGCGGGGGAGCAGGTACGCGGAACCCATGTCCGCGCCGGCCAGGCCCACCTTGGTGAACAGGAACGCGAACGACGCGGACTCCGCCAGCAGCCGGAAGTCGCTCGCCAGCGCGATCACCGACCCGGCGCCCGCCGCGATCCCGTTGACGGCCGCGATCACCGGCAGCGGGCACTCGCGCAGCGCCTTCACGACCGCGCCGGTCATGCGCGTGAACTCCAGCAGTTGCGCGGCTTCCATCTTCTGCAGCTCGCCGATGATCTCCTCGACGTCGCCGCCGGAGCAGAAGCCGCGGCCCTGACCGGTGAGCACGACCACCCGCGCGTCACCGCGGTGCGGCAACTCGGCGAGCAGGTCACGCAGGTCCGCGTACACGTCGAACGTCAGCGCGTTCAGCTTGTCCGGCCGGTTCAGCGTGACGGTCGCGACGCCGTCGGCCACCGACAGGTCGAAGTGCTGCCACTCCTGCGTGAACCCGGGTGAGGCCCGGAAAGGACTCATGTCTGGAGACCTCCTCCATCAAGGACGATCGTCTGACCGTTGACCGCGGCTGCCTCCGGCGCGGCGAGGAACGTCACCGCGAAGGCGACCTCCTCCGGCTCCAGCAACCTGCCCAGCGGCGACATGTCCGCCACGATCCTCGCACTGTCCTCTTCGGACCGGCCAGTGGTCGCCGCGATCCGCTGCACGGTCGTCGCCGTCATGTCCGTGCGCACGAACGTCGGGCACACCGCGTTCGACGTCACGCCGGTGCCGGTGACCTCCGCGGCCACCGCGCGCATCAGGCCGACCGCCGCGTGCTTCGACGCGGAGTACGCCGCCGTGTACTTCTGCCCGGCGAGCCCGGCCGTCGACGCGACCGTCACGATCCGGCCGGAGTTCCGCGCCCGCATGCCCGGCAGCGCCGCCCGCGTGCACAGGAACGCGCCGGTGGCGTTCACGTCCAGCTGGGACCGCCATGAGTCCATTGTGGTCTTCGTGAGCGGCGCGCTCGCCGACACCCCGGCGTTGTTGACCAGCACGTCCACCTCGCCGAGCGACCCGAACAGCTCGGCCACCGCGGCCTCGTCGGTGACGTCGCAGTCGGCACGACCCAGTACCACGACCCGGTCGCCGAGGTCGGTGAAACGTTTGGCCACCGCCGCGCCGATGCCCCGCGTGCCACCGGTGACCACGACGAGCCTCACGAGAGGCCCCGCAACGCGCGCCGGTCCAGCTTGCCGTTCGTGGTGCGGGGCAACGACTCCACGAACACGACCTCCTGCGGGCACTTGTGCCCGGCGAGCCGCTCCCGCACGTACGCCCGCAGCGCGTCACCGGTCACCTCGGCACCCGGCCGCGGCACGACGTACGCCCTTGGCTTGGTCAGCCCGTCCACTTCGAACCCGACGACCCCGCACTCGAGCACGTCCGGGTGCCCGATGAGGCAGTGCTCGATCTCGCTCGGCGCCACCCAGATGCCGCCGGACTTCAGCAGGTCGTCGGCGCGGCCGTGGTAGGCGAAGAACCCGTCCGCGTCGCGGCTGAACAGGTCTCCCGTGTGGACGGTGTCGCCGCGGTAGGTGGCCGCCGACTTCTCCGGGTCTCCGAAGTACTCCAGCGCGACGGTGCCGCCGGTCACCTCGAGCACGCCGACCTCGCCGTCCGGCACCGGAGCACCCGCGTCGTCGACCACCTGCGCCGAGTAGCCGGGCACCACCTGCCCGCACGTGCCCTGCCGCGCCGCGCCCGGTCGGTTGGAGATGTAGATGTGGTACGCCTCCGACGACCCGATCCCGTCGACCACCTCGACGCCGAACGCCTCGTCCCACTTGCGGTGCAGCTCCGCGGGCAGCGCCTCACCTGCCGACGTGCACAACCTGACCGACGTCAGGTCCTGGTCGGCCGCGGCGGGGTGGGCGACCATCGCGCTCATCATCGTCGGCACGTTCACGAGGATCGTCGGCCGGAACCGGGCAATCAACTCGAAGATCCGCTCGGCCGTCGTGCGTTCGGGGAACGCGATCCCGGCGCCGCCGACACCGAACGGGTACAGCGCGGTCAGGTCCCTCGCGTAGCCGAAGAACAGCTTCGGCACCGGCAGCACGATGTCGTCCTCGGCGATGTCCAGCACACCGAGCGCGTAGCTCTCGTGGCTGACGATCGGGCTGGCGGCCGTGTGCACACAGGCCTTCGGCGCGCCGGTGCTGCCGGTGGTGAACTTCCAGATCGCGATGTCGTCGCGGGTGGTCGGCGCGGTCGCGAGCGTGTCGGGTGCCTGCGCGACGAGGGTCGCGAAGTCGTGCTCGCCCGGTCGGAGGTCCTCGCCCCCGACCACCAGCACCTGCCGGTCACCGACGCCCGCCTCGCGCAGCAGGCCGAGGGTGACCGGGTCCGCGACCACCACCGACGCGCCGGTGTAGTCGAGGTAGTAGCGGTAGTCCTTGGGCTGGAGGAACGTGTACACCTCGGCCGTGACCGCGCCGATCTTCTGCGCGGCGTACCAGGTGGCGACGAACTCGACCCCGTCCGACAGCGCGAGCAGCACCCGCTCGCCGCGCCGCGCGCCCAGTTCGGCGAGCACGTTGCCGACCCGGTTCACCAGTGCCGCGAGCCCGGCGTACGTGGTGGCGCCCTCCGGTGTGTACAGCGCGACCCGGTCGCCCCGGCCCAGCGACAGGTTGCGGTCGACGAAGTGGTCGGCGACGTTGAACAGGGTCATGCCACCTCCCGGATGGTCTCGACCAGCAGGTCGGTCAGTGTGTCGAAGGTGGACTGTCCTTCCGCTACGGACGCCTGCGTGGGATCGCCGCAGTAGGCCCGGTCCATGCCCATCGCGACGAAGTCCGCCTTCCCCTGTGCCATGGCGGTCGCCATGTTCACCGGCAGGGCGGGCAGGGTCGCCGCCGTCGCCGTGTCGACCAGGCCGGGCCGGTCGGCGAGCACGAGCGAGGTCTCGTACCGGCCCGCGTGGCAGGCGCCGGACCGGAACTCGTCGGTCAGCCGGGCGGCGTTGTGCCTGCGCACGAGGTCGAGGTAGGCGACCCCGGCCTCGGCGGTGGCCTTCCGCAGCGTCGCGACGTGCGCGGGCTCGAAGTGGTTGTTCACCACCACGATCCTCGCGAACCCCTGTGAGACCAGCGATCCGCACACGTCGACGAGCAGCGCGTGCAGGGTGTCCTCGCGGACGGAGACCGCGCCGGGGAACGCCGCGCCGAAGCGGGTCACGCCGTAGTTCAGCGTCGGCAGTACCAGCACGTGCACGTCCGGGTCGTCCGCCAGCCGGGCGGCGGCCCGCGCGCACATGCCTGAGGAGATGATCTCGTCGGTGCCGAGCGGCGCGTGCGGACCGTGTGGTTCGACCGCGCCGACGGGCAGCAGCAACACCGGCTTCCTCGCACCGGCGAGGAGCTCCGCGACCTGCGTGGACGTGAGGTCGGCGAACGCGGTCACGACGCGACCTCCTCGATAGTCGTCGGCCGCGGCTCGAACAGGCACAGGTCCGCGCGCCCGGCGGCGACGACGGTGTTCACCTCGTCCGGCGTGGTCAGGTACCCGCCGACCAGCGTCGGCACCCCGGCCTCGTTGCGGACCCGGTCGGACAGCGTGGTGAGGTAGCCGCGCCGGTACTCCGGCCGGGAGGTCGCGGTCGTGTGCCCGGCACGCACGTGCACCAGGTCCACGCCGTGGGCCGCGACCGCCCGCGCGTGCTCGACGCCCTGGTCGACGGTCGTCCCGCGCGGTGCCCAGTCGGTGATCGTCAGCCGTGCCACCAGCAGGCCGGGCCACACGGCACGCACCGCGGCCACGACCGACAGCGGGAACCGCAACGGCTCCGATCCGTACCCGTCGGACCGCCGGTTCGTCAGCGGCGAGAGGAAGCTCGCCAGGAGGTAACCGTCGGCAAGGTCGAGTTCCAGCACGTCGAACCCGCTGTCGCGGGCCCGCTCCGCCGCGGCCACGAAGTCGGCCAGCACCCGGGCCATGCCGTTCTCGTCGAGCTCGGCGGGCACCGCGCTGAACGGCGTGTACGGCAGCGGCGAGGCCGACACCAACGGCCACCCGTCCCGCAGCGGCACGTCCACACCGCCCGAGGCACGTGTCGCGCCGCGGCGGCCCGCGTGTCCCAGCCGCACCCCGGCGAGCGCGCCGGCGTCGTGGACCTCCTCGACCACCGGCGCCCACGAGTCGTCCAGCACGGGGCACGCCGGGGTCGTCCGCCCTTCCTGGGAGACCGCGACGAACCCGGTAAGCGCGAGCCCCGCACCGGCCCGTGCCGCCGCAGGGAGGTCCGGAGTGGACCGCACCACCCGGTTCCCGAGCGTCACACCGCCCACGCGCAGCGGCGCGAACATCGGTGGTGGCGCCACCGCGCCGGGCACGAGCGGGACACCGGAAGCGTTTGCGGCGAACCACGCGTCGAGCACCATGGTGAACCGGGAATCCCGCTGCGTCAGGTTGGCGTGGCTGATCCGCCCGCTGCGGGTCAGCAGGTTCGCCGCGAACTGGATCGGCGCCAGCCCGAGGTGGCTGCGGACCCGGCCGAAGTACGCGGCGCTGTCCCCGGCCGCCTGCTGGAACCGCTCGACCACCGGCTGCCGTTCCAGCTCGTAGTCGACGAGTGCCTGTTCCACATCGGATGGATGGCGCACGAAAGCGTTTGCCAGCGCGATCGCGTCCTCCATCGCGAGCTTCGTGCCCGAGCCGATCGAGAAGTGCGCGGTGTGCGCCGCGTCGCCGATCAGCACGAGGTTGCCCCGGTGCCAGGTCTGGTTGCGCACCAGCGGGAAGTCCAGCCACACCGACCTGTTGGACATCAGTCGGTGTGTACCGAGCTCCTCGGCGAACAGCTCCTGGCAGAACGCCAAGCTGTCTTCCTCGGACATGCGGTCCAGCCCGGCGCGCCGCCACGTCGCCTCGGTGGTCTCGACGACCCACGTGCTCGTGTGCTCGTCGAACGGGTAGGCGTGCACCTGGAACAGCCCGTGCTCGGTGTCGGAGAAGACGAACGTGAACGCGTCCAGCACGAGGTCGGTGCCGAACCACACGTACTTGCAGCCCTGCGGCGTCGACGACGTGCCGAAGTCGGCGCTCCGCCGCAGCGTGCTGTTCGCCCCGTCGGCGGCGACGACCAGGTCCGCCGCTTCCGCGGCGGCCACCTCGGTGCCGAACGACAGCGACACGCCCAGTTCCCGGCACCGTTCCTGCAGGATCGCCAGCAGGTGTGTTCGCCTGATCGCCGAGAACGTGTGCCCCGAGGACCGCAGCACCGCGCCCCGGTACCGGATGTCGATCGACGTCCACCGCGCGAACGAGTCGGTGATCTCCAGGTAGGTGGCGTAGTCCGCGTCCCGCAGCGCGCCGAGTGTCTCCTCGGAGAACACCACGCCCCAGCCGAACGTCGCGTCCGGTGCGTTGCGTTCCACGACGGACACCTCGTGCCCCGCCTTGCGCAGCAGGATCGCCAGGTACAGCCCTGAGGGCCCGGCTCCGACGATCGAGACCCGCATCAGGACACCGCCTCGGCCAGCCGGTCGAGGTCGTCGAGCGACGCGACGGTCGGGTACAGGATCAGCTCGTCGCAGCCCTCGGCCTCGTAGCCGCGCACGAAGTCCCGCACGGCCCGTGCCGAGGTCAGGTTCCCGGCCGCGATCTTGTCCGCGAACGGCCCGGTGAACGCGTAGTAGTCGCGGAGGTAGGCGCTTCCCCCGTCCGGGTCGCCGAACGCGAAGTACCCCTGACCCCACAACCGCGGCTCACCAGGCCGTTCGAGGTCCCGCCACGCCGCACGTGCCCGGTTGGCCGCCGACCCGAACGCACGGGGCGGGCCGCCGCCGTGCGCGTAGCCGTCGGCGTACCGGGCCATCCGCGCCAGCGCGGCGCCGCTCGACCCGCCGACCAGCAGGTCGACCGGCCGCCTGCGCGGGCCGATGCCCGACTCGTCGAGCCGCCCGCGCAGGAACGCGAGCTGCTCGGACAGCGTGGCGCCGCGGGTCCTGTGGTCGACGCCAGCCGCGGCGTAGTCGTCGCGCCGCGCGCCGACACCGAGGCCGAGCGTGAACCGCCCGTCGGACAGCGCGTCCACGGACAGCGCGTGCTTGGCGAGCAGGGCGGGGGAGCGCAGCGGGCCGATCGCGATGTTGGTGGCCAGCCCGACGCGGGACGTGACCGCCGCGGCCGCGGACAGCGCGGCGAACGGCTCGATGCTGTCGTAGACGAGGCGGTCGAGCACGCCGAGGGTGCTGAACGGGCCCGAGTCGGCCCGGCGCGCCCACTCGACGAGCAGCTCGCCCGAGATGCCCGGAATGGTGTTCGGAAGCCCGACGCCGACCTTCACCCACGACACATTACGGTTGACCCCGGTGAGGCGTCAACTATGCTCGCTGGCATGACGTTCTCGCCTGCTCCGCAGGACCTGGTGCTGACGCTGCTCGGCGCGCACCACGTACCGCGTGAGCACGGCACCGTCTGGTCCGGCGGCCTGGTGCGGCTGCTCGGCGAGTTCGGGTTCACCGAGGGTGCCGCGCGGGTCGCGCTGAGCAGGCTCGTCGCCCGCGACCTGCTGGCGCCCATCAAGAACGGCAGGCACGTGCACTACGCGCTGACCCCGAGGGCGGTGACCGTCCTCGCGGAGGGTGACCAGCGGATCTTCACCCTCGGCGAGCGCCCGCGCACCGAGACGACCTGGACCGTCCTGTGGCACTCGATCCCCGAGGACCGCAGGCTCGCCCGCACCCGGCTCGTGAGCAGGCTGCGGTTCCTCGGCTTCGGGTCGGTGCAGGACGGCACGTGGCTCGCCCCGCACGACCGCGAGAAGGAACTGGCCGCACTGCTCGCGGAACTGGACGTCGCCGAGTACGCCGGGGTCATGCTCGGCAGGCCGGCGACCGCCATCGACTTCGGCACGTTCGTGACGCGCGTGTGGGACCTCGACGAGCTTTCCGCGCGGTATCGTGACTTCGTCGAGCACTTCCGGAGCCACGAGGTCGCCGACGACCGCGCGGCCCTGTTGTTGCGCACCAGGCTGGTGCACACGTTCCGCGAGTTCCCCTTCCTCGACCCGGAGCTGCCGGAGGACCTGGTCCCCGCGCCAGACTGCCGGACAGCAGCCCTGCGCCTGTTCCACGACCTGTACCCGGCGCTGGCCCCCGCGGCCCAGCGCCACTTCGACGAGGTGACCGCGCCATGACCGATTCCGTCCCTGGTGGACAGTCCGCCGCACTGACCTACACGTCGTACCTGGCGCTCGACGAGATCCTCGGCGCACAGCGGCCCCGGTCCGACGAGCACGACGAGATGCTGTTCATCGTCATCCACCAGGTCTACGAGCTGTGGTTCAAACAGCTCCTGCACGAGCTGGCGCAACTGCAGCGCTGCCTGGAGAAGGGCGACACACCGCACTCGACGCGCACACTGCGCCGCGCGCTCACGATCCTCAAGGTCGTCGTCGCGCAGATCGACGTGCTGGAAACCATGACCCCGCGCCAGTTCACCAGCTTCCGCGAGCGGCTCGACGAGTCCAGCGGCTTCCAGTCCGGGCAGTTCCGCGAGCTGGAGGCGGTGCTCGGGCGGCGCGACAAGCGGATGCTCGCGCCGTACGGCAAGGACTCCGACGCCTACGCCCGCATCACCGCCGCGATGACCAGGCCCGCGGTGTTCGACTCGTTCCTGCGCTACCTCGCGGACGCGGGCTACGACATCCCCGCCACCGACCTCAGCCGCGACGTCGGGACACAGTGGACCGAGTCGGAGGACGTGCAGAGGGTGCTCGTGCGGGTGTACGCCGACGACGCCGGTCCGTCCACAGTGGCCGACCTGCTCGTCGACCTCGACGAGGGCATGCAGGAATGGCGGTACCGGCACGTGAAGATGGTCGAACGGACCATCGGCGGCAAGTCCGGCACCGGCGGGTCGGCGGGTGCGGCCTACCTGCGCACCACGCTGTTCAACGCCGTGTTCCCCGACCTCTGGGCCGTGCGGAGCCAGCTGTGACCACACTGGACGCCCTGCGGGCCACGCCGAACGCGCTGTCGGTCCACTACGGACGGTTCGACGTCGCCGGCCGCCTGCTGCTGACCGGGCACTCGCACCAGGCGTGGCCGGATGTCGCGCTGCACGGCCAGATCGAGGCGTTCACCGACGCGTCCACCGCCGTCGACGCCAAGTGGGACCTCGCGTTCGCGAAGGCCGAGCGGCTGCGGCAGGCCTACCGGGACCTGCTCGCCGACCCCGGCGGCGACATCGCGCTCGGCGCCAACACACACGAGCTGGTGATCCGCTTCCTGTCCAGCCTGGACCTGCGGGCCCGGCCCCGGCTCGTCACGACCGACGGCGAGTTCCACACACTGCGCCGCCAGCTCGCCCGCCTCGCCGAGGAGGGCGTCGAGGTCGTGAAGGTCGCCGCCGCCCCGGCGGAAACGCTTGCGGAGCGGCTCGCGGCCGAGGTGGACGACCGCACCGCTGCCGTGCTCGTGTCGGCCGTGTTGTTCGAGACCGCCCGGATCGTGCCCCACCTCGGCGATGTCGTCGCGGCCTGCCGGTACCAGGGCGCCGAGCTGCTCGTCGACGCCTACCACGCGCTCGGCGTCGTGCCCTTTTCGGTGCGTGGGCTGGCAGACGCGTGGATCGCCGGCGGCGGCTACAAGTACCTGCAACTCGGTGAGGGCAACTGCTTCCTGCGCCTGCCCGCGCACGCCGCCCGGCTGCGGCCGGTCGTCACGGGCTGGTTCGCCGAGTTCGAGGACCTCGCGTCGAAGGCGGCCGGGCTGGTGGGTTACGCGTCCGGCGGCGACCGCTTCGCCGGGTCCACCTACGATCCGACGAGCCACTACCGGGCCGCCGCGGTGCTCGACTTCTTCGCGGCACAGGGGCTCACACCGGCGTTCCTCCGTGCGGTTTCCCTGCACCAGAACGGGTTGCTCGCCACGCTGTTCGACGACCTGGACGCTTCCCCTGACGTGATCACCCGCGACCGGTCGGCGCCACGCGAGGCGTTCGGCGGGTTCCTCGCGCTCACCGCACCGAACGCGGGAGAGCTGCAGCGCAAGCTCGCCGAGCGTGGTGTGCTGACCGACAGCAGGGGCGACAAGCTCCGGTTCGGACCGGCGCCCTACCTGTCGGACTCGCAGCTCGAAGCCGCGATGGCCACGCTCGGCGAGGTGCTGCGTTAGCCGACCATCACCTTGCCGGCGTCGGCGTGCGGTGCGACGCGGCCCGCGTACAGGCTCTGCACACGACTGCGTTCCGTCGAGTTCGGGTTCGGGTTCGTGCACGAGACACCCGCGGAGCTACCCGACATGAGGCTGGAGCACGGGCCCGGCTTGCGGTCCGGCAGCCCGAGGATGTGGCCGAACTCGTGGGAGGCGATGCGGACCACGCTGTAGCCCTGGTTCACGGCCTGGCGGCCCATCCACACGGTACCGCTGCCGCCTGGGCGCACCGGGCCCAGTGTGGCGCGCGGCCAGCCGTTGTCGGCGATGACCTGCACGTCAGCGCGCTGTCCGGCCGCGGCCTTCACGATGCGCACGTTCGTGACACTGGCGTTCCAGATCGCGACTCCCTGTGCGACGGCGTTCACGAACTCGCCGGCGCGGGCGTCGCTGTAGGTGATGGTGACGACCGCGGCGTTGACGTCGTCATTGCCACTGGCTGCCGCCTGCGGGGCGGTGCCGGCGACCAGCGCCGCGGTCGTGGAAACGGTGGCAAGCAACCCTATAAGTGCTCGTCGGAACACGGTTACCTCCGGTTATTGCAGGGTGACTGAAGGTTAACGCTCGTTTGCCCCGCTGTCAGTGGTCACCAGTTACCGGTCAACGACCACGATTCCCTTGTGTGACGCGACGATCCGGCCACCCGCGGGCAGACCCGGGATGTGGCCGAACTCATGCGACGCGATCCGGACCGGGTCCTACCCGTCGGTCACGGCCTGCCTGCCGCACCAGGCGGTACCGCTCTCACCTGGGAAGAACGGGCCCGGCGTGGCCTGGCGGTCCTGGCCTCGGCCGACGCCGGTGGCGCCGCCACTCCGAGGACGGTTCGCCGGAAGATGTTCCCACCTCCTTCGGTCTGCCGATCCCGGACGCTGGGCGCGCAGGTCGGCGCTCGGACCGGCTGATGGTCGTGAACAGTTGCCACCTGGCAGAATGAACACGGAACGAAGTGACCTCGAGGAGGCAGGCGCGGTGCAACTGGGCGAGCTGCGTGGTGTGATCGCGCTGGACGGCCCGTCGGGGACCGGGAAGTCGACGGTGGCCCGTCGGCTCGCCGACGCGCTGGGGGCGGGGTACTTGGACACGGGCGCGATGTACCGCGCCGTGACGCTGGCCGTGCTGCGGTCGGGTGTCGCCACCGATGACGACGAGGCGGTGCTCAGCATCGCCGAGAACGTCGACCTCAAGGTCAGCACCGACCCGAACCACCAGGAGACGCTGCTGGGCGGCGAGAACGTCGGCGCCGAGATCCGCGGCCAGGCCGTGACGCTCGCCGTGTCCGCCGTGTCCGCCGTCGCCGGGGTGCGGGCGCTGCTCGTCGCTCGCCAGATGCGGATCATCGCCGAGGTGTGCGAGACGCGGGGCGGGATCGTCGTGGAGGGCCGGGACATCGGCACGGCCGTGGCGCCGGACGCCGCGCTGAAGGTGTTCCTGACCGCCTCCGCCGACGCCCGCGCACTGCGGAGGTCGTTGCAGGACAACGCCTCCGGCCGCGAAGTGTCGATCGACGACACCCGCAAGGACGTCGACCGCCGCGACCGCCTCGACTCCGGCAGGACCACCTCGCCGATGCAGCCCGCCGACGACGCGGTGTGGCTCGACACCACCGAGCTGGACCTGCAGGGCGTGCTGGACGAGATCCTGGCGCTGGTGGCCGAGCGCGATCTGCGTGGGGTGGCCGCGGGCTGGTGAGCACGCTTCCCACCGGCGCGGTCCCGTGGGTGCACGACCTCGCGCGATGGCTGGCCACGTGGTCGCACCGGCCGCTGTTCCGGATCCGCATCCACCACCGGTCGCGGGTGCCCTCGACCGGACCGGTCGTGCTGGTGGCCAACCACAGCTCGTTCGTCGAGCCGCAGGTGCTGTTCGGGCTGGTGGGCAGGCGCGCGGTGTTCCTCGTGAAGGCCGAGCTGTCGCGGGGGATCGCCGGCCGGGCGTTCCGGTGGATCGGGCAGATCATGGTGCGGCGGGGGATCGCGGACCGCGAGCCGCTGATGGCGGCGGTCGCGGTGCTGCGTTCCGGCGGCCTGGTCGGCGTTTTCCCCGAGGGCACAAGGGGAACCGGTGACGTCGCGCACGCGGAACAGGGCGCGGCCTGGCTCGTGCGCATGACCGACGCGGTCGTCCTGCCGGTCGCCACGCGCGGCACGTACCGGCCGCCCGGCGCGCGGCGGAGGTTCCGGCCTAAGCTGGACGTTCTGGTCGGGGAGCCGTTCCGGCTGCCCGTCCAGCGTGGACGCACGGGCCTCGTCGCCGCGACGGAGGATATTCGCAAGCACCTGGCGGACCTGGTGCGTGAACTGGATGAGCAACGCAATGACTGAGCTGGATGGCACCTGGGCCGAGGAGTCCGACTGGACCGCGGTCGACGAGGAGTTCGGCCACCCCGACGACACCGACGGTGAGCCCCCACAGCCCGTGCTGGCCGTGGTCGGCAGGCCGAACGTGGGCAAGTCGACCCTGGTCAACCGCATTCTGGGCCGCCGAGAGGCGGTCGTACAGGACAAACCAGGCGTGACCCGTGACCGGGTGGCCTACGACGCCCTGTGGAACGGCCGCCGCTTCACCGTGGTCGACACCGGCGGCTGGGACCCGAAGGCGGACGGCCTGCAGGCATCGGTCACCGCGCAGGCCGAGCTGGCGATGCGCACAGCGGACGCGGTGCTGCTGGTGGTGGACGCGTCGGTGGGCGCGACGACAACCGACGAAGCGGCGGCACGCGTACTCCGCCGCTCCGCCAAGCCGGTACTGCTGGCCGCGAACAAGGTCGACGACGACCGCCTGCTGGCCGACGTGGCGTCCCTGTGGTCCCTGGGCCTCGGTGAACCGTTCCCGGTGAGCGCCCTGCACGGCCGCAACTCGGGCGACCTGCTGGACGCCGTGCTGCACGCCCTCCCGAGCACGCCCCGCGAGTCGTTCGGCACCGTTCGGGGTCCGCGCCGGGTGGCGCTGGTCGGCAAACCGAACGTGGGCAAGTCGAGCCTCCTGAACCGCCTGGTGGGGGAGGAACGAGCGGTAGTCGACGCGGTCGCGGGCACAACCGTCGACCCGGTCGACTCGCTGGTGGAGCTGGACGGCGAGGTCTGGCAGTTCGTGGACACCGCGGGCCTGCGCAAACGGGTCAAGACGGCGAGCGGCATGGAGTACTACGCGTCGCTGCGCACCAGGGCTGCCATCGAGTCCGCCGAGGTCGCCATCGTCCTGCTCGACGCCTCGGAACCGATCTCGGAACAAGACCTACGAGTACTGACCATGGTCGTGGACGCGGGCCGCGCCTGCGTACTGGCGTTCAACAAGTGGGACCTGGTCGACGAGGACCGCCGCCACCAGCTGGTCCGCGAACTGGACCGCGGCCTGGTCCGAGTCCCGTGGGCGGAACGCATCAACGTATCGGCACTCACCGGCCGTTCCGTCCGCAAACTGGCCCCCGCCCTCCGGACCGCACTGACGTCCTGGGACCAGCGAGTATCGACGGGCCAGCTCAACTCCTGGCTGTCGGACCTCATCGCCGCCACCCCGCCCCCCGTCCGCAGCGGCAAGCAGCCGAAGGTCCTGTTCGCCACCCAGGCACAGACCAGACCCCCGACACTCGTGCTGTTCACGACCGGCTTCCTGGAGGCCGGCTACCGCAGGTTCATCGAACGCCGGTTCCGCGAACAGTTCGGTTTCACCGGCACCCCGATCCGCCTGTCGGTCCGCGTACGCGAAAAGCGCCCCCGTAAGAACTGACGGAAGGCATACGCTAGGCTGATCGCGCACCTCCTCGAAGAGGAGATGCGGCCGGGCTGTGGCGCAGTTTGGTAGCGCACTTGACTGGGGGTCAAGGGGTCGCAGGTTCAAATCCTGTCAGCCCGACCAGGGAAGAGGCCGTCTACGCAGGTAGGCGGCTTTTTTCGTGCCCTCTGGACGGGCTGACGGACAAGATCAAACTTGCTCACATCCACATTTTGTACACATGAGGTTCCGCGTAGGGCCACTGATCTGCCGTTGCCGTACGAGCGGTGCTGCTTGCGTTCAGGCCGCGGCGGGGTGATCTGTCGTGCTGTCGGTTGGGGTGAGCGGAGCGGCTTGAACCCATCTCCAGGATTGAGCGACCACAGGGGCAGAGGCTGGGGCTTGGTCGCGAAAGTGAGATACCCAGGTCACCGCAGGTGAACGCCAAGATACGGACCAACTGCTGCGTGCCAACTGCTCCGCGGTGCCGCAGGCCACAGGGCTGGGGCGGCTCGGTTCCACTGGTTCCGGACAGGGGCATTGACCGCACCATGGCTGAGCTGGTGCCGGGCAGCGCTCTAGCCTGGCTGCCGGTTCAGTGGCGGGAGTCCACGCGATGAGCAACAGCTCCGGGGCGTCGGCGGGGAGCGGTGCTTCCGATGTGCGCGGTGCGCGGGCGGCGGTCGCGCCGGAGGCCGAGATTGTGGCTGTTCACGAGGGCGCGGACGGCTGGGGTGTCGTCACGGTCAGGTCGCCTGCGGGTGACTAGCAGAAGGAGCCGAGTACGCGGTGCCCGTGGCTGGTCGGTTCTCCGGTTGGCGCGTTCCCGCCGGAGGTCTTCCGGCACTCGGCGCGTACCGCGTACGACCTGGCCACGCACACCTTCGGTTGCCATGCCAGCCGGTGCGGCGAGCCACGGACGTGTACGGGGGTTCCTGCTGCGCGGCGCCGCGCACAACCTGTCGGTCCGGTTGCACGAGCCCGGTGGTGAGGACGTGTCCAGCGATCGCCCGCGCTATGACAGCTACCGGGACATGGCCATCGCCAACGGCGTGACCCCCAACGCCCCCGCCCTCCAACGCTGCCGACACAGCGGAATCGGCGCCACCGCCAAAAGAGTGGGAGACCTTGGGCGTAGAACGCGACGAGCCTGATGTCCGGCGTTCCTGACCCACTGCCGTGGGCAGCTTGTGTGTCCTACCGGCTTGCGTTCGGTGCGACTGATGCGCGGCAGTTCCGGCCAGGCGAGCTGTTCGGGCCAGACGCTCCGGACGCGCGTGGCGTACGTGATCGGGTTCCCGGTGACTGGGGAAAGATCGACTGCCCGGATGAGACCGATCCGACCGTGTCCGAGCAGGACTGGATCACGCATTTCCTAACGTTGGCGTTGAACGAAGCCGTTCACGAGGTGCTGGAGTGGTTCCAGGTCGATGGCGTGCAGTATCTGAATCCACATGGCGCCCACGAGGCGGCGATCGTCGAGCACGTCGACGCATTGGCCGAGCAATTGGCGCGGCTGGCCGAGGACGGCGGGCGGAGCCAGCTTGAGCTCGGTTGCCGCGCCCTGCAGCGACAGGTGGCCCTCCCACGTCAAGGTCATGATGTGCGCCTGATTAGGCGGCGTCCCTGAGAGCCCGGTGCCGGTTGCGATCAAGTGCTACGGCAACTTCGTCGAGTCGGTCGGGGAAGAGGTGGCCGTAGATGTCGAGGGTCATGGATGCGTCCTTGTGTCCGAGCATGGTCTGGATGACCTTGACGTCGGCGCCGGAGGCGATCGCGAGTGAGGCGGCGGTGTGTCGGAGTTTGTGTGGGGTGAGGCCGGGGAGGTCGAGTTCGGCGGCGGTGACGGCTGCGTTGAACTCGCGGGTGCGCCAGTTGTTGGCTCGCAGTGATTGGTTGCGGCGGGTGAGGAACAGTAGTTCGCTCTCGTCGCGGCCTGCGATGAGCGCGGCCAGGTCGTGACACAGGAACTCGGGGATAGGGACGGTGCGGGGTTTGCCGTTCTTGGGGAGTCCTTCGTGCTGGACACCGTTGAGCTCGTAGAAGGTGCTGGCGATGCGGATGCGGCGTTTGGCCAGATTTACTCGGCTGATGCGGAGGGCGGCTGCTTCGCCCCAGCGGATGCCGGTGTAGGCCAGGAGGCGCACGAACACGGGATTGATGGGCGCGCACGCGGTGGGCTGCTTGTACTTGGTGACCAGGGTTCCGGACGCTTCTGCCAGCGCTTCGACTTGCTCGTAGGTGAGGTAGATGTGCTCGTACTCGGGGAGGACGGGAACTTTGACGCCTCGTGCGGGGTTGCGGGGGAGTCGGGCAGGTACGCACCACTCGAGCACCATGGACAGGACGCGGTAGGCGTGTCGTGCTTGTGACGGACCGAGCCCGGAACCGCCGTCGTCTTTGGACTTGAGGAGTTTCGCGACCCAGACCTCGATGTCCTCTTTGAGGATCTTGTTGAGTGGCAGTTCGCCCCACTGCGACAGCACGTGGTTGTCGAGCAGGCCGCGGTACTTCCACCAGGTGGTGGGGCGGAGATCGTGGCGGGCGTCGAGGCACTTGTCGGCCATTTCGCTGAACTGGGCTCGTGCCGCCGCAGGGTCAACGTAAGTGCCGTCCAGGAGAGTGCGCTCGATCTCGGCCCGACGGTTCTCAGCCATGGTCTTGGTAGCGCACGCCTGGGATTTCTGAGTACCGGTGTTGTCGTACCACATGACCCGCCATCGGGCCGGAGGCGTCCGGCCCTTTGCTTTCGCGTTCTTAACCGCCTCTTTGTACTGCTGTGCCTTGCTCATATCGTAGATCCACACGCGTGCCATTACGCGGCTCCTTGCTCTTTGACCCAGTGTTCGACTTCGGATGGCAGGTATTTGACGTACTTGCCGATTCGGCGCCCTGGCGGTCCGTACCCTTTGGTGCGCCACTGGTATAAGGTTTGTTTGGGAACGCCGAGATAGGCGGCGAGTTCGTGGATCCCCCAAAGTCTGTTCTCCATGGCACTCTCTTTTTGTTGGTGCTCATGCTGTGGGGGATCTGATGAGCGTCTTGCTTGTATTGCCGTCACAATTCGCGCTGACGCGTGTATTGCTCCATGCGTCAGCGGGTGTGGGACTTGGTGCGCTGGGGCAGAAGAGGCCGTCGGCTATCGCCGCGCGCGATTACTCCGTGTCGACGTCGTCCTGGCTCGGTTCACAGAGGCTGGGGGAGACCTGAGATCAAGTCCGTCATGGTCGATGATCAGCTGCTGACGATGCTGGTCGCTTGGCCATGAATCCCATGGTGCCTGTCAGAGGCGTCTGTCTGGTCCGCCTGCGAGTGCTGTGGCTGCGGCCATGTGTGGAGTGATTGGTGTGGAATTCTTCGTTCACCTGTGGGGTGGGTGCAGTGTGGCTGGAGTGTGGCCTAATGGGCGCCACGGGATCACCAGGGATTTCACCGAGCGAAAATTGGGTGTTGCGCTCGCGGGTTGCTGGTCGGATGGTTGCGCCCGTTGCCGAGTTTTGTGTAGCGTTCGCTGCGTTCCGCCGGATTAAGGTGGTCCAATCAGGGGGAGTTCAACGACTGCTTCGTGGTGATCAGTTGGTGTCTGCTGCTCTGATTTGTTGTGTTGGATTTGCCGTTGGGCATACGAAAAGGGGGATGGTATGGGGAAGCGTCGGTTCGTTGCCGGCCTGTTGATGGCGGGTGCGATCGCGTCGGGGGGTGTGGCGATGGCGTCGCCCGCGTGGGCGGCTCCCGCGGGCGGCAGTGCGGACGGCACCGCGGGCGGGTCGGATGTGTCGGCGTCGTCGTGTGTGTTGTATGCGAACTCGCCGACGTCGTACGGGAGCAGGTTGAGTGGTTACGGCTCGCGGTGGGGGTGCGGGAACACGGTGACCTATTTCTGGGTGCGTGTGTACAAGCAGATTCCGTGGTGGCCGGATGCCGAGCGTGCGGTGCGGGGGACGACGTACTTCCAGAACGGCGGTATGACGGCGTCCGGAACGTGTAACGGGCGGGGTGAGTACTACACCCACTCGTCGACCGCGACCGGCGTCAGCGGCGAAGACCGCGAGTCGTACCGCCGAACCATCTGCTAGCAGACCCGTCGATCATCGTTGGAAAGGGAAGCGGTGCTGGTCCTGCGTGCGCGTGGTGTCCGCGCGGGACCAGCACCGCCCTCCGTGCGGCTGTTCTGGAGAAGGGGTGAGTATGGAGATCCAGGTGGAAGGCGTGTGTGCGGCATACGGGCGTCGGCGAGTGCTGCATGACGTGGACTGGATGGTGCGACCCGGTGTGACGGGCCTGCTGGGCCCGAACGGATCGGGAAAGACGACATTGCTGTCTGTCCTGATTGGTCTGCTGCGGCCGACACACGGGTCGGTGACCGTCCACAGTGATGGGGCGTCCGGCTCCGCGCGGCTCGTTGTTCACGGCGAGCACAAGAACGACGTCGAGGACGCTCGTGATGGCACGCGGGTGCGGTTCGGGTTCGTGCCGCAGCGGTGGTCGGTGGCGGGTCACATGCGGGTGGTGGACGTGGTGGCGTACACGGCGTGGGTCAACGGCATGCCGCCCAGGGAGTGTGGGCCCGCGGCCTACACCGCGCTGCAGGAGGTGGCATTGACGAACCAGGCAAAGGATCGCGTCCGGACACTGTCGGGTGGGCAACGTCAGCGGCTGGGGATCGCGGCCGGTCTGGCGCATGACCCGGAGGTGCTGGTGCTGGATGAGCCGACGGTTGGGCTGGATCCGGCGCAGCGCTGGCGGGTTCGGGACATGGTCGCTGAGATCGGCCGCACTCGTACGGTGGTGCTGTCGAGCCATCTCCTCGACGAGATCGCGCACCTGTCTGATCGGGTGGGGGTGCTCGCGGCGGGGCGGCTGGTGTTCGACGGCACCGTGGCGGAGCTGGAGCGGCACGCGACCGGCCATGGCAGCGCCGACGGCGGTGGTGACGGTGATGGCTTGCCGGGCGCGATCCACGGGATCGTTGGTGGTGAGGTGGGTGCTGTGCGGCGTTCACCGATCGAGCGCGGGTACGAGCGATTGCTGGCGTCGGTCGAGGCCGCGGAATGAACGCACGAGCGCGTGTACGCGGGTTGGTCCGGGGTTCGTGGTGGCCGCTGGCGCCGGTCGTCGTGGTAACGCCAGCGGTGGCGATCGTTTTGGTTGTGGTGGTGATGACCTGGCCGATGCTGGGGTGGCCACATCCGCTGTGGGTGCAGACCAGTGCCCAGTTCCACCAGCAGTTCACGTGGGCGGGGTTGATCGCCGGCACGGCGGCGTGCTGGTACGCGGTGCAGTTCCATCAGGTGGACCGGATCTGGGTGCAGCCGCGGGCGCCGCGGCTCGGGGCGCCGGTGGTGGTGCGGCACCTGACAGTGCTCGTCTGCTGGTGGGTCGGTGCTTATGTGGTGGCGCTGGTGCCGTTGGTGGTGGCGACGCTGGCGTCGGGTGGTGTGGGCGCGCCGGATCCGCTGGTGATGGTGTCGGGGGTGCTGGCGATGATGGCGGCGGTGATGCTCGGCTACGCGCTGGGCACAGTCCTACCGGCGCTGGTGATGGTGCCGATCACGGCAGCGGGGTTTTACGCGCTGCTGGTGGTGGGACATGCGGCGGGCGATAGCTACGCGGTGGTGGCTCCGGTGCTGTTCCTGGAGCCGGAGTTGGGGCAGCGTGAGTCACCGGTGCTGGTGGTGTTCCGCATCGCCGTGTTTGTTGCGGTGGCGGTCGCTGGGGCTGGGCTGGCGATCCGGTGCCTGCACCGGGTACAGGCCGGGCTGGCGAACAGGACGGGGCAGCGGTGGCGGCGCGCCGCCGACATCGCGATGTACGCGGCGGTGCCCGCTGTGCTGATCACGGGCTCGGTCATCCAGCGACCGGCGGTGTTCGCGGTCGACGAGCAACCGCTCGCGGTATGTGAGGTGCACCGTGAGATCCGGTACTGCGTGCACACCGACCAGCAAGCACGCCTGCCCGCGCTGATCGACAGCGTGGATCCCGTGATCGCCCGGTACGGCACCACCCCGGACGTCCTCACCCAGGTCTGGGACCAGTCCCTGGCCTTCGGCCCGATCGACGTCGACGTGGCGCGGACACTGCAGATCGCGTTCCTGAAACCGAACGGGGCGATCGAGACCGATATCCCGGGCGCGCTGGCCGGCATCTACAGCTGCGCCTACGCCAACGCGTCCAACGACAACGGTGACGGTGACGGTGGTGGCACTGGTGCGGAGCCGGGGAGGGTGGCCGATGTGCCAGGAGACGTACTCCGCTTTCTCGCCGAGCCGGACGAACCACCGTCCGGGGTGTTCGCGGGGATGCCGGTGGCGGACGTTCAGACCTGGATCCGACAGCACCAGCAGCAGCTGCACACCTGCACACTCACCGCAAGGGACCTTCCACAGCCATGATCACCGCGATACGTGTTGCCCTGGTGAGTCGGGCGGCCCACCACGCTGCGATCGTCACCGTCGCGCTGTGGGTGATCGCAGCGGCGACCGGCCGCCGCTCGCTCGAGATCGATCTGTCCGCTCGATGGCCGCCCACGAAGCTGCCCGTCGTCGAGCTGTGCGCCATTCTCGGCGCCACACTGCTGGCTCTGGTGACACGACCGCGGTTCTGGGAGTGGGACCGAACCAGCGGCGGTCGGCGACCCCGCATGGTCGCGGCGGTCACCGCTACGGCGGGCATCGTGCTACCCGCCTTGTGCGTACCCGCGGTCGTGCCCTGGCTTCCGGCAGGCGCCTCCTGGACATGGGTGCTGGCCAACGCGGTGACCCTGAGCGCCGCAGTGCAGCTGCTCGCGCCGCTGCTGACGCCGCTGGCCGGTGGCGGCATCGTGCTCGTGTGCTGGTTGGGGCTCGGCGTGGTCACGAACGTGGCACCAGGCGTGTGGAGTCCGTTAAACAGCTACCAGGAGCCCGAGAGCAACTGGGTGTTGGCGGTACTTCTCATGCTCACTGCGATCACGGTCCACGCACGTACATGCGGCAGGACGACATGGTCCTATCGACAGGCTGGCAAAGAACAATAACCCGAAAAAATCGTTCGGAAGCGGTCTGTTCGGGGAGAACGGTGTGTCGGTTGTTGGAGAACTGGAAAGTAGAGTGAAGCCGGTCTCGTCGTAGCTGCTCGCTGTGTGCTCGTCGACTGAACGAGTGGCATCGACGATGGCTCGGGTTGTGGGTACTTCCTGGTGGGGGAAGTGAGTTTGTGATTCGGGGGATCGAAATGTCTGATAACGAAATTCTTGTCGTGCGTGAGGCCTATGATCGTGCGCACGCCAGCGATGGAGAATCGCGGTTTGGTGCGTATCTGAGGCAGCATGCGCGGTACTTCGACGATGACCGAGGGTTGACGACCGATCCGGTCGAGTTCGCGTCCGCGGCGTTCGCGATCGCGCGGACACCGATCATGGGGCCGCCCTACGTCGGTACGCATCCGCGCGTGGTCCATCTCGATCAGGTGTGGGACTTCAACGACCGGTGCGGCGTCTCACTCGGATTCGCCCTGCCGACAGCCGACTGCATCGTGGATCTGCTGCCCTTCGACGTGGCTGGATGGCAGCGCGAAGGCGGCCTCGGTCCATTCTATGCCCCCGAGCGACTCGATCGCATTTCCGGCTACACCCAGTTGGTCGTGCGCATACCGTTACCGGCAGAGCTGTTGCCGGCACCTGCCTACACATGGATGAGCGAACCGGACGTGCACGTTGCCAAGCGCGCAGTGCGGACGATCTGCAACCACACCAACAGCCTGCTCGTCCGTCTCGCCAGCCATCTGGACTCTGCACGAGACATGTAGACGACTTCCTGGCGTAATCGGCGAGATTATCTCTAAGCGTCAGGTGTGCCCAGGGCAGTGGCGAAGACTCCACCTGGATGCCCTTCAAACGCGGTATGTTCGCGCCGCGTCCGCGATCTACCCAAGCAGCTGGCGTTCCCGCTGGCCTCCGGGTCCGGCCGCGCAAACACGGTGAGCGACCGGCTTGTTCTGGCTGGCACGCCGGCGCCTGGTGGCGGCGCGGACAGCGCGGCGGGTGCGAAAGCAGCGAAGGCGGCAAATGTGCGGCAGTGGGTCCCTGGCTGCTACGGCATGGTCTTGGCGACGCATACCGGTAGCCCCCAAAGACTCCGCGTGACTACGGAACTGGGACAGGGCGGCATGGGGCGCGTGTCCTGGGATACGGGCCCGACGGGAGGCTGGTAGCGGTCAAGCAGGTGCGTGCCCAGCTGACCGAGGAAGCCGGCTTCCTCGCCCGGTTCAGGCAGGAGGTGGCGGCCTCGCGCACCGTGTCCGGCGCCTTACACCGCGGCCGTAGCGGGCGCGGACGTAAACGGGCCCACGCCCTGGCTCGCGTCGGTATTCGTGCCGCCGCTGCGCAACTTGCCTGGCCCGCCCAGCCGACCTGCCGATTACACCCCCCACGTCAGTAGGCTCGGTTGTGTCAAACTCGCGCCATGACAGCACCTGAGGACGATGAGTACATTGCCCTGGCCTCGGAACGTAGAGAGCTTGCCAAGGTCAGGGATAAGGCCATGGGAGTCCTGCGACGGGCATATGATCGCATCGATGCGAATGCCGGTACCGAGGCCGATTTGCTGAAGCCAATCGAGGATGTGGAGGCTGCCTGCGACTCGGTCATCGCGTTCGACCGTGACCATCCAGGTATTCGGACGTCATCGAATGCGGAGGATGACGAGCAAGTAATGGACGCTTTACGCCGTTGGGCCAACGAGTGGCCCGGTCTTCCGAACGTCAACATCTGATCCGAGCGTCGCCCCGGCTGCCTCGCGGTCGGGGCCACCATGGGGGAGTTGGTGCTAGTGGCTCGTCTCAGTACGTTGGCCCGGCAATTGGTCTTGTTGGATGAGGAGCAGAACGTCGCGATCGACAGCTACATCCGCTGGCGCAACGCCCGAGCCCGACCCAAAACCGGGTTCGCCACCGACTCACCCATCCGAACCTGGACCGACTACCCGACCAAGGTTGCGTGACGAGCCAGTAGTTCAACGCGCCTCTGCGCGGCGAGCACGGAGCGTGCTTGCCCGGTCGTGCACGGCGCGTGGAGACTTCAACCAGATCAGAACGGCGGCGGCTCGTCGATCACGTCCTCGGGGAATGGGCCCTCGTCATGCGCCGCATCGCCGCCCAGCCGAGCACGATGCCTCTCGATCCCTGACAAGTCCGGCGCTGCGACGGTCAGCATCCACGAGCGCTCCTGCGCACGGTCGTATCCCACCGGAGGAACCGTCAGGCGGGCGAGTGCATCACCACAGACGAGGACGCGTGTCTCAGGTTCCTCGCTCGCCAGCGCGACGAACGGCAGCGAAACGAACGACTCCAGGGCCTCCACGAGCAGCGAGTCCGGCACGATGGCCGTGAACTTCTGCTCGGCCCCGATGATCGCCTCACGCACCGTGCAGTGCACTAAGAACCGCTCGATCCCCTCGCCCGCCCACGCCCAGCCGCTCGATCCCCATTCCTGGGAGTACACCGGCAGCCCTGGAGCCTTGACCTCCACGGCCCAGCGATACCCGTTCTGGTTCTCCACCCAGAACGGAAGCATTCCGTCGCCTTCGAGAGCAACGTCACTGATCGGAATCGGATGGTCCTGAAAGGTGATCGGAACTCTCGCGGAGGCGGCAACGGCATGCCAGTCGGCGAGCGCGTCCGGGAGATGCCGCCACGCGTCGGCGCGCGGGCCACCGCTCTCCATCCATGGCCCGTACCATCGACGCACGAAGGCCCTGACGCTGCCGACGTCGATCGAGAGCAACTCGTCCATGGGCTCAAACGCTACCCCGGTACCTAGTGCGCATTGCCGCGGAACTTGCCGACCAACTGCCCCGTCTGGTTGTAGACCCACATCGTCGCGCCTTCAGGGAGAGCATCCTCAATCGGCCTTACCAGGGTTCCTCCTGGACGAGTGACGAGCCACAACCACCTCCCACGACGGAACCGTGGGATCAGCCTGGCTCAGCCTCCAACAAGACCAGTTACCGGGTCAACGTACTGAGACGAGCCACTAGGCCCGATCGTTCGCTGGCGCGGCCATCTGGCAGGGTGCCCGTCACTGGGCCGCGCCTAGCGCGTGATGACGGCGTCATCACGCGAGGTCAGTGCACCGCGACCACCAGCCCCTGCTCGAACTCGGCGACGATCGCTTGTCCGAGCGAGAAAGCCCTGCTCTGCTCACCGCCTCCCCTGGGTGGGAGGTCGGGGCAGACGAACTGGACCATCAGGCGTGTTGTCTGGGTTCATGTCGGTGCTTGCTGCCAGGATTCCGGCATGATGAATGAACAGGTGGGGCTGGACACCGACCTGGCCGCGCCAGCAGATGACACGCACGCTCTTCTCGCGCTGCTGGCCCTTCTACCTTGGCAGCACGACGCCGCAGGCGGGCTGTTTCCCCCAGATGCGCTACGACGCCGGTGGCTCGGCGTCGACGCCCGCTCAATGCCCACCTCCCTCGCCGATGTGGACGGCCGGTGGATGTCGTTGACCAACGTCGGGACCGAGCTCAAGAAGCTGATCACCGCCGATGCCGCTGCGACCCCGGAGGCCGCGTTCATCTTGGCGATGCGCGTCCTGGACACCTTCGAACCGATGGATCTTGAAGTCGCCCGCAGCATCGGGACCCTGTTGCCAACCCAGACCGCCGGCAGGCTGTGGCTGCAGGACGTCACCGCGACTGCGTGGCAGGTCGTGGTCTCCGTCCACGGCGATCGCCGTCTGGCCGATCTTCGCGGCGCGTTGCGCGACCCGCGTCCCTGACATTGACCCGATTGCGCTAGGTTGCCGCCGGTCACATCGACCAGCGGCAGCCTGTTCGCTCTTGTGCGGGAGCGGCGACCCGGCGACGCTCGAGGACCTGGTGCTTGAGCTGGCCCAGCAGCCGTGCGGATGGCGCTACCCCGGCACACCGGACGGGCTGGCCGACGCGCAGTGGTGCTACTGGTGGTCCGATGACAGCGGCTACCGTGTCCAGCCGCCGCTGGGCGCCGACCTCGCGGTGTCGTCGGGCTCGCACACACGAACGGTGCGGTGGACGTTCGTGCTGACCCACACCGTCACCGCGCCTCAACTCGTGCCACCGGGCGAGCAGCTGCCCATGCGGCGGAACCCGCATGAACTGGCCGGCGCACGACAACCCGGCCACCCACGAGGTCGCATCCGTATCCAACTGGCTGAACAGCTCGGCGGCGGCTGCTACGCCTGCCGACGTGGGCTAGCGGTGGTGGTCGACCACCACCACCGTGCCGCAACTGCAACGCCCAGATCGACAGCTGCCCGCGCCTGGCAGGCTGCTGATGGCGGACTACCTCAATACCCCGCCCGCCGGGGCGATGGCCCTTCGGTTCCTGCGCAACCGCAGACCCGCCAGCAGCGGCTACCGCGCCCGAGTCGAATACCTGGGCTTCGGCCTGCTCCAATGACCGACCAGTGCGGGAGTTGCCGGCCGTGCGTATCGCCCGCGCCTGTCCCGCCGCTCGCTCACTGTTGTGTGCTGGCAGTGACGAGCGTGAGGCATGGGATTTCGCTAAAGCCGCAGGGACGACACGGAGCGCCAGGGACTGGCAGTCGTCGGAGCTGCCAGGACAGAACAAACGGGACGAGGCTAGCCTGACCTGTGTGACCGACCTGCTGCCTCCGGCGATCGCGGACCTGGCGAGTTGGTCGGCATGGGCGCCATTCACTGAGGCTGTTGTGTCTGCTCCCACCGCATCCGGGGTGTACCTGGTCCGGGTCGTCAATGGCCCGCTGGTCTACGTCGGGATGGCCGGTGAGCGACGCGGTCGCGGGCTGCGTGGACGCCTGGCCGTTTACCGGTCGGGCAAGGCAGCCACCAGTGGCCTCGGCGAAGCAGCCCTCAACCGAGCCCTGGCCGACCCCACGTTCGTCCAAGCACGCCTCGACGACCTCGCCGCCGGGCGGGCCCGCACTGCCCGAGGTTGGGCAGCCGCCGCCCTAACCCACACCGCGCTGGCCGTCCGCTGGGCTACCACACCCGACCGGACAGCGGCCTTGTCCCTTGAACGCACCGTCCTTCTCGCCCTCACCGATCAGGACCTGTGGAACGTCGCCAAACCGGGAACCACGCGCGGAACCCTAGACGCAGGAGACGCATGAACGCCGCCGCTCTACTCATGCCTGATCAGCGTGTCGGCAACTCTGCAGCCTGCACACCCTCCACGGCAGCAACTTCACCCAGGACCCAACGCAACCAGTCCACCGCCGGGTACGAGGAACTTGCCAGCTCGTGAAGCAGTTACTCGCCCAACTCCGTCGCCGACCTGAGGTAACCAGCGGCGCGCGAGAGGAGATCCACGAGGCCAGCGAAGAGAACCTCGTGGTCATCGCCAGTCCTGAACCGAAGCCCAGCAAGGTACGACGGCCTCGTCGGCGTGCTCAATCGTGTTGCCACCTCAGGTCAGCGACTCCATCAGCCGAGTAGTAAACCGCGACCATTCGAGCCGGCTGCGACCGTGCACACCAGGCCCGTGTTGTGTCATGGTGCGGCGCTGACACGGCACCAGACGCCGGTGATATTGCCTGCGATGCGGACGCCTGCTAGCTGCAGTTCGAGCTGCCGCCATCCTCCGGGCTCGAGTGCGAAGCGGACGAGTACAGGTTGGCTGGGGCGGCCGAGGTGCGTTGAGGCCCAGCGCAGTTGTGCACGCAGGGCGGGGAGGTCGTCGGCGTGGCACATGTCGGCGAGTGCTCGGGTTGGGAACTTTTTCAGGTCGTGGGTGTTGAGGTTGTCGGTGGACAAGTAGACGACCTCGTAGAGGGAGTCGATCATCCAGATCGGATCGCGTGACAGTGCGAGCACGGCTTCCAGGTGCCGGGGGGCGTCGGGGACTGGCGTGCTGGGGCGACGGAAGGTCAGCCCGCGTAGCCAGATCCGGCCGTTGTCGTCGAAACGACGGCCGGTGCAGCGCAGCGCGTATCGCTCGCTTGTGCCGGGCGGGGCCGCGGTGAAGTCGAAGAACTTCAGTTCCGGCTCGACGTCGGTCAGGAGCATGGTGAAGAACGCGCGCGATCGCGGCCGGTCAGCCAGGGCTAGCAGGTCGTCTTTCCACTGTGAGGTGTCGATGCGCTGTGAGGTCGCGATGCGCGGCTTGTTGGCGGGCACGCCGTAGGCCTCGTACATCTGGGGTGAGACGTGGGAGTGGAGCTGCTGGCCTGGCCCGGGTGGGGTGATGGGCATTTCCCAGGTGCCCACCACTGGAGGTTCGGACAGCTCGGTGGTCTCTGTGTCGTAGGTGCCGAGGACTCCGATCGGGGTGTTCGACACGACGCCGAGAAGCGGAATGGCCCGTACTCGCCATGTCGACCCCAGGAGAGGGATGGTTCTGTCGATCGGATGGCGGGTGGTGACCGCGGCCCGGAGGGCCGGGAGTAGACCGCGGCGGCCGATTGTGTCCAGGGATCCGCTGGCGGAGTGGGCGGGGTAGAGGTTTGTCCCGATGGCCCAGAGGTGCTGCAGGTCGGCGTCGACCAGGATCCACTTGCCTTGATGTCGGTGGGTGTGGTGCCGGGACCGTTGTGGCGCGCGTTTGTTCATGCGTGATGACTACAAAGAGTGACCGTTGTCGATGGGGCTGGTGCAGGTGATGTGGGCAGCGTGTGGTCGCAGCTGGAGCTGGAGACATGGCTCGGTCATCACGGGCCGTAACCTTAGGCCGATTTGCCGGGGTTCGCGCCTACGCTCACCCTGAATGGTCACGCAGGGTCACGTGCTCGTCTGTGTGGGCGGCGGCGTTACGTAGAAAGTGGGGACAAATAGTGGACAGTCGTGTATAAACGTGACCCTACGGTGACGTTGTCACCAGGCCCGATCCCGGAACGTATGAGGGCGTGGCCCAGGGGCGTGATCCCGCGCGTTGAGCCGGCGCGGGATGTCGCGGCCCGCTCGCGGACAAGCACGCGAGGGCGAGTCCTCCCCTGCCATGCTGGTGATCGGCTGTAGGAATCACGGGCGTGGTTGTCGCCCTTTGGCTGCGCGAGCCGCTGGACAGCGAATCGGATCAGCTAAGGGGGAAGCGGCCAAATGTGGGTCGACAACCGTGTCGCCGAGCGGCGACCACAACACAACGAGCCAGTAGAACGAGAACGTCACCGGACGCAGGCGGGTGTGACCGGCATGCGCCATGGCCGGGGCCCTGTTGACAACCGCACCAACGCTGATACCCGAGGACAGTCAGGTGTTCGCGCGGGAACGCGGCACGGACACACGTCGCGGTTCTCGTGGAGTGTTCTGCCGGGAACACGGCCATCGTTTCGGTGGCGTTGGTGCGAAGGTGGGGCCCGGTGATGGACGGCGTCGGGGTGCGCCGGGTCATTGACCTTGGCGGCGAGCTGCGGAAGTGGCGGGAGTTGCGCAATGTCTCCTTACGCGCGATGGGGAAGATTCTGCACTGTGACCACAGTCGAGTGTGGAAGATCGAGAACAACCGTCTGCCGATGACCCACGAGGTGGCCGAACTGTGCGACACAGCCCTCGACACCGGGGGCGCTCTGGCCGCGGCGGTCGCTGACGCGCAGGAGGTGATCAAACCGGCGCAGTTGCCTGCCGCGCTGGCGCGGTTGGTGGGTCGCGATGAAGAACTTGCCGTGTTGACAGCGGGGACGCGTGTCCGGCCGCATGGCACGCCGACCGTGGTGGCGATCGATGGGCCTGCCGGGGTGGGGAAGACCGCGCTTGCGCTGCGGTGGGCTCATGACATCGCCAGCCAGTACCGTGATGGACAGCTGTATGCCGACCTGCGGGCCTTCGCGCCAGATGGCCTCCGGGCGGCGGTGTCTGTCGACGGGATCCTGGAAGAGTTCCTGACCGCTCTTGGCGTGCACGCCGTCCCGGCCACCACAGAACAGCGCGCCCGCCTGTTCCGGTCCCTCACAGCGAACCGGCGCCTGCTCGTTGTCCTGGACAACGTCGCCAGTATGGAGGAGATCGCGCCTCTGTTGCCTGCGTCGCCGGGCTGCGGCGTGGTGGTCACCAGCCGCCGCGCTCTCGCACGGTTAGCAGGCCAACTCGGGGCGACACGAGTCACGTTGGCGCCATTGGCGGAATCCGATGCGGTTGACCTTGTCAGGAGCTTGATCGGCTCGGCCCGCACCGATGCCGAGTTCGCGGCGGTGACAACGCTGGCACGCCATTGTGGTCATTTGCCGCTGGCGTTGCACGCGGCGGCGGAACAGATCGCTGTCTATCCTCACCGGCCGGTCGTCGAGCTGGTGAACGAACTTTCCGAGGAGGTCCACACGCTTCACGTCGGCGAGACCGCGAATCTCGCGGCGGTGTTCTCGTGGTCTTGGCGCGACCTTGAGCCCGATGCGGTGCGGGTGTTCCGGCTTCTGGGGCTGCACGGCGGCGAATACTTGAGCGTGACCGCGCTCGCTGCCCTGGCGGGAATTACTGTGCCGTTTGCGCGCCGGTCGCTGCATGCGCTCGCCACTGTCCATCTTGTCGCCGTCGACAGCGGCGGTATGGTGCGCCTGCTGGCACCGGTACGCGCCTATGCCCGCGAACTCGCCGCGACCGAGGCGACGGACAGCGAGCGTCGCGCTGCTGCGCAACGTCTCGTCACCTGGTACGTCCACAATGCCGCTGCGGCCCACCGGGTAATCACAGGACGAGTAGACGCCGGAACCGAGATCAAGGACGGATGGCCGCAAGCCGCTCGCGACGTGTTCGTACGGGACTTTCGCGACCGCGAGGCGGCACTTGCGTGGCTTGACGCCGAGAAGACCAATTTCGGTGCGGTGATCGCATTGGCGACGGAATACGGGCCCTCTCCGGCGGTACACCTCCTCGGCACGTCGCTGGCAAAACTGGGAATACAGGGTAGCGACACAACGTCCCAGGAGTGCACGGCTGTAACAGGGGTAGGCGGCGAACGGAGTCCAGGATCCTTGAGTCCGGACATAGGTGTTCTGCGTGGGGACCAGGGTGTCACCAACTCCTCGGGAAGCAATAACCAGAGCTGCGCGAAGGAGGAACCACCGACCGCCAGGCAGGCGGGCCCGGCAGCGTCCGGAACCGGGGCCGATATCCACGATCACTGCAGGAATCTCGACTGCTGCTGCGGCACGCACGAGGCGCCGGTCGGAAAGGGTTGCCGTCAACGTGGCCACGACGGTGACACGGATGTGGCGGAATGTCGCGACGAGGAGGATCCTCCGCCGGGCTTCTCGCTGCACGGTCCGCGGTCTGATCAGGGCAGCCGGGGAGAACATGGCGGTCTTGACTTATGTTGCCAGCGCCGCGGCGACGGTCAGCTCCCGGACGGGGTTGATCGGCGAGGTCGCCAGATCAAGGCGGTGCGCCAATCAACACCCGAGGGTTTGTCGATTCCGACCCCTCGGTCCTAACGCGACGGCAGACCAGGCGGTGGCATGGTGGTCGGCGCCGTGCTCGCGCAGACGCCGACCACCATCCTGGTCCGCCTATCGCCCGAAGGTCTGCGCTTTCGGGTTGCACACCCGGTTGCGATCCCGCTCGTCGTCATAGAGGCTGCTGCGACGCAGGTGTACGAGGGCGTCGGTGTCGGCGTCGGTGTGCTGAAGAGGCACGAAGTAGTGCAGGTACAGGCATGCGTCGCACACGCAGTCATAGAACTCGTCGCGGTCAAAGCGCAACGGTAGTCCGAACAGTGGATCGGTGACACGGTTTACGACATGGCTGTGTGGCAGTTCGCCGGACCACTCGACCTCGATCCGGGTGCTGTCGCGTGTGCTGCTGTTCCACAGGTCCACGAAGTTCAATGTGTCCGTGGTGTGGAAGAGCCGGGGCCGGCGGAGGATCGCGCTGAGGAGCCTTCCCGTGACCTGGTCCCGCTTGTCGTCGACGTTGAGCAGCAGCCCGGAGTCGCTGTAGGTGCTGACGAAGGGATCATCGGGGCGGGTCAGGGCCTGCCACGATGGCCCCAGCTCGTCGAGTTGCTCGTTGATCACTGCGGTCCAGTCGTGCTCGCGGACACCGGACAGGGTGATGCGTCCACCGTGGATCGTGTCGAGCAGGATCGTGGTCGAGTGTGAATATCAGCCGTAGTCCGGTGACACCATGGCGTCACCGGATTCCTGATTGTGGAAGGTGACCAGCCTGAGGACGAGTTCGGAGAACGTTGCCGAGTGCCTGCTCGGTAGCAGGGTCAGGGTGGTGCGGGTGGGCAAGCCAGCCATGATCCCGAATGGTCCGCGGTCCACGGCAGGATCGGCAGGTTCGCCAGTAGGGGCGCCGGACAACATCGACTTCCCCAGTGCCAGCAGCACGCGGGCCTCGAATCCGGCTTGGGCGATTGACGCGGCGTCGGGGATCAGGGGGATGTCGGCGCCGTCGGCGAGTACGCACTCGACGGCTTGCGCGTGAGTTTCGCCTGTCAGGGCGCGTCGACGTTGGAAGTAACGCCGGTGCTTGCGGGTGTCGATCATGGATCTCCCTGGCACGCACCCGGTCTTGTGCCACGGCAGACAACAGCGCATGCTCGTGTGCTGCTTGGTGTTGCTCAGTCGGCGAGGCCGTTTCGTCCGATGGTGCCGCTACCGGGCGCGGTACCGACGAGGCGGCTGAGGCCACCGTCGGTGAGCATCGTCGAGTTGGTCGGTGAGGGCAAGTCGGCGCGCCGTGAACCTCCCGGCTGTCGTTGTCCGATTCCTCGCGTGATTCGACCGGACTTGCTCGTGCCCGGGGGCTGTGTGGTTCGGCGATAGGCCACACGAAGGCCACAGTGGTCGATCGGCAGTGGGTGTCCTGCTCGGGCCGTGTGGCGGGCGGAAACCACGTCGCGCCACAGTCGCCACAGCGCGCTTCGCGCTGGCGTCATGGCTGTGACCTGCGCAAAGTGGAGATGTGGCCACCGTGCCCGACAAGGAATCGGCCAAGGCGCGAGCCAAGGCACGAACCAAGGATGCGCGGGTCGAGCGCGGAGGTCACTGGTCGTCGCTTCGGCCGCGGCCCGTAGTGGGCGCGGTGTCGGTCCGGGGGGAGGTGACGATTCCGGATGGTTGCTCAGTGGGATGCCTGGGGGAGGTGTCCCACTGAGCACCACACGGAGGCCTTTGTGGAGTTCGTCGTGGAGGTCGTCACACGAGACGTCGTGCGCCGGGGCTGTGCGGAGGCGCAGCTGGGGTACTGCTGATGAGGGGGACTCATGCGGTTCGAGGACATTCATGTGACCGGGGTCGGTGCGGAGCTGGGGCTTGCGGTGGCGACTTCAGCGATGGTGCGGCGGGGTGCGGTCAGTACGGCGGATGCGCGCAGGACTCGTCAACGGTCGGTGTGCGTGTCGGAAGACAGCGGCCCGGAATTGGCGGTGTCGGCCGCGCGGGAGGCCGTGTCCGGGCACGAGCGCATGACCGGGCAGCCGCCGGTGATCGGTGCGCACCTGCATGCGCAGATGTTCGACAAGCCGGATTTCTGGTCGGCTGCGTGTTACGTGCTCGACCAGCTCGGGGTCACCGGATGTGGTGTGACGTGTGAGATCGGTGCGATGTCCAACGGTGCCGTACTCGGAGTGGAGATCGGTGCGAGTCTGCTCAGCGCGCGACGGGACTTGGACACCGCGCTGATCACCGTGGGGGACCGGTTCACCGGGAATCGGTTCGCGCGGTACCGCGCTGATTACGGCGTGCAGTATGGCGATGCGGGCGCTGCGCTGATGCTCGGCCGGGATCCGGGTCTCGCGCGGGTGGTGTCGGCAGCTACCTGTACCGACCCGGTGTTGGAAGGGCTGACTCGAGGAACGCCGCCCACGACCGTGACCGGATCTCACAGGTCGGGAACCTCTGGCGCTGATGGCGTTGTTACGTCGAGGTCTACTGCGGACGGCGGTGTGATCGATGTGCTTGCGCGGCAACGCGTTTGGCTGCGCGAACACGGCGGCCTGGGCGAGGCGCTGCGCCGCAACCGGGCTGGTGTCAGGAAGGCGACTCGGGTCGCGCTGGCCGATGCGGGGATCTCCCTTGAGGATGCGCGGTGGATCCTGTTGCCCTTTCTGGGTTACGAAGCGGTGCGTGCGCGTTGGTATCGGCCGCTGGGCATCGGCGAGGAACGCGCCACGGACACATTGACCATGCTGGGTTTACATCTGGGGCATCTGGGTGCGGCGGACCACGTCGTCGGACTGCGGCACCTGATCTCGACCGGTTCGGTCTCACCCGGGGACTTCGTCGTGTTGGCCTCCAGCGGAGCCGGGATGACCTGGACCACTGTGGTGTTGCAGATCGCCGACCACGCGAGCCGCGGGGTCGCGCGATCCCCATAGCTGCAGCCGGACTGAGCCATGAGAGCGAGTGAGAAGTAGGGGAACGCGATGAAGACCTGTCATCCACGGTCGCACCGTCCGCCCCTTTCGAGCTGCCCTCGACCAGGACAGGAGGTGAATCGTCATGAGTGACCGCGACTGCACATCGCCGACGCGACCAAAGTGTGCGTGGTGGGCAGGGGCTGCCAACCCGAAGACTCCAGCGGGGCAGCGGCACCCGAAGGTGGTGCCGTCACCGGCGGCCCGTCGTCCACGACAACCGCGGCGCGTGCCGCGGCTGGTGGTGCGGGTCAGCGGAGGCTCCGCGGCGATCGCCATCGGCGTGATCTTACGCGCCTGGTCGAGGGCACCCACATCGGCATTGCCGAACAACTGACCGAAGTGATCACATAATCAGTCCGACTTGGACAGTCCCGACGCACGTGAGTCGTGCGTCGCGGACGTCAGTCGGTCCACGCAGACCTGACCGGGGGTAGGGAAACGTGGCCAAGAGCGGGAACACGCTGCTGCGGGCATTAGGCATAGACGACATCAGCGCACGATTCGCGGCGCGACGTCAGCGACACCATTCGAGGAAGGCTCAGCGTCTCAACGCTCGGGAAGTCGCACCGAGAAGTGGCATTGCTGATGTGCGGCCGCATAGCCGACCCGCGTACCACCGCGGCCCCTCCAGCGAGCCGTCGCGGATGGCGTTTCCTCAGGTGCCGCCCAGGACGCCGACGCAGGCGTATCGGTCCACCGGCTGTATCGACGGACCGTCTGGACCGGGTCGTGCGTCATGGCCGGCGGCTTCCGGAGATGCGCGGCACGTAGATCGTCGTGGCATCGCCATGACGTTGAGGTCGCAGCAACCGTTCGAAGTGCTTGCCGCGCCGCGCCGAGAGTCACTGTGGGTTCGCCTCCGGCGCGCTGGCCTGATTGTCCTGCTCGCCGTAGTTGTGGCGGCAGGTAGCGCATCCGTTGTGGGTCAGGTCTGGACATGGGTTGCAGGCACCGGCTCCCCGGAAGAACCCGAACAAGCCACGGACACGGATCTCACCGCAGTGGCTGAGCCGTTCGCCGTGGACTATCTGTCATGGTCTGATCGCGAGACTCGGCAGTTCGCCTTGAGGCGCTCGACCATGCCCGATTCTGATGTCGACGGCTGGGGCGGCACCGGTCGACAATGGGCTGACAGCCCGACAACCCTCGGGATCACCCGGAACAACCGGCCAGACAGTGGCGGCAAGGTCGCCAAGGGGAACCCGTCCACAGACTTCGACCGCGCGGTGGTCACGGTCCGGGTGCGCGTGACCCCGTTCACCGCTGAGGACACCGGCGCCCCACCTCCGTCTGCCTCGTCCCCTGAGCGCGAGCAATCGTCCGGCCCCACGCCGACAGCCGAATCACCTCGCAGCGCACCCAATGCGGCGTCTGGGCCGGTTCTCGACGAGTCGGGGTGGGTCGCGGGACAGCCACGGTGGGTGAATCTCGCGGTGCCGGTGGGCCTGTCAGGAGGCCGGGTTGTGGTGACTGCTACGCCCGCGCTGGTTGGCTCGCCACAAACCTCGGCTCCCGAGCCCGCTGTGCCGTGGGACTCGACGTCGGAGGACAGCGAGTTCGCGCGGAACACCCGTGAGGCGGTCACAACTCTCCTGCGGGCCTACGCGACGGGAGACCTGCAGTACGCACGCGCGGCTGGGACATCGTTCCGTGGCCTGGACAACGCTGTCGAGTTGACCGACGTCGATGTCTGGCGCACCCGATCCGGGAACAGCGCCGACGAGACAGGCAGGTCGGGCGAGCGGGTACGGGTCGGTGACGTGACGGTCACCTGGGCGCTGTCCGGCGACGCGGGCACACTCCGCTGCACCTACCGCGTGGAACTGCGTCACGACGGCACGCCCGGCACCAACGGCGGCGGTGGGGCTGGCGGCCGTTGGTATCTGGCCTCGGTCGACGTTCCTACTGAGGTGGTGACGTGATGCCGCCCATGCTCGAAGTCTTCGTCGCGACGGCAGCGCCGGACGTGGTGGCCCAGTTGAGTACCAGCAGCGGTACCGGGCTGCGTGACATCGCGTTGGCGATCATCGGCACGTTCACGATCGTGATCCTCGCTGGCCGGGCGGCCGGGGCGCTCGCTGACGAGCGGTACGGCAAGCTCCTCTGGCTGGTGCTCGGGGCGATCCCGGTGATCGGATTCGCCTACTTCCCGGATCTGTCCGTGAGCATCATCAAAGGTCTGTTCACGTCGGGTGTGGGCTGATGGGGTTCCAGCTTCCGACGGATACGCAGCATTTGCGGCTGGAGACGCGCCAGTACGAACTGTTCAACCGGCCGCTGGGGCAAGGAATCGTGCGGCGGCGCCTATATATCGGTGTGGCGGTGTTCGGGGCGTGGTGTGGCCTGCTGTTGCTGATCGGACTGAACCCGTTGTCACGGCTGGGTCCGCTGCTGTACGGCGTTCCGCCGTTCGCGTTTGTCTACATGGGAACCCGGACAGGGGATGACGGGCGCATGGCCGCGATGCGGTGGTACGACGCCGTGCTCGCCCGCTCGCGTCGACGGCGCACACCGATCCGCAACCCGCTGCTCACTGCCGCTGCTGGCCAGCGACTGCCGCTGCGCATCGATCGGCACATGACCGAACTGCATCCGCACAACATAGGCACGCCGCTGACGCCACTGCTTGGCAGGCGGACACGGAAACGAATCTCGGGGGAGACAATAGATGAAGCGAGTACGGCAGACATCGCAGGCGTTTGAACGGATCACGACACCGATCGCGGCACCGCGCGTCATCACAGACGGGGCGCTCGTCACGGACGACACCGTGTGGTCCTGGATGCAGATTCCTGGATCGTCCACGTATCTGCTGGAGGATGACGACCTCGGCCGGGCAACCGCGGAGGCGGCAGGAGCTCTGCAGGCACTGTTGCCAACGGGCGCGGACTACCACCTCAAGGTCCTGTGGTCTACGCACACCGCCGAGGAGTACCGGGCTGGCTGGGACCGCCTGCACAGCGTGATGGCCCCCGGGGCCTCGGACTACATCGACATGGGCGCGCAGCGGATCACCCGTAACAGCGAGGAAGGGTACTTCCGTCGACGAGTCGTCCTGCTTGGCGTGAAGTGGACGGGCGAGGACGAGGAATCGACGCTGCGCCGTGCGGGGAAGATCGCCCGCCGCGGCCTGCGGACACAGGCCACCACCTACCAGGAGGCGCACGAGCATCTGGAGATGGTGCGGCCGCAGATCAACCGCTGGTTCGACCAGGCCAGCAGAGGTGTGCTTCGCGGTCGGCGGGCGCCGGCGAGTGTGATCGCGTGGGCCTACGCCCGGGAGATCCGCCGCACCGCGTTCGAAACCCCCGACGACGACGTGCTGAGCGGTCCCGCGCTGGTGGATCTGATGCACGGCGAGGTCGACCCCGCCGATTCACCCACCCATGTCGCGGTGACCGACAGCAAGACCGCAGATCGCCGCTACGTGTCCATCCTCGTGCCGGCCACTAACGGGTTTCCCCCGCACGAGTTGGAGCTACCCGGGGGTGAGTGGCTGGAGATCCTGACCGACCTGCCCGGGGTGGAGGCGTCGGTGCGGGGCGTCAACCACGGGCAGGCGGGATCGATCGCGCTCATCGACCACGGCCGCAAAACCACGCGCTCCCAGACACGGGAGGCGTCGGTACAGGGCGCTCAGGTTCCCCTCGACGTTATCGACGCCGACGACACACTCAACATCCGGCGCCAGGAGATCCAGCGGCGTCAGGACGTGATGACGACCAACCATGCCCGGTGGGTTGTCCACGCCGCCACCGCCGAGGAGCTGGCGGATCTCGTGGCGCGGGTGCAGGAGCGCTACACCGGCGTGGTTCGGCTGGAGGTCGTGCCCCACGTCCAGGACCTGTTGTGGCGGGAGCTGCTGCCCGGTGACCGCGTCCGGGTGCCGGAGTTCGCCCAGCACCAGCCGATGCGCACATTGGCCGGGAGCTGGTTCCACGGCGGCAGCACGGTCGGGGACTCGAGCGGCCCCTACATCGGCGCCAACCTCGGCTCCACGCCACAGCCCGTTCAGGCTCACATCGTGTCCCGCGCCGAACCAGACCGCAGCCGGCCGACGACGATCACCTTCACCGGACGGTCCGGCGCGGGCAAGAGCACCGCGGCCATGCTCGCCGTCCTGGGGGCGCTGCTCGAGGGTGCCTGGGCTCTGCTCGCCGACCCGAAGGGCGACTTGCGGGGGATCGTGACCGTCGCCCATGACCTGCTTGGTGTTCCGGTCCAGCTCGTCGACGTCCTCGACGACACCGCGACCGGAACCATGGACCCGATGCGGTTCTGTCCCACCGCAGACCTCGCCCGCTCCCTCACCCTCGACGCGCTGCTCGGCGCGCTGAATGCCGATGACCGGCGGCGCGGCGAAACCATCCTGGAGCACGCGATCGACACCGTGCTGCGCTGGCCCCGCGATGCCTGGTCCGCCCAGCGGGTGATCAACGAACTGGTCAGCATACCCGCGGATCGTCCCGACGCCGACCTCGCCCGGGAACTCGGCGAGACGCTGACGGTGCGGGCCCGTCAGGCGCACATGCGTGCCGTACTCGGCCCGGCCACGCCCACCACGCAGCCACTGATGACCGGCCGCGGTCTCGTCTACCTGGGACTCGCGGGACTGGAGCTGCCGCGCCACAACCCCGACCCCGACAAGTGGACCGTGGCCGAACGATGCTCGATGACCACCTTCCGCGTCGCCCTGCACTACGCGCTGCAGCAGTCCCGCAACGTCCGCCACCTCAAGAAACTGGTGGCGCTGACCGAGCTGCACCTGATCACCGGCTACCCGGAAGGCAAAGCGTTCGTCGAGTGGCTGGCCCGCACCGGGCGCGCGTTGCAGACCTGGCTGCTCCTGGACACCCAGGCCGCCGCCGACTTGGCCGTCCTCACCGGCCTGATCGAACAGATCGTGATGTCCTTCGCCTTCCAGGCCAACGGCAAAGCCGAACAGGACGCCCAAGCCGTCCTGCTGCACCGACCAGAACCCGGATCGCGGTTGCGGACCATGCAAGCCAGCCTGAGCACCGGCGACTGCATCATGCTCGACCGCTCAGGACGCATCGCCCCCATTCACTGGGACCTGATGACCGCGTGGATCCGCGACGCGCTGTCCACCGACGCCACCGAAGACACCGACACCGCAAAAGACACGGAAGACGCCGAACACGGTCAAGACGCTGTGCGCAGTGACCCAAGCGATTCCGCAGCCGAGGACGGCGGCCCGGACGGCGTTGCGCCTGGAACTGGTGAACTGTTTGAACAGGCTGCTGCTGTGGACGTGGGCGGGGGTGACCGATCATGACGCCCCCTCGCACGGATCCCCAGCCACACAACGATGGTGAATCGGAACCGCAGCGGTCACACCCACCGGTCCCGTACACGTCGCGACCCTGGACAACGGTGCCGCGTTATCTGTCATCGCGCCCCGGAGAGTCCGGGTGGGATTGGCCGCTCATTGTGATCGAGGGACTCACGGTGGTGGTGTGCGCACCGTTCGCCGTCGTGTTGATCGCCACCGACGCGGCGGATCTCATGGCCGGGTGGTGGTGGTTGGTAGTCGCGGGCATGCTCGCGGCCTGGGCGGGGGAGTCCGTGGGCAAACTGGTCCAGCACGCCTCCGCCGTGCGCGCCGTCCACAAGCGTCGCCAGAGCCAACCAGCACACGCCGCTCCTCGTACGAACGAGAGCGTCGAGCACTGGACACCCAGAGGTAGGGAGATACCCGGTGGCCACGGGGGCCCGTCGCCGCTGGGTGGCGATGGGCCCCCGAAGCCAGGTGACCGGCGGTGAACACGGATACGCGTCGACCGCGCGACCCAAGCACTGGGCGGGAACGTACCTGGGTGTCACGCTGCACGCGAAAGGCCCGGAAAGTGCGAGCGACGGCCGACTGGATCACCGCGATGGTCGTGGCAGTGCGGCACACGGCGCCGAGGCCGGTGCGGTGGTTGCTCGAGAACCCGCAACGGTTGCTGACCGTCGCGTGGCTGGTCGGGGTGCTCGTGGTCGGGACCGCGAGAACGGCGTCGGCGGACATCCTCGTCGGCCCGGACCTGGCCCAAGGGGCGCCGAAAACCCTGTACGAGACCTACGACTTCGCCGACTACAAACTCACCGTCAAGCCGGACGAGGAACACAGCGACTGGTTCGGCATCGAGGACACGGTGCTGCAAGTCGTCGGCTTCATCAACAACATGATCCTCTGGGCGTGCCTGGGCATGCTCAACGGCGCATTGTCCCTTCTGGAATGGTTTCTCAACCTCACGCTGTACCGGGACTCCGCACCAGAGATCGACACCGCGACACGGATGCTCGCCGACGAGGTGTTCTGGCCGTTGATCGCGGCGACGGTCGCGGTGGGGGCGTTCATCACTTACGCGCGGTGGCGTGGCGACGGCCACGGTTTCCTGTCTGACTTCGGCTGGGTGGTGGCCGCAGGCACGCTCGCCGTGGGCTTCGCCGCCGGCCCCTCACAGATCATGAACACCGTCGACAGCGTCCGCCAAGACCTCGCCACCGGGGTCATGAGCGGGTCCGCCAACTACACCGACACCGCCGGAAATCCGACCGGCTTCCCGACACCGGAGATCTCCGGCGACGCCCAAAAGGCCGGCACTCGGCGTTTGGTCGACAGTGTCTGGAACACCTTCGGTGCCACACCATGGTGTTTCGCCGAGTTCCGCAGCCTGGACGTGTGCAAGGTCGCCGGTCATCACGCCCTGGCCGGGGACGAGCAGTGGCGGCAATGGATGGACACCATCGACAACGGCGGGGCACCACCAGAGTTCGGTGACCACACGCACTGGATCCGCGGGCAGGACATCACCCGCACCGGCTACTTGCTCGTGCTCGCACTGATCACCATCCCGATGGGACTGATCCTACTGCGCCTGGTCGTTTCCGGGCTCGTCGCGGTCGCCGGGTTCCTCCTCATGCTGATGGTCGGCCTGCTGTTCCTCGTGCTGTGGCCGATCCCCGGCTGGTTCAGACAACTCGGCACCCGGTACTGGGTCTACACCATCGGCCTGGAGTTCCAGGGATTGTTCATCACAGTGGTGATCTCCGGATCCACCGTTGTGTCGGTGATCATCTCCACGCACACCGGCAAGTACGGGTTTCTCGTGGTGGCCTTGCTGAACCTCGGACTGTTCTCAGCGGCGGTGAGAGCCCGCACCTGGCTGGAACTGCTGACAACCATGGGCGGCGCCGGGGCAATGGGATATGCCTTCGTGCTGCTGATGCGGTCGGCAGCACGCACCGCAGGCCGCGCCGGTTCCGCAGCCACCCAGGGGACATGGTCGCTCGCGCGCCGCAGCGTCGGCGCCATGCCCGTGAACCGGTCTGGCGGCACAGCATTGCCCGGGTTCAAGAACGCCGGAACCTGGCTCAACTCACGATTTCCCAAAGACAAGAACGCCGGCCTGGACGATGGACCACCGGTCAACGCCACCGCCACACGCGTATCTCCGCCCGGCACCGCGCTCGTGCGGCGACCGCCGAACGTGATGACCCGCACCGCCGGCTACCGGCCACCCAGCACGGACCATCCGACGGTCGTCGAAGGAACCGTTGTCCCCACGAAGCCACACAGGCGGGAGTTCCCCGATCGACGATTCCGGGATGCCCGGCTCCAGCGGAACCTCGGCCGGATCCAGCAGGAGACCGGACGTCACACCCGCGTGTGGGTGCACAAGAAAGGCGTCGGCATCGCACCGGTCGACCCCATCACACCCCGCGAACACACCAGCGGACGCCGCCTGTGGCGCCACCAACAAGCACCCGGCGAACGACGAATCGTGCCGCCATCCACACCAGGACGTGACCATGACTGACCACCACCTCGATCGCGGTTACAGCGACGCGCACGACGGCGACGAACCGAACAACGATGCAAACAACGATCCGAGCTGCGAGTCCACTGCCGCGGCGGAGAGCACGAGCGGCCACGAGGATGGCTGCTCTGCCGACCCGGCGAAGGCTGGACGCGGACTGGAGGCCGTGTCTGCTCCGGAACAAGTGTCCCCGGCACGGTCAGCCCAAGCATTATCCGCGTCCGGCCGGGAGGGCATCCGCGCCGTACTCGACGCCTACCTCAGCACAGACTTGCTCCATTCCGGTCCGGGCCTGCTGCCGTTCGGGCGCCGGGCGCGTGACCGGCGCGCACGCAACCAAGCTGTCACAGACGAGGCGCGACGTCGCCGTGCCCAGCTCCGTCTCACCGCCGCCAACCTCGTCGAAAATCCGCGCGCAGCGGGAAGCCCCACGGTACGGAGGACGGTGGAACGCCGCAGTCGGCTGCGTGTCGTCTTCGGCCTGACCGCGGTGGTGGTCGCGGTGGCACTCGCGGCGTTGTTGTGGAGTTCACCCGAACCTGTGGACCCGTCGACCGCCGTCAGCCAGTCTCCTCAGAGCTCCGGCACGGGCACGTTCTCCACCAGCACCGCCGTCTCCAAAACTGGTGGTACCGATGCGGGATCGCTGCCTGCTCGGCCACCCATTCCACCCGGCGGCGTTACCCCACTGACACCAGGACCCGATACGACCGTGGACCCGAACTCGGTGCAGGTCGTGCCAATACCGACCGGCCCACCGACACGCACCGATCTGGCTACACCGGAAGCGGCGATGCGGGCGTGGCTGGCCAGGCTGTGCCCATTCACCTACACCGACCCCTTCGGGACAGCCGAGCAACGCGCACGCCCGGCGATGACCGACAACGGATGGTCCACTCTCAACCCCCTCAACGGGGGCAGCAACGAGGACGTCGCGGACCAGCGGGCCCGTGTTTCCTGGGACAAGACCGTCGCTGCGCGCGAGTCCGGACGATGCACCCAGCCGGTAGCCCAGATCTCTGCGGAAGCGCCCCGGACGACGATCTCCGTGATCGTGATCGGAGGCGCAACCCGCGTAATCACCTCCACCGGCCGCACCAGAGAGTCAACGGCCGCCTCGCCGTATGTCGAGCAGCTGTCGGAGGTCCGGGTTGTCCGCCGCGGCACGGACGGGCTGTGGCGGATCGACCTCCCCACCGAGGGCGGGTGACCCTAGGTGAACGGCAGGAAGATCATGGGCGCGGCGGTCACGGTACTGGTGGCGTTCGTACTCGGCCTCTCAGTCATCAGCGGTACACCTGTCGCCACTGAAGAACAGCCGCCCGCCGGCGGCTGCACCGTCACCATAGATGCGACAGGCGCCGGAGCGTCAGGCACACAGAAGTCGGCGGAGCTTAACGCGAACCAGATGGCCGCGGCCCGTACGGTCGTCGGCGTCGGTACCGGGATGCGGATCGCTGCGCGGGGGATCGCGATCGCGCTGGGCACCGCGATGCAGGAATCCACCATGAACCCGGCTGCGGTGAACGGGCGATCGATCGGCCTGTTCCAGCAGCAGGGCACGCTGTACGCCGACGTCGACCGGACCGACGCGGCCGCTGCATCCCGCGCTTTCTACACCCAGCTCGTGAGCAGGGTGCCGACCTACGCTGACCCGGCGGCGGGCACATTCGCCGCGATCGCACAGGCAGTCCAGCGGTCCGGCGCCGGTGCCGGCAAGTACGCGGTCTGGCAACGATGGGCAACCGCGCTCGCCGCACAACTTCTCGGCGAACCCCAGGGCCCCTCACCGGCTGCTGAGACGTCGCCGGTGACCTGCGAGGACGGCGGCGGATCCGGGCAGCTCCCCATCCGCCAGGCCGGATTGGACGTGATCCTGCCCAAACAGGCAGGTATCGACGGATCCGGCAGCGACGTAATCGTCCGGTTCCCCAGTGAAGCCGCAGCTATCGCCGCGGCCGCCGCCCTGTCCCACCTCGGCACCCCATACGCCTGGGGCGGCGGCGGCCCCACCGGCCCAACCCAGGGCATCCGCGACGGCGGGGTCGCTGACCGCCACGGCGACTACAAGAAAACCGGTTTCGACTGCTCAGGACTCACCGAATACGCCTACGCACAAGCCGGGATCGCGATCGGCGGAGACAGCCGCACCCAATACGCCAGCGGCGGCACACGCCATCCATTCAGAGAAGCACTTCCCGGAGATCTGCTTTTCTCCGGGAACACGCCCGCCACGATCCACCACGTCGCGATCTACCTAGGACGAATCTACGGACGAGACTATGTGGTCGAGGCGCCGCAGTCCGGTTCGGTAGTCAAAGTCTCAATGACTCCCATCGTCGGGCAGTACCGCACCGACGTCGTGCGACCTTGGGACTGAAATGTCGACATAGCACCTAAATCCATCCGCGCCCCAGAAGTCCATCTATTCTACGCATGTCTATTTGGAGTTCACAATGTCATTTTCCAATGTGTGGCTGATGTGGCGTTCATGCACCAATGGCCATCTGCTATTGCAGGTAGACGCTTCCAGTGACAATTTCTCCTTCGCCCGTACGGTTCCATTCGACGTCATGGAAGCGTTGACCGACGACGGCCGAGTCGACGTCACCGACGATCCAGCCGCAGACCTGATCCGCGCGGAGAGCCGATGCCGCCTGAAGGCCGCGCACATCGAGAACACCACCGCGCAGCTGTACACGATGGCGTTGAGCGAGGTCTCCGACGTGCTCGGCTATCCGCCCACGCAAACCGACTTCACTGACGAGCTTCTCGAGCAGGCGATGGACCCCGCCCGTCCACCAACGTTGCTGCGGACAGCACTGAATCAGTTCGTGGCCAGCTGCGAGGTCCTGTCCGCAGCTCATGACCGCGTGCGGGCGATCCGCGCGTTTGTCCTCAACCTCGACCTGCCGGGCGTGGACGCGCCTGCCGGGCTGTTGGCGGGCGCCCAGTCGGGATGGCGCCGTGACCCGGCGACTCCCCGGCAGGTGTCCACGTACGCGAGTGAGGAGGTGTTCGTGGCCGCCAAACCGCGACGACGTGTTGTGGGTGCCGCGCGCGCTCTCGACAACGGGATGAACGTGTCTGATGGAACGCTGGTAGCGGGTGAGGTGTTCGGTGTGGGCTGGCGCCGGGACGGGGATGACGACGACCCCTACACCGACGAACCCGCCGTGCTGGGGCCGTGGCAGCTCGGCTACATCCCCGCCACCGGCGAGATCTACGCCACGCGGCGCTGTCATTACCGCGATCCGCAGGTGTGGCTGCTTGCGCGTGGCCACACGAATCCGGAATGGACACGCCGCCTACTCGGCACCCTCAAACGGCGCATGGGCGAACCGAACTCGTTGCTCCTGGTCGCTGACGCCCTGCGTGTCTCCGCTGGGAACGACCCGCATTTCCCTGACCGGCAGCGCGGACGACGACGCGGAGGTGGGCAGGGTCGTGGGAGCGGCGGCCGCGCCCCGGATGTCCGCGGCGACGCGGCCGGTTCAGGGTGGGGCTGAGTCAGGTGACCTCGACGTTCGAGCAGGGCCGCACGCGCCTCGACACCCGCCGGGAGCGACGCCGTCGAGTCGCCGTACTACTGCTCGCCGTCGTTGGCGCTGCGAGCACGGCATGGCTTGCCGCCGGGGTGGTGACATGGCTGTTCACTGGTGACATGGCCTGGCCTTCGTTGCAATTTCGGCGGCTGGTAACCGGTGACAGGCAGGGCGGCCTGCTGGGATTGCCGCGTGTCGAGCCGGATGCTGACGTCACTGCACCCGATACAGGCGCTCGCCCTGACGAACAAGGTGCGCCGAACGGCATGCAGTTCCCCGTCATGCTGGCCTGGCCGGCTCCGGCCGGTTGGACCGCGCTGATTGGTCTTCCCCTGTGGCTGGTATGGATGCGTTTTCTCGTACTGCCGTTGTGGAACAGGGTGCACTACCCGGCTCGATCTCGAGGACTGGCGACAGCACGGGAGACCAGACTTGTCCTAGGCGCTCGCGTGGCCCGCCGGGCAGGCCGCTACACCCTGCCAGGTACTTCCCGCTGGAAACGAACCGTCATGCCCGCGCGAGCGTTTGGCTATCACCTTGGACGCCACGACAACCGTCTACACGGTCGAGGGAGGTCACCCAGGCATTCCGCTGCTCGCGGTCGCGGACCGAAGATCTGGGCAGATTGGGAGCAGCGGATCCGGATCGTCGCCCGCACCGGCTGGGGCAAGACCGACCGCCTGTTGGTGCCCATCATCCGAGCCCTTCCCGGGCCCGCCCTCGTTGCATCGATCGAACCGGGGATCTTCGAACGCACCGTCCTCGCCCGCCAGTGTCGACGGCCCGCCGTGCGTTGGCGGTGGCTGTCGCTACTTCTGCGCCGCTACCGTCCGATCGTGGAGTACCCGGTTGCTGTGGTGGATGTGTCCGCACCGGACCGCCGGTACGCCGCCGGCTACCCACAGGTGTACTGGTCACCGATCATCGGATGCGCCGACTATCACATCGCCTACCGCCGCGCAATCGCGCTGGTATCGGGAATCGACACCCCGCAGGGCGGAGGCAGTGACAACGACCGGTTCTTCCGCGACAGCGCCTGCGAAGTCCTCGCGGCCTGGCTCCACGCCGCCGACCTCGCCACCAAGGACATCGACGACCTCGCTGACTGGCTCCGCCGACCCGACGACCCCACCGCGATCCGGATCCTGCGCGACGACCTCACCGCGGAACCGTCCGCCGCGGTGAACGTCCGCCGCCACCTCGACCCAGCCGCCGGGCGCACCACCAGCGGCGTCCTGCGATACCTGACTCTCGCGCTCAACAGCCTCACCACCGCCGACGGCCGCCGATTGTGTGGACACCGCGACATCGATCCGCAGTTCGACATGGAACAGATGATCTCGGCAGGCGGCACGGTGTATCTGCTGGCCGACAGCAGCCGCCTGCACCGCGTCAAGCCGCTGCTCAGCTTGTTCGCCGCCGAGATGTTCTACGCAGCGGAAGGTGTCGCACTACGCACCCGCCACCGTCGGCTCACACAACCATTCATCGGTGTCATCGACGAACTGCGCTACGGCATCACCGTCCCCAACCTGCCCTACATCGCCAGCGCCCAACGCAAATACGGCATCGGCTACGTCTACGGCGTGCAAACCGCCAGCCAGGAAGACGCCGTCTACGGCCCGGACGCCCCAGCCCTCCGCGCCGCGGCAGGCGTGTCGATCACCGGTGGCATCGACATCGACAGCGCCCGCGAACTATCCGACCGCGCCGGGACCACACCAGTCGTCACCCCGACCCGTGGCGGCCGACCCGACGATGGCCGAGGCGTCCGACTCAGCGAGCAACTCCAACACCAGCACACGCTGACCGTCGCCGACCAGCAACGCCTCGGCGACGGTCAGGCAGTCGTGACAGCCCGCGGGCTCCCACCGTTCTTCGCCGCGATCCCGTCCTACCGAGACAACCGGGTACTCAACCGCACCATCACCCGCGAAGCCGACATCGTTGCACGTCAAGTTGCCGTGGTGCGTAGTCGTCACAACGCACTGGACGGGCCATCCCGTCACGCCACCGGCACCGGTGCCGGATTCACCAGAGCCACGGGAGACAGGCGATGACTGGAGAGGCAACTGCATTCGACGACGAAGACCTCGAACTGCTGCTCGCGTTGTACAACACGCCCGCCAACAGCACCAGCCCCCGACGACCGCCCTGGACCTGGCCCGCCCTGCGCCACCGCGAGCGCACCGCACTCGCCCGCATGATCGACGTCTGGATCGACACCTACAACTACGTCCACGCCACCAGCCCCAGCGACCTCATACCACCCTGCTGGCGACATCACCCCGGACTCGCCACCGAACTCGCCGTGCAGGTCTGGCTCTGGTACGCCGCACACATCCACCCCCAAACCACACCACTGATCGCCGGGGACTACTACCTACGCCACCTGCCCGGGTTCCGATCCCGAATCGATCAGATGCTCGGCGCGTCACCACCAGAGTGCCGCCGCGGCGAGCACCCCACCACCTGGCGCAGCGACACCGAGACCCAGATGGCGGCCTACACAACGCCGCTCGGCGTAACCGTCGACGACCACGTCCACCAACTCGGTGAGCTGCACTTCGGCTTTCCTCCAGAACATGAGGACGGTGGCGAGGCGGAACAGTTGCCGTTATGACAGCGAGTAGACCCCGCTGGTTAAGAGCCAGCTGCTCGCCGTACCGCCAGGTGTTGTGGCGTATCGCGGCGTGTCATTCATGCAGGTAGTTGGCGTTCCTCGCTGTCGGTGGGGGTCGGGGTGTGCCGGTGCGGGTCGCCGCTGCGGAGCACCCAAGGAGCACCCAACGTCAACAACTAAGGGCTGTCACGTAACTGATCTTCTTCTTGGGGCCAACGGTGTTCGATTAGCCAGCGAGTGTGATGTTGTGTATGTGGGCGATGCCGGACACCGCGTCGCCGAGTGTGCTCGCGGCGCGGCGGTAGTCCCGCAGGATCTTCCAGCACTTCATGCGTGCCAGGGTGTGCTCGACCCTGGCACGGACGGTGCGGTGGACAGCGTTCAACTCTTCCTTCCACTCCGGAAGATCGCTGCCGTCGCGAGGTTTGCGGTAGGGCATGATCACCTCGGGGTTGCCTTGATAGCCGCCGTCGGTCATGACCGGCCGGTCATCGATCTGGTCTTTGATGCCGGAGTCGCGATAGACCGTGCAGTCGTTGCGGTTACCCGGTTGCGGGTCGCCGGTGGCGATGACCAGGCGGGTGTCGGCGTCGATCGCGATCTGCACGTTCGTGGAGTAGCGGTAGTTCTTGCTGGGTGCCGCGAGCCGGTGATCCCGGGTCGGCACCAGAGCGCCGTCCACGATCGCCACCGAGTCGACCCGGCGTTTCCGCACCGGCGCCAGCGCCAACAGGGGCCCGACCTTATCGATCACCCGGTGGGCCGCGGCGTGCGAGACGCCGAACAGCGGTCCGATCTGGCGCATGGTCAGGTTCGTTCGCCAGTACACCGCCACCAGCAGCACCCGGTCAGCCAGCGGCAACGCCCACTGCCGCCCCGGCCGTCCATCGGCGATCTCATCCCCGCCACGCCTGGCCACCACCCGCACCAGCTTGCGGAACTGGCCTGGCTCCAACCCGGCGAACGGGGCAATCCACTCCGACCTCGACGCTGTGATCACCTGCACCACAACAACATGATCAACTATCGGCTGAGCAGCCCGACATCGGGGTTACGTGACAGCCCTTAGCCACGACTGCGCCACGCGGCGGTTGACGCAACGTACGCCCCCACAGCACAGCGAGTTGCGGCTCCCATACCCGACATCCAGGGGAGTCGATGGCTGCACTCAACAGCGCCAGTACCGACTCAGCTGTGTAACGCGCCAGCGCGCGATCGACCAGCCGCCACCGCACACGCCCCCACCGGGCTGCACCTCGTCGACGGCCAAGTGGTTGCTTTACCTCTGCTGATTCGCTCACAATCACCCAACCCGGCACTCGGGGCAGGTTTGCCCGATCTGGATGCTCGACTGCACGGAGGGGTGGGCACTTACCGGCAAAGTGTCGGTTTCGACACCCATAATCAAGACGAACCCCACCACCGTCACACGGCCAACCTGCTCGACGGCGGATTTGGCACGCTGGTTTTGTCGGCCGGATGCGACCGCGTTTCTCCGCGACAACCGACCGCACCCGGTTCGCTGGGGAGGCTTATGTTCGTGAGGTCTGATCGCACCCGATCCCCGCAGCTCGCGAGGCCAGTACACCCCGCCCGTCCCCGATCCCCACTGCCGCCCTTGGCTGTCATCAGGTTGCGAACTTGCTGCCATGCGAGCAGTTGGGATGTCCCGCTATACAGTATCGGTCGGCAAGCAGCGTCATACGACAGAAGAGCGCAGTTGATCGGCGAGCACGACAAGATGCTGCGCACATAACTTCGGAGCGAGCGGAGATAGGCGTGACGACAGATCCAGAGAGTGACGTTGAGGTCACGCAGTGGTTGGTGCCCGACAGAGTGATCAACCTGATCCCGTATTCGCGGTTGACGAGCGGTGACATCCTCTTGTTGCCGGCGAAGATCGAAGATAATAACGTAGCCCTGTACCTCGACCAGGACGCAGGCTTTGTCAAGTCCGCCCGCGCCGAGGGTGTTAGCCTGTCGATGGCAACAGACAAGGAAAACAGTCGATACCTGAGCGAATACAGCGCGGGCGAGGTAATCGCTCAAATCCTGCTTGGCGTAACGGGTAATCTCTCTACCGACTACCTTAAGATGATCGCCATTGCCACGCGCGTACGTATACTATCAGTTCTGGCCGGCCTTCCAATGAGTCGAAGTAATGACAAGATCCGGATCTCACTCACCGAAATTGAAGTTACCGAGACAACTCGAAAAGCAAGCGGCATCGAGATCGAGATACCGGTTAAATACTTCGATCAGAGTGACGACTCGGTAGTGGACATCCTGGGGCAAGCACTGGGCAAGATTGAGATAGCTCCACCAAATCGGACGATCGAAGACTAGAGTTTAGCATGAGATTCCATGCAAGAATATTAACAACAGGCGTACCGTTGCCGCCAGCCGGCGGCGAACTGAGACGTTTGTATTTGTTCCAGGAAGGAACCTCTGCGCTCAAGAGAGCGCGAAAGCTTTATGGCCAGTCGCTCCGGGCAATTACCGTGCGCGCAGACCGAGGTCTTCTAGATCTCCCTCCTACGTATATTGAATTTCTCTCACGAAGTAGCGCGAGTCAAACGATAGTCGAACGACTACTGTTCAGTTATCGCGATTTTCAAGACAAAGTTCTCGTCCAGGATGACGATCGAAACCTAGCGGAGCGTCTCGCTCGACAGGCGTTGGACGTCTCCATCAGTGCGTTCAATTTTCTCGAAGATGACATCCTTTCTATGGCGGCGCATGATTTATTTCATGAGATCGGCGCTTACGTTGGCGGAATGTTCGGATGCGAACTCGAGGCCGACAAAGAAGGCGTGTACTGGAACAGATGCGCAGTAAGCCTGGCGCATCGTCGTTATGGTTTCTCGGTAGGCATGAGCCACGACGTTCTATGTTCTGTGTGCCACGAAGATATCGATGATTGCAAACACTTCCTCGGTAGGACATATCCGACTGAAGTCACAAAAACCGTAGAGGGGAAATGCGGCGCTTGCGGTCGAATTGAATGTGCACATGAGACAGGCAGCATTGTGGAAATTTATTCACAGCCGGTGCTATCCGGGCCCGCGTTAAGAGAAGTGACGGTCACCCCACGACCTAGAGATCCGCTCGCGCGTCTTGATGCAGTTGAGATCGCAACGAGCTCACTAATAGAAACGCTGGGTCAAGACCCCGCGGGAAAGAAGCTCCGCTGCACATGCTGCCTTGAGCCCTGCCCTGGCTTTATCGAAACGTCGTCAATCATTGAAAGACTCGGCGATGGGGCCAACAAGCGAGTCGATAGTTAAGTCGAACGAAATAATGCGCGACCTACTGCGATCTATGTCGCTACCACCCGCGCCATTGTCTCGGACTTGTCGCCAGATCTTGCAAATTGAGCCCGATCGGCCAACAGAATTGACGACACATTCGCACTTGCGGAGCGCCTCGATCTAGTACTCCAGCTGTAGATCGTGATCTTCATTCCTCGACGGTCCACCGCCGGCCAGCCACCCGCACGAGTGTGGCTAGGGGTATCGGGCGGGGTGCGTAGCAGCGGTAGTAGGCCAGTTCGCCGGTGCGGCGGTTGCGTCGGACCAGCAGCCACCGGGACCCGGCCGGCGCTTCGGGAGTGGGGTCGGTGAGGGTGATCCAGGCCCAGTCGTAGAAGCGGTGTCCCTTCGCGCCCCGGCCCGCGGAGAGACGTTGCCAAGCACGTGTGGGTAGCCGCGCGACCAGTTGGTCAACACGCTGCGGGCCAACTTCGGCGGCGCCAAATGGGCTTTGGGAATGCCTCACCGCGCTCATTCCACTGTCTGCTGAAGCTTCACGGCGCGGTAATCGCCGTGGGTCGCTAGTCCATCAACTAACCGGTGCCAGCGGGCGACGCCCTGGACGTCGAGTTGTCCTGCTACATGTTCCAGCCACTCGGGCAGGTGCCAGCACCGTCCTGCGATGGCGGCGTAGTTGCCGTTGATGGCGTCTTCCGCCCAGGCGAGCCCGGTTGTTGCCTGCCACGCGGGTGTGGCGCAGTTCGCGAGGTCTGTGACGGCGTCGACAGCTTTTGGTTCGCCGCGTGCGAGTTTCAGCCACCTAGTGGCGAGATCAGCGATGTCGTCCGGATCCAACCAGTCGGCTCGAGCCCGGTCCAGAGTGGCCATGGGGTTGGCGTCGCTGATGGCGAACTGGGGGGTCGGCAGAAGTTCGGCGAGTGCGCTGTCGCGCCAGTGGTGGCGGCCGGGGAGGGTGGCGCCGCTTTCAAGGGCATCGAGGGCGGTGGTCATGACCAGGCGCCAGACGGGAAGCAGCGATGTGCGAAGCGTGTCGTCGTAGGTGAAGAGCTCGCGAAGGTCGTGGAGAAGCGCATCGAGCGCTGGAGCGTTCGTGGTGAAGGCTCCCACGTAGGAAGCCAGCGGCGTCGGGTCCCCGCCGATCACGGTCTCGACCAGCACCCGGACCACACGATCGCGGTGGCGGTTGTGGAGACGGTCGTAACCCTTCGTGGCCCAGTGGTCGGTTCCCCTCCGGTGGACGTCAAACAACACGTCGCGCAGTCGTGTGGCCTCGTCAGCAACGCAATTCCCATTTCGCGCTGCGGCTGCGGCCGCAACAAGGGGAGCGGTGAGCCGATTCACGAGGAGGACGTCGGTGGGCACTGTCGGCAGGGTCGCCTCGTAGGGCGGCTCAAGCGGATTCGTGAGCCGCTGTTGCGTCGCTTGGTCCCAACCGCCGAGTCGGCAGTCGCGCAGGCCCTGCTGGACTGCGGCCCATGCGAGCTGGTGTCGGCAGGTCTGCGCCGGCGGGCTCGGGGTGCACGGTGCTGACCAGATGGGCTCGACACCGACCGCAAACGCTGCCCGGACCTCGTCGAAGAGGCTGGTCGCGCTGGCGAGCAAGGCGTCCTCGACGCCCTGCCAGTTCAGCGGGACATGGTCGAACACGGGTAGGAGCAGGGCGGGGAGCGCGGCGGCGGCGGAGCGGTCGGCGCCGTCCGGGCCGATGGTCACGCTGCGGCTCAGCTCGCCGACCCGCGGTCGCGTCGCCACATCGATCAGGACGTTGGCCGCCCACTGCAGATCTTCATCGAGAAGATGGGCGCGTCCTTGGGCGTGGGCGATGACCGCTGCGGCGGCGACGGCGGCGACTGGGTCATCCGGGTGCGCTGGACCGCGGACGGCCGGGTTCTCGGCAAGGTCGCGGGCGAGCAGCAGATCGGCAACGAGCGTATCGACCGGGGCGACACGGTCTTCCGAACTCGCGTAGGTCTGGTGCAAGCGCAGTGCCGTGTCGCCGCGAGCGAACTCCTCTTGTGTGTGGGTGAGACCAGCGGCGATGTCCTCCGGGACCGCCCACTCGAACCGGATGTGGCCATCCTCTGTGCGGCTGAGGCGGTAGTTCTCCGCACGGAGCTGAGCCGCCCACCCTTGGACCATAAGCAGGTCGGCGGCTTCGTCATCGGTTCCCGCGACCAGCTCACGGGCCCGCTCGACCAGTTCGTCCCCTCGGGCAGCGAGGACGGCGAGCCGATCCTGATCACCGGCGAGCATGGCCGTCACGATCATTTCGCCGACCACGTTCTGGAAGCTGGCCCTGCGCCTCTGCTGACCGACCAGGTCGGTGGGGTCTGGGCCTTGGGCATGAAAGTGTTCCCCGACGACGCGGGAGACCTCCAGATGCCATAGCTCGGGGCAGACCAGCCAGCGATCGAGCAGGTCATCGGCGCGGTCGAGGTGGCGGACCAGCAGACCGACCACCAGGGCAGGCATGGCCAGGTTGTGGCAGTCGCGCAGCAGGATCGCGGCGACGTGCGCCAAGGGCACACCGAGGGTGTCGATGAGCTCATCGGCGAAACGTTCGACGGCCAGCAGCGCGCTGATGCACGGGTACGGGCCGACCGACGAGCCGCGGTACCACGACCACACCTGCTCGTCGCCCACGCAACGCCGGACTCCCACCCCAGGAAGGTCCAGCTCGAGCCCGAGCGGGGAAGGCTCGGGCTCATCGGCATCCGCTGGTTGATCGGGGCTCGGGCCGACATGCACGGTGGCAGCGCGGTCAAGCATCCTGTTGATCAGAGCGAGCGCATCCATGGGGCGGGCGTGGAGCAGCCGGTAGAACGGTCCGAAATACCACCCCGCGAAGGGAGGACCCGCGCCGCCCGCACGCACGTGGCGGCGGATGCCCTCGCCGAGCAGCCCCCACGATTCGAAGTGCTCCGCGTCATGCGGCCGGATGTAGTACGCCTCAGTCAGCGTGAGTAGCAACTGGGGCTGGTACTCGGACAGGGCAATCACGGCGCCCACGGACTCCACCGCCGGTGCGAGGTACCCGCCGCCATCGTCGGCACGTTGCCGCAGGAACGCCTCGGCGTACTGATCCAGATCGGGGCCGAGCATGGCCAGTACTTCCGCGACGAACTCGTCATGCTCCTCCGGCGAGGAGGCGAGCAGGCGATCACGCACCTGCTGCCGCAGGGGCAGCGGAACAGCTTTGCTCTCGATGAGCCCCCGCAGCCAGGCCAGCACCAGCTTGCGGACCTGCTCGCCGGTGTCTCGGTCGTACCGATCATGTTGTCCGACCTCGGCCTCACCGCAATAGGTCAGCGCGACGAGCGGACCCAGCGCAGCCGGGTCACCCCAGCCGCGGTCGCTGTAGCGGTGCAGTGCCAAGCGCAGCAGCGTGCGCAGGCCAGCTCGCCGCTCGGCGAGCAGGCTCGGCCACGCTCGCTGCAGCACGGCTTCAGCGTGACCGTGCGTCAACATCGCCTCCAGTGGCACTTCTGCCCACCGCGCGCCATGTTGATTGGCCAGCTGGTCGAACACCGCTTGCAGCCGGGCACGCGGCGGCTCGGTGTCCTCACCTGCCCTGCTGAGTGTGGCCTGGCAGGCAGCCCGTGCAGCGCGCAGCGCGGACCGTGGTGCGCCAGCCTCGTGAAGTAGCTGCCAGCCTTCGGTGATCAGGAGCCGAGTAAGGGCGAGATCCTGGACCACATCACTGGCGAAGGAATCCCCCGAGTGCCAGGCGCTGGTCGGACCGGAGGCGAGGAGCAAACCGTCCGACCTCAACGACGGCAGCACATTCGGATCCGGAAGTGCGTAGTTGCCGCCAGGCAGCAGGAGCGTTCGAGCCAGCGACGTCAGCGCACGCTCCCGGGCCTCGGGTGACGGGCCGCCCGGCGGGTGCTCGCCCCCGCGGCGGACGAGCTGGTCCCAGATGGCCGCGAACAGGTCTGCTTCAGAGAGCGGCCCGTCCAGCAGTTGCCAGGCGACACCTGCACGGAGCAGCAGCTCCACCAGGCCGGGTCTTCCCAGCAGCCATGAGGTCCGCAGGTCCTGGCCGATCCGGGAGAGGATGGGGAAGACAGTCGCGATCTGTTCGGCCTCGCCCGACAGCATGCGTGGAACCTGGTGCTCACGCAGATCTGCGGCGCCCGCGGCTGTTTGTGCGCTTCTCATCGCGCTGGCCACTGCGGCAGCGGCATCGTCGCGGGTGACGGCGACGACGCCGAACCCGGCTCGCAAAGCCGCGATGGTGAGCTCGGTCAGCAGGGTGCTGCGCCCCTCGAGCACGGATTCAGCACCGTCGAGGACTAACAGCCTCGTCTCGGCGGTCGCGGTCGCGCAGAGTACCTCGACCAGCTGTCCACCCAGCGCCGTTTCCAGGGTGAGCGTGTCGGCGGGCAGGTCCTGCAAGCTCACCGAGGTCACTGCGGCACTCGCCGCCGACATGTCCTCGGCTGCCCGCAAGGTGAGCGCCGACTTCCCGACATCAGGTTCACCGCGAACGATCAAGATTGCCGGTCCCACCGCCGCTGCTTTCATCGCGGTCGCCAATCCGCTCCGCGCCTCGGTGCGCGGTAACTCGAGGGTCACCTGGTCCCCGATGAGCTGGAAGCGGGTCCGATCGCGCAACCGTTCGGCGAGCCGGTCAAGGAGGCTCCACGCCTGCGAGAACGATGACGATCGGGCCAGGGTGATCCCGGCCAGGTCACGGCGCAGCAGTCGTTCGGTCACCTCGGCGCCCGCAGGCGCGTACCGGCCGGTAAGTTCCGCCAAGCGCGTGAACAGCCGGTCCGCCGCGACCGCCGTCCCCTCGTGAGTGGCCGGGCGCAGCTGACGAACCGCGATCGTGCGATCGAACTGGTCCGGACCTTCCAGGCGCACCTCCAGCGGCCTCAGGGTCGACAGCAACCGCCAGGTGAGCACATGGGGTGCGATCACCGTCGAGTCGATGTTTGCCCTCGCCGCAGCCGCTTGCACGAGCGTGTCGATGTGCCCGAGCCGGGCGACGACCGGTTGGCTGGCCTGCCCTGGTTCTGTGACCTTGGCGCGAAATGCCGCCTCGTCGTCGGTGGCCTCAGCGATCACACACAGCGCACGGAGTTGCCGAACTGCTGAATTGGGGCTGGCCACGGCCAGGGCCAGCCGCCACCGCCCTGCCGCAACCTCCTCCCAATGCTCGGCCACCACCTGGAGATAGGACACGAACAATTGTTCGGATGGTGTCTCGCTCGCTACGAACGTCGGTGCCCGGCGGACACCGACGGACATCCGCCGGACGCCGCCGTCCGCCGTCTGGCCTTCGACCAGTACGTCGTCGACCGGGCTGACTGCGCTGGCCTGGAACCGCACCAGGATCGGCCTGGCGTCATCGCCCAACCCCGTTACGGGGTCGCCGGTCAGCAGGCAGCCCAGAACCGTGGCGGCATACCGGTGCTCGAAGACCGTCCCGCCGCCACCCGTCGAGTACGGCGATGCCGCCACGTGCGACCTCGCGTCGCCGATGGACATGTCGCAAAGACTACGTACACGCGCGCCGCAACGAACTCCGCGACCCGCGGGGCACTCCTACTACGTGCTGGACGGCACTGCTATCAGCGGTAGCGGCCACGGTGTGGATCGGCCACCTCGTGCCGCTGCAGGTCGATCAGCAACGCACCGAGCTCGTCCTCGCTGTTGATCTGCTTGCCGTCGCGCAGGGCGATCGTGTGCTCCAGACTCCAGCCGGCTGCCTGGCCGGCGACGGTGTGCGCCGACTGGCAGTAGGTGCAGGTGTCGACCGCGCCAACCACGGGCGCGATGGCCTCCCGCGTGCGGACGTCGAAAACTGCCGTGCTCGGCGATGGCCCGCTGGATGCAGGTGTAAGGCGGCCAGCACCTCCCGCGCCGTCTCGGGCGCGTCGTCGACGGAGTGCACGGGAAACACACATGATCGGCCCAGGGCGGGAGGATAGCTCGAGGGCATTGCGAGTACATCGACACGCGACGGCCGCGGTGGCGGGGGATCGGAAGGTCGCCACCGCAGGGCCGCGTTCCCCTACAAACTTGGGGGTGCAGCAATGGCGCGTCCGTGGCATCCTAACCAGTTCGCCTCGAGCAGAGTCGGCGGACGCAGGTTGCCGAGAGGAACGATCCATGCAGCGCGAGCTACTGATCGAGGGGATAAGGTCATGATCATCCGGACGCTTCGGGAGTTGCAGGCGCCGGACGAGCGCACGCAGCGCTTCACCCCGTTCGGCCTGAGCATGGCTCACATGCTGACGCCCGAGGCGACGGTGGCTTATCAGCACGACGTCTTGTCGGGTACAGATCTGGTGGACGTTGTGCCTGAGGGCACCCGGCTCAGTTTCGAACGCGTCCGGACCGCGTTCGTCTACGGCGCGCTCAACTATGACATGTTCGCCATCGCGGAGAGTCTGGCTCGCCTTGAGACGGAGCACGCACTTCGCGACCGTTTCCTCGACTACTACAACCACAGTGTCCTCTTCGTGAACGGTCGCGGCGAGGAGCGCGCGGAAATGGTCGCTTCATATGAACACGTCATGAACGTTCTCAAGCGGCCACGCATGAGATCACGCAGGGGACGTCCCGCCGAGTGGCTCCTTAAACTGCCCAAGTCCGGCTCCACGATGGAGTTCAACGGCATGTTGGCGAACTTGTGGACGTGGGCTCGGGCAGAGGGTCTGCTTCCTGGCCAGTGGGCACGCAGATTGCAGCGACCGCAGGTCTTCCTGCGTAACACCGTCGCGCACCCGTCCGGTTACCACCTCAGCAGCCCCGTTGAAGCGGCCCGAGTCATCCGTGACGTGGCGGAGATCATCAATTGTCTCTGGGGTAGCCGCACGCCTGGTGGGCGTCTCCATCCAGCGCCCGTTCATCGAGCCGTGCTCGCCATTGCCTGGGATGCCGACCGGTTCGAGATCTGCGACATCACCAGCCTGTCGCCCACGCGTGTCAGTGCGGATGCCACCTGCATTCTGGTGCGAGCCGTTCCCGACTATCTCGGGGACCTTTGGCAGTTCGATGCTCAGTTCGAGACCACCAGGTACCCCACTGACCTGCTGTGGGGTCCCGGACCCCCGGCCGATGCCCTTACCTGGTACAAGGATCAAGAGCCAGCGGAGGACGACGTCGACCATCTCGATCGTCACTTCCTCATCCGACACCACGCGGACCGCGTCGAGCCCCCGAGACGACCAGGAGTCGCCGCAGGATTAACTGGCGAGGACCGGGACGGCGTGTGGTATGTCGTCCGCGCCGACGATCCGGTGAGCGCCTACAACCACGTTCGACAGCTCGTCGCCGCCCGCCCTGACTGCGCCGGCACGGGTCCGTGCGAGGGTTGCGCCGTTGAATCGATCAGCAGTGGCCCGTGGCAGGACGCCGTGGACCTCCTCGATGCAGCGGGTGTTAATGTCCAGCCGCAGCACTTTGATGACGTTCGTGTTCCGTCACCGCTGCCGAGATGGGGTGCGTAGAGGGCGGCGATAAGCAGTCGCTACAGCAGGCGTGTTGCCTCTGTGGTCACGATGAAGTCGTATTCGGCGACCTCCAGTGGCGTCATCGCGATGAGGTGGCATGGCGGGCAAAAGTCTTCCCACGGCTGCATCGCGCGGAGCGCGACTACGGAGGAGCGGTCCTCATACACCAGCAGGATGTCCAAATCCGCTGGGGTCTTGGACCGGGCGGCCGAGCCGAATAACCAGACTTGCAGGGACGGCAGTCTGCGTGCCGTCTCCAGGAGGAGCTCCAGATGTGGCCAGCGGTTCAGGTCCATTGTGTGCCCAGGCCATCAAGGAGATCGTCGAAGAGGATGAGCGGGATTCCCGCCTGCTCCGCGGCCCGCCATGAATCGGTCGAGAAGCCGTGACAGTTTGGGTTGGTGACGACTATCAGGTCTGGGTCGATTCCCTCATAACTCTCCAGCAGGATGTACATCCGGTCAGCGGTGAACTCGTATTCATTGATTGTGATGATCGTGAGCGGCCGGAACTTGTCGCGCAGGATTTCGTAGGCGTGGTGTCCCTTGCGTTTGAGCGATTTAACAGCCTTGTGGCGGGTTAGCCGGCGGCGTTCGTACCTCTCCTGGCTGTCGATGTGCTGAGCTATGTCCTCGTCGTGGTCCAGCGCGTCGACTAGCTCACCAAAGCCTGTCACACAGATGCCGAGGTCCTCGGCCCGCTCATACGCGGCGTGTGTGATTCGAGTGGGCACCACCACGACGAACCCCGTGCCGGCGACCTCCTCAATGGCGACATCGACATCCTGGGCGTCGAACGCCTCTCCTTCCTCGAGTCCGATGCACAGCACCCGAGCGCCTGGGCGAGAGGTCCGCTCTATCGCCAGTTGGAAAGGCGGGAGCCTCGTTGAGGTGTAACCGTTCTCCTGCAACTTCTTCTCGATCCAGCCCCGCACGTCCTTCATGCGCGGTCCGTCTCCTTCTCATCCAGGAGGATCCTCTCAATGGCTTCGGGGAATCGCTCCGTACCTGTGGTGAAATCCTCAAGGACGTGCCGGCCCTCGAACTGATCGACGTGTAGCCGGTAGACGGCCAGGATTTCCTGCTCATCCCGGGTCAGAAGGTGCCGATTGGCCTCCAGTACACGCAGGATCTTGCGATTGTTGGGAACAATGGTTGCGCGAGCGTGCCGGCGCCAGAGAGCAGGATTCCCGTGCCGATATGGGTCACCCACCGGCCCGTACCTCGTATGGATCGCGCGGTTGGTCTCCAACTCCCCCTGGAGATGCGCTCGGGCCTCGGCCCGGGTCTGAAAAGTGGGTGTCGAGACAGCGATCTGGATCTCGTCGATCCGCTTCTGCTTCCACCCATGCAGCATCTCGACCGGATACGCCGCCGGAGCCTTGTCGATCGTCGTATGGCAGTTAGCGCACAACAGAACCAGGTTGCTGTGATGAGCTCGGTCTTCGGCGACGACCTCGTCGAGAGGAACGCCGCGGGGACCGTCGGGAGACGCTGGGATGACGTGGGCCAGCTCACCGAAATCCACGTCGAGGTCATCGGGGAAGAGGTACTCCCGGCACGCCGGGTTACCGCAATAGCCACCGGAGTCACCCCACAGACGCCGCCGACTGGACACGCTAGGGTTTACCCTGCAGGTCGTTTCCGCCACCGCTTCGTCCTTGCCGGGCTCTTTTGCGTACTGGTCCGCGAGGTCGTCAAGCATTAACTTCACAGGATCTGCCACGTCCTGTTGTCTCCCTAGGTCTCCTATTGTCTTCAATTCAAGCGGCGAGTGACGTTATGTGGAAAGCGTGTTAGAGAAGCGGTAACATGGACGATTGTGAGTGATGTGCCCTCAGGTGCCGCTGCCTAGTTGTTGGTTGGAAAGAGGAAGAATCATCGCATCAAAGTTCGGTGAATCGGCAAATGGTTGGAGTTTGCCGATCTTCTTCCATCCCCAACGTTTGTATGCAGTTTGGGCGGTCTCGTTGTCTTCTCTGACGAGGAGGGTCGCTCGCTCCTCGGGCCGCTTGCGGAGCAGTTCGTCGTGGAGAGCGTGTGCGATGCCTCGCCGTTGAAAATCAGGCGTTACCATTAGTTCGTTGAGAGCAAAGGTGCGGTTTCCAGTCTCGGTTGTAAGGTCATCTGGAGTCGGTGTCGTTAGTCCATGCCACCAGCGCGCGTTGGCCGGCAGTGTGTAGCCAAACGCGAAGCCAACTGCGGAATCGGCATCATATGCTGCAACCAGCGCAAAGCCTGGCGACTGAATGTATCCGCGAACTCGCTCGATGAACCGCGTGGTGGAATAGAAAGGGTCCGCGATCACGTCTTGGTGACTTTCTTCGTAAACTGGGCCGATCACGGATTCCAGGATCTGTTCCGTGTTGCTGGCGTCATGATGTGTGAATTTGATTGACATTTTCTCTTACTTGTTGCCGATGGTTCGAAGCATTTCTCGCGAGGCTACGACCTGCGGATGTGACTGTTGCTGATCGGGAACTGCGTCAAGTGCTGCTTCGCCGCTGCGCAACACCAGGCCGTCCGAACGTTGCCAAGGCTCCAAATTGTTGAAGGTGGAGACGACGTAATCAACTCCACCAAGAACGTCGCCCGAGCGGATTAGCGCGATTGCCTGGTATAGGGCCACCTGAGTGGGGCCTTGGAAGCTATCGGACTGGTAACAACCCAGAGCCGCGTCATACGCGGCTTGTGCTTCGTGTAGTCGCCCAGCGTGGGCGTGTACGAAACTTTCGACGTGGCGGAGTCGTTGCTCGCCCCAGTGCCACTGACCATGCTCTTTGCCTCGCGCTGTCTCCGACAAGCGTTCGAACATGTCCTTGACTTGTCCAAGTGCTATGTCAGCGTCAGCCTGTCGGCCATCTCCTGCGTGGATCTGTGCGCGCGCCGCGAGACCGCTTATCACCCCCACACATGGCACATTTCGCCCTTGTGCGACCGCGGCATCGGCGAGTGCCAGCACTCGAGCGGAGGGCGCGGTGTGGAGGGAGTAGACCGCGTGTCGCCCTGCCACCAGGGCCGACAGCATCGGATCACCCGCCCCGGCCGCAGCTCGGGATGCCGTCCTCCACCAACGCTCCGCCGAGCGCGGCTCTCGAAGATTCACCAAACTGATGGCCGTTAGAGCTGCCAGTTGACCGCCCGTATGAACGAGCCTGGTTCGCACGAGTCCGCTGGCGTCCATGATCCGCCGCTTGATCTCCTCGAAGTCAGCTAGAAGCTCGGTCAGCAGACGGTCTGCTTGCACCGTGCCAACCTCTGATGCGTAGGTCGCCGCAGCCTGCTCCCAGTCATCGGCGTCGTGATCTGTCGGCTCTGCCGCGAGCATGCTGTCGATGCCGTGACGGACACCTTCGAGCCGCTCGACCAAGGGAGGAACCACCGCCGCTTGTCCGATCAGGCCCAGCATGGTTCGCCGCTTCACGTCGTCGTCCTCCTTCCCGACAGGTCCGTCAGTAGTTCCGCCGCTGACCAGCCCCGTGAGACCGTTGCGGATCGCGTAGGCCTCCAGCTGGGCAGCTTTCCGGAGTTCAATTAGCGCGTTGCCCGCGTCGAGGCGACGATCGATGGCCTGTACCAGTTCACCGGATGGCAACGGGTGGTGTGGGTTTTCCGCGCTGGAGATGTACTGGCGGCTATAGCCAACCGCCTGGGCGAGCTGGGGCTGGCTCAGGCCGGCGGCCTTGCGTACGCGCCTGATCTCGGCGCCCAACTGCTTGCGTACAGAGTTGCCAACGTCGCTGTTCGGCGCATAGTCCTCAGTCATGCCCCACCTCGCCGGATACTGGCTCGCGACGCCGGTCGACGTCTGTCAACACGTGCTGTAGTCATTAGAGAGTACTGCCGTGATCGTAGCTGGTCCTGGTCATATCAAGAGGTGACGAACGACGATCTCACCGTGAGTGACCGATACGGTCTGACGGCGACAACTGCGGAAGTAGCTGACGGCCGTACGCTCCGGCGGAAGCTGCCGCTGCTGACGGAGGCGCAGCGCAGCTCGATGCGTCCGGAGTTGCTGGATGTGATTGAGTACCGCAAGTCGGGGCTGAGTGTGAACTGGATCGTCGGTTGCCCGCTGGACTGTGGTTACTGTGTGCGGCACTTGTTCGACAACTTCGGGATGAAGGTCCCGCGGGCGCTGGTCAGTGACGCTGAGGCGTTTGAGCGGCTGGTCGGGCACCGTTATTTCCGTCCGCATGTGACGCCGGTGCAGTTGCTGAACAGGGCGACTGATCCGATGCTTCCGGTGGTGAAGCCGCACACGTTCGACATGCTGAGACGGCTCGATGAGCGCGGTCTGACCAACCACGTGCTGGTGATCACGCGGTGGCGGGTCGAGCCGGAGGACTGCGCGGTGCTGAACTCGTTCGCCAACATCAAGGTCACGCTGCTGGTCACCCACTCGGGCATTACCGACTCCCGGGTCGAGCCGGTCGATTCGACTATCGCGGCCACCTCGCTGAAGACGGCGTTCGAGCGCGCGGAGCAGTATCGGGTGGTGTTGTATTGGCGCCCGATCGTGCCGGGCCTGAATGACAGCGACGAGCACCTGGACCAGGCGTACCAGCTCAGCCGGCACGCGCACGCCACCGTGTTCACAGGGCTGTTCTTCAAGGACCAGATCCGTGACTACTACCAGGCCCACGGCCTGCCCGAGCCGTATGACCAGGGTGCTCGCCGCAAGGTGTTCCCGGAGCGGCTTGAGCAGCGCATCCTGGCCGGGGCGCGTGCCCGCAACGCGGGGTCGCCGCTGTTCCGCAAGACCTCCTGTGCGGTGACCTACGCCCACGGTGTCGCTGACTACAACGGCCACTACGGCATCCGCGAGCTGTGCGATATCTGCCCGGAAGCCCAGCTCCAGCGATGCGCCGAGGCGTGGCAGCGCCCCGATCGCGGGGAGGCCACCGCGCTGGCGGATAGTCAGGGTGGCAGGCTGGTCGAGGTCAACGACCGGGCCGTGGTGGTCGAGGGTTTGGACGAGCCGCCGCGCTACTTCATGCAGCACGGGCTGGGCTACCAGGTCCACGACGTCAGCAAGCCTCACCACCAGCGTCAACACGGCCGCGCCGACATTGGCTGGCCCGCCGCCGACACGATGGTGAAGGCGACAACTGCCGATGCCGCCGCTGTCGATACGACTGTCCGGGAGACGGCATGACCACGCCGGTTCCGGCTGCTCTGGCCGAGCGCGAGCTGATCGTTGTGGACGTCGAGGGCAACGGGCAGACCCCACCGGAGATCATCGAGTTCGCCGGCCTGCTCATCGACGGCAGCAATGGTGCCGATGGCGCTGTCCGCATCGAGGACATGCGCTCCTGGCTCATCCGGCCACAGAAGCCGATCGCGTCGATGGTCACCCGCAGGGTGCACGGGATCAGCAACGCCGACGTCGATGGGTGCCCGCCGTGGTCGCAGGTCGCTCTGGAGATCGCCGAACTGCTCGGCAGCCGGATTCTGGTCGCGCACGGCGCGCACGTCGAGTACCGGGTTCTGGGTGCGCATCTGCCGGCTTGGCGTCCGCCGTTGGTCCTGGACACCCTGCGCCTGGCCAAACACGTTTGGTCCGACGCGGCGAGCTACAGCCTGGACAAGCTCGTCGAGCACGCTCGCCTCGATCTGACCGCGGTCACGGGGCAGCGGCCGCACCGCGCCGGTTACGACACGTGGTGCGCTTGGCAACTGCTGGTGACGCTGATCAACGACGGTGCCCTGGATTGGCCAGGGCTGGTCAAGGTCGCCACCCTGCCCGGCTCGACTGCGTCCACAGAGCCGGAGGGAGGCTTGTGGTGACCGCACACGGTGACCTGGTCGCGGACCGGGTGGACAGGCCGGTGACGGTCGGTGTCACCGGAACCCACTCCACCGGCAAGAGCACCTTCCTGGCGCGGCTGGCCCACGAGCTTCGGCTGCGGCACGTCGAGGTCTCCACCGTCGCCGACCTGGGTGAGGAGGCCAAGAAGATGGGCATTCCGATCCTGTTCAACCACACCTGGGCCTCCACCCTGTGGATCATCACCCGGGGCATCAGCAGCGAACTCGAAGCCTGGCTCCACGCCGATGTGGTCCTGGTCGACCGGCCGGTCCCCGACGCACTGGGCTACTACCACGCCGCCCTCGAACACCGTGGCCACCGGGCTGACGCCGACGAACTGGCCCATCTCAACAGTCTCGTCCGCGGCCACAGCCGACGCTACGACCTCATCTTCCGCACCACGCTGGACCCGACGATCCCGTTGGGCGACAACAAAGCCCGGGACGACAACGCCACGTTCCGCAGACTCGCCGACCAGCACATCGCCCGCGTGCTCGACGACCTCGACGTGCCGCACGAATTACTTCCTGCGGACGGCCACGACCACGCACTGGATCACGCGATCAACCTCGTGCTGGAGCACGTGAAGAACGCGATCTAAGAGCAACCGCACAGCCGCTCACCCTCCACTGTCGACCGGACCGGTCGACGGCGCGGCCGAACGCGCCCCAAGACCCTTTATCCGTTCGGGAGAACTCACATGGCTACCACCGCACGACCGTCCGAACCAGTGACACACAACGCGTTCCAGCAGCGCCCTCGGCCCAGCGAACGCCCACCCGCCACCGAAGGCGCGCCGGAAACCGTTCCACCGCTGGAAGACATCAGCGGCGAGCAACGCGCCACCCTGGCCCAATCCGTGCAGGCCTTGGTGCACGCCGGGTTCGGGTTCAATTCCACATTCGTGGAGGGTGTCGTTTCGATGCAGCGTGCCTGGCAAGGGCCAGGGGACGACGTCGTCATAGTGGACGCGATCACCCTCGACATCCACGGTGGGGCACTCGCAGTACGAGAAGGACCCACGGGTCGTCCAGTGTGGGGGCCTGAGCGGGGAGGGTGGTCAGCGGTAGTGACCGCGACCCTCGCCCAGCCAGCTCCGCAGGGATACGCACGGGTCGCGGCCCGGGAGCGGCCGCCAGACGCCGAAGATCCTGTGAGTGGCCACGATCCGAACCTGGTCCACTCGCTCGGCTCCGCCACGGAGACCGACTGATGGCGGGTTCCGATGTGCAGTGGTGGCTCCTGGCCCCCCTGGCTTGGACTGGTCGGCGTGGTTGCGTTGCTGTGCGGGCTGGTCTGGCTGGCAGGCCGACGCCTGCCATAGACCTGAACTTCGTATAGCTGAGATGACAAGGTCATGACCGACTTTCCGAAACGCGTTCCAGGCGCGAGCCTGAAGAAGCTCGCCGCGCCTCCAGATGACGGCTGGTTCGGTCAAGGCATCGAGTGGCCGGCCGAGGACCAAGACCTGATCAAGATCGAGAGGACCAGGAAGGTCATGGGCCAGTACCTCGACGACAGCGATCTGTCCAGTGGGGCCGAGACCATGGCGATGCTCGATCGAGTCCTCGACCGGATCAAACACCTCTGAAGCTTCGGTGGACGTGCGCTGACCCCCGACCAGCCACGTCCACCGGACCCTCGCCTAGTCGGTCGGCTCCCGGCCCGGACCCTGCCTGGAGCCGACCGGCACGGCTTGTCGTTGATGAGTAGCACGAACGGGTACGGCACCGACGACGGCCGCAGGATCACGATTAGGAGACCGAAATGTCGGAAGTTATTTCGCTTTGCTACGAGCACGTGGAGCGTTAGCTATGACCTCCAAGCCAGGAGCGGCCGTGTGGCTCGACATCCCCGAGGACTGCCGCGTATCCGGTGAGATCACTGCAGACTACGACGCGCACATCGTGTTCGGTGGCCTTCGAGACGGCGTGGAGATGCAAATCCAGCGCCCGGCCTTGGAACGCTTCGTCCAGGTCGCCACTGAGCTGCTGGCGCGACAAATCCCCGCCAACGTGAGCGAAGGCCGTCATAGGTTGCACGCCTCGAGTGGCTAAAAATCGATCTCAAGAGTGCAACGCTGCCAAACCCGCCAGGCGCATGGACTACGCGTGATCGTCTGCGTGTGTACACGATGAATGCACGCTACGGGGGAGGTCGCCCCCGAACGGGAAGGCCATCCGCAGCTGGCATGACGCTGTGTTCACCAGGCCCTGTTCCAGGTGGCTAATCAACCTCGTACACAGACCGGCCCGCGTTCGAGAGCGGCGAGTGGCGCCGTACAGCACGCGACCTTGCTCAGGCTTCACCTGATCCTCCACAAGCAACCAAGCGAAAGACCGTGACTCCCGTCAACCACGTTGAAGCCTCTGCTGTCAGCCAGGAACAGCAGCTCACTGCCGTCCCCGTGAAGACGTCATCTGCGGATCGTTACTACCAAACCGATGCGGTGAACGCAGTTCACAAGGGCTACACAACTGTCGATCGTGGACAGCTGCATATGGCCTGCGGTACCGGGAAGACCCGTGTGTACATGCGGGTCGCCGTCCGCGAATGCGCGGGTGGGCTGGTGGTGGTGCTGGCGCCGTCGGTGTGGTTGCTCGGTCAGATCATCAAGGATTGGCGCGCAGACTTCGGGCTTGAGCATGTGGCGATGGCGGTCTGCCATGACTTGACCGTGGCGGACGACCCGGCGGGCTATGGCATTGCCGTTCCGGTCACTACCAGTCAGCGTGAGGTTGCCAAGTGGCTCACCGGTAACCGATCCGCGGCCGTCACTCGTCTTGTGGTGGCCACGCACAGGTCAGCGCGAGTCGTCGGGCAGGCGCTTTACCGCGCTGGGCTCGCCGCGGATCTGCTGATCGTCGATGAGGCTCATCATTCGGCAGGTCGGGCGGACAAGATGGTCGCCTTTGTCCATGACAACGTGTTGTTCCCTGCGGCTCGGCGTCTGTATGGGACGGCTACACCGGTTCAGCTCGCGGAGTCGGGCCGTCGTGCGGTGACGGTGCACATGGACGACGAGGCGTCGTTCGGTCCGGTCTTTTACACCTACCCCCTTGCTCGGGCGATCGCGGACACCTACCTGGATGACTACCGTCTCGTGGTGGTCGGCGTGAGCGACGGCGAGGCCCGCCGTCTGTTGGAACGTCGCCGTGCGACCCCTGCGGGGAAGGGCAGTCTGATCGATCTGCACACGGCGATGTGTCAGATCGTGTTGGCGAAGACCGCCGAGCGGTTCGATCTGCGCCGGGTGATTGTGTTCGATCGATCTGTTGATGATGCGATCCACTTTGCCGAGACCTTGCCCGCGACCGTGGAGATGATGGCCGAGGACCGTCCGGACCGGCCGTTGACGTCGTCGTTCGTCTATGGCGAGATGAAGATCCGGGAACGCAACCGTGAGCTGGACCTGCTGCGGGAGCCGCCCGGGGACGGCTGGGTGTCACTGTCGAATATGCGCTGTTTGGGCGAGGGTATCGATGTGCCCGCCGTGGACGGGGTCATGTTCACCTATCCCAAGCAGTCGCCGGTGGAGATCGTGCAGGCAGTGGGCCGTGCGACGCGTCGGAACCCGTCTGGTAGTGGCATCTCCACGATCATTCTGCCGATCGCGGTGCCAGACGCCGCCGACCATGACGTCGATCAGGACAGCTTGACCGTTGGGCGGTACCGGGTGCTGTGGGATGTGCTGCGGGGGTTGCGTCAACACGACGCGATGCTCTCCCGTGAGATCGACCACCTGAGCACCGGTGGCAGCGGCAACACCGGTGTCGCCCATCCACCCGGAGGCAAGATCGAGATCTACCTCCCCAAGGGGTGGAAGCCGATGGAGTTCCTCCAGCAGCTGGCTGTCCGGGTGGTCGCCACTACCCGGAGCGTGTGGTGGGACGGTATGGAGGCGCTGCGCCAGTTCCATGCCGAGCACGGGCACACCGACGTCGTCGCGGGCACCATCGTCAACGAGGTGGACCTGTCTCAGTGGTCGGCCACCGCCCGCGATACCTACCGCCGCGGGCGGATGCCCGAGGACCGCGACGCCGCGCTGCGTGCGGTCGGGTTCGATCCCGAGGGCGATGCGGTGAGTTGGACGAAAGGCTTCCACGCCTCATGTGCGTTCCGGGACCGGTACGGGCATCTGGAAGCACCCGAGGGGTTGGTCATCGACGGCGTGCACGTCCAGGCTTGGCAGGAGCAGCAGCGTGATCTCCATGCCGAGGGTGTGTTGTCGAGTCTGCGGTGGCGGCGGCTGGAAGCGATCGGCATGCGCTGGACCAGCCGGCCCCGCACGACGCGGGAGTACCTGGATGCGGTGGCCGCCTATCACCAGCAGCACGGACACATCGACATCGACGCGGACGCGGTCTCCGATGACGGGTACCTCGGGCAGTGGCTCGTGGAACAGCGGCTCGCGTGGCGCAAAGGGGTCCTCGAGGACGAGGTCCGGCAGCGGTTGGACGAGATGGGCATGGACTGGAACCGGGCACCCAAACCGGTGCGGAGGTTCGCCGCACAGGAAGCCCAGTGACTGTTGTGAATGCTGTGGCACGCACACCTGCCGCCGACCTCCGCCGCGCACAGCACGAGTCCGCAGTCGAGGCAGTGGCCACCGGCCTGATCCACGTGGACCGTGGTCAACTGCGGCTGCCTCGTTGCATCAGCGAGATCACCGTGGCCATCGATGTGGTCGGCCGTCTACTGCGCAGCGGCCTGATCGTGGTGCTGACCGGCAACCAGGACCTCGTTGATCACGTCGTCGCTGGGTGGAACCGGACGCACCCCGATGCGGCCTACCTGGTGACCGGCCGCCGATCGGGCAACCTTCCTCGCTCGGTGCTGTACGCCTCCAGTCCGGATGTCATCGCCGCGTGGGCAGCTGCGGACACGGCGGGGCTACGGGTGCTCGTGAGCCAGCACCGACATGCCGACCTTGTCGGGGAAGGCTTGTTGAAGGCCGGCGGGTGGGCCGACCTGGTGATTGTTCACGACGCACAGCACACCGCAGGACCTGCCAAGCGTCGCGCGGCCGTACACGACGACAGGATGCTGCCTGCAGCTGCCCGCCTCTACACCACAGCCAGTCCCCGCGTCTTTCGCAGAGCTGAGGTCCCGTCCACCGACCCGGACGGGGTCGCGCTGAGCATGGACGAAGAAGCGGTGTTCGGATCGGTCCTGCACGAGTACTCAGCCGAGCAGGCGCTGACCGACGGCGTCGCGGCCGCCTTCCGCCTTCGGATCACCCGCTCAGCAGGGGAACCGGTTAGCGGTCGAGTCTTCTGCGTCCACCGGTCTCGGCGCACCATCAAGGTCAGCCTCGCCGCGGCGATGACCGCCGCGGCAGCGACCGGTGAGGCACTGATGCCTGGCGGCAGCGCACTGGCTGGTGACGAGCTGTCGTGCCGCAGCGACTGCACCGACGGGGTCACGGTCACGGTCGCCCTCCCTGTGGTGTCCGATCCGGACAGTGCCATCACGATCACGATCGCATCCGGGTGGGTGTCCGCGGTGATTGAGGACGACTGGGTGGATGCCCTGCGGACGCACGCTGGTGTGGGGCACGTCCTGCGTGCCCTGCGCGAATGGGACCCCGCGTTCGGCCATGCGCTTGACGCGGCCCGCTCCCACGGGGCCGACCACCATAAAGTGCTGTTGCACTGGATCGACATCGAGCCGCCCACACCCGGCTCAGGCGTCGAGGATGTGCTGGCCGCCCTGGCGGCGGCCGGAGCCGACGACTGGTGGGTCGGGTACGGCCACCTCGCCGCCCACCACGCCCGAACCGGCACCGCGATCGTCCCGATCAAACACGAAGTCGATGGCTATCCGCTGGGGTCGTGGCTCGTGACCACCCGCACCACGTACGCGCACGAGGGGCTGCCTCTGGCCCGATACAACGCGTTCCGCGCGTTGGGGGCAACGACTGGCACTCAGCATGACCTTGAGCGGCAACGCCGGTGGGAGCGGCACATCGCCACCGCCACCGCGTTCCACGCACGGTACGGCCATCTCGATGTCGACCTGCCCAGCACCGAAGCCCCGAAGGAGTTTCGAGCCTGGGTGTCGAACGTCCGCCGTGGCCACTGGCCGGTGACCGATGCTGAGCGCGCCAGGCTTGATGCACTGGGAATGCTGTGGGACTCACCGCTGCTGCTCCGCCGCAAGGCCGTCGCGGCCGCCTTCGCCGACTACGGTGCTCGCCACGGCAACCTGCACATCCCCGACGGCTGCGTGGTGCAAGTCCGCGGCGAGCACACCCGGCTGGCGCCCTGGGTGAACGTGTTCCGGGACGAACACCGCCTGGACACGCTCGACCCGGACGTGCGACGCGTCCTGCAGGAGGCGGGTTTCGTCTTCGACCCAGACGAGGCATGGTGGCAGGACCTGATCACCACAGCCCGTCGGCATCACGAACTCCACGGCGATCTCGATGTCGCCCCTGGCACCGTGCACACGGCGGCAGGGGAGTGCCTGTGCACGATCCTGCGAACCTGCCGGGTTCGCCTGTGGGGACGGTCGTTCGCCCCTGACCGGGCGGCCAGCCTTACCGCGCTGGATCCCTTGTGGGGCACCATACGCACCCAGTCGACTCGACCAGAACCCCGGCTGACGCACCCCACCGGCAAGCCCGTGAGCGCGCAACCAGTGCCCCGACCACAACAGGTGTCCACAGGAAATGCGACGGTGCGGACCGGTCTGCCGGCCGGACGTGACACCGGGCCGCGGTTCACCGACTGGGATGTGGTGTTCGCGGTCGTCAAGCAGTTCCATGGCCAGCACGGCCACCTCGACGTCCCCGACGATCTGCGCGCAGTGCCGCCGGGGGGCGGTCCAGGCACGCTAGTTCGCCCCTGGCTGAACAACCAACGGCCTCGCCTAGAAGCGGGCCGGACTACCAATGAACAGAAGAACAGGCTGGACTCGGTCGGGTTCATCTGGAATGCCGAAGAGGCGGAATGGATGGCGAAGTACCGGCTTGCTAGCCGGTTTCACCAGGAGCACGGCCACCTCGCCGTCACCAAACCGCACACCCGTAAGAACCACGAATGGACACCGTTGCTCACCTGGCTGCGCGCCCAGGTCAGGCTGCGGGCCGCGCGGCGCCTCACCGACACGCGCGTCGAATTGCTCAACCGCCTCGGTATGCCGTGGGTTGAGCGCCCCGGCCGCGAACACCACTGGGACCACCTGCTACAGCAGGTCGACACCTACCGCCGCACCCACGGACACACCCACATGTACGCACACCTGGCCCGGATCACAGACGACGTGGAGCGTGCGGAACTGAAGAAGGTCGCAGCCTGGCTCAACGATCAACTCGTCTATGCCCGACGCGGAACACTCCGGAAAGATCGACGAGCAAAATTGACCGCCATCGGGATCGATGTCCCCGAACCATACCTCGCCCACGCTCAAGTAGACGAACAGAAATGACGAGCTGGCTGCCTGTTCACGCACAGAGGCATACACGAAGGGGCTCTACCTGTGCCCACATCGCACACCGCGTCCGCTCCGACAAGCCGGACCGACCTCTCCTACGGACCCGAGCATGGAGTTGATGATCAAACCTGCTCGCACTGAGCGAATCCTCGCTGCGCGCCGCACGCTGGCGACGCTGCCGGCCGAGCGGTACGAGGCCGGCGTCACGCTCCAGTACATCGCTCACCAGATCAGGCGTTCGACAGGACTTGTAGCCCAGTACGTCACATGGACCACGACACGTTCCGACGAATACCGGTGGCGCGGACATCGCTACCCGAAGTGATTACCGACGCGAAGATCTGACCCGTATGCACCAGGTCAGGTGAGTGAGGAGACACTCAAAGTTGCTTAAGTCTCGTTTTGTACTCGGTTCGCTAGAGGAGACGGAGCTCCGCGAGAGCTCTCGGACGGTCCGTTCCAACGCCGGGTCCCGCGATATTGCCTGCTCAGCAGGCATAGCTCATCGCATCGGTAACGGATGTGCCTGTTCGGATGATGGTGTTCCTGGGCGACGTAGGCAGAAGGCAGCCCTCAACGTGAGCTTGCCCATACGACGTTGGCTAGGTAGGCATGGAAGCCGAGTGGTGCGACTCGGGAGTGAACGCGGAGGGGTGGGGCCAATGCGACACTGGGGAAACTTGACCACCACATGTTGTCGCGATGCCACTGGGGTGCAGCGACATGGACGGTAACGCCGACTGGCTTCTCACGGATGCGGAGGTCAACGCCGCGCTCGGCGCCGAGGTGCGCGCAGCGCGTGAAGCTGCCGGACTCACGCGTCCGGACCTGGTAGATCAACTTCCTTTTGCCACAACCACGCAAACGCTGATGAACTGGGAAACCGGCAAACGAGCCATTTCTTACGCCAAATTGGTCGAAATAGGCCGGACGTTGCATCGAAGCGCACCTGATCTCCTCAGCGGCGCCGTGGAACGTATCGAGTCGATCCAGTCACTGGTGGTCGAGCTTGATCTCCGCCGACTGCGTGAGGACGCGAATCCGCGGTATGAGGTTCTACGCACGTGGGCGGAGAACAAGCTCTCGACCAAACAGAGTTCAGGTAGCGTGGTGCGGGTTCACCACTCGGTGATCAGGGAGTGGGCGGTTCTGCTCAGAGTGCAGCTCCCCGATCTAGTGCAACACCTGGAGAACACGGCGTCCTTTGCGCAGGTCAGTGGACGGGCATCCACTCCTGCCTAACGATGGTCGAGCTCGTGGAACTCAGCGCTACCACGAACACCTGGCGTGTTGACGCAATCTCGCTCACCGATGGCACGAAATTCACGTGCGCGGCGTTGCTCAACCGAGCGTCGGTGTGGTCGGCCGGGGCGGCACAGCCGCCCAGAGCGACACCGACTGCGGCGGCGGCGAGAACCGCCTTCGCGCGGGTTTTCACTTGGGGGTGAATCCTTTCGAGTGCATTGAGTCTCAACTCCCCCGGGCAGATCTGGCAGTGCAGCGCGTGCTGGGGTCGCCGGTCCGCGCAGGGCACCACTTTCATCCATCGCCGCCACCCTAGTCAACGATCTGGACACCTGTACGAGGGGATATGGACTACTCGCGAGGAGCCCTCGCGCTGGCCTGTAGGCGCTGGTCAACCTCGTGCACACTGTGGGCGGATGCGCCACAGGACAGCCGCCTCGAGAGTCGCGTTCACTCGATCGATGTCAAGTTCACCCGATTGAACGGCGCCGCATCCAGCAGGCATCGCATCCGGGGGTGCGCACGGTGTTGAGGTCCCTGGCATAGCCGGGACCGAACCTTTGCGCAGGTCCAAGCACATGGGCGATCTTGAATTCAACGCACCGTGAATAAGGTGAAGCGCCATGACCTCTGGTCGCTCGGCGTAGAACTCAGCCACCTGGCGTAAGCAGTGCTAAGGGGGGTACCGCAAGTAGCCTAGCGTTACCTCGTTGTCACCCCTGGCGACTATACAGAGATAGAAGCGTGGTGCGGACGGGGGCGGTCATGGATGGAGCAGAGAGAGGCAGGCTGGCACCAGAGGCAGGGCCTGCGAGGAATGTGCTTGCCGGGGCGGTCTCAGGTCAAGCGGTGCAAGCTGGGTCGATCGGCCAGGTGCATTTGCACCTGCCTGGGACACATCGACGAGACCGCCACGCTGAGGTACCTGAGCAACTCCCCATGAGGCCGCCACGTTTCGCTGGCCGAGAGCGTGAGTTGGCGACATTGCGGCAGTGGCATGGTGAACGGGCTGACAGGCCGATGGTTGTGGTTTTGAGCGGGACCGGGGGCGTCGGTAAGACAGCGCTCGCCATTCGTTGGTTGCACGAGATCAGCGAGGAGTTCCCTCATGGACGATTGTTCGTAGACCTCGGCGGCGACAGCGTGCCGGTTCCGCCAGGGCAAGCCTTGGCCTGGCTTCTGGAATCCCTGGGCGTGCCCGGCAAACAGATTCCCGCCGACACCGGGCAGCGCGCCGCGCTCTTCCGGTCAGTGACTGCCGATCGTCAGCTCGCGATCTTTCTTGACAACGCGGTATCCGCTGCACAGGTCCGCAGCCTGTTGCCTGCGGGGCCAGGCAACATCGTCATCGTGACAAGCCGCTCTCACCTGTCCGGCCTCGCCTTGGATGGCGCCCTGTTTCTTGAGATCGCCCCAATGTCAACGACGGAGGCGTTGGTGGTGCTGCGGGACATGGTCGGCACGGCCAGGGTTTCTGCTGAGCGCGATGCCGCCCATCGACTCGTGGACTTGTGCGGTGGACTTCCGTTGGTGGTGTCCATTGTGGGCGCGAGGCTCGCATCGCGTCCTCACAGACGTATAGCTGATGAAGCCGCAACGCTTGTCGACAGGACAAGAGTCCTGACGTTGAACGTCGCTGGAGGCGAGAAGTCTGTTGGCGCGATACTGGCCGCCGCCTACGCCGGGCTTGCCGAACGGACGCGGCTGCTCTATCGGGTAGGCGCAGTCCACCCCGGCAGGGAGTTCGGAGCCCCGGTGTTGGCTGCGACGCTCGGCTGGGACGAGACGCGGACGAGTGATGCGCTCGCCGAACTCGCGGATCTGAACCTGGTGATAGAGGTCGACGACCAGCGCTACTCCTACCACGACTTGGTGCGCGTGCACGCCCGCCATCACGCCGATATGCAGACCGTAGGGCTGACATCAGTCGACGCGACGGTCCGGATGGTGAACTGGTATGTGACGCGTGCTGTGGCCGCAGACCTGGTCATCCATCCGCTACGTCCGCATGTCGGCCCGCTCTATGCAGCCGACCACCAACGTGACGCTGTGTTCTCCAATGAGCAGGATGCGATGTTCTGGCTGGAACGGGAACGTGCCAACTTGCGTGCTGTCGTGGATCACGCATGGGAACACGCGCTGTATGACCTCGCCTGGCAGATGTGTGAAGCGCTGTGGGGTCTGTTCCTGCGTACGCGGCGCTACAGCGACTGGATCGCAATGCAGACCATCGGTATTGCCAGTGCTGAGCGATGCGGCAATCAGCGTGCCGAAGCGCGATTGCGGTCCCAACTGGGCTTCGCCTACGCGAAACTGTCCCGGTACGACGAAGCTGTCGCCGAGAACATGCGCGCTCTGGAGCTCGCTGACGCCATCGGCGACAACCAGGGCCGGGCCACCGCTCTGTCCCAGCTCGGCAGGGCGGCACTGGGCACCCAACAGCTGCCTGATGCGCTCCGGTACTTCCAACAGGCGCGGGACGTTCATGAAGAACTGGGCAGACCACGAGGAGTCGCGCTCAACCGTCGACGCATCGGCAACGTCCTGACGAGGATGGGCGACCTGGACGCTGCCGTCGTCGAGTTGCGGGCATCGGCTGATGCGATGTCCTCGCTGGGTGACCAGCACCAGTACGTGCGGAGTCTCCAGTTTCTCGGTACGGCGCATCAACTTGCTGGCCGCCATGATCTCGCCGACGCGGCGGTGCAGGAGGCTTGGACCGTTGTTGCCGAGCTCGACTCGCCCTACTACCGTGCCGAGGTGTTAGCCCAGGTCGGTGAGATGGCAGAACAGCGTGGAGACCGCGCTATCGCGCGCGATGCCTACCGGAAGGCCGAAGAACTCTACGAGCTTGTGGAGGATCCACACGCCGACCTGATGCGGTCTCGTGCGGACTTACTCAGCGAAGCGTGCGCCCAGCAGCAGGGGTGAGGTGGCTCTCCGGTCGGGTCGCACCGCCGCCATGCGCGCCACGAGTTCTCGATAGTGCCCGAGCAGCATTGCCACCAACGCCGCCGGGCCCACGGTCACTTGCGTGTGGCCCAGGCGCTGCGCCTCCGCCGGCAGCCCTGTGGGCGCCGCGGTGAGGTAAAGGTTAATATGGAGCGAACCGGCCGATTTCCGCACGATCTCAGCAAGCAGGGCATGCGGTCCTGCGGTTCTCTCTGCACGCGTGGTCGGGCCGACAGAAGCGGTACACAATAGAATGTCCGCCATATCTCGCCACTGTGAGGGCGCAGTGTCGGCGTCGACGAGCAGTCCGTCGCCACATCCATGCGCGTCCCGCCACGTGAACTTGATGACGCCAGTCTCGAGAATCGCCGTGGTGAATACCGTCGTTGACATCCACCGTCACCGCCATTCACTCGGCCGAGGCAGCGGAACGGGTGCGGTGTGAGGCGGCCACGGTGGGAGATCGAGTTCGAGCAACCGGTACATGGCAGCGCGGAGCTCGTCCGCGGCGTACCCCATTCGGCTGGAAATCGCACTGCTCACCTCGGCGGCGCAGTGGACCGCATCGCGTAGCTGCGGCAGCAAGGGCTGACTGTGATCGAGGCGTGGCGCCCGACCTGCCAACGTGTCAGCGATGCTATTGGGCCGGAGAACATCGTGCGGAACAGCCGCCAGGCAGACAGGGCGGCCAATCGCCGCGGCGTAGGCGGTGGTCGAACCGTGATCGCCGACCACCACATCAGAGGCGATCATAACGGCGCGCCATCCCGCATCGGGTGGCACGAGCAGTAGTCCGGCACGTCTGGCGGGGGCTAGCCAGGACCTTACCTGCCATCTGCCGTGTGCGGCCCATACCGCAGGATGGATGACGGCGGCCACGCGATCGCCTGAGGGACCTACTGTCTCGCGCTGGGCGATCTCGTCGAGAAGCCGGGTATAGAGACCGGTGTGTGTCCCGAAGGTCGAGTCGGTGGACCAGGTTGAGCTAACGGTGACGAGCTGTTGACCGTCCTCGAGCCCGAGAGCCGCGCGGTACTGATCACGGAATCGGAGGCTCTGCATCATGCGGTCCAGGCAGATGTCTCCAGCGATGACGGCGACTGCCTCGGCCTCCGGGCATGTTTGGCGCAGGATGTCCAGTTCAGCGTGGTGGCTGAGAGCCAGCACGCTGGGGATGAGCCGCCCGCGGTAGGTGAGCAGGTCCCGGTCGAGTCCCGTGGTAGGCCTGACCGCTCCACCCTTCCGGCTCAAGGTTCGCGACCGCGCCGCGCCGGCACCGTGTGGCAGGACAAGCACCTTCCCGTGGACCTGGTCGATGTGGCGGTGGCTCGCCGTGAGAACGAGATCCCAGTCGTGGTGAACTGCCTGCTGCCACGGCATGGCGAGTATCCCGGACGCACGCACGAACTCCTCGAGGCCATGCCACGCTTGTCCCTCATGCGGAACGGTGACCACCACCTGGACTCGGCAGTCGGCCTCTAGGAGCGGGACAAGGTCGAGAAGCCGGGCTCCCGCAGCCATGGTCGGGACCATCAACAGAACCGTCCGACAACCCGCGCGAGTGACAATCGATGCCGCCCTGCGGCCAACAGGCCCCCGCACCCACAGCCCTCCGGTGTGTCCTGAGCCAATCATCGTCGCCTCCGTGTGTACCGGTGACTTGCAAATCAACTCCGCATCAGGGTCCTTCCCCGTGTAGAACCGGCAGACCGAGCGTCCGCCACCCGTTCGGCAAAGGCTTGTCAACTATTTGTCACGGCCGTGTCTGCAACCTGCTGCATGCAACAGCTAGGACGAATCTCGGGCATACAGAACCAACGTCTTCAAACTGGCCATGTATATATCGCAGATTGGCGCATCATGGGGTTTTCAGGGCAATGTCACCGCATCCTCGCACCGCTGTCATGTGGGTAACGAGTCAGCCACGAGATATCCTCAGCAGCCGCTTCTCCGTACTATCCGATGAGGGAGAAGCTCACACGCACCCCAAGTCGGGGGTGTCCAGCTGGGGGTGAAAGCTGGTGGACACATACTTCGGAATTCTGGGCTCCACCGAGATATTCGTGGAAGGTCACGCAGTCCACAGATGGGGCCGCCGCAGGGAGCGGACGGTTCTTGCGGCGATGCTCGCCCGCCCCAACACGCCGATCTCGAGCGGGGAACTCGCCGACTGGGTGTGGGATGAGGACGACCTGCCTCAACATCCTGGCGCGACACTGGCAACATACGTGTCACGGATCCGCGGAGCGCTCAACGGGCTCGCCGTCGACGCGGACCTGCAGGCCCACAACGGCTCCTACCGGCTCGTGGTCGACAAGGACGCGATCGATTACTACATGTTTCGCACGTTGATGAGCCAGGTTCGGGAACTCAGCCGACTCGGTGATCACCGAAAGGCCGCTGCCACGTGCGCAACAGCACTCGACCTGTGGCGCGGAGAGCCGCTAGCTGATGCTGCATCCGAACGTGCAAATGCATGGCGCATCAGCCTCGTGCACAATGACTGGCTTCCAGCGAATATTTTGTTGATCGAAAACCACCTCCGTGACCGTGAATTTGACCAAGCTCTGTCTCTTCTCGACAATCTTCGAGATAACCATCCCCAGGAGATGCGGCTGACCGCGCTGCGAATGTCAGCTCTTCATGGCCTGGGACGTGGCGACGAAGCAACCGATCTGTACCTCGGTACAGCACGCCGGCTTCGTGCCGACGGCGATGAACACGGGGCCTTGTTCCTCCGCCGGCACCAGGACACGCTCGCCGCGACACTGACGCCTCCGGCGGCAACAGGGACCTGGACCAACAGTGCCTCCACTCCACCGCGCCTGTTACCGCCCGCCATCGCTGGCTTCGCCGGCCGGGAGCGGCTTCTGGACGAACTCGACACCGCAGTGGACATGGCCACTACAGGTAATGACCACCCGATCCGCGGCATCGTCAGCATGGACGGCATGGCTGGTGTCGGCAAGACCGCGTTGGTCCTCCGCTGGGGTCACCGCGTCCGCGACCGATTCCCCGACGGCGCCCTCTACGTCAACCTCGATGGCTTCTCCAACCGGGACCCGGTCAGCCCAGCGACAGTGGTCGACGACTTCTTGATCGCACTCGACCGGCCGCCGCACGTCGACAGCAGCTTCCGGCACCGTCAAATGCAACTCAGCAAACTACTGGCCAACCGCCGAACTCTGGTGGTGTTGGACAACGCACGCAACACCAGCCAGGTGCAGGACCTTCTGCTCTCGTTCGCGGACTCGTTCGTAGTTGTGACAAGCCGCCAACAACTGACCAAACTTGCCACGATGACCGGTGCACGGCGTCTGCACGTCACGCCGATGGAGCCAACGGAATCGGCCGCACTCCTCGCGCACCATTTCGCACCCGACATGCTCGACGCACCCACCGCCCACCGCATGCACACCTTGAGTGCTGGCCTGCCGCTCGCCCTGCGGCTCCTCGCCGACCATCTCACGCGACACGCTGATCAGGACCCCGCCAGCGTTCTCGACCACATCAATCGGCACCGACTCATCACGAACATCGGAGAGACCGGCGACGGAGCAGACACCGCCGCAGCTCTGTTCCACCAGTCCTACCTAGCTCTTGCACCACCGGAACGACGGCTGTTCAGACTCCTCGCTCTCTGCCCTGGCCCCGATTTCCACGCCGCGACAACCTGTGCCTGCGACGGCCGCACTCCCGATGAAACCGAGCGTAGCCTCGGCATCCTCGTCGGTGCTCACCTGCTCGACGGGCCTGACCACAATGGTCGCTACCACTACCACGACCTACTAGCGGAGTTCGCCGCGCATCGAGTCGACACCGATGAGACCGAGATATCCCGCCGCGACACCGAACGACGAATCCTCACCTTCTACCTACGCACCGCGCTACACGCGGCTCAACTCCTCTACCCCAGCGTGCCCGCAGCGCCACCCCTCACCAACGAACCCGAACAGCCCGACAACATCCTCCCAGCACTACTCACTAACCGTGACCAGGCCCGGCAATGGTTCAACCTAGAACGCACCTCACTCGTTGCCGCAGTCACCATGGCCACCGAATACGACCACCACCCCATCGCCTGGCGCCTCGCTGACCCCATCGCCACTGACTTCGACCGCTGCGGCTATCTCCACGACAGCCGCACCGTCCGCGAACACGCCGTGACATCCGCGCGGCGCGACAACCACGCCCTCGCCGAAGCATCAACCCTCATCGGCCTCGGCATAAGCCACATGATCACAGCCGACCACCCCCAGGCTCGCGACAACTTCACCACCGCCCTACGACTGGTCGAACAGCACGATGACGACCGTGGCCAGGCAGCAGTCCTGCACCAACTCGGCCGCCTCGAGGCGCTGCAAGACAACAACAGCGCGGCACTGCGCCTATACCGGCGCAGCCTCGACATCGCCGTCCGCAACAAGGACGTCGAGATCCAGACGTGGACCGACTGCCGGATCGGGCACGTCCTTCGCATCCTCGACCAACCCGACACAGCAATGATCCACCTTCACCGGGCCGCCGCGCAGGCCGAATCCATCGACGACCGCTCCGCCCACGCCTGCAGCCTGGCGGGACTCGCTGGAATCTATCTCGACCGCGGCAACCCTGACACCGCCACCACCTACTGCACGCAAGCCCTCCAACTCGCCCAGTCCGTCCCCGACCTCGCCGTCACCGCAGCCATCCATCTCGACCTCGCCGACATCAGTCTCGCTACCCGCGACAACCCTCGGGCCATCACCCATATCGAGCACGCGCTGGAGATCTGCGAACGCACCCACAACACCACCACCGAAGCACGTGCGCACAGCACAATGGCAACCGCGCTCCACGCCGACGGCAGAATCGACCAAGCGATCCCCCACTGGCACACAGCGGCGGCCCTCTATCACCGCACGGGCAACAGGCACCGTGGCGACCAAACTCTGAATAAGGCCAACACTCACGCCTCTCAACACATCACCCTCCCGACGACGCGACCGCGCGAACACCTCGACACCACGACCATGGACAACGGTGGAGGTCAACCCCCAGACGTGATCGCGTCGAATGACGACCTAGCCCACCAACGAGACATCAGCCAGCCACACCCCGAGTCGTCCGAGATCTGAACTCGTCGCATCCTCGCTCCCGCTCACAGATGTGACTCGTCCTGCTGAGGTTGGGAGGCGCTCGGCGCCCGAGACGAAGTCGACGCGGACACCGTGTTCCGTCGCCGAACCGCTTCATCTCTCGTAGGCTGTGCCCTGGAAAGGATGATGCCGTGCCCGAACCGATCTTGGTGTCCATCGCCGCCGCGCTCGCAGCGAAGACGGCGACGTCACTCTACGAATTGGTGAAGGGGAAGTTCGCCAGCCGCGAGGAAGCGGCGGCTGCGCTCGAAGCCGCCGGCGGCGCGTCGCCGGGCTCCCCCGAGGTGGCGGACCTCGCCGCTCAACTCGAGATCGAGAAGACCAACGATCCTGAGTTCGGTGAGGAGCTGCGACACACGTGGCAGCAGACCACAGCAAGTCACGGTGGCGTGGTCAATCAGATCACCGGCAACGTGTCCGGCAAGGTCGTGCAGGCACGCGACATCGACGGCGATGTCAAGTTCTGAACGGTGTGGTGAGCATGGCAGTCGACGTACCAAGGGTGTTCGTCACGTACGCGCACGAGTCCGACGAACACAAGGAGCAGGTGCTCGCGTTTGCCACATTCCTCCGACAGGTCGGCATCGACGCCGTACTTGACCTGTGGTTCACAGACGCCAGGCAGGACTGGTACTCCTGGATCCTTAGAGGTCCTAACAAAGTCGTGTGACGTGTGGCCAGGTGATGATGCAGGTGGCGAGGCCGAGGAGGGCTTCGTGGATGTCGTCGCGGCGTTCCCAGCGGATGCGTAGTCGTTTCATGCCGTGGTACCAGGCGATGGTGCGCTCGACCACCCACCGGTGTTTGCCCAGGCCGGAGCCGTGGGGGTGGCCGCGGCGGGCGATGCGCGGGCGGATGCCTTTGGCGCGGACCTTCTTGCGGTACTTGTCGTGGTCGTAGGCGCGGTCGCCGTAGAGTTCGTCGGGTCGTCGGCGTGGTCGGCCACGCCGGCCTCGAACCGGTGGTATCGCGTCGATCAACGCTTCGAGTTCGGTGACGTCGTTGCGGTTGCCGCCGGTCAACGAGGCCGACAGCGGGATTCCGGCGCCCTCGGTCAGGACGTGGTGTTTCGAGCCCGGGCGGGCGCGGTCAACCGGGCTCGGACCGCTTTTGGGCCGCGTCTGGCGGCCCTCACGTGCGAGGAGTCGATGGCCGCCCGGGACCAGTTCAGCTTCCCGGCCCCGTGCAACTCGGCCAGCAACACCTCGTGCAATCGCTGCCAGACCCCGGCCCGGTTCCACTCCTCCAGACGCCGCCAGCAGGTCATACCCGACCCGAACCCCAACTCCTGGGGCAGGAACTCCCACTGGATCCCGGTATGCAGCACGAACAAGATTCCACACAACACCTGCCGATCCGGGATCCTCTTCCGCCCTGGATACCGCGGATTACGCGGCGCAGGCTTCGGCAGCAACGGTTCAATGCGCTGCCACAACCCGTCCGGCACGATCCACGGCGGCTGCTCACCACGCCTCACGACCGAACATCGTAGATCAACATCCACACGGGACGGAAGACGCCAAGATCAACTTTGTTAGGAACTCTTAGAGAGATGACCGACGCCGACTTTGTCCTCGTCGTGGCTTCCAAGCGGTATCGGGTCACCGGCGACGGCAACGGTTCGAACACCGAGAACCGCGGCGTCCAGTCCGAAGCCTCGCTCCTCCGGGAGCTCGTCTACACCGACCGGGCTGCATGGCTTCCCAAGGTCCTCCCCGTCTTACTGCCCGGCCACACCACCAACCACGTCCCTCTGTTCCTGCAGCCGCACACAGCGAGCCACTATCCCGTGACATCCTTCGACATGACCGGCGCCCACGAGCTACTCAGAGTGGTTCTCCGCCAGCCGAGCTATATCGCACCTGACGTCAACACCGAGCGCCCGCGGTTCCCGCCCCACGCCGACGGACCTAGCCACCAGACAACCGGTCAGGCAACAACATCACGAGACCGTGTGATCAACCAGGTCAACGGCACCGTCACCGGCACCGTCGTCCAGGCCGACACCATCAACGGCAACATCACGCTCTGAACAACCCGACCACAATGAGCCAACCGGGTGACAACCTCCACAACCGCCCATCGCGAGGTCGTTAGCCAAGCCCCTACCAACCCGACCACTCAACAGACGGGTCTGCTGCACCGATAGGTGACAGTTGTAGTCACGCGGCCTGGCTGGCCGGTGGGGTCATGATGGTCTCGTACTCGATTGGGGTCAATCGGGACAGGGGATCGTTGGCGTCGGCGGCGGTGGTAGGTCCGTTCGATCCGGGTCACGATCGCGGTTCTCAGGTGTTGGCGGGTGGGCCAGGTTCGGCGGTCGAGGACGTTGTTCTGCAGCAGGCCGAAGAAGGACTCCATGGCGGCGTTGTCGTCGGCGGCGCCGACTCTGCCCATCGATCCGACCAGGTGGTGCTGGTTCAGGGAGCGAACGAACTTTCTTGATCGAAATTGCGACCCGCGGTCGGGTGTGCAGAACGCAGCCTGCCACGTCACCGCGCCGGGCGACGGCGTTGCGCAGGGCGTTGACCGCCAGCCGCGATTTCATTCTCGAGTCGATGGAGTAGCCGACGATCCGCCTCGACCAGGCGTCCTTGATCGCGCACAGATAAAGCTTGCCCTCGCCGGTGCGATGTTCGGTGATATCGGCCAGCCACAACCGGTTCGGGCCATCGGCACTGAAAGTGCGGCGCACCAGATCGTCGTACACCGGCGGTCCGACTTTGCCGCCCTTGCCCCGACTGTCGGCGACGCGTGAAAACTGACCCCCTGCCGGCGGGTGAAAACGGACCCCCGTTGACAGTAGGGAGTGCTCAACGTGGAGGACTGGGCGGAGATCCGCCGTCTTCACCGGGCTGAGGGGATGCCGATCAAGGCGATCGTCCGTCAGCTCGGTATCAGCAGGAACACCGTGCGGCGGGCGCTGGCCGCCGATGCGCCGCCGCAGTATCAGCGGCCGGCCAAGGGCTCGATCGTGGACGCGGCCGAGCCGCAGATCCGGGCGCTGCTGGCGCAGTGGCCGACCATGCCCACGACGGTGATCGCGGAACGGATCGGCTGGTCCAGGTCGGTGACCGTGCTCAAGGACCGGGTGCGGGAGCTGCGGCCGCTGTTCACCCCGCCAGACCCGGCCAGCCGGACCGACTACCAGCTCGGTGAGCTTGCGCAGTGCGACCTGTGGTTCCCGCCGGTCGACGTTCCGCTCGGTTTCGAGCAGGCCGGGCGGCCACCGGTGCTGGTCATGGTGTCGGGCTACTCGCGGGTGATCACCGCGCGAATGATCCCGTCACGTCAGAGCCCGGATCTGCTGCCGGACATTGGGCGCTGATCAGCGGCTGGGGCCGGGTGCCGCGGGCACTCGTGTGGGACAACGAGTCCGCGGTCGGGCAGTGGCGGGCCGGTCGGCCGCAGCTGACCGAGGCGATGAACGCCTTCCGCGGAATGCTCGGTATCAAGGTCATCCAGTGCCCCCCGGCCGATCCGGAGGCCAAGGGCCTGGTCGAGCGGGCCAACGGCTATCTGGAGACCTCGTTCCTGCCCGGCCGCAGTTTCACCAGCCCGGCCGACTTCAACGCCCAGCTCACCGAGTGGCTGGTCCGCGCCAACCAGCGTCAGCACCGACGGCTCGGCTGCCGTCCGATCGAGCGGTGGGAAGCGGACAAGGCTGCGATGCTCAAGCTGCCGCCGGTCGCCCCGGTGACCGGCTGGCGGTCAACCACTCGGCTGCCGCGCGATCACTACGTTCGGCTCGACTCCAACGACTACTCGGTGCACCCGGCCGCGGTTGGCCGCCGAGTCGAGATCGTCGCTGATCTCGAGCAGGTGGTCGTGACCTTGCAGGGCAATGAGGTGGCTCGGCACGAGCGCTGCTGGGCCGATCACCAAAGCACCACCGACCCGGCCCACGCGGCCGCCGCCAGCGAGCTGCGGCAGGCACGTCGTCTGGTCGCGGTCCCGGCCATCGACACCGACGTCGAGCACCGCAGCCTGGCCGACTACGACCGCATGTTCGACCTCGGCAACGAGATCCTGCCTGGCAGCGAGGAGATCGCCTGATGACCGCCAAGACCACAAACACCAAGGGCAGCAACGTTTCCAGCGAGATCGCCTACCTCACCCGGGCACTCAAAGCACCCTCGCTGGCCGGCGCGGTCGAGCGGCTGGCCGAGCGGGCCCGCTCGGAGTCCTGGACGCACGAGGAGTTCCTGGCGGCCTGCTTGCAGCGCGAGGTCGCCGCCCGCGAGTCCCACGGCGGCGAGGGACGCATCCGCGGCGCCCGGTTCCCGTCGCGCAAGTCGTTGGAGGAGTTTGACTTCGACCACCAGCGCTCGCTCAAGCGCGACGCCATCACGCACCTCGGCACGCTGGACTTCATTGCGGGCATAGAGAACGTGGTCTTTCTCGGCCCTCGTCGGCTACATCCCGTTCGAGGCCGAGGCCGCGAACCTGTTCTTCCAACTCGTCTCGTCCCGCTATGAGCGGGCCAGCCTGATCGTCACCAGCAACAAGCCCTTCGGCCGCTGGGGCGAGGTCTTCGGCGACGACGTCGTCGCCGCAGCGATGATCGACCGCCTCGTCCACCACGCCGAGGTCATCTCCATGAAGGGAGACAGCTACCGCCTCAAAGACCGCGACCTCGGCCGAGTCCCACCGGCGACGAAGACCAACGACTAGAGATCAACAGCCACCAGGGGGTCCGCGTTCAACCGTCGCCTGAGGGTCAAAATTCGCGCGCCGTTGACACCCGACGCTTGTTCTTGCTGAACGCGCTCCACCAGCCCATGCCGGAACAGATCTTCCAGGCGGTGCGCTCGGTCATCGGTTCTCCGGCGGCATGGGCCTCGTCGGCCAGGAACCGGTAACCGAACTCCGGGTCGTCGCGGTGGGCGTTGTACAACGCGTCCGCCCGATACCCATCGACCAGTTCGGTGTTGGTGACCGGACAGGCAAGCCACCGGTAGTAGGGCTGTCGAGCGATGTCCAGGACCCGCACGTCACCGCGACGGGGATGCCGTCGGCGGCCAGCTCGTTCACGAGCGGGTAGAGCCTTTTCCCGGCAGGTTCGCCTGCGACAGATACGCCGCAGCTCGGCGCAGGACCTCGTTCTCCTGCTCCAGCAACTTGATCCGCTTACGCGCCTCACGCAGCTCGGCCGAGTCACTGCCGCTCACACCAGGCTTGACGCCTTCCTCGACGGCGGCCTGGCGCAGCCACTTGAACAACGTCATCGGATGGACCCCGAAGTCCTTCGCGATCTGCTCGACCGTCACACCAGGCTCACGGTCGCGGGCCACCCGCACGACATCGTCGCGGAACTCACGGGGATAGGGCTTGGGCACAGCCACATCCTCCCAGCTCACCACCCGGGCAAGCCATCTCAGATGTCACCTATCGGTGCAGCAGACCCTCCGCCGCGAAACCGCCCGTCTCAAGCAGGTCACCCTCGCCGGCCAGGCCGGCACGATCACCCAGACCACCCCGCTGCGCGCCGACCAGCAGGCCATCTACCAGGCACTATCGATCCAGCCGCCGCCCCGGATCTCCGCGTTCGACCCGAGCTGAACCGAGCCCAGCGAACACCGCACGGGCGTAGACACACGCCCTCTTCCGCCCCTGCACACGTTTCCTAAGCTCAGACCACAAATCCGCGAGCACGTGTGACTACCAACTGCGGAAGTCGGGGTCGGCCGCCGGGACCTTTGCCGGTCCGGGCTAGACAGCGAGCTTTGCCGATCTCCTGCTGCCAACCGGTGGTGAGCCTCAACCCGTCCTGGACGTCATGGTGTCAGCGGTGCCTTGCTCGTGGCTAGTCGGGTTCGCCACCAGGGTGTCTCAACGAATGCACGTTTCAATGTCACCAGCTCGAGTGACCCAGCCCAGTCGACAACGCCGTCGAGTGTTGCCAGGGTCGACTTCGAGAACTCGAACAAGCCTTTCGTCGACTCCGCGACAACCTCGCACATCAGGGTGCTGCCGCCCAGCGTCGCCGCCAGATAGCGCACGGATGGGTGCCTGGCCAGGGTACCCGCGACATCGTCGAGCTTGCGGGGCTCCACGTTGACGGTCATCAAAGTGAGGGCCCTGAGGCCGAGAGCTGCGGGTGGCACGATGGTGACCACGAGAGCGCAGCCGTTGTTCGTCATCCGTTCGAACCGACGCCGCACAGTGCTTTCGTTGACGCCAAGCCCCGCGGCGATCGACTTGAAGCTGGCGCGGCCATCCTTCTGAAGAACGTCGAGGATCGCCAAGTCGGTACCGTCAAGATGGGACGGGTCGCACATCGTGCGTGCGAACGGATAATCCGCGTCGTCGGTTGTTCCTCGATCGGGCTTCTTCCAGTGGTGGGAGATCTTGTAGACGTGCAGGACCAGGTCGCTGTGCCAGCGTTCTATTCCTGGTATCGACTGGATCTCGAGCATCGCCCGCGGATAGCCAGACAATTCGGCCTCCACCACCAGCTCGAGGACAATGTCATAGGAACCGGCGACCAGTGCCGCGAACCGGACGTCTTGCCGGACGACGAGCTTCTGTGCGACCGACACCTGCGTCCCGGGTTGACAGACAATCTGAGCCATAAGTGTCTCAACAGGTCCGTGGCTGCCCAGCTCGGGAATCACGGCGACTCTCAGCAAGTCGTCGGCGATCAGGCGTTCGACCCGTCGCGCGACTGTGGGTAACGACGTTCCACATGCCTTCGCGACTGCTGTCAGGTCGGCACGTCCGTCATCCTGGAGCACGGCGAGGATCCGGCGACTCAGGTCGTCGACCGGTGCGAACGCTGTCGTGTCCGGCTGACCGTCCGCCGGTTTCCTGCTACCCAAGTCGCGGCTCCTCGTTCATCGTGAGACTGCCATCGTCGTCAGCGGTGCCGCGATCTGTGGCCGCTCGTGACGATTGGATCTTAACGCTTCATGTCCAGGCCTACGTCCGAAGCAGGTCCGGGCTGATGGCCGGCAGACTGCCCGCAGTGTGGCAGCAGGCGGGAGCTGGCAAGCGCTCCGTGCGGGAGCTATCGATTCATCGCTGAATAGCGCGATTGGCGCATCCTGTCGAACGGGAATGTCGCCCAAGAACGCTGGACGATATCGTTCCTAGGTAGACCATGGCAACGTCAGCGGCAGCCGAAAACTGACAGGACGGGAAGGTTGCGGGCAGCCAACCATGATTTCATGGAGAGCAGATGCCCGAAGGCCGGCAGTGGGATTCGACCGTGTTCTGCGGTAGGGCTGCGCACTACGAACGAGGCTGGTTGCCCTATGCCCCGCCACCGTGACAGCGATGCTGCTGGCCTACACCCGGCACTCAGCCGGAGGGCATGCTGGGCTTACCCAGGCGCGCGCTCCAACCGACGAGCGGTTCCGCGGGCGAGGGCCTCGTTGATCCCGTTCAGCTCGGTTCGAAGTTCCTCCGCGCTGGTCAGTTGGACATCGCGCTCGATTGTCACGCGGGGGACGTCCACCCGCTCTGCCAGCGACTCGAGCAGGTGGTACGTCTCCCGGGATATCGGTGCCGAATGAGTATCGAAAGCGACACCGTCCTTCTCTGCGCCGCCTGCCATGTGTACGTAGGCGAGACGCTCCAATGGGATCGCGTCGATGACGTGGGTGGCGTCCATGCCGAGATTGACCTCGTCTATGCGTAGGTTCTCCACGTCGAGCAGGAGTTGGACGTCACCCTGCACTAGTACCTCTCGCAAGAACGTGCCTTGATCCATCTCGTGATCAGACCAGTCGAACAGATGCGCCACGTTCTCCACTGCGAACGGCCTGCCAATGAGCTCTTTTGCCTCGGCGAGGTTTTCGAGAAAGACCTCCAACGTGTCGCGTGTCCGATGCAAAGGGAGCACGTGCCAGGAGTCCACCTCGGACGCTCGTACGAAGGCGACGTGCTCGCTCACGAGAGGAGCATCGACGAGGTCGGCCACCCGAGCCATGCGGGCCAACCGACGAGGGTCTGGACGCTCGGCACTGCCGAGTGACAAGGTGGCTCCGTGCACAAGGATCTCGACACCCCTGGCCTTCAACCGCTTCAAAGAGTGTGGAAGCTGGTTGAGATCCGCTAGATCCTCGAACATAACTTCGACGCACGTTACGTCGGAAACCCGCTCGATGTATTCAGCGGAGTGCTCTCGCCAAAGTGCCCCCACCAGAGGTCGGTGGGACATCGATACACTGCCCTGGCCGGTCATTGATGGCAATCTCGTTACCCCTCCGGCAATGCCTGTGCGCGACCGGCTGTGTCCGGCCGCGGTGACGACGATGCTGGACATGGCCTCATGGGCCAGCAAGCGGCATCGCGCTGCGTCCCCCTCGGGATGGGAATCGTGGAGCCTCGCTACACGCCCGAGAACGCTGCGGTGTGACGGTCGTCATCGACCGCCCGTAGACAACTTAGCAAGCTATCTGTGCGCCATGTCAACAAGTTCGATGCCTCGCGCCACTGCGGCTCGCCCGTCAACGTCCGCCTCGATGCTGTACAAGCTGCAGGCGCCGCAAGCGGATCGACGATTGCTAAGCCGCTCGACTCGGGCTATCGTCGGTTGTGCGCCTACTCGGCGTGACGAGTTGTTAACTGTAAGGGATGGTGTTGACATGGCAGAAGAGCGGAGCTGGGTGACGGCACACGAGACCTGCCTCGTGTCCGGGCCTCAGGCGCCCGAGTCCACCCCAGCGGAAGTCGAAGTGACGGAGGATGCGTTCCAAGCAGCTCTGAAGGTGTAGGCGACCCTAGTATCTGGTCGTACGCGCCGCTCCAAGTGGTGCACGATCACGCGGTAGTCGATCAGCCGGCGCCGGCCGACTCAACGTAGATGATCTAGGGGAAACAGAATTCCTATCATTGTCGGATTTCCATACCCCACATGAAGTGTCGCGTACGACCGCCTTCGCGCTGTGTCATGATCCTCATTCGCCCGTTGAGAGGGCGATGACGGCGACGGGGACGGTTAAATGGCATCAGCAAGAGAACGCGTGTCAGCGAACCAAACGAAGGCTCTCCGGGGGATCGTCGCGCAAACCGGCAGTCCGCAGCTCGTGACCGAGTGGGTCGGCGTGGCTCATGACGCACTGCTCAGGAAGCGGGCTTGGGCGTGCTCGCTTGCTTGGGCGAGTATCGCGCGTGGCCTTGGGGCAGCCGACTTCACGGTCCTTTTCAGGCAGTACGCTCAGGTTCGACCGTACCCGCCGGTCGGTGGATCGCTTGTGGATGGGCGGTTCTTCGCCACGTACCTCGACGGTCTGAAGCGGCTGCCAGACGCGGCGAAGGTTCAGGCCATGGCCTTCGATCTGCGCTATGGAATAACGAATGGTGACAAGGTAGTCCGCAGGCGTCCCAAGATGCTTGTCGCGCGTATCCGAAGGCCGTCCTACCTGTTGGTCGGCGTCCACCTGCCTTGGCTTGTGGATATGCACATTAGAAGAATTCGGTTGGGTAGGCGGAAAATGAAGACGGCCGCCCGGCAGGGTGGCGCCGCATGACTCCAACGGAATTGTGATTCGGAGTGTCGGCATGAGCGATCAGCGCGAGCAGGTAGCCGTGAAGGCGAAACTGCCGAAGTCCAGATCGGAACACCTCGTCTGCGTGGTCAATGCACCCGAAGACGTTCAACTGAATCACCTCTTTGCGAAGATCTGCGATGACATCGGGATGATCAGAGTGCGGCGACTACCGTAAGGGAAAACGGCATGGCTGGTCACCCGCTATACCGATGCTTGCATGGTGCTCGTTGACCCGCGGTTCAGCTGCGCGAAGGCTGCCGAGCGTGAGGCGTGCCGGGTGCGTCCGGCGAACATGTCGACAGGCATCCTGGCCATGGATCCACCGGAGCACGCCAGGTTGCGTGGGTTGTTGACGCACGCCTTCACCGTGAGGCGGATCAACCGTCTGCGAGCCGGATCGGTGGCCTCGCCGAAGCGCTCGTCAACGAGATGACCGAACTCGGGTCGCCGGTGGACCTCGTCGAGGGCTTCGTGTTGCCGATGTCGGTGACGGTCATCTGCGAGTAGTTGCCGGAGTTTCGGAGGTGCCTTTTGGCGAGTGACTCGGGAATGAAGCACCAATACTTCCTGGGGTATAGTGGGATTTCTTTGGCGCAACCGGTAAAGCGCAGACTTATGCCTGGGTTAACTGAATTCGAGTATTCGGCGACGCAGGGGGCTGACGCCGCTGCGGCCTTGGTTCGTGGTGGACAAGTGGTGGCTGCGGCGGCGCAGGAGCGATTTGACAGAGTCAAGCACTCGAGTGCTTTTCCGTTGGACGCGGTGAGGTTCTGTCTACAAGCTGCTCGTGCGTCGATGGCGGATGTGGCTACCGTCGCGCACGCCTTTTCCTATGGAGACCTTCGCGCCACCTTTGAAGACGACGACTTCTACGAGAAGTTCTACACCGAGGCGCTGTCGCCCGAGGTGAATCGACGCGAGGCAGAACGCGTGCTGGGGGATGACTTCGGAGGCAGGTATCTCCCGGTCGAGCATCACTTGGCGCACGCCGCGAGCGCGTACTACCCGAGTGGACATCGGGATTCGCTGGTCGTGGTATCGGATGGACTCGGTGAGCGCAACTCCGCGACCATCTGGCACTGGAGCGAGGACGGCACGGCGGACCGGCTCCGAGAGGTCCGCGCGATCAACTCGGTCGGTCTGCTGTACGGCATCTTCACCATGTACCTCGGCTTTCGCTTCGCCGATGGTGAGTACAAGGTGATGGGTTTGGCCCCATGGGGGGACCCGAGCCGCACAGCGAGGCAGATCATGGACCGGTTCGTCGAGTTGGAGCCAGAGGGCGAGTACCGGATTCCGTTGCTGCTGCACGATGTGACAGCACTGGAGAAGGAAAGCCACCGTGGCACGATCACGGCGATAGAGGAGGTCTTCGGCCCCCGACGGCTGCCTGCGGACCCGATTGAGCAGCGCCACCGGGACGTCGCTGCGGGCGTCCAGGCTGTGCTACAGCTAGTGCAGCTGCATGTCCTGTCCCACTTCCGCGAACTGACCGGTTCGCGGGCCATCGCGATGGCCGGTGGCGTTGCGCTCAACTGCGCGTTCAACGGAACTCTGCTGCGCACTGGGCTGTTCGAGCAGGTGTATGTCCAGCCGGCGTCCGGTGACGATGGTGCCGCCCTTGGCGCGGCACTGGTGGCGTTCGAGCGCACTTATGGACGCCCGACACCGGACTCGACCGCGCTGCTGGGCCCCGAATTCGATGACGAGGAGTGTCGCGTTGCGGCGCGCGCCGCGGTGGCGGACGACATCGTGGCGGAGGTGGACCTTGACGAGGCCGTGCTCATCGATGAGGTGGTGCGCCTGATCCTCGCCGGAGCGGTAGTGGGATGGTTCAACGGGCGGATGGAGTTCGGACCGCGGGCGTTAGGCAACCGGTCGATCCTTGCCGACCCGCGACGATCGGACATGCGTGAGCGTATCAATCGGCTGGTGAAAAAGCGGGAGAGCTTCCGGCCGTTTGCGCCGGCGGTACTCGCCCAACAGGCTGGCCAGTTCTTCGAAGTGCCGACTGGTGTGGAACGTCAGTTCCGTGAGATGCTGCTGGTAGCGCACGTCCGCGACAATTACCGCACCGCACTGCCGGCCGTGACGCACGTGGACGGCACCGCTCGGGTGCAGACGGTCTTCGAGGACGAGAACCCACGCTTCTGGCGATTGCTCGCCGCCATGGGACGCGCGAGTGGCTACCCGATCTTGCTGAACACCTCTTTCAACGTGGCCGGGCAGCCGATCGTGTGCACACCGGCCGAGGCAGCGGAGACATTTCGACGGGCCGAACTGGACGCCGTCGTGATGGGGCGGAATCTGCTCACCCGGCGCGAGCGGACCGAACGGTGAGCGAGGACGTCAGCCGCTCGACGGCTCAGACCGAAGAAGAGGTCGTGTCCTCGTTCCCGCTTCGCCGACGCGTCGAGTTTCCCAGCTTCCGGCGGGCCACAGTCACCAGTGAGGTCAACGCCGTCGGCGCTGTGGACTTGGTCGGGGCCGTCGCCCTCGTGCTCAGCCGGCACAACGACAGCGGACCGGTGCGGATCGGCGTGGCCACGGTGCCGCACGACCGAACCCTCCCGGTGACCCTACTGCCGGACCCGTATGCCACGGTGGAAGATTTCCGGAAATGGACAGCGGTCCTGCTCGATCAGGCAGGCGTCCCGGAACCAGCCGTTGTCGTTGTCGGTGAGTTCGGTGGCGGGGCCGGTGTCCAGCCGATCGAGTGCCGGTTCGTACTGGGCCATGGCCAGGTCCGCCTCGACTACAGCACGGACTTCTACGATCAGCCCACTGCCGCCCGGTTGCTCGATCAGGTCGTGCTGGCGGCCGGCCATCTTCACCGCGATGCCGTAGTGCTCGTGCGCGACCTGAACATCCTCTCCGAGAAGGAGCGCCGGAGGATGCTCGCGCGGGACCGCCGGCCAAGGCTTCGCGATCTGCCGGACCCGTCGGACATGATCCGTCGAGCCGCGCAGTCCGACCCGGACCGGATCGCTCTCGTCGACGCTGCGGGCGAACTGACTTACCGGGAACTGATGCGCGAGATTGATTCGACCGTGGCCAGCATGATCGGTGCCGGCGTCGGAGCCGATGACGTGGTGACCGTGCCGGTCGCGCCTGACCGCTGGACGGTGGTGGCGATGCTGGCCGCGCTCGGATCGGGCGTCTGCTACGTCCCGATCGATGATCGCCTGCCAGCTCTCCGTCGGCGGGCGATCATCGACCAGGTACGGCCCTCAGCCGATCTTGTCCGGCAAGGATCCCGCGTCATCGCGCACGCGATGGCCGCGACCGCCACCGGGCCGGCCGATATCCCCGGCTTGAACGGATCCGGTCTCGACCGGGCGTGCTACGTGCTGTTCACCTCCGGCTCGTCCGGGAATCCCAAGGGCGTTGCGGTTTCCCGGCGTGGTCTCTCCTCGCTGCTCGCGGCCACGGAGACGGTGATAGACCGGACGGAGCATGAGGTCTGGATCTCCATCCACAGCTTCGCCTTCGACGCTTCGGTCTGGGAGATCTACGGCTGCCTCTGCTACGCGGGCACGTTGGTCATCGCCTCCGAGGAGGAGCGGCGCGATCCTGCCCAGCAGGTCGCCCTGATGGGACGTCACCGCGTCACGTCGCTCACCATCTCGCCCACGGCGTTTGAGGGATTCGGCCGGGCGGTGGCCGACCGCCCGGCCGTGGTGCCGCGGTTGAACCGGATCATTCTCTGCGCCGAGCCGCTCAGCGTGCCCTCGGTGGAGAACTGGTTCGAGCGTTGGGGCGCTGAACAGCCCACCTTGCTGAACATGTACGGCATCACCGAGTGCACCGTTCACAGCACGGTTGAGCGACTGCGTCCTATGACGAGCGAACACCGGATCCGGATCGGGGCCGGGTTGCCGGACACGCCGATCTTTGTTGTCGATGACCGGCTCCGGCCGGTGCCGGACGGCGTACCGGGCGAACTGCTGGTCGGTGGTGATGGGGTCGCGTTGGGCTACGTGGGACCGGATCGGGCGACGCTGGAGAAGCGGTTCGTTCCCGACCAGTTCGGTACGAACCCGGCCGGTCGGCTCTATCGGTCCGGTGACATGGCTCGGCGGCTTGGCGACGGCACGCTCGAGTACCTCGGCCGCCGTGACCGGCAACTGAAGGTTCGTGGTCACCGGATCGAAGCGGCCGATGTGGAGGCGGCGGCATTGCGGTGCCCTGGGGTCGACGCTGCGAGGGTGTGGGTACGGCAGCGCGATGACGGCACCGCACGGACTGGTCCTGACAATTCCGCGATGCTGTGCCTTTGCGTGCGGGCGTCAGCCGGACGGGTCGATCCCTCTTCGGTGACCAAGTACCTCACCACCCTGCTTCCCGAATACATGCTTCCCGCCATCGTCGTCGTGGTCGACGCCTTTCCCGCCACGGTGAACGGCAAGCTCGACACGAACGCACTGCTGCACCTCCACCAGCGGGAGATCACCCGCGTAGCCGCGACGACGGAGCCGGTGTCCGACACGTGCTGGGAGATCGTCCGGGCGATGGCGACCGTACTGGCTGTCGATGGCCTCGCGCCCGACGCCAACTTCTTCCGCGTCGGCGGCGACTCGATCTCGGCCGTCCGGTTGGTGGGAGCACTGCGCGACGACGGCATCGAACTCACCTTGGCCGACGTTTACCGGCACCGGACAGCGTCGGCGTTGGCCGACGTCGCGAGCATGCGCACGACGACGCCGCACCCGGCGCCAGAACCGGCATGGCTTCCCGCCACACCGCTCCAGCAGGCGATGATCTACCACAATCTCCTGGACGGGCCTGCCTACTATCACGACTTGTTGCACTACCGCGTCGACGCGGTTCTCGACGAGAGCCTCCGGGCTGCTCTCGACGTAGTGACCGCTCGCCACCCGGCGTTGCGCTCGGCCTTCGAGCCGGCTCCGGGGGGTGGCCTGGAACAACGGATCGCCGACACGGCTCAGCTCGAGTTGACCTTCCACGACGCCCGCACGGGCAGCTCCGACGCGGATGGTCTCGAGCAGCGGCTGCGAGAGTGGGGTGAGCGGGAACGAGCCCGCGGGTTCGACGTCGCGGTCGCAGGTCTGGCCAGGGTCGCCGTCCACCGGGTGGACCGCGATGCGAGCGTCCTGTCGGTCTCCGTGCACCACGCCATCCTCGATGGGTGGAGTGCGTCGCTGTTCGTGACCGAACTCCTGACGACGTGGGCGGACAGGCGCTCGGTTCCCTGGCCGGCTCTACGGGACGACATGGTCCTGCGGGAATACCAGCGGCTCGTTGATCAGGCCGCTAGGGATCCGGGGACACGGACCTTCTGGACCCAGCGGCTGGCCGAACTGGGGCGACCAGTAATGCCAGATCTCACCGGCCCTGGTGGGAGATCCCGGGTCCTCGGCGTACCCCTGTCCCGGTCGATCTGCGCGGCCCTCGAACGCTGCGCCAAGGAGTTGGGCGTGCCGACTCGCTCGGTGTTCACCGCGGTGCACCACGCCGCGGCCCGTGCCGCCGTGCCGGGAACGCCGATCAGCGGGCTGGTTGTCGGAGGCCGGCCCGAGGTGCCGGGTGGTACCGAGGCCCTGGGACTGTTTCTCAACACGCTGCCGGCACGGCTCGATCTCGACGGCCTGACGTGGCGCGAGGCGATCCAGCGCACGTTCGACGACGAGACGGTCACTGCGCCCTTTCGTAGGTTCCCCATTTCGGAGCTGCATGCGTTGGCGGGGGGCCACATCGTCGACATCGCGTTCAACTACACCCACTTCCGGTCCTACACGGAGCTGGAATCGATCGGGGTGTCGGTCCAGAGCGCCTGGTACGAAGAGCAAACGGAGTTTCCCCTCCTCGTCACGGTCAACCGCGAGGTCGGGCACGGTGCCGCCGAACTCGTCCTGGTGGCACGGGCGGGTGTCGAGGACGGGCTGGAGCACCGGTACGCCCATGCCTTCACCGCACTGTGCGGGTCGTTGTGTGCATCGGCTGACGCGCGCGTCGACGTGCAGGCGGTGCGCACCGCACCGGCCCCGGTCGCGGTCACCGAGCTGAGCGGTGCACGACGGTCGGTCGACTGGGATGCGCTCCTAGCCGCGATCCGCGACCACGTCGAGCGCGATCCTGACAGGGCGGCGGTGCTCGAGGGCGCGGACTGCCGGACTTACGCCCAGCTCTGGAACGAAGCGACCGAACTGGCAGCCCGTCTGGCTGACGTCGGCGTTGGCCGGGGAACGCGGGTAGTGGTCGAGTGCCACCGGGGGATCGGCATGGTCACCGTGGCACTGGCTACGTGGCTGCGCGGCGCGAGCATCGTGCCCGTCGACGCCGATCTGCCGTCGCGACGCAGGAATCTCCTGTCTGAGCTTGCCGCGCCGACCGCCCACGTCGCCGTGAACGGGACCGACGTGACCGTGACTCCGGCGCGCATCGCCAAACGTGGCTCGACGCCAGGCGCTGCGGACCGCCTCGATCCGCACGGCGAAGCGTACCTGTTGTTCACCTCGGGAACCACGGGAGTCCCGAAGGGCGTGGCGATGCCTTTCGAGGCCGTCGCCAACCTGGTGGCCTGGCAGGTGCGGCGCTTCGGTCCGGACGGATCCGGTCGGACGGCTCTGTTCGCGGCCGTCGGCTTTGACGTGTCCCTGCAGGAGTTCCTGTCGTGCCTGGTCAGCGGCGGTTGCCTGGTGGTCGTGCCCTCGGAGGTCAAAGTGGATCCGCAGGCCACGCTGCGGCTGCTGCGCATGCGGTCCGTCGACGTGCTGTTCACCCCACCGCTGATCCTCCGGCAGCTCGCTCGGGCTTCGCGGGAACTGGGTGAGATCCCCGCGCTGCGGTGGATCATCGCGGCCGGTGAACGGCTGCTCGTGGACGACACGCTTCGCGCGTTCGGGTCCGCGGCCGGTTTCCGGCTTGTCAACCAATACGGACCCACGGAGACGCACGTGGTGACGGAGGCGGATCTCGGGGACGACCCACACCGGTGGCCAGACACCCCCGGGATCGGCCTGCCCATTGACAACGTCACAGTCCGGGTCGTGTCAACGTCGCGGTCCGCTGACACGGCGGGCGAGCTTCTCGTCTTCGGTCCGGCGGTCGCACTCGGCTACCTTGACCCCGGTTCGACTCAGGTGACGACGAGCGATGGATTCACGGCGGCGGATGGAATCCGTACGTACCGGACGGGGGACCTGGCCCGTTTGCATGTGGACGGGATCGAGTTCCACGGCAGGGGCGATGCACAGATTAAGGTCCGTGGATTCCGCGTGGACATGGTGGAGATTGAACGCGCGGTCCGGGCCCTCGACGCGGTGGCCGATTGCGTCGTGCACGCAGCCGAAGGCGACCAAGGGATTCAGCTGCGCGCTGTGGTGCAACCTCGGGCAGGCGCGCTGCTGGCCGAGCAGGTGGTTCGCGCCCACCTCGCGAACCACCTGCCGGCGTATGCGATCCCGGCCATTGTCGAGATCGTTCCGGCTATTGCGGCGGACCGGCGCGGCAAGGCGAGCAGTCCTGGTAACTCGGTCCGGCCCGTGCGCAGCCGATCCGCAGCCGGGCGCTCGCCGCTGGAGCGGACGGTGCTCCAGGCGTGGTCGGAGGTTCTCGGCCGGCGCCAGACCGCGGTCGACATGACGTTCTTCGCGGCGGGTGGATCGTCGCTGCTGCTGCTGGACCTGTTCCTCAAGCTGCGGGGGTCGATCGCCGTCCCGTTCGATCTCCGCCACCTGCTCCAGTACCCGACCGTCTCCTCGTTCACCGGGTTCGTCCGCTCGCTGAACCGTCCCGGAGGGACCGCCGTTGATATCGACCGAAGTGCCCACTAACGCCAAGCAGACCCCGAACAGAGCCAACCGGCTAGGGACAAGTGCCGTAGCCATCGTCGGCATGGCGTGCCGTCTACCCGGCGCAAACGATTATGACACGCACTGGCAGGACATGCTCGGTGGTTATGAGCTGCTCACCCGGCTGCTTCCGGCCGACCTCAAGCTGGCCGGCGTTCCCGAAGGGCTGGCCCGGCAGGCTTCCTATCGGCCCGTGACCAGTCTCGTGGACTGTCCAGGCGGCATTGACGCCGAGTTCTTCGGGATCTCACCCAGCGAGGCTGCGGCGATGGACCCGCAGCACAGGGTCTTCCTGGAGCTGTGCTGGGCGGCGATGGAGGACGCAGGCATCACACCCCAAGCCGCTGGTGGACACATCGCGGTCCTCGGCGGCGGTGGCAGGCACGGCTATCTGCGCTATGTCGAAAGCGGCTTCGCGGACGAGGATTGGCTCGACGGTTCCATCCACGGACTGCAGTCGGACATCGGCAACTACGGCGACTTCCTGGCTACCCGGGTGTCCTACCGACTTGGGTTGACCGGACCGAGCTTGAACGTGCAGACCGCCTGTTCCACCGGCCTCATGGCGGTGCACCTGGCATGCCGCGGTATCGCGGCCGGCGAGGTCGAGGTCGCGCTCGCCGGGGCGGTCAACGTGCACACCCCGCAGGTGAGTGGTTACCACTACGAGGAAGGATCGATCTGCTCCGCTGCGGGACGGCTGCGTCCGTTCGACGAGCGGGCCGATGGGTCGGTGTTCGGCAATGGCGGCGGCGCGGTGCTGCTCAAGTCGCTCAATGCCGCGGCGCGTGACGGCGACCGGATCATCGCGATCATCCGGTCGACGGCATGCAACAACGATGGCAACGACAAGGTGTCGTACACCGCGCCGAGTGTTTCCGGGCAGGCCGCCGCGATCGCCGACGCCCTGCACCTAGCCGACGTCGACCCTGCGTCGATCGGATACGTGGAGGCACACGGCACCGGCACGCCGCTGGGCGACCCGATCGAGATCCAGGCCCTGAACCAGGCGTTCAACTTGCCCGGTGGGTCTCGCACGTGCGCGCTCGGCACCGCGAAGTCCCAGATCGGGCACCTCGGACCTGCCGCGGGGATCATCGGCCTAATCAGGGCCGCCCTGGTCGTCGAGCGTGCCGTGATCCCCCGGTGTGTCAACTTCGAGGTGCCCAGTTCTCGGATCTCCTGGCACGACGGGCCGTTCTACGTGCCGACGGTGAACACCCCCTGGGTGGGGCATCGCCGTGCCGGTGTCAGTGCCTTCGGTGTCGGTGGCACCAACGTGCACGCTGTGCTGGAGCAAGCGCCGACGGTGGAACGGACGGCCAAGGCTGCCGACCGCCCGCTTCCCGTGGTGCTGTCGGCGCAGACCTCGGCACGCCTGCGGGAGCTGCGGCGTCGCCTCGCCGACCATCTGGACCGCAACCCGTCCCTGCGGATCGAGGACGTATCGCGCACGTTGAACCTCGGCCGGGTGTCGGAGCGGTTGCGCGCGTCCTGGGCAGCCGCCGATGTCGCCGATCTGAGCACACAGCTACGGCACAGCCGCGCGGAGGACGTGCTGCCGGAGTCGCCGGACCTACCCGTGGTGCTGGCCTTTCCCGGTCAGGGTGACCAGTACGCCGGAGCGGGGGAGGCCCTTTACCACAATGACCCCGTCTTCGCTGGCGCTGTTGACGAGTGTGCGGCGACTCTCCAGGACATCACGGGGTTCGACATCAGAACCGTGATGTTCCCGGCGCCCGGGGAGCTACCAGTGGCTGCCGCACGCATCCACCGGGCACAACGTGCCCAGGAAGCCCTATTTGTGTTCGAGTACAGCCTCGGCCGCGCCCTGATCGAGGCGGGACTGTCGCCATCGGCCATGATCGGCCACAGCGCGGGGGAGTACCCCGCCGCCGTGCTCTCCGGCATCCTCAGCCTTGCCGACGCGAGTCGACTGGTGGCCACCCGCGGACGGTTGATGGAGCACGAGGTTCCCGCCGGCGCGATGATGGCGGTCGGACTGGCCGAAGAAGAACTGATCGCTGTTCTCCCGGATGACCTCGACCTCGCCGCCATCAACGCACCGGGCCAGTGTGTGGTGTCGGGAACCGTGGATGCGATCGCCCGGTTCGAAGAGAAGCTCGTCTCCGACGACCTGCTCAACCGGGTGCTGGGTACGTCCGTCGCCGCACACTCGCGGCTGGTGGACGGTGTCCTGGGCGAGTTCACCGCCGTCGTCGAACGACTTCGGTTCGGTCGGCCCACTATCCCGATGGCGTCCACCCTGCTGGGCGCCTTCGAGTGCTCGGATGCGCTCACCGAGCCCGGGTATTGGACGGCACACTTGCGGCAGCCGGTCCGGTTCATGGCCGCGGCCGAGGCGGTGCTCGCGCAGGGACGCGCCGTCGTCTTGGAGGTCGGCCCCGGCCGGGCCACGACAGGCATGTTCCGCCAGTTGGACGACGGGATCAACTTGCCGGTGCTGGCGTTGTGGCGCAAGGGACATCCAGAGCCAGCCAGCATCGCCGAGGTGGTCGGTCATGCCTGGGAACTGGGAGCACGGGTGCACTGGGGCCACGGCCTCTCGTCCCTGTCCCCGAGATCGGTACGACTGCCAGGGCGCAAGCACCAGCGCAGCACCCCCTGGACCACCACCGGCCGCTCGCCCGAGCCCGCGTTACCGCGGCTGGTCGAGCAGCCTTGGATATGGGCGCCGCGCTGGGCCGTCGCACCCGTCACAGCCACCGCGAACACACCGGAAAAGTGCGTGGTGATCACGACGGGATCCGCCGCGTGGGCGGAAGACCTCGATGCCGAGGTGACGGTAATCAACGTGCCCACCTGCGACGATGCCACCGTCAGAGAGCGGCTTACAGCAGCAGAAGACGCCGTGCGGACCGCCGACGCGGTGGTCTTCGTCGCGCGTGCTGTACCCGCCGGTTCCCGGCCAACCGAGACAGTGCTGACCGACAACTTCTGGCCGTTGCTGCGGGCCGGTGCCGCGGTCGCCGAGATGCGGGCGGGGCGGCACACACCGCTACTGGTTGTCATGCCTGCGGAGGAGGGCACGACGGATCCGGAGCTGGAGTTGGTCGTGGGCCCTTGTCGTGTCCTGCCCCAGGAGTACCCGGACCTGGAAGTCTCCCTGGTACGCGGGGAACCGTCGGCGTCACTGGTCGAGGACGAGTTGGGCGCGTTCGAGGCCGACGGGGACATCGCCTACGTCAACGGCCGTCGTTGCCGCCGAACCTACGAACGGATCGAGGCTCCTCTCGGTCCTGAGCCGTGGCGCAGCGGGAGCACATACCTGATCACCGGCGGCACGGGGGGCATCGGACTGGCCCTGGCCGACGCCATGGCTGCCACGTCCGCAGTCCGGCTGGTGCTGACGCGACGACCGCGACCGGCAGGCTCCGTACGCGACGACGACATGCTCGAGCAGCGATTGCGGAGGCTGCGCCGGCAGGGACTGGTGGTGGAGGTGGTCGACGTGGATGTTCGAGACGAAGCCGGGATGCGTGAACTCCGTGACCGCTTCGGCCCCTTCGACGGAATCGTGCACGCGGCCGGTGTCGCGAGCGGCATGCTTGTCTCGGCACTGGACACCGATCACGTGACCTCGGTCGTGTCCCCGAAGGTGGACGGAACTCAAGTGTTGAAGCACGTTGTCGCCGATGACGCCACCCGCTGGATTGCGCTGTGCTCGTCCATGTCATCCCGGATCGGCGGAATAGGGCACGCCGACTACAGTTCGGCCAACGCTTACCTCGACGCTTGGGCGGAGCAGGCGACCGCCCGGGGTCCGCGGGTCGTCAGTCTCGGCTACGACGCGCTCACCGAATCAGGCATGGCAGTCAACGCGGCGCGCAAGGCGAAGCCGACTGACGACGGCTCGCTCAGGGTCTGGCACACGTCGATGCCCGCCGCCGACTGGCGCCGACAGGAGCACGTCGTCGACGGGCAGCCGATCCTGCCCGGCACCGGGATCATCGAATTGGTCTACCGCGCGGCGCGGGAGCTCCTCGGTCTGGAGTTCGTGGAACTTCGCGGACTCGACCTGCTCCGCCCCACCGGTGGTTCTGCGGACGCGGAACTCGCCATTGACATCGAGTTCGTGGCCAGGAAGCCGGACTGGGCGGTGACGGTGCGCTGCGCAGAAGCCGGCTCGGCCCCCCTGACGACCGCGACGTGCACTGTCGCCATGGCGGAACCACTGGCCTCCGTCGAGCGGCAACCGCCATCTCCGTGGCCGGACGGCGATGAAGCCCGCCAGGACGAGCCGACCGCGTCCGGCACGCGGCTGGTACGGTTCGGGCCGCGCTGGGACTGCGCCGGTGGCACGCGACCGGCACAGGATGGCCGGATCGAGGCCCGCTCCGTGCTCGCCGAGGCGTTCGATGCGGATTTGCCGGCCCATCCGCTGCATCCAGCGCTGCTCGACAACGCCCTCGGTGCCAGCCTCACCGATCTCGACGACCAGTACGTGCCGATGTCCTATGAACGCATAGTCGTGTGGCGGCCACTGCCCCGTGACGTGCGCAGCCTCATCAGCACGAGGAGCCCGGCGGCGGACGTAATCAGCCTGGACGTCGAGTGCCTTACGCCGATCGGAGAACCGCTCCTCGAGGTGCGGGGTTACCAACTGCGACGGATCGAGCCCGGCCGACTTGCTGGCCCGGCCGTGCCAGGCGGCCGGTCCCGGACCCTGCGCCAGCGGATCCCCGGTGATGTGAACTCGCTGAGGTTCGAGGCAGCGCCTCAGCCGACGTGCGCCCCCGGCGAAGTGATCGTCGAGGTCCGGGCGACCGGCCTGAACTTCAAGGAGGCCCTCATCGCTGCGGGCCTACTTGACCATCCTGAAGGATATCGGTTCGGCCTCGAATGCGCGGGCGTCGTGGTCGTGGTGGGCGCACAGGTCGAGTCGCTCCGTGTCGGTGATGCCGTCTTCGGACTCGGTGAGGCATGCTTCGACGACTTCGTCACTATGCCGGCGCGGTTGGTCCGGCAGATCCCGCGCGGGCTCAACTTCGAGCAGTCGGCCACGATCCCGGTCGCCTTCACCACCGCGTACGACTGCATGGTGGATCTGGCCAGAGCCCGCCCGGGGGAGACTGTCCTCGTCCACGCCGTCACCGGCGGCGTGGGTTCGGCAGCAGCGCAGATAGCCCGCCACCTCGGCCTCACGGTCTTCGGAACCGCGAGCACGCCGGAGAAACGAGAACTCGCGCTAGCGATGGGTGTGGCAGAGGTCTTCGACTCCCGCAGCCTCGACTTCGAACGCGAGGTGATCGACCGAGGCGGCGTGGACATCGTCCTCAACTCGTTGGGTGGCGAGTTCATCGAAGCGGGCCTGCGTTGCCTGCGTGCTGGCGGACGGTTCGTGGAGATGGGTCGGCGGGACATCCTGTCCGGCCGACCGCTCGACATGGAGTTGTTCAGCCGGGGTACCACGTTCGCCGCGTACTACCCGGACGTCGAATCGCCTCGCTATGAGTCCACCTTGGACGAGGTGAGTGACCTGTTGCGTGAGTCAGCGATCCGGCCACTGCCGTACCGGACCTTTCCGGAGGAGTCGGTTACCGAGGCGTTTCTGTACATGTCCCGTGCCGAGCACATCGGCAAGGTGGTCGTGGTCAAGGACGGTAGCCAGGAGCGGTCCTGCTCTGACGGATATCCCGTAGATGACGGTGGGATAACCGACGACCTCGCGGTGTCGGCACTCAAACGGGCCGTCCAACTTGGCGAACCGTGCGTTCTCGTGACGGCGCGTGATGTCCGGGAAGCCCGCACGGGACTCGTCGTCGCTGGCCATGTGCTCGACGACGAACAAACGGACCCCGGACAACCGGCGACCCTCGAACTTGTCGGCCTAGAGGGAGACGTTGAACGGCGCCTGGGACAGATCTGGGCGAACGTGCTGCGTTTGGACACTGTTTCTCGTGACGACACCTTCGTCGGCCTCGGCGGCGACTCGCTGTACGCGACCCAGGTGGTAGGCCGCGTCTCCAAGGAGTTCGGTCAGCGAATCGCGCCCGCGGTCGTCCTGGGCACCGCCACTCTCGCCGAACTGGCCAGGACCCTGGAAGCCGGTACCGCGCGGGCGATGGACTGATGCCGCCGCGGCAGATGGTGCTGTTTCCCTTCGCGGGCGGGAGTTCGCACGCCTTCACTCCTCTCGTTCCGCTGCTTCGGGGCTTGGACCCGATGCTCGTCGACTACCCAGGGCATCACCTGCGGTCTGGCGAGCCACTGCTGAACACGGTGCCCGATCTGGCCGGAGAGAGCCTGTACCGGATCGGGTGTGCACTGCGACCGGGATACGTCGTGCTCGGTGCGAGCCTCGGCGCGTTGGTGGCCTTTGAGTTCTCCCGGCAGGCCAGCGCGATCGGCCGGCGACCCAGCGCGCTGGTTGTCCTGTCAGCGGCCGCGCCGAACCGGATCGCATCCGTCGGCAGGTTCGCGCATCTGGCCGACGACGAGTTCTCCACTGCCTTGCGAGAGCGGTATCCGGGTCAGGTGTCCGCGCTGGCAACCGATCCGGAGGTGCGTGAATTCGTGCTCCCCGTCCTACGAGCTGACATCGAGGCGTTCGAGGACTACGGTGACCGGGCGCCCGGTACCGTGGATGTTCCCATGCTGGTCCTGGGCGGACTCCAGGACCGCTCGGTCCGCTACGCCGACCTGCTCGCATGGACCGCCCACAGCACCCGGCCAGTTGTCGTACGCAGGCTGGACGGCGGCCACTTTCTGATCTCCGACTCCGTCACCGAGGTTGCCGGTGACCTGCTCACCTGGTTTAAGGATCTCGACCTTCTCCCTGAATGCAGTGGCTCGACATGACCTACACCTACCCCGGTACACGAGAACACCCCCTGCATCCACCGTCGGACTACTTCGCCATGGCGCAGGAGGGGCCGATCGTCCGGGCGGGCCTCGCCGACGGTCGGCAGGTCTGGCTCGTCACCAGGTACGACGAGGCCAGGAGAGTCCTGGCAGACACACGGTTCAGCTCAGACGCCAGGAAACCCGGTTTCCCCGTGCGCCGCTCGCCGAGTTCGCTGATTCGCGATGACCCGCCCCGGCACACCTTCCTACGGCGTTTTCTGGCCGAGGAGTTCCGTGGCAGGGCGATCGCGCGCCTGCGGCCGGTCGTGGAGCAGATCGTCCGCGATCTCAGCGGCGCCATGGAGCGTGAGTGCACTGCTGAGTTCATGTCGACCTTCGCCATGCCGCTGCCATCGACTGTGATCTGCCGTCTGCTGGCCGTTCCTGACGAGGACCACGAGTTGCTGCAATCGATGGGCGCGCGCACGTTGAGCGCCACGGCCAGCGACGCCGAGGTGGACGCGGCCGTTGATGACCTCGGCAGCTACATGCGGTTGGTCGTCGAACGAGAACTGCGCCGGCCGTCCGACTCGGTGGTGGGCCGGTTGGCCATGGCGAGCCAGAGCCACGGTATGGACCCCGAGACGTTGGTCGACCTGTGCCGGCTGCTGCTGGTGGCCGGTCACGTCACCACGGTGAACGCGATCGGCATCGGGCTGTACTCGCTGCTTAAGCACCCGGCTCAGTGGGAGCTGCTCTGTCGACGGCCACAACTCGTCAACCGCGCCGTCGAGGAGCTATTGCGGTTCCTCACCGTTGCGCAGACGATGTCCCGGGTTGCCACCGTGGACATTGATCTCGCCGGAGCCCACATCCGCGCCGGTGATGGGGTGATGGTGCTGCTCACCGTGGCCAACCGTGATGAGCGGATCTTCGAACGGCCCAATGAGTTCGACATGGAGCGTCCCCGGCGGCCGCACCTCGCATTCGGACACGGTCCGCACCTGTGCCTGGGCGCCGCACTTGCGCAACTGGAGATGCGGGTGGCGTTTGATCACTTGGTCCGCACGTTCCCGCAGCTGTCCTTGGCGGCAGGCGACGACGAGATGGAGTACCGGACAAAGGTGCTGATCTACGGCGTGCACGCGTTACCGGTCAGGCTGGTATGACCACAACCCGATGGCCGCTGGCACCGCAGCAGGAGTACATGCTCGCGAACCTGGCGTTTCAGACCGCAGACCGGGCGGTGCCGTTCCGCAACCCGTTCCTGGCACTGCGGGTGGACGGTCCGTTCGAGATCGACCGGTTCGCCGCCGCCCTCGCCCTGCTCGTCCAGCGGCATGGAGTGCTCCGCGCTGAGCTGGACACTACGACGACCGCCTCGATGCGCGTGCGCGACGACCTTGACCTACCGCTCGATCTCGTGCCGCGGTGCCCCGACCCGGATGCACTCCTAACAGTGCAGGAATGGCAGCACTTCGACCTTGGCCGCGCGCCCCTGTGGCGGGTCTCCGTGGTCGCGCTGGGTCCCGACGCGCACATCATTTCCTTCGCCTTCTCTCACCTGATCTGGGACGGCGTGTCGATGCGCACGTTCCTGAGTCTGCTTGCGCGCGAGTACGCCGAACCCGGGAGCACCGGACCCCCCGGCCAGTACATCGAATTCGTCGAGGCGGCTCGTGCCGAACGCGCCAGCCGGTGCGGTGTGTCCTGGGCCCCCTCTATCCGGACCGCGGTGGCCGACGCCGTACGCACCCGGCAGACACTCGAGCCGGAAATGACCGCGCTGGACCCGCGGTGCATACCGTTCGTCATCGGCCGCGACGCCATGGACCGCTGGCGGCAGCGAGCGCCTTCGGACGGGTCGACTCCGTTCCTCCGATTCCTGGAGGCATACCTCACGGCCGCCGCGGCGCAGTTCGGACGGACGCAGCTGATCACCGCCTTCGCCACCAGCCGCCTCGACCTGCGGCCAACAGACGACACCCTCGGCTACTTCTCCGACCTGTCGCTCGCCATCGCCAGCAACCGGCCGGACGCCGGGAACCGTTCTCCGCTGTGTCCTGTCGCGCCGGCCCTGTCCTGGTCGGAGATGGCCGACCTCGTCGGCCCGATGACTTGTCCCCAGGAGCTTTACGACGTATGGGCGCGGGGACCCGTCTTCGCCGGTGTCCCCGGTCTGGCCGAGGTCTTTCCCGGGACGCGGACTGCGGTCCTCCCGCTCACGCCGGGTCACCGGCTACCAGTGACCGACTCCGAACAGCGCCGCGTCCTGTCCGGACAGATCGTGCCCTCGCTGGTCGTAGACGACCTGCTGGACGGCACCGGATACCTGCAGTTCAACGCGGCGGCCTTGCCCCGGCGGCCCGTGCGCGCCCTCATCGAGCGCTTTGCCAGTGACTTCGTTGATGGACCGAAGGGATGACTGCCGTTGTCAACGCACCACGACGGTGACCACTACCTACGCCCCCTCGACGGCTCGACACCCGCCGAGCACTACCAGCGCTTCGGCTGGTGGGTCTCTGACATCATCGTGCCGCCGGACGCATTGCGGCGTGTGCGGAGCCTGTGCGACCAGTTGGACACCGCGGAGCGGGACGGGCCCTTTCCAGACGTCCTGAGGGAGTTCCTGGCCTGGGACGGCTCACTCCCGCGCCCACCCCGCCTGAACCAGTACTTCGCCCTCCAGTACCAGGCGGTGTACGACCTGGTGATGACGCCACGCATTCACGAGATCGCGGCCGAACTGAGCGGAGCGCGGACACTGCGCATCTTCAACACGGCGATGATCAGGAAGTCACCAGGCGATCACTCCCGCTATGCGACTGTGGGCGTGCACTGCGACGCCGCCTACTGGCGGACATGCTCGAGCCGCCAGATGTTGACGGCGTGGGTGCCGTTGCAGGACACCTCTGTGGACATGGGGCCGATCCGCTACTACAGCGCCAGCCATCGCTGGCCGGACCATCCCGAGGTCCGCGCCCTGCGCGACGAGCAGAACTTCACGGCCACCGGGCAGGAGCGAATGCGGCGGTGGTTGGCCGCGTCCGGGATCCACGACGATCCTGTCACCGGCGCGATCCGTGCCGGACAGGTCACCTTCCACCACTGCCTGACCCTGCATGGCAGCGGAGCCAACACGTCCGCTCGGACCCGGGATGGCATCAGCATCCACCTCCAGCCGGGTGACAACCGATACGAGCAGCGGTCGGCGACCGACGAGTACGTGCATGACGCCTTCGTCCGCCGCCGAGACGGCGTCCCCGACTACACCGACGCCAGGTTGTGCCCGTTGACGTGGCCGGTGGCGGCCAGGGGAGCGGGATGACGGTGCGTGTGTTGGTCCTGGGCGGTGGGAGGTTCGTCGGACATCACCTAGTGTGCACGGCTTCGGGCCTTGGTTGGCGAGTCACGGTCTTCAACCGAGATCCGGCGGCTCCGGATGTTCCCGGTGTCGCCTGGCGCCGAGGTGATCGCGAGCGGGACCGCGATGTCCAGGGACTGGCTGACGAGCATTGGGACCTCGTACTCGACACGTGGGCCGGAAACCCGGCCGTGGTCGAACGGAGCGTGTCAGTGCTGGGCAACGCCATCGGTCGGTACTGCTACGTCTCCACTGTGGTGGCAAGCACCGCCACCGGCGACGGGGACCACTACGCGGCGCGCAAGCGGGACGCGGAGCGGTTTGTCCACCGTTGCGGGCAGCGAGGACTGGTCGTCCGGCTGGGGCTCGTACTGGGCCCCCGCGAGTACTGCGGCCGCCTGCCCTACTGGCTCCAGAACCTGGCATCGGGGCTACCGGTCGTGGCGCCGGGGCGACCGGGTCGGCCGATCCGCTACGTGGATGTCCGGGACGCGGCCGAGACGATCCTGGCTCTGGCGGCCCAGGACTGCTTGGGGACCCGGTCGCTCACCTCCACCCCTGCGGGCTCGGCCACCTTCGGGGCGTTGTTGGCTGCGGGCGCTTCCGCAGTGGGGTGCTCCCGGCCGATCACCTGGGTGGCGGACGACGTGTTGCATCCGCACTGCACGCCATGGACGGACATTCCGTTGTGGATCCCGGAGAACGGGATGGATTTCGACATCTACGCCCAAGAAGGTGACGTGGTACCCGAGGGACTCGGTAGGACCGGGCTGCAGACCGCGGCAGATACCTGGGACTGGCTGACCCGCCCGAGCGCCGTCGCGGCCGTGGAACAACGCGGTTGGCTGTCACCCGCGCAGGTGGCTGCGCTCGCCGGCGCATGACCGGGCTTACCCGGCTTACCCGGCTCACCCGACGGCACGAGCCGCTGCTATGACGTGCTGGAGCAGCAACGCCGTCGTCACCGGACCGACCCCGCCAGGTACCGGTGTCAAGGCCGCTGCCACGCCGACGACGCTCCCGGCATCCACGTCACCGACGAGGTTCCCCGCGTCGTCGGTGTTGGTGCCGACATCGATGACCGTGGTGGCCGCACCGACGTGGCGACCGGTGATGAACCGCGCACGCCCAATTGCCACGACCAGGACGTCGGCCTCTCTCGTGACCTCGGGAAGGTCTGCGGTCTTGGAGTGGCAGACCGTCACCGTAGCGTCCTCACGGAGCAGGAGCTGTGCCACTGGCTTGCCGACCACGGCACTGCGGCCGACAACCACCGCGTGCCGACCAACCAGCGGCACTTGGTGGAAGCGCAGCAGTTCCATTACGGCGGCCGCAGTCGCGGGTGCGAAACCACTTTCCCCGATCACCAGGCGCCCCGCGCTGAGCGGGTTGATGCCGTCGATGTCTTTGCCGAAAGGAATGAGGGCGGCGAGGGCACCACCGTCGACACCGACGGGCAGGGGCGTCTGCAGGATGATGCCGTGCACGGTGTCGTCGTTGGCGAGTCGCTGCAGTTCTGCCGCGATATCCGCCGTGGTGCTGTCGTCTGGGAGTTGCCGCTCGATGGCCCTGAGGCCGGCCTTCTCCGCCGCCTTAACGATCGAGCTGACGTACCAACGGGTCCCGCCATCGCTGGTGGCGAAGACGATCGCCAGTGTGGGCTCGACGCCGTGCTCGCGAAGCGCCTTGACATCCGCGGCCACCTGACTGCGAATGTCGGCGGCCAGATCCTTGCCGCTGAGCGTCCTGGTCTCGGTCATGCGCTGATCACCGCACGCACCCGTCGCACCACGTCCTCGGCGGCGGCGAACGTCGCCGTGCATCCCTCCACCGTTGACCGCAGCCCTCGCACCACGTCCTCGTCCTTGATGCTCGCCGCGTTGATCTCGATGTTCACCACGGCGGCCTGAAGCGCCGCGTGGGCGTTGCTCGCGGCCACGGCGACGTCCGAGACCACGTTGGGGTTGCCGCCATCGACCAGTTCGCCCGCCAGCTCGACCAGCCTCCTGCTGAGGACCGCGATCGCGACAGGCGGCTCGGCCGCCCCGATGAGCGCCGATTGGATAGCCTCGCGGCGGTCGCTCTTCTGCTCGTCGGTCTCCCTCGGCATTCCATACGCCGCGCCGACTTTGGCGAATGCATGCTGGTCTTCCTCGGCGAGCCGGAGCGCCTCCTTCCGCAGCTGCTCCGCTTCCTGATTCAACTCGCGCATCCGCGTTTCCCGATCGGCCCACTTCTTGCCAGTGGTGTAGCTGGCTACCATGCCAATGAGGGCCGCGGACATCGCCGCGTTCACCGCGGCGGCAGCGCCGCCACCAGGGGCGGGAGTTCGCTCGGCGAGCGAGTCCAGCCAGGAAATGATTGACAGATCATCCATGCGCGCAGTCTAACATGGTCATTTCGGCAACGATTTCCGACTCTTCGAATGAGTCAAATGGAATGAAGGAAATCTAATCAACATATCGGGACCGTGTACCGTTGACACCGCTCATCACGCCGCATATGTTTGTGATGACCATCGTTATCCTACCGCCGGAGTGGCCGTGCTGAATGTCCTTTGTGACCGTGCGGAGGGGACACCCGGCGACATCCCTTTCCGGTCCGTGACGGGCAAGTCGCTCAGTTACGAGGAGTGGGCGCGCTCGTCGCGCGCGCTGGCCGGGGTGCTGAGGGAGCAATGTGGAGTCCGGTTGAACGACCGCGTGATGATCGTGGTCGATCGTGAGATGTGGCTTGAGTACGCCATCGCCTATGTCGCCGTGCTGGCCGCTGGGGCGACCGTCGTGACCGCGCGTCCTGAGGAGGGGCGGGCCTCGCTCGAGAGGTCCGCGGAACTGACAGCCACGTCTCTGTGTGTGTTCAGCGGAGCGCGTGCTCGCGAGGTCACGTCGGGCCTCAGTAGGCGCCTCGAGTTGACCGACACGGTGACCGGGACGGCGGTTTCCGGTACCGCGATGACCGAGGAGGCCGAACTCCCCGAGGTCGTGGAGCTCCTGTTCACGTCGGGCACCACCGGAAGACGGATGGCGGTGGGTTGCCCCCGAGCGGACTTCGTCGATGGCCTTCGGCAGGAAGTCCGCTCCCCGGTCTCGAACTCGCCGCGCCGGTCTGTTCTGGTGCACCACATCCCGCTGGGCACACAGGCGGCCCAGCGCGTGTTGTGGGAAGCCCTGCGGGCCAGCCGACTCACGAACGTCTATCTGCCGAACACGAGTCCGAACGCTATTCGTTCCGCGGTCGAGAAATACTCGGCCACGTTCGTGGGTCTGGTTCCATTCACGGCACGGCGTCTGGTTCGAGCGTGCACCGGTGCAAACGCGGCTCTGCCATCCGTCGAATGGGTCAGCGTGGGATCATCTCCTGCTGACGACGATGTGCTCAACTCGCTCACCGAAGTCTTCCCCAACGCGCAAGTGATGAACATGTACGGTCTGACCGAGGCTGGAGCTGCGCGGATCCGAGGTGTCCATCCGAATCCCCCGGGGGCTCTGGGCACCCCGGAGCCCGGTACCCGCGTCAGCATCAGGGGTGATGACGGTGCGCCAGTGCCGTGCGGGCACAAGGGTGATCTCTGGATCAGTCGACTCGGCGGCCAGGCCCGGTTCTATGTCGGCGATCCTGCTGCGACCGCGGCGGTGTTCCGCGGCGATTGGGTTCGCACCGGAGACATCGCCTGGGTCGACTCGGACGGTTATGTGTACCTTGTGGATCGCGCCAGGGACATTATTAACAGTGTCGGGCAGAAGATCGCCAGCATCGAGATCGAGACGTGTTTGCGCGCCCACGAACTGGTGGTGGAGGCTGCCGTCTTCGGTACACCCTCCCGCCTTCTCGGCGAAAGGGTGGTCGCCGCGGTCGTGGTTGACCAATCCTGGTCAGCGAATGCCGAAGATATCCAGCGTGAACTAATGGTTCACTGCCGGGAACGACTCAGCCCGTACGCGGTACCGAGCAGGTTCGTCCACCTTGAAGCAATGCCCACGGGGCCTACGGGCAAGGTGCTCAAGCACGTGCTGCGAAAGACGTACTCTCAGGATTTGACCTAGTACGGCAGCAGTCATCCGCTAGCTGACCTGGGTGTTCTCGATGTTGCGAGCGAGTCTGGTGCGTTTGTGGAACCAGCGTGAACGTGCTTGATGCTGGCGGCGCCAGTCGCTAGCGGATCGAGCACGACCACCGCGAACCCAAGACCAGCCTCGGACTCATCAACTTCGAAGGCCCGCAGCTGGCTCGGCTGGCGCCGCCACATGACCCTGGTCACCGCCGCCCCCGCTTCCTCGTCGAACTCCGCCTCACCAGCCCAAAAGCACCGTGACGAACTAATAGAGGCTTACTAGGACTTGCCGACGACCGCACCCTGGTCCAGCTATCGAGGCTCTGCCGTCAGCTTCGCGAGTGCGCCCCAGAGGGATGCACTCGTTGCGAACGTGTCGGGGTTGAGCTCGTCATCGGTAAAGGTCACCTGGTACTGCTCCTGTATATCGAGGATCAATCCGAGTGTTCGCAACGAGTCCAGTCCGAGATTGGCCAGTCGGACGTTTTCTGGCAGGGGATCCGCAGGTGGCAGCTCGGGCAGATACGTTCTGAGGATGGCTTCGAAGTGTGGGTCCCACGGTTCGATGGTCATGTGTTGTCCTTTGCTGCCTGTTTCAGCAGATTTTCGATGGCGGTAAGAAATGGCTCGGCATCCGCGGGATTGAGTATGGCGCTGTTGCTGCTCAACGTCAGCTGCAATCCGCCCCTTCCTGAGGTGACAAGGAGATACAGGCCCAGATATGGCTTCGGGTCGCTCGTTCTCAACTCGTGATAATGCCATTCCCGTATGGATTCGTCGTACGCAGCCGTCCGCGGGATCTTGTGCGAGAGGTAGTTGTACGCCAGCCAGCTGTCGATCCGGAACTTGTCGAGGTAGCCGTGGGATGCCAGCAGCCGATACCACTCGAAGCAGTCATAACTGGCGTGCAGACCGGCGACCATCGCCGCCCGGGCCGCCTGGGCGGCGAACTCTGGAAGCGTGGGCGACTTGGACGTGTCAAGGCGAATGGCAGCGACCTGGTGCAGGCACGTCACCAGGGACTCGTCTGCCGGAGAGAAGCGGTTCGCGCATGGTGACAACACGACAAAACGCGAAAGGGTGGTGTACCGGCGGACCTGCATACCGAAGGCAGCCAACACCACTGCCGAGGCCGGGAGATTCCAGCGCTCCGCGAGTAACTGCGTTGCACGGAGAGCTGATCCGGTGGTGAGCGAGACTCTGAAGTGGGTACGCCAGCTACTGTCGGAGGCCGGGAGGGCGCACTGTGTGGAACTGACGATTTCCTGCCAGTAGTCGAGAGCGCGCGTACTCCGGCGGACAGCCTTTGGTTCCAGTTGCTCAACGACAATGTCCAGAGGTTGTCTCCTGACGGGTGAGAGTGCTGGCGCTGCGGCCTCGCTGGCGGCGGCGACAAGCGATTCGTATTCGCTGGACAGCACGGAGATTGACCAGCCGTCCAGCGCCACGTGGTGAGCGGTGCAGACGACCTTGCGAACAGCGTTCCCCTCTGCAACGATGACGAACCGGACGGGGGGCACAGAGGCCAGGTCGAATTCGGCTCGCGCGTGTTGAGTGAGCGCTCCGCCTGCACGGTCGAGTGACAGCACGGTCGGCAACGCTTCCGGTGGTTGTACATATTGTGTCGGCGTACCGTTCTCATCGTAAGAATAGGTGGTGCGAAGGGCCTCATGTCGCGCTATGAGAACGCGAATGACGTTCTCGAGGGTACTCAATTCTACACCTGGCGGCACCGGCCATTCCCAATGTAAATTCCACCGTCGACGGTGCGTCTTCTCGTCAATTTCGTGATATAAAAAATACCCCTGCTGACCGAAGGTGAGTGGACCCGAGCGGATTGCCACGATGCTCCCTAGATGCGACTGTCCTCTGTGCAAAAGGGTAGCTGAGACGACCTTGTTCCGAAACCACGCGGAAGTCAGGAGGGGCTTGGGGCAGGTGGCATCAGCGGGTGTTCGACCGCACAGCGACGCGAACGCGTCGCCCTGGCCGGCCGAGCGCTCCTTTGCGTGCGTTCAACGCCTCGCCGGTGCGTTGTTGGGCTGGCCAGACGACAGGTGGTGGTCCATGTGCCCGCTGCTGCACCGCATCGGCTTGGCAGTGGGCTGTAGCGGCTCGACCACTGGTAGCAGAAGCCCAGATTTCTGCCTCAACAACGTCCGCAAGGCGCTGCTGTGTGCACACCGGGCCGACCACGCGCTGGCGGTCCACGGCCAGGCGCTGACCCTGTGCGAAGAGATCGACGAACGGCCCGTCGCCGCCAAGATCCACTATGATATCGGCGAGGTCTACCAGCAGCTAGCACGGCCCACCAACGCCATTGGGCACTATCGAGCAGCGGTAGACACCGGCGGGTCTGTCGGCGACGTTCTGACCACAACGTGGGCCCTGGTCGGACTGGGTGAAGCGACCGCTGAACTCGGAGAACACGCGACTGCGGCCCGGTACGCTGAGCAGGCAGGCGCCATGATCGGCGCTTTCTCCGAGCTCGGACCGACCGACGAACTTGCATCCCGTATCGACGCGCTGCGGAGCCGCGTTGCCCCCCTCATCGCCGACGTAAAGTAGCCCTTCCGACGATGTCGTGGCAGGCGACAAGGTCGAGCTGACGCGAGTCCTGTGAGCGCAGGTTGTCCCCGATGACCGCCACGTACCCGGCGGGCACGGTCGCCAGCCCGGCAGCACAGGGACGAGTCAATAGCGCGACAGCGGCCGATCCCGACCACAACGCGCTGGTCAGAGTGGACGTCGCTCAGTAGATACACTATTCCGGCCGGCCCAACTGGACATACAACGGTGACGCGAACAGCGTGTATGGATGCTCTGCTGTAGCCGGAGCGACGCCGGTGACGCGTGCGTGACCGCGCACCCATCCCGCTGTGTACGGCAACCGCAGCCGATCAGCCAACGCGGGAACGACGTGGTGCAAGCCTGCCCCGCCGATGTGGTTGTTGAACCACGACCCGTGTATTCCCGGGCCGGTGTCTGTCTGATCGGAACTCTCGTCGGATCTGTATTCGATGAGGTCTACGAAATGATTGACGACCGACGCTAGCACGTCCGGATGGTAGACAGATCGAGCCGCCGCCAGTTCACTCAACTCCTCCGCAGTGACGCTTGAGTGAGGCCCCTCATCGACAAGGTTCCCGGAAGAACCGTGCAGCAGCAACCGGCTCTCGCCTCCTGACGGGCAACCGCCAGTCGACCCGGCGACATCGAGAAACACGACCGCGGAGCCGATGGTCGTGTAACTCATTAGCGCTTCGAATTCGACCCATTCATACGCTCGAACCTGCTCGGTGAACCACACCGTCTCAAGGTTCTCAACCGCCCTGTTCAATTCGAGGCCGATATTCCGCTGCGTCCCTATCTCACCGGAAAAGCTGCCGATGTTGAGCAGGTTGACGGTCGCTTTTACTGTGCCGAGGAAGCCGCGTCGCCGACCGATGTTGAGTGGCGGAGCTTTCCTGTTGACAGATAAACCAGATCGCTCATGCACTGATGATGCCCGTGGTCGGCCCGGCTGCGGTCCCTGCCTTCTTTGCATCCAGTCCCAGTCTTGCGTGTACGTCGAGGCGAACTCGCCCCTCGCCCAGGGCGGTCTGCCCGCGTATGAGTTCGCGGACGTGCGGATCGGTGTGGTCGTGCCCGCGCCGTAGTCGTGCGGCGGCCCTGGGCAGTACCTCCGACTGGTGCTGTCGCCGGTGTACCTGGGCGGGCCGCAGCCGCGGTTGACCGATCAGCGTTCGAGGTCGTCGGGATCAGGTGGTGGGACGGTTTGCTCGATGCCGGGTTCCTCTGTATTGGTTGAGATGAAGGCATCGGGCGTAGCCAACTGTGGCTCCGTTGCCGCCGAATTGTTCAGTTCGTTCGGCGTGAGTACCGGGACGGCTAGGCCGGGAGAACTGGGTGCGGTGATGTGTGGATCTGGGGTTGGAGGCTGTCGATCTGCGTCGGCAGCCGTGGCCTGTGCAAGACCGCGTTCGAGGTCTTCGCGTTGCCGGTCGTCGGTGGGGAGCTGGTCACGGAGTTCGTGTTCGGAACGGAGTTGATCGAGTTCGCGCATGTGGTTGTTGTGTTGTGCGGTGAGGTCGGCGGCGTGGCGTTCTGCGGTGTTGGCCGCGGCGAGATCGCGGGCGTATGCGGTTTCCCGGGCTAGGGGGTACTCAGCTTCGGTCCGAATCGCCTGTGCGGTCAGCTGCTCGCGTTGTTCCCGCGGTCCAGCCTGTTGGCGGAGCTGGGCGGCCTGGTCGGCGAGGGTGTCGGCTTCCCGGGTGGCGTCGTGCTCGACGCCGCGTAGTTGCTCGATGCGTTCGGCGAGTTCGGCACGTCGGGTGCGGGCGAGCCGGCCGAGCCGGTCCAGGTCGTGCTCGGCGTGTGCGCGCTGTTCGGCGGCGTCGGCTGCGCGTTCGAGCAGTGCGTGCCACCGTTGTTCGAGTTGATCCGTTTCACGGATGAGGGCGGTTTGGGTGCGTAGGTGAGCGAGGGTGTTGTCGAGTGCGCGTACGTTCGGGCCGTGTCCAGCGCTCGCGGCGGCGGAGGCTTGTCGGGCCTTGTGTTGGGCATTGTCACGGGCGAGGCCGATCTGGTCGGCGGTGTGTTGTGCGGCGGTGATGCGGGCGCGGAGTGTGGCGTCGGTGAGTGCGCCGTGCGGTCGTCGGGTCCAGTGTGTCGTGGCAGTCGCACGCTGCTCAGGCACGGCCGCTGGCGCGCTGGCCGCAGCGGCGACCGGGGGTGCAGGGCGGGTGTCGAGGGCGTGCTGTTCGAGTGCTCGGGCGAAGGCGTAGGTGGTCACGCCGGAGGGATTGCGAACGTGCGGCGCGGTGAGCGCGACCGGGTCGAGCCCACAGATGATGCCGTGAACGTTATGGCCGGATTGCTCCGCGGCGGCCATTCGCTCGGCGAGGAACCGGAACGCCGGCCCGGTGACGACGCGGTCGGCGAGGTCCGGGTGGGTAGCCCAGGCATGGCGGAGGATTTGGGCGGCTGCTTGTCGCTGTTCGTGACGTTCGGCGCGTTCGCTGGCGGCGCGGCGGGTGTGTTCGAGGGCGTCGAGTTGTCGTTCGGCGACTTGGTCGGTGAGGTAGACGGCGTATCGGTCCTTGTGGCGGATGTGAGGTGCGTCGAGTTTGGCGAGGGGAATCGCGGCGAGAAGGTCGTGGGCGTTGAGTCCGGTGTCGGTGTGCCGGTCCAGTGCGCGAACGAGGGCGTCGAACGCGGGGGAGTGGATGACGGTTTCTGCGAGCTGGGGTCGGGTGGCCCAGGCTTCTCGCAGCAGGTCGGCTGCCTGGTCATGCATCTGGGCGAACCGCCGTTGTTCGGCGCGCTGATCGGCGTCGCGGTCGGCTTCGCCGGTGCGGATGCGTTCGACCGCGACATCGACCATGGCCGCGGTGTAGGCGGCGGGGTCCTCGATGTGCGGTGCGTCGATCGCGTCGAGGGGGAGCTCGGCGAGCACACCGTGGAGGTCGTAGCCGGCCTGGCTGGCCCCGTGTAGTCGTCGGGCGACCGTGTCGAACGCGCGGGAGGCGATGATTGCCTCGACGAGGGTCGGTTCATGCCGCCATGTTGCGCGCAGGAGCGCGGCGATCGTGTCACGGCGCCGCTGTGCGTCCTCGTGGTCTCGGCGTTGAGTGCTGATGCGGTCGGTGACGCGGGCGTTGTGCTGGCACCAGCGGTCTCGCTCTCGGGTCTGACGGGCGCGATGGAGTTCGGTGGCCCGGTCGAGGGGATGTGCGCGGAGATAGGTGGCGACCCAGGCGCGGGCTCTGCCTTGTTCGCCGCGGTCGTGTGACGGTAGGAGGTCGGTGACGGTGTCGGGAATCTGCCACCGTTCTCGGTAGGCGGTGACGTGGCCTGCGCGGCGGATCCACAGGTCGCGCGTGATCGGTTCGTCGGGCACCGGTCCGAGGTCGGCGGCCCATGCGGGCGGTTTCTGCGCGACCCGTTCGCCGAGTTCGCGGGTGCGGTCGGCGATCTGCTCGACGTGGGTGCGGAGCCAGGTGCCGAGTTCGGCGATGTCGGCGAGGTTGCCCGGGGTCGTGATGTCTTCGTCCGGGTGCGGTGGCGTGGGAACCCAGCCGGGTAGCCAGTCCGGGCGGTCCCGGTCGGAGGGCGGGGTGGGCATGTGCTTGGTGATGCGCCAGTGCAGCACTTCCGCGACCGAGTCAGCCGGGTCGATGGGGTCGTCGTCGAGTGGTCGTTGCGCGGCGCGGCGGCGGAGCACGTCGATGGGGTCGTGGTGGGCGTCGTTGACCTCGTGCAGGACGCGGGCGAGTTCGGGCCAGGCGTTGTCGGTGACGATGTCGTCGGCATGGTCGGGCAGCGCTTCGCGGACCCACTGTTCGGCCTGTTGCCCGCCGGGGTCCCGGTAGATGTGACGGGCGTAGAGGTACTGCGGCACCAGTGTGGACAGCCGGTGCGGTTCCTCCATCGCGTTGCGGAGTTGTTCGGTCGCCGACAGCTCGGCACTCTCGCGCCGCAGGATCGCGCGAAGCGCTTCCTCGGTGCGGCTGCGTTCTCGGTACCGGTAGAACAGATCACCCGGCAGCACCGGGGGTTCGTCCGGGTGCACGATCTCTTGGGTGTCGAGGTAGGCATAGTTCGCCTCCCGTCCCCGTGAGAGAGCGACGAGGGCGGCTTCTCGCGCGGCGGCGGTGGACAGGAACGCACGAGACACGTCGACTGTGAGCCCTTGCGAGCGGTGGATGGTGGCGGCGTAACCGAGCTCGACGAACCGGGCGACGTACTGGGCGGACAGCAGCACGGTGCCGCCGTGGCGAACATGGCGCACCCGCAGTCGGCCGTCGTCGTGGCGGGCCTCGACTTCCCAGAGATCACCGTTTTTGACGTAGTCGCGGCCGCCGAACAGGGCGAGGTCACGGCGGTTGAGGCGGGTCACGATCCGGTCGCCGACCCCGGCGATGCTGCCGTCGTGCAGCCGCACGCCGTCGTTCTCGACGAGGCCGGTGGCGCGGCGTTCGGTCTGCGCGCGGCTGGACAGTTCGCGGGCGACCTCGCCGGTGTCGCCGATCATGATCGCGGTGGCACCGGCGTCGATGTCGGCTTTCCAGTCCGCGTACAGCCGGTCCAGGACCGCGGGCCCGACCCCGCCGACCAGGCGGTCGTTGTCGGCGTAGAAGTCGATCGCGCGGTCGTCGCCGACCCGGAACCGCAGGATCGCCTGAGCTTCGGCGCGATGCGTGAAGCGGTGCAGTTCGGACAGTTCCACCCCGCCCGCGTCGTGGTGGATCAACCGCAGCACGCCACCGGCTTCGACGGCGGAGAGCTGGCGGTAGTCGCCGACGAGCCGCACCACGGCGCCGCGTTCGGCGGCCAGCGCGCGTACCTCGTCGAGCAGCCGGGTGCCGGCCATACCTGCCTCGTCGACGAGCAGCATGTCCCCGGCCCGGACATCGATCGTGGCGCCGTGGCGGCGGGCCTCGAGGAGGCTGTGCAGGGTGTCCGCGCGGACACCGAGGTCATCGCCGAGCACACTCGCGGCAGCCGCGCTCGGGGCGTAGCCGTGAACCCGGCCGCCGGTGGTTTCCCATGCCGCGCGCACAGCGGCCATGACAGTGGACTTGCCTGCGCCTGGTGGGCCGATACCGACAGCGAGGGCTTTCCCGCAGGACACGAAATGCTCAACCAGCGCGCGTTGTCCGGCATCGAGCCGCCGTACCCGGTCCGGATCGGCGTGCTGCCACGCGGACAGCGCGACGTTGCGCACGGCGTCCGGAACGACCGGCCCGCGAACGGTGTGGGCGTCATCGACCAGCCGCTGCTCGGCGGCCAGAATGTTCTCGCTGGTGTAGACGGCCGACCCGCGCCGCACGAACACCGACTCGCCATCCGGCATCCGCAACGCCCGCGGCAGCTTCTCCCGCGGCTCGCCCGCCACAGCACCGAGACGTAGCGAGTGCCGGTCCAACGCCAGCGCAGTGACTGTTTCCACGGCCCCCAACAGCCGCTCATCCCCGTCCATCTCGGCGTGCTGGCCGGTGAAGAACGCGGCGTTTGGTCGAAGCTGGCGATGGGCTTCCGCCCGCACGTGATACACCACCCACGTCGCCCGGTCGTCCGCGATCCGCTCGACCACCCGCGCCGCGACCTCAGCCAGATCAGGCCCGGCACCCGGGACTGTCCGGTGTAGACAGGAGTGAATCCGGGCGCGAATGTCCATCCCGGGCAACAACTCCTGGGCACGACTCGTCCAGTCCGCCACCTGCGCGGCCAACGTCCGCAGCCCAATCTTCTCCGGCCGGTCGGTGAGAGCGGCCTGCTGCGCGAGCTTGTGCTGCACCGAGCGCGGCGGGCTGTGCCCATGGTCGCGCACGTACCCGGCGACCAACCGGTCGTAGTGCGTCTCCACCTGCGTACGGCGGCGGGAGAACCCGATAGTCCATTCCCGGGGGATGCCGTCGATCTCCCGAACCGGCCGTTTCCCCGCGCCTGCGAGCACTTCGGTGTAGCGCACGCCGAGCTCGTCGATCAACCCCAGTTCGGTCAACGAGTTGTAGGTCTCGGACATGCTGACCGCGACCTTGTGCATCTGACGGGAGTCGAGCGTGCGCCACTTCCCGTCCTCAGCGAGCACGCGGTTGGCGACCGCGACGTGGGTGTGCAGATCCGGATCCCCGGCACGGGAGTCGCGGTGCTGGAACGCGGTCGCGACGAACCCAGACGTGGGTGCGAACGCGATCCCCGAGGCGCCGAGGCGGGTGAACGCGGCCTCGCGCTCGCCATACGCGAGCGCGCCACGCCATGCTCGTTCATGCACCGCTTCCACGATGTGGCGGACCTCGGGCCCACCGAGCGCCCACAGCACGGACACCGATTTCGGTGGCGAGAACACCAGATCGAAGCCAGCGACGGGCTGGCGTGCCTTGCCGAGCTGGTCGACGAGATACTGGTCGACGTCTGCGGGATTCGCCGAGCTCGTGAGATCCGGCGTCGCGTCAAGAACCGCGTGGTGTTGGCTTGTTTGCTGGAAACGAGTCGTCCCGTGGCTGGCTGCGGCCAGGTGTTCGGCGGCGACGTGCCGCTTGATTCCGCGTCGCTCCGCGACAGTCGCGCGGCGTCCGTGCCGCTTCGCGAACTTGACGTACGCCGTGCGCAAGTCCGCGACGAGCGGCACCGCAGCGTCGAACTGGTAGAACTTGCGGCCCAGCCGCGCGGCGGCGAGGGCCTGGTCGTAGCTGTCGCCGCGGGCCATCCGCTCGGCGACGATCGCGTTCGCGTTCGGATGCAGACCCTCGCCGAACAAGGCGAGCATCTGATCTTCGCTGACCTCACCCGACACCTCGAGATCAGCGCAACCGGACCCCACCCAGCGCCCAGACGGATTACCTGCGACCTGGTAGTAGTCGACGAGCGGATCACCCGCCGGACGCGTCGTATCCCCGCTGGCCACCTGCCGGGTCAGGTACGTATACCCGTCGCCGGCGTGCAGCACATGGCACGTCATCGTCACCGCGTTGCCACGGTGATCCTCCTCCCCCCAGACCTCCAGAATACCTCGCACACGTGTTCGTTTGCATCCGTACATTGCAATGCCAGAGGTGTGACCGCCCTGAACGCGCGCTCGCCACGCACGGGCGCGGCGGGTCGCGTGCGCGGGTCTCGTGTGGCGGGTGCGGCGCGGGCGTCGGCGGGTGGGGCGTGGCGGCACGCGGACGTAGCCCCCGGGGATCTCCCCGGGGGCTACGTGCGGTGCTGGCGCTAGGCGGCGGCCAGTGCGGGAACGGGCGCGGCGGGTGTGATCGGGGTCGGGGGCTGCGGGCGCTGCGCGTCGCGCCACGCGGTCACCCACTGCTCGATGATCGGGTGGTGGGCTTCGGGGGACATGCGGTAGTAGGCGCGCATCCAGACCAGGGCGGCGGCGGGCGGTAGGTGCTCGGCCACGGCGGCACACGGGGCGGTGATCTCGGCGGAACGGGCCGCGATGGCGCGGGCCTGCGGGTTGATGTAGGCCACCGTGCGCGCTGCGCGCACCGGGCGGCGGGTGGGCTGCGTGCGGAGTGGGAGTCCGGGACGGTTGGCGTCTCGGCACTCGACACACAACCCGTCGTCATGCCTCGTGGCGCTGCGGGTGGCGCGGTCGTCCTGGGGGCGGCGCTCGACAAAGCACCACACGCACGGGGTGGCCCACAGTTGCGGGCGGGCGGCGCGGTCGTAGTCCAGCGCGTAGGCGTCGGGCTGGTCGCTGGCCGGGGTGGTGGGCTGGTCGTCGTCGATGTCGAACACGGTGCGTCGCGCGTTCGGTGGGGCGCTGTGGTCCTCGATGCCCAACCGCGTGCGCATGTAGTCGTCCGTGAGTCGTTCGGCCTTGTGCTGGGCGCGGGACTTGACCGGGCGGCGGCATGTCGGGTCAGTGCTGCGGACGGCGCGCATCTCGGAACGGACGTGCGCGGGGAGCTGGTTCTTGGCGGTGCGCAACTGGCGCGACAGCTCCGCCATGCGGCGTGCCCTGGCCTGCTCCCAGGGTGCGGGGTGCACGGTGAGCCCTGCGGGCTGGGGGCCTTCCTCGTCGTAGCCGGGGCGGGTGTCGAAGTACACGGACAGGGTGTCCGGCTGGGCGGGGGTGTCGGTTGCGGTGAGGCGGGGCCGGTCGCCGGTCTCGTCACGGCAGAAGTGGACCAGGGCGGCGCGGTGCTCGTCGGTCAGCTCGCGGGCGAACTGGTCCAGCTTGGCGACAGCAACGGCGCGGTTGTTGGTGTCGAGAATGTCAGCGCATCGCGCGATCGTCCACAGGTCGGAAATGGGTGCGGTGTTGAGGAGTCCGCGCGCTGCCTCCTTGGCCGAGTCAAGTTCTTGCAGGTCAACCAGGATGGACAGGACTTCCAACGCTTCGGCGGTCAGCATGAAATAAACCTCGTGGTTTGTATCTTTGTGAGTACCGGGGTGGTTGTTCCCGGTGTTTCTTGCACGCTTATCTTAGCGTGATTCGGGGTCGGGAGGCAAGGTTTAAGTGGGGTTTTCGATGCTGATTTATCGTGAATTGTGGGCAATGTGCACAGCTGCTGACCTGCGGTTTTACGGTCGCGAATTGGCGTGCACACGGTCGCGCGGCGGTCGAATGTCGAGATTATTTCTACGTTTCCGGTGATGGCTGACCGTGCCGGTCGGGGCACTGCCTCACCTCCCTCTTCCCGACACAAAGCCGTCTTGAGCAGGGGTGATGACGGGTCAAGGCCGAAGAGCGAAGCGTGCCTTGACGCGGCAGCGCCCCTGTTCAAGGATCGGGCGTCGGGTTGAGGGCCCCCGATGAGTGCCGACGCCGAAGGCGAGGCGTACTGCCCCCGGCTGGTACTGGTCGCACCGCTCGACCGGTTGACCTCGACACGGTTGACGGTGACCTGGTAGCGCGATCGGCCAGTAGGGCCAGAGGGATCCGGGGGCACAGGTCCCTGGCTACACTGGCGTGTGCGTCGGCGTGCAAGGGCTGTTTGTGGCCCCGTGAGTGTTGGCGCACGTCCGCGCGATACGTGGTTGGGCCATCTCGGTGGTTGCCCCTCGAGGGCTGTCGCGCGTGACACGAGGGGTGTGTCCGGCCTTCGGGATGGGCGCACCCCTCGCCGTGTCTACCCCTCGGTCAGTACGGCGGTTCGGTGTAGAGGCTGGCCGTGGAGGCGAGGTCCTCGGCGATGCGCGGTAGGTCGTCGGCGAGGCACTCCGGTTCGGAGGTGATGGCCTCCACGGGGTTGGCCAGCCAGTAGTCACGCTCGTCGACGCCGAACTCGGCGCACGTGTCCCGAAGGGTTTGCCAGTACTTCTCGCGGGCGAGTTCCTCGACCCTGTCCAGGTCGAGGAACACTGCGCCGGAATGACCATCGGGGGCCTGCGCGGTGTCCCACACCGCCCGTGCCGCGGACGCTGCCGCCTCCTTGATCTGCTGCCGAACATCGGCGTCCATCTGCGTCCCCTTTCTCGGTAGCTGCTCTGGCTGCTTTCCGCCGCCGTGGCCGTTGTTGGTTCGGGTTGCCGGGCCGTCCGGGTAGGCGGGTACCTGCGCGCTGTTGTTGGCCGGACCGGCCGGATCGTCGCTCGGGCAGGGCGGGACGCGCGGCAGGCCATGTTCTGTGTGACCGCACCGGGATCGGCGGGGGGAGTCTCGGGCAGCGGGAGCGCAGACGAGACCAGGCCGCAGACCGGTCGGCTAGGCTGCGTGATCGTCGAGCCACGGTGTCTCGGTGAGCGCGAGACTCTCGGCGTCGAGACGCTGCAGAGCCGGGTGCTGGTCCATCAGTTCGGCCACACGCTGTTCGACATACGTGCGTTGGAACTCCTGCATCGTTAGACCGCTCTCGGCTGCCCAGTCCTCGGCCGCGGACCGGCAGAACGCCACATCTTCGGTTTCGGGCACTTGACCGTTGAGACCGGTCGAGCTGACCGGAACAGTCACCAGGGCACCCGAGAAGGTGCCGAACGGCACCGGGGTGCTCGCAGCGAATGGCAGGGACACGGCCTGGTCGCATGTGGACATGTGGTCTCCATAGGTGCAGAAAGGTTGCTGGTGTGTTTGCGAACCCGGTGCGGGGCCACCACACGGCCGACCGGCTCCGGGCATGGCCCAGCGGTGGTGGGGGCCGCAGAACGCCAGGCGATGGTGCCGACACGATGGGCCCGGTCCCGTGAGACTCTGCGGTCATCGAGCCGGGACAGGGCCCATCGTCTTGGACCGAGCCATTAGGCGGCGAGGTCGGCCATGGTGGCGGCGGGCTCGGCGTTGGACCAGGGGTCGTCGGTCTTGGTGGTGGTGCCGCTACGCTTGACCTTCGTGATCTTGGCGGTGGTGAAGCGCAGCGACGGGCCGATCTCGTCCACGTCCAGCTCCATGACGGTGCGCTTCTCACCCTCGCGGGTCTCGAAGGTGCGCTGCTTGAGCCGACCAGAGACGATCACCCGCGCGCCCCGGGTGAGCGACTCTGCCACGTTCTCCGCGGCCTGCCGCCAGATGTTGCAGCGCAGGAAGGTGGCTTCGCCGTCCTTCCACTCACCACTCTGGCGGTCGAGGTAGCGGGGTGTCGAGGCCACGGTGAAGTTGGCGACCGCTGCGCCGCTCGGGACGAACCTGAGTTCGGGGTCGGCGGTGAGGTTGCCAATGACCGTAATGATGGTGTCTCCAGCCATGATTGTCTCCTTCGGATTGATTGCTGATCACGCGGGGGTGAGGTCCTCGCCGGCCGCCGGCTGTCGATCACGACGTGTCCGTGACCGGCTTGCCGTGCCCAGGTGCTGACGCGCCCGGAGTGCCGGGCGGGATGGTGCGGGTCTTTCGGGTCGTCCCGTCCGGCCTTAGCCGTTGATGGCGTCGCGGATGATGCCCGCGAGGATCGGTGGTGAGGGACGGACGTGTGTGGAGCCCGGGTGGCGGCGCACGGCGCCGTTGATGGTGAGTTGCCAGACGTCGTGCCCCCGGTCTCCCGGGTCTCGGTCTTGCCGCCAGACCACGGTGACGATGTCGTTGTTGTGGTCGGTGTTCTCGTCCTTGGCGACGATGGTGAGCACGACCGCGGTCGTGTTGTCGTCGTTGTCGGTTTCGACACCTACGAACAGCGCGAGTGGCGTCCAGGGCAGGGCGTAGCAGGTCTCGATGAGCAGACCGCGGGCGTAGGCCCACAGCCCGGGAGTGCCGTCGTAGTGCTCGCGGGGGATGTTGGTCCGCAAGCTGTCCGGCAGCGTATAGGCGCGCTGACCGAACATCCGGGGTCGCGCAGTCGGCTCGGTCCGTGAGTCTGTAGTCATCACGTCGCCTCGGTATGTAGGAACGGAGTGAGCAGCACCCGATCCCGGCGTAAAGGGGGGCGGTATAAGAGAAGGCGTGGGCCGCGTGCTTCGACGGAGAGAGCCGTCCGTCTCGATCCGTTCGGTGTGGCCGGGAGAACTGCGCGGCGAGCGCGGCACGTGGGCTAGTAGATGGGTGGTTCGCCGGGTCGCTTGTTTCGTGACGCAGACCTCGGTCGTGGTGGTTGCCTGCTGGTCGGCGTGGTCTGCGCGAGAGGTAACAGCTCGTACCCCCGCTCGTCACGAAAGGGGCTCCGTCCCGGCTTTGTACCGGGGGAACTCGGCTGTGCCTGGCACGGGCACGGCGGTGAACTCGGCGACCTCGGCACCCGCTGCGCTGAGGGCGAACCCGGTGTGGATGCTGGTGAACCGTAGCCGCACCCGCTCCACCTTCAGCTGGGTCATGAGCCGCTGCTGGATGCGGCGGGTGAGCTGGTTGTGGGCGTAGGCCTCGATGACCCAACGCTCGCGTTCGAGTTCGCGGGGGCTGGCGAACGTGACGACGTATCCGACCAGCGGCGCGTCGATCGGTGTGGTGCCATGCTGTTCGGCGTTCTCGATGACCGGGCCCTGGTCGAGAAGGTCGAATCCGGCATGAGCGCAGGCGTACCAGCGGGTACCGCGCTCGCCGCGGTTGTCGTGCACGGCCACGACGTCACCGACGCTCAGTGACCGGTTCGCGCGGTCGCGGTACTCGACCGCGCGCGGGTCCGGCCGGTCGAAGAACGTGGGGTCGTCGCCGATGTTGCACAGGTCGTAAGCAAACTGGACCGGATATGGGTCGTCGGGCAGCGCCGTGTACGAGAACACCTCGGTCACGGTGTGCGCGGGCTGCTCGGTGTCGCCGACCTGGTAGGGCGCTGGCTGGAACCCGAACACCATCGCGTCTCGCGGGTTGTTGTTGTGGAACACCCGAACCGTCGTGGTCATGCGCGTCTCTTCTGTGTGTGGGTAACGGAAGTTGATCGGAATGCGGCGTGGCCGCTGGGAGAACGCGTGAGTGACTGACTCGTGTGTCGGCGCGGCGCTCTCGGGTCGGAGGTCCGGATGGGACGTGCGTTCCGACGGGGCACGGTGTCGGTCACCCGCTTCGCCTACGCTGGCGGGACGACGCGGTGCAGGTCGGCGTCTGCCACGACCGTGGCGTCCGACACGGTGGCGAGGCGTGTCGCCCGGCGCAGCCACAGGTACAGGGGCCGGTTGTCCTCCGCACATCCCTGCACCTGCTGGGTGGACAGGATCCGTTCCTGCCCAGTTGTGTCGTCGCGGTACCGGGTGAGACGCAGCGCCGTGGCGAGGTGGAGAGCTGAGTCGTGGTCGGACAGTGTTGCGTCGATGCGCGCGGCGGCGGGGTGGTGGTGCAGCGGCTGTCCATCACGGACGGTTCGGACGACGTGGAAGACCCCATAGGTGGGGTGGTCGGGTTCGGGCTCGTCGAACTCGGCGATGATCGCCGCGGCGATGTCGGCTGCGGTGGGTTCGTCGGGAACGCCGCTGTGCTCGCGGGCGATGACATCGTCGGCGGTGTCCAGGACGGTGCCGCGGTAGGTGCCGTCAAGGCAGCGCTGGATGAATGCCTCGTCGTCGCCGATCTCGGTGCGGCGGTGGGCGAGAAAGCTGTTGCTGGTGCTCATGTCGGCTCCCATCAATCGCCGGGTGTCGCCGTATCGGTCACGTGCTGGACGCGGGTCGTTCCGTTGGTGCGTGGCGCTTCGGCCGCCTGTCGCCGGCGGCACGGTCGCGTCGGGTCTGCAACTCGCTGAACCGGTGGCCGTCGAGTCGTAAGCCCCGCGCGGTCCAAGCCAACATGTGCCGCGCGTTGCCGGTACGCGGGTTGTTGCAGATCGTCATGACGTCGGGTCGGGACGCCCGCCACAGCACCCGCTGTTAGGGCGTGGTGGTGTGCCGGCTCGCGATGAACACCACAACCTCATCGGACATGACCTCGGTTGGCTGATCATGCTCGGCTCATCTTCTTGGGAGGCACCCGTTTCAGCCACCATGTCCGTCGCATAAGGACGCCGTCGAGGTTGACGCCGTGCTCACTGGTGACCGGGAACACGCGGCCGTAGGTGGTGCCGAAGTGGTTCGCGGCGGCCTGCCGCAGCGCGCTGCGCCACCCACGGCCATCCGCGCACACCGTGAACACCCCCATCGGCCCGTCACGGTGCGGGCTGGTCGGAACATGCCCCGGCCGGCACTGCACTCCGAACATCGCCCCGGCCTGCGACGTCACGAACACGTGGCGGGGTCCGTTGCTCACCCCGCTCACCCCAAGGAAGTGTCGTCGAGCGACGTGACTGGCAACGAGGCGAAGAGCAATCAAACGGTGTAGGAGTACGGAATCGGTGGGCTACTGCCGATGCTTCGGCCCACCGGATCGTGGACCGCCATCACGCGTGGGTCATCGCCGAGCACGGTGGCGACCACGGTGAGCGGCACATGCAGCGGTGACGTCCAAACTCCTGTGTCTGTCATGGCCGGAAGTCAAGTGGAACGCGAGGCGGTGGGCCGTCTGGTGCGTCGGCGGGTGGACGTCTTTCGCTTGTGGTATCTGGGAAACGTCGTCAGCAGGTCGAGACCTGATAGGTGGCTGATACAACACCGCCGCGCGCCGCGAGATCTTCAGCGAGCTGCCGCGACGGCAACCCAGAGAAGACAGAACCTGTGTCCGACGCGGGACTGCCCGTGATCGTCAGCGTCCGGCACTCCCGGCCGTTGCCGTGCGCGGCGCACGCGACCTGACGCACACGCGAACGCTGGCACGGCTGTGTGGCTCAACCGGAATCACCGAGTGCACCCGGCTCACGCGTAGCCGTATCGCTCGCTCGTCCGGGTCGTTGTAGGTGCGCACGGTGTGCTCATGCCAGGCGGTCAGATCCGCGCAGTGCTGTCCGGCAATCGCACACCATGCCAGCCCCGTGGCTAGCGTTGATCCCGAAGCCGTGCATGACGTTGTCTCGATTCACTTATGGCCGAACGAGGTTCTCCGGGCCACAGGACTCTTGGTGTGCTCGCTCCGGAATATCTGCCGTCCGCGGTGCCTGTGGTGTACAGGGTGATCGTCCCCGCCAGCGCTGTTCCTTTCGCGTGATCAGAGTCGAAGTCAGTCGCCTACCTCGCCGTGATGATGGAGGCGGCGTCCGAACTGCTCGAACTCGAGGCCCGGTTCCAGTGCGTGGGCGAGGCAAGCCTCACCGTCGATCTATCGGAACGAACCGCACGACGGGCATCTTGGTCGCTTCGGCGAGGGCGCGCGTGAAGTCGCGAGTGCGTTGCCCAGGGGCGGCACCCACCCCACGGCAGCTTCCTTGCAGATGATACGCCACCAGCCGGACAGCTTGACCGCGTACCATCGTTGTCCGGAATGCTCAGAGACCACGCGCATGACCTCATCGACTTGCGCGATGGACGGACTCGGTGGCAGGTCTCCAACCTGGATCGTGCCGTTCCACACGTAAGGCGGCTTCCTGTCGGAGGGCTTCTCGGTGGAAATGGAGGGATCACTCCTTATCGACTTGCTCCGGGACGGAAAGGAAGATCAGCGGGTCATGGCGCGAGACGTGGGTCACCCAAGGCAGCGGACGGGCCGGGTCGAACAGCCGTGGGCAAGCAAGCCGAGGCGGCGTAGCTGCTCTCCTCTGGTGTGATCGGTGGTGACCTGCTCCAGGCCACCGGTGTGGCCAAGTCGGTACACGCGGCAATCGCCCACCCATGCCACCACCTCAAGCTCGTGGTCGAGCCGGGTTGGTCGGCGGCTCGTCGGGCGGGTGAGGTTCAGCCGCGGGGGAACTGGAGGGCATCCAGGCCCGGAAGCGTGACGTCGGCCAGGGCGCGCAGTGTCTGCTCGTGCTCGTCGTGCAGGGCGAGGTCCATCTCGGGCGCCACCGTCAGCAGCGAATCGCGGTTGTCCCGCGCAGTGTCGGCCAGGGCGCGCAGCATGCCGGGCAGATCGGGATCGCCGTGGTGCGGGCCCGTGCCCGGCGGGTACAGCCAGCGGTTGCGAGCCTTCCAGTACCGCAGTCCCTCGCTGGGCGTGGGGCGCTGCATACGCGCCCATTCCTCGCGTTCGGCCTCGCTGGCGTGCGCCCACTCGTAGTGGTGCAGGACCTCGGCGAGCTGGAGCAGCATCGTGTTGATCTGCCGGGGCCGGCGCAGGTGGGTGAGGAAGACCGGCGCGGTCCGGTCGAGCTGGTCGCGGCGCCCGGTTTCGGCGTCCATCCGCAGGTAGAGGTAGTCGAGGTAGGCGTGGCCGAAGCCGTGCAGGGCAGTATCGGTGAAGTGCGGGAGAGCGGCGGTGGGAAACGCCGCGGTCGAGCCGTGGACGGCCTTGTATACCCAGGGCAGGACGCCGTAGACCCCGGGCAGGAGGTCGTCGGTGGTGGCGAGGATCAGCCACCGGTGTTCGACGTCGAGTTCCTGGGCGACGGCGGTGGTGCCGGCCCACAGGTGGGCAGCCCCGGCCGGGGTGTGCAGGACCCAGGTCTCGGTCACGCCGTCCGGGGCGGGCCCAAGCTGGGACGGGCCGAGCTGGTCGCGCAGTTGGTGGACGCTGCTGGTGAGGTACCCGAGACAGATCAGGCCGGTGGCGGGCGGTGTATCTGGGTCGGCGCTCGTGTCGATGGACAGGTCGGGATTCAGGACAGCCATGGGTGATCCGTTCGTCAGCACTGGGCAGGCGGCGGCACGGCAACCGGCGGCGCGGGCGGAGATCCGCCGGGCGCCGCCCAGGTCAACCGGTCAGCGTGGTGGTGCGTGGTGACGGTGTGAACCAGTCGCGCGGCCTCGTCGCGACTGTGGATGTTGATGCTGGAGGCGATGGCGTCGATCACCTCGTCGGTGGCGACCATGGATGTTTTCCCTCTGTCGTGGATCGGCGAGCCGAGTACGGCGATCTGACCTCGGCCGGGGTGTCACGGGTGCGTGGTGACAGCGCTGACGAGCAGTCGGCGGAGCTGGGTTGGTGGAATGCCCTTCTGGATCGCGAGGTTCAGCAGGTGGGCCAGCGCATGGGCGGGGTTGGCGTCCTGTGCGATCTCGAGTGCGATGCTGGCCAGCACTCCGTCGCCGCGGAGATAGGCGTGCGCGGCGAGCAGCGTGGCCGGTTCGGCTCGTGCCGGGCCGGGCACAGCGCGGGTCAGCACTGTCCACAGCCGTTGCGCCGCGTCGGCGCGTTCAGCTTCGGCACCCGCGTCACTTGTGGGGAGGGAGGCGGTGAGGCAGCGGTCCCGAACACCGGGGTGGGACAGCGCCAGGGCGAGGTCGACGATCTGCTCGTCGGTGAACGTAGGAAGGGCGGGATGGGTAGCTGCCGCAGCGACCGCCTCGCGGACGGTGCGGTACCCGCGTTCCGGGCTTGCCGTGGACATACGCGCGGCGGGCGACTGCGCGCAGTTGAGCATCGCGATGCGTCGCTGGAGGTGCTCGTCGGGGTCGGCGGCCAGGGTGGCGGCGAGCTGTTCACGGCTGCCGCTGGCGGTCGCGCCGGAGGCGATCAGGCTTGCGGCCACCGGTGAGCTGTCGAGAGCGGGAACAGTGCCGTGGCACTGGCACAGGTCATGGCAGTGCCACGGTGCGCCCGTTTCGGTTGTCGGCGCTGATACGCAGTGCCGGATGGTGATCTCCGCGCTGGGCAGTACGGCGTTGAGGGCGTCGATGAGTGCCCGCGCCGGCACGCTGTTGTGCCGGGCCTGCTGAGCTGTGGTGTCTCCGCGCACCATGAGGACGGTGACGGACCGCGCGCCACCGGTGACGAGGGCATCGCGCAGCTGGGCGACGAACTCGTGCACGCCGTCGGAACCGGGGAGGTCCGTACGGATGAGCCCAGACACTGTGACCCCGGAGTGAGCGACCAGAACGAGCGAGTTGACCGGGCGGAACCCGAGCATGAGCGGTACGAGACCGATCAGTTCCCCGGTGCTGGTGATGACGCCTGCGCGACGGCGGGCATCCGGAAAGTTGGCGTGGCCGGTCATACGTGCGTGACTCCCGTGAGACGTCCGAAGTGAAGGGGTGAGGCACCCGGGCCGTGCCGGTCAGATGAGGGGACACGGCCGACGGGGCATGGGGCGCGGATGTCAACCCAGACCCGCCGTGGCGGCGGGTCGGTGACGATGTCGCGATTCACCGCCTCAATGGGTTGTTCGACGACGTACCTGTCGTGTCCATTCGCGGAAACGATCACGGGATCAGAACTCGTCCTCCGTGGGCTCCTCCTCGAAGCCCTCGCCGCGGTAGCGCGGGACGTCGGTTCGACCGAGTACCTCGCCGGGCTCCAGACATTCGTAGTAGATCTCGCCCAGCTGACAGTCGTGATCGGCGGCGACGGCGATCTCGACATGATCTCCGGCGGACTGGCTCCACACCTCCAGCACCTCACCGTTGATGGCGCCCTCGATCTCCGAGATCTCGCCATCGGGTGTACCGGCGCACGCGGTGAGGCCGAAGACCAGCCCAGCACCAGCCAGGCAGATCGCGATACGTCGCTTGAGGCTCAACGTGTTCTCCTTGTCGAGGTGGATAGTTGATCGCATGCCGGTGTCCGGGGCGCTCGGCTGAACGTGGTGCGGCGGCCGAGAACGGGTGGCGGGCAAGGCGACTGATCGATGCGGCATGGGAAACCGGGTCGATGCCCCGAGCGGCCGTGCCGGTGGAACAGCGACGGGTTGCGGGAGGCATCCGATCGGATTCGTCGTATACCTCGTGCGGGCTACTGCCAGGCGGCCGATGCTGCGCGCCGCTGCACGACGTGGTGGCACCGTGCATGTCTGAGGATTGTGATTGGCCGCTTCTTGGGGCGAACCATTCCGGGCTGGAGCGGTCAGCTCGGGATCGTGTCGTTGTGAATGGTGTCGTCGTTGATGTTCACGCGCAGAGGGATACCTGCAGAGGCGTCGACGATGTCGACGGCGCCGTCGGCCGGGCTGATGAACACGTTCGCTGTGACGAGATGGCGGCCGGTGGCCTGTTCGGATACGACACTCGTGGCCATAGCGGCGTTGTAGTCGCCGCGTTGGGTTCGGGCGGTCACAGTCCAGGCCGCGACGCTCTCGTGCGGTGACTCGAACGTGGTGACCTCAGCGACAGCGATCGTGAGGACCCAGGTGGTGCCGTGATCGGTGACGAATACCGGGTACTTGCCGACCGCGGTCTGCGGTTCACGCCACCAGTCCGCGTGGAGCAGGTCGACGTGCTGCACGTCTGGCCGGTTCTGGAAGCCAACCAGTGCGGCGGGATCACCTCGCCACAGGCCTTGGTCGTAGACGTCACCGTTGTCCAGGATGTGGTAGGAGATTGGCGATGGCACATCTGGCTGCGGGCCGGGTTGGATGCGGATCAGCATTGTGCGCGTTGCCTCCTGCCGATGTGAGGACCGATGTCCGTTGCGGGTATTGACGAGCGCTTGGTGCGCGAGCCTTTATGGACGGTTCGCCTCGATGGGTCACTGGTAGAAGGCGCCATCTTCGGTGAACTGGTGGTTGGCCGCGACTTCCCGCGCCCACTGCTCACCGGTCTTGTAGTCGTGCTCGGTTCCGCCTGCGCTCCACGCGTCGTGTAGGGCGTCCCGGACGGCGTGCTCAAGGTCGTCGCGCTGCTCGTCGGTGACAGGAGCACAAGACAGCGCGGCGCAATCCTCGTCGTGGGCCAGCAGGTAGTGACCTGGCGTGCATGTGCAGTCCAGAACCATGTCGTGCGGGGTGACCGTGGTGGTGTCCGAGCGGTATCCGGCCAGCTCGACCCGGTCGATGCCCTCGTCCCAGGGAAGAGCGGGCGCGTTGTCGCGGGTGAGGATGCCAGTGACCGCGATCGAGCCGCCGCGGCTGATGTCCCAGCCGACCACACGCACGTCGGGAATGCCGGGGAAATCTGCCACGCCGTAGCTGTCCCAGCCGGGTGTGCCGAGTTTCTCCGCGAGGGTGGACGTCATGACGGCCGTGATGTCGTCGATGTCGCCGGAGTCCCACCAGGGCCCAGCGAGCTGCTCCCGGATCGCGTCGACGGCACGTTCTTGGGCCGCTTCGGACAGCTCGTCGAAGTCGAACAGCTGGATCGTGATCTCTTGCATGACCTCACGTCCTCCCGGCGGCTACCCGCGCAGTGCACGGTCAGATGGGCTGTTCACGTGGTGGCGGACAGGCCTCGGCGCTGGCGGCACGGATGTTCCGGTTGAGTGGTAGCCGCGGCTGGACACCCCCAGCGCTGGTACTGCCGGGATCCTGCGGTAGACCGTGCTCCGGCCGGCAGGACGTGCGTGACACAGCCCGGTTCGACGAGCAGCCCTGCCGGTTCGGGGAGGCGGCCAGGGCCGCCTCCCCTCCGGCTGCCGGTTCACAGGCGGATCAGTGCCCTGTCCGACGCCCTGTTGAGCGCCTTGTCGAGGGCGCGCTGGGTGGCGGTCTCGACCTCGCCGAGTTTGGTGGACAGGACGTTGTCCATGTTCCGCTCCGCGCGCCCGACGTTGCGGATCGTGGCGTAGTGGTGCAGGTAGGTGTTGGTGGCCTGGTGCACCCCGAACGCGGTGCCCTGCCACGGCGCCACGCGCTGGTCGTGGTTCCACAGCCGCTCCAGCTCGGTGCGGGTGTTCTCGGCGATCGTGCGGGCGCGGCCCTTCTGCGCGGGGACCGGGGTGTACTCGTCGAGGAACGCCGACCAGACACGGTCAGGCACCTCGATCCGGGTCAGCCGCTCGACCTCGGCGCTGAACTCGTCGGCGGCCTGGTGGACGATGCCCAAGGCGTCGCGCACCTCGGCGACCTTGAACTTCGAGTGACGTGAGTGCTTGATCTTCACCGCGGCGCCGCCCTCGCCGAGGGCGATGTCCATGGTGTTGTCGCACACCACGAGCTGCACGACCGGCTTGTACGTCGACGAGAGGGATCCGTCGACCGAGGTGGCCGCGAGCAGGTGCGGCCGGAACCGCACGCCGGCCGCGGTGATGGTCTCGGTCATCTCGATCGACACCCACGCGACCGCGCCGTTCTTGAGCAGCCCGGCCGAGCCGATGTGCAGGTCGGTGTCGAGCAGGTTCGCGACCTTGGTCAGCAGCCACTCGTCGTAGTGGTGGATGGTGAACCCGTCCTTGAACTTGCCGAGCAGATCGAGGGTGTCCGACCGGATGATCAGCTGGTGGTCGGTGTAGGTCTTCCACGCGGGGTTGTCGGCACCGAGTAGCTCCTGGAGGTTGCCGCCCATCGGGATCGACACCGGCTGCCACCCGAACAGCCTGCGTTTCACGTCCTCGACCGGGATGGGACCGGGGTAGTGGTTGGGCTCGACGCCTTGGGCGGAGCGGCGGTAGTGCCAGGCGGTCCCGCGCTGGTCGGTGTAGCCGACGAGCACGTTCTGGTTCAGCCACTCGGATGTTTCACGGGACATTCCGGACCTCACTTGTCGGTACGTTCATGGAGTTGGCCATCGCCTCGTGGTCATCACTGGCGATCTGGGCTGGGCGAGGTTGAGCACCACGGCGTCGGTGTTGCCTCGATGGCCGTGCCGAGGGGAGCGGAAGGCATCCCAGCCCTGTAGGCCCCGGCACGCCGCTTCTGTGGTGCGCCGGGCGTGGTCTGATCGCGGTAACCGGGCCACCCACCCGTGGTTCCGGATACCTCTGATGCCGCAGGAGACTGCGGTGGCGATTCAATGCGGGTCTGGTGGCCGCGTGCGCCGCTGGTTCGTGGTCTGGTGACCGGAACAATGCGGAGTGTCTGTTACGGCCTCAGAAGAGTTCTTCTTGTATCGCGGCACGTTTGATTGATTCCCCCGAGGGCTTGTCGGCCTGGCGCCGGCGCGGAGGAGGTGGTGCTATCGGCAGTTGGGACGGGATCAGCGTCTGGGTGATCGGGCCGGTGACGATGCGTTCGGTTCGGAGGAAACGTTTGCGGCCGTACGCTGCAGCGCGTGCGTCGGCGACAAAGTCGAGTTCGACGACGGTGGGTTCAGGTAGGTCGTGACCGTCGCGTCGCGCCCACGTACGGTACCGGGCGATCCGGTCCAACAGAATGCCAACGTGCGCCTGGCAGGCGTGTTCGGTATACGGCCCGGCCGCGCGGTGGTAGGTGACCTGGTGGGTGGCTCTCAGACCGCATCCCATGCCCTGGCGCAGGCTGTTGTTGTTGTCGCGGCCGGGCTCCGTGAACAAGACATAGTAGTCGCATCTGGGAATCTGCCACTTGTGGACAGAGTTCTTGCGGTCCTTTCTCACGCTCATCATCGACCCCTGGCTCGGAACGGGTTATCAGCCGGTGTATGCGACAGGGTCGATGGTCACCGCGTTGGTTGTCGGTCGCGGCGGATCCCGGTGAGCACCGTCGGGCGGGCGCGGACGACCAGAACGCGGCCGCGGCGCTCGAGTACGGTGCCAGGCGGCCAGCTCGCGGCGTAGTCCAGCATCTCGTCCGCGTCTTCCTGCGCTTCTCGCCACAGCTCTTGATCGTCCTCGTAGCCAGCCGTGATGAGGCTGCGGTGAAAGAGGTTCCGATACTGCACGACGGTAAGGGCCCGCACGGCCACCTCGGCCGTTGTCGTGGGCCGGTAGGAGTCGAGTCCTTGGAACGCGCGGGCATTGCCGCACGGGCCGTCAAGATCGGCTTCGTACTCCCCGCAGCAGCAAGCGGGCGCGAGGTCGACGAGTTCACCGTCGGGGACGTGGGCGAAGTCGCTCCCGTGTTTCCCTTGCGTGCGTGTGGTTGCGACGAGCACAGCAAGTGAGGGCATCGAACCTCCAGAAGCATGCGGTCCTCGATGGATGGCTACGGGTTCACGAGATCGGCAGTCCCGCAGAGAGCAGGACGACATGGGGCGGTTGCAGTTCCGTCGCCGCACCGGGGTGGGTGGTCAGGCTACGGCGCTGAGGTCGGCGAGGTCGTGCAGGAGCGCGGTGAGCGCCGTCTCGCCGTGATGGTCGCGCAGGACACAGAGCTGGGCGCAGATGTTCAGGTTGTTGATTCGGCTCGCATGACGGTCGGCCGCGTCGTGCTCCTCGTCAAATACATAGGCGTTGTCCAGATCGGACAGTTCGCGTTCGTCCACCCGCACGGAGGCGTCGGCGTTGAGCGCCTCGTACACGAGCTCATCGAGATGGCCGACCGCGGTGATGCCGAGGCGCAGAGGTCGTCGTCCTCGATCTGGGTATTGGCGAACAGGAGAACGAGGTCATCGGTGCCGTGACGGGCAGCCACACGCTGGGCGACGCACCAGCTGGCTATGCCACCGCTGAACTGCACCACTCTGGCCGGCATGGCACACTCCTCGCGATCGGCTGGGTGGACACTCGCAGCGCTGCCTCAGTTTGTCCCGGCCGACACCGACCACAGTGGATGAGGCCTCTGTATATCAACGAATCACGCGGTTGTTCCGTCCACAAACGAATCTGGGAGATGGCCGGACCGGCCGCCCGAGTTCGCCGTGGCAGGGTGGTTATGCCGCATGAGGGATGCGCGTCGGTCTGCCGTGTGGTGGGTAGGTACGCGGCTGTGATCGTTGCACGAGCGCTTGTGTCGTGTGATACCAGCGGGAGGCGAACTGGGCGCAGTCGTGCACGGGCACTCGTGGTCGCAACCTGGCATCGCGCGCGCCCGCCAGGACGCCGACCGGGACCAGGCCATGGAGTCCGCGGAACGGAGAAGGTAGCCGCAACGCGCGAGCACGCTGCGGTGCACACCGAAACCGTGCAAGCGGATGCCCATGCCGTGCAGCACGGTGATGATCTCGTCCACCGCGCGGGTGCCAGCACGTCGGCAACGCTTTCCAGCCCTACTACCGGTTCTGTAGGGTCTCGCCGCGAGTGGCATATTGATCTTCTGCGACCTGCTGGTTCCGAGCTGTCTCACCCGATGTCACTCAAGATCGGTCTCAATTACGTGGCATTTCTTCGGCGGCAGCGTGTGCGGCGGTGGATCGACCGTGTGGCGAGACGCTGTTCCAACGCCTCCGCGAGCGCACTCCTGGCAGCAGAAGTGGCGTTGCGATTTCAGCAACCGCGCGCGGTCTAAACGAGCTGAATCTCATGTCGCTGCTGCCCACCAGCCCGTCACAGCCATGGTTGGGTTGGTGGGGCGGGAGCTCGGCGGACGCGGTTTGCGACGTCCGGGTGCATGGCCTGTAGTCCGAGCGTAGTGAGCAGGTTGCCGCAGCACTGCACGAGTGCCAGGTCTGGGGTCAGCGGTGCGTACAGGCCCGGCTGATCCTCGGGAGCGACGGCGGCGAGCGTTGGCTGCTTCGCCGCGTATTCGGCGAAGGTGACCAGGTGTGCGTGGCGGGCGTCGCGGAAGTCGTCGTCGGTGATGGCGTTGTCGCGCAGGAGGGTGACGGCGGTCAGCCGGGCGCGGAGAAGATGGACCGTGGTCTCGGCCATGAGCGCGGCCTCGGGGTGGCCGATGGCCCTGCGCACCTGGCCGTGGCCTGGCTCGAACACGGCGCGAACCGCTTGTTCGAGCTGGTCAAGGTCGGCGTTGCGCCCTCCCGTGTAGGCCATCTGGGCGAGAACGTCTCGTAGACGTGTACGCGCAGCGTGTGTTGCTTGTGGGTGGGCCAGTTGGGCAAGGAGTTCTTGCGCGGTCTGCCGTGCGACCTTCTGGCTCGTCGTGGCGTCACCAAGCCAGGTCATCAACGCGATCCGCACCTGACGGAGCGGGACGTAGCCCTCACCCCAGTACATCCACACGAAGACGGGGATTCTGGCCAGGCTTCTGATCCCGTTGTTGTGCCGGTGGTGCAGCAGGCTGACGAACAGCTCCCGTTGGGCGGGCGAGTAGAGCGCCGGCAACGAGCCGTGGCCCTTCCCAGCCGGCCGCCGGGTCGGCGCGTCGAGCAGTCCCGCCGCAGTCCAGGCACGGATCAGCCGGGGCGTCACGCTCTCGCCCACGCGCTCGGCGTCGGCCACCAGGTCGGTGATCGTTCCTGGTTCGGTCACGTTCAGCACTCTATGGAGATTACATCAATCTGGCGTGTGCCACGCCTCGCGCAGGCCGTTCACGGCGTGCAACACTGTTACGAGATAGCGGTCAATGCGGATGAAGAGAGGAGGTGATGGCCATGGCACGGGCTGGCGCAGGTGATGCGTTCGGCGATCCGCGCACGTGGCTGGCGATCGCCAGTCTGCTCGTATCGCTGGGCGTACTGCCCAAGACCTGGCAGAAGGGCATCGGCACCGCCACCGTTCTGCTCTGGCTGTACCACACGTGGCGGTGAAACACACACCGAGGAGAGCCCGCATCGTCTCAGAAGTCGCTCGGATCGTCGACCTGCAACCAACCGGTGCGGGCCTCCATCGGCGCACTCGGTGTGAGCTGACACGACCGCTATCAGCCAGTGTTGCCTCGTTCGCTGGGCAGGGACGTGAAGGTCATCCTCCGTTGGCGTGTCGCGGGAAGGGATCGCCGGTCGGCCACTGTTCGGTGAGACGAACTGCGGTGTGGGCTGGAGCGGCCGGCGACTGACGTTCGATCTGTTCGTCAGCTACCTGCACTGTTGCCCAAGTCGGGAGTACCGGTGCCTTGATCGAGTTCGGGTCGGGACTTTGCCACAGGACAGGGGTTTTCTTCGCCCAGTTCCACGGTCCTGGGTTGTTGGCGATGAGGACGCCACTTACCCGCCCGTGGCCGTCGTTGTGGGGAGTTGTCCAATAGCCGTCAGGCAGCCGACTGAAGGTCGATGCGCTACCGGGGCGGGTGTACTCGACCGCGCTTCCGTACAACGAGGCCTCGATGTCTTCATCCTCGGGAAAGGGGGTTGCATGCCCCACTGCCACAATGAACGGCAGCGACAACTCGCCGTATTTCTTGCCCTTCTTCTTGACCGCGTTGAACACCAGATCAGACCTGCCACTGAGCCAGGCCATCTCGGGGTACATCACCGCCGTCTTACTCGACGGGATGCCTCGCCTGTCCGGGCTTCGCGGAATTGCCTGGAACGAGATGGACCATCCGGTTTCCTGCCAGGTGTGGGTCGGCAGCGCCACGTTGTGCTGGTCCTGGTCGGCGAGGACCCGGTCGGGGTCCAGGTCGGCCAGCCATCGCGTCAACCCGGCTTTCAGTCGCTTCAGCGGCGGTGCTACGGACCCGCTTTTGTTGATCAAGACCGAGAGGAAGAAGTCAGGGCTTGGCACACTGTCAATGGCATCGATCAGAGAAGGTGTCAACACGCTGTGCGTTATGTCGCCTACGCGCTGTGTCGTCCAGATCGCCTCGATGACGAACTGCTCGTCACCCTGAGTCACCAGGAAGTCCGGGTTCTTTCCGCGGCTTCCGAGCGCTTGCTCGATCTCGACGGTGCAGCCGGAGCCGAGCAGCATCTCGTGGAGGTACAACTCCCATAACGCGGAGGACACGTTCGTGTCGGAGTTCCGATCCAGAAGGCGACTACGGAGTCCGGGCTGGACATGCTTCGGTAGGTGAGACCACCACTCGCTGATCACTTCCCGAACCTGGTCCTAGAACGGTCCAGCGATCCGCTCATAGAACTCCGCTTCCGGTTCAGCAGCCCGCTTAGGCGACGAATCCGTCCGGTTCCGACTCGGGTAGACGACCATGGACCCTGATAGTAGGTCTCCTGGCTGACGTATCTCCTGGCATTTTGCGTGCGGCGTGCCATGCGTACCGCTCCGAACCAGTCATGCGTTGGCCCACCATTCGGCTACTGAGCGTGTGTCGGTTGGTGGGTTTGTGGTGGATGATGTATCGGTGGGGCGCTTCCAGGACGATGAGGCTGGCTACGAGCGGTGGTTGGCTGATCACTCGGACCTGTTCGTGCTCAACACCGCCCGCAGCCCCGCCCCGAACTACCTGGTGCTTCACCGGGCCATCTGCCACACCATCGCGAGTACTCCGGCGCGCGGCACTCGGTGGACCGGCGAGTACATCAAGTTCTGCGGGCAGCGAGCCGAACTGGAGAAGTTCGCCCAGGCTCATGCCGGCGGCACCGCCTCACCCTGTCGCCTCTGCCTGTGACTCGCCGGCTACCGGCTCCTGAGCGGGCAAATCGTCACATTGTTGCGGCATGTCCGGATGTTCGCCATCAGGGAACCGGCTAGCTTGGCGTATGTGAGGTCGAGTTGGTTCGTTGTGTCGGAGGAGGATCCGGCCTGGGACATGAACGGGGAGCCGTGGGCCAGTTCGCGTTTCAGGGACGCTCTCGATCTCGGCCGACTGGATCTTGTCCGACGCGGTTCGCAGTCAGAGCCGAACGACATCGATGCAGCCGGCGACTTGGGGCGCCTCGCGCATAGCGAACTCGAGTTGTTCGGCACCAATGGTGAGCAGACGCTCGACGACGATGAGATCGCGGCGGTTCTGCGGACATTGCGGGCGGTCCTCAAGCGTCTTGAGGTGCCGCTCGATCTGCCGTTCAGAGACTTTACGGGATTCCATGGATTCTGGAGTTCCCAGGGGATGAGTGGGAGTTGGGCCGCTCGACGCGGTTACCTGAGCGACGTGTTCAACCCGGTGCTCGCGCGGTTGGACGACCTCGATGACGAGCGGGGCACCCGCTCAGGCCTGCGCGGTGTGGACGGTCGACCTCGCAACCTGATCTTCGCTTCTACTGGTCCGAAGCCGGACATCGTGTTGCGGGACGCGATCGACAACGTCGTCGAAGTCACCAGCAACGCCGAATACTGCCTGTTCTACGACCGCCCACTGGACACGTCCGGATTGACCTGGGGCCAACTGTGTAACTGGTGGCGTGCGAGGAGCAACCTCGACGGTTCATCAGAACGGGACGTTGCGCTGGACCTGTACCGCCGGCTCGCCGCGTCCGTACGTGACAACCCTGTCGAACAGAGGCTGTTCCGAAGCTACTGTGAGCTCTACGGGTCCGATCAAGGGTCGTCCCTGCCCGCTCTTCTGCCGCAGGTCTACCTGCACTACGACCCGTCGACGTGGAAACAGCGCGGTGGACGTCCAGGTGCGCTTGCTCGGGAACGGATGGACTTCCTGCTGCTGGTCCCAGGCGGAGGCCGGGTCGTGATCGAGGTCGACGGCAAACAGCACTACGCCGAAGGTGACGCCGCTTCTCCACGGCTGTACTCGCAGATGGTCGCTGAGGACCGGCGACTTCGGCTACGCGGGTACGAGGTCTACCGATTCGGTGGCTTCGAGTTGAGCCAGCCCAGCGCCCCAACCATGTTGCGGACCTTCTTCACAGATCTGCTGGCTTCTTGGGTAGCCTGACAGCGATCGTTGGAGCACCGAAACGATCAGAGATCTCCAGAGCCGAGACCCTGCGTCGACTCACCGATGGCGAGAGTTGGCGGGCGGACAGCGGAATCTGAGCGTCCACGCCAACGCCGAGCACCTGGCTTTCACGGCTCTCTGTACAAAGATGTCCCACACAGGGTGGTCGGAACCGCGGGTCGAGCTGGACACCGACGCTGACGGGCGCGGCGGAACCTCCGGCGTGCGCAGGGACAATCGGCACGCCGGGACCGGTGAGACGCACCTTGGCCGGCGTGGTCTGGGGGATCGTCAATCGGTCGGTTGATCTTGGAGTCGATCGTGCTCCGGGTGCTCAGGGGATCGCCGGAGTGAGAGTGGTCCGGTCGGCGTCAGATTCCATTCGTGGGCATGGACGAGTGGCACCCGACCGAAGTTGCCGAGGCCTTTGGCGGCGGCGAGAACCTGCTTCTCCAGGGCTTCCTCATCGTCTGGCCCGGTGATCCCCGCATCCTCGAGAAAGTCTTCGCAGGCAATTGCGGTTTGCAGGAAGAGCGCGGGCAGGTGGTCAAGCGCGAAGTCGGTCCGGTAGGCACGGAACTCCGGTTGCAAGGTGACCAATCGTCCACCAGGTTCGCCCCATGCGTTGCGCATCACTTCGCCCATGGAGAAGTGCAGGGCACGGCTCGCGGCGGAGTGGAGGTAGTCGTACAGGTCCTTGTGGCCGGTCTGCTCCGCAAGCCAGCTGGCGCTGGGCAGCTGGTTCCCGGACCAGTTGAACTGCTGACGGATCCTCTTCAGCTCGTCCTTCACGGAAGTTTGCTGCTGCTCCTGGGCATCTAGGAACACCACCGGATACCAGAGCTCTTGCATGACGTCGTCACCGACGAATGCTCGCTGGGCCAGTAGAGAGCGGATGCCGTCAGAGCGCCCCATAGCGCTGAGGAGGTCCTGCGCATCCTGCTGCGGCAGGTCTTTCACCCAGAGCATCCACAGCAACTCGTCAAGCGCCGGCCGAACGAACCCGACCGCCAAATGTCCGAGCCCAGCCTTGGCCAGCACCACGGTGGCGTCGAGCGCTTCGAACTGACGTCGAAGAATGCAGTTGACCGCGATCCGGCGAAGGTCGGACCAGGCGGTGTCCCAGCTCAGGTCCCCAATAACGAAGGTCTGCTTCTGTGCGGCGATCCACGCCTCGACCGCCGCCAACCGCGCTTCGACGTCAGGGTTCTCATTCACAGCCACAGAGGCATCATGCACCGCACTGCTGGTCTCACGTAATGGCCCATGGGCCAACAATGGGCCAAGATCGTTGAGAGAGGACCAAGATCCCTGAGCCCCTACACGAAGAACGCTCCAAGAACCGGCACGGGCGCGTGATCGGATTCATGCCTGTGACACGGCGGCGACATGCCGCACCTGGCGACACCCCTGCCTCGGCGACGGCGTGTCGGTCGGCGCGTCCTGTTGACCGAACGTGGTCAGCAGTGCGTGTCCGGTTGCACCGGTGTGAGGTCTGTGACATCGCGGGTCGTGCCGTGCGCGGCCGTCCAGGCCGGGTAGGGATGTGTCATGACGTAGCCGGTGACGCGCATCCGCCACTCGTCGAACGCGATCATCCAGTTGGCGGTGGCAGGTGGCCGGTCAAGGCGCGCGAACCATCGCCAGGTACGTGTGTCGTCGCGGCGCCACACCACGATGTGCTCGCCGCCGCTCTCGGAGAACGAGATGCCCTGATACTCACCGCTGGGTGTGGTCCACGTGAACGGTGCCGAGAACGACGATGGCGGGTCGGCAGGGAACTCGGCGACGATCTCGGCGTGCTCGCCGTCCGGCCAGGTCAGGACCTTCCCTGCGGTCAGGTCGATCCCGATCAGGGCGGCGCCGTCCAGCGTGATCGTCATCGTGCCTTCGGCGCTGGTGGGAAGGACTCCGCGCTGCCCGCCGGACACGTCGGTTTCCCAGCCCAGCCGGTGTGCGCGGTGGCCGTTGATGGTGGTGGCGAACGGGCTGGGCGGCCGGTCGGTCCGGTACAGCTCGACCATGGTGTCGTGCGGGCGGTAGACGAAGGAGGCGAGTGCTTCGTCGTCGCGGATGGCCACCGCGCTCAGCCGCGCGCCGCTCCGCTCCCGGCGGCGCGCCGTGGCGCGCGCAGCGGCGTTGGCCACCTCGCCGAACCGGTGCGGTGTGCAACCACCGACCAGCACCGTGAACCCGTCGGCGCTGGATCGACCAGCCTGGGTGACGTCGAGGACGTACGCCGAGACGCTGGTGTCGACCACGAGCGCGTCCAGGCCGGCGTCGAGATCGGCGTGGGAGGAGTTCGTCCGTGCAGCCCACTGCCAGGCGTAGGGGGCACGTACCCACGGGCCGAAGCAGCGGCGGCACAGCCGGTCCGGATGCAGGTCCAGTGCGTGGAGGATGGCCAGGAGAGGCTCGTGGCCGTCGTCATCGACCACGCCGAGCACTGTTGTGATCACTTTCGGGGTGTGGCTGTTGTCCGTGCACACGGTGCCGCGGTCGCCGGGGGTGTCGTGGGCCAGGTGCACCTGGCCGTGCTGAGTGATGGTTCCCAGCAACTCAGTGATGGGCATGAACCTGTTCCTGCTCGTCTGGGTATCCCGGATGGCATCGTTGTTGCCTCGCCGTGGCGTTCCGGGAGGCCGGTAGGCCCGGGGCCGTGCTTGGTGGCGAGCGAGGAGGTCAGCTCGCGAGCTTGTGCTGGCTGGCTGCGTAGACGCAGCTGACGTCATCGCCGTGGTGCTGCCCTGAGCAGTCGATGACGCCAAGGCGGCGATCGGCGACGGCCAGTTTGCGGCGGGCGAACTGCTCGTGGTCGTCGATGGTGGTGTGGTCCAGGGCCTCGTGATGGACGCTCCACTCAGCGAATTCGGGGTACTCGGGGAAGCCAGCGGCGCGCCACATCCGCAGGTACAGGCCGAAGGCCGCGGACCTGATCGGCGTCCGCAGGGTGACTTCGAGCATCGCGCAGCAGACCTCGGCCGCGGTGCCGGGCCGGGTGTCGGCGCCGGCCGCGACTCGGTCGAGCAGTTCGCGGCAGTGCGCGCGGTACACGAACTCGGTCGCCATGCGCTCATGGGTCGGGGTGAGCAACAGGAAGCTGTGGTAGAGCCGGTCGGAGTGCTTCGGGTGCCGGGCGCGGGCCTTCTTGATCTCGTCCTCGGCCCAGTCCATGCGTTCGAAGATGCCTGCCAGGCTGCCACCGAGGACGCTGTCCACGATGGAGGCGAGGTCGCCAGTCCCGGCCGAGGGAGAGTTGGAGGCGGTGTTCGGACGCGGGCGTGGGCGCGGGGACAGGTTGCTAGTGGTCATCGCGGAAGTACCTCCAAGTCTGGGAATGGTTCATGTCACTGCTGATGCGTGGAAGGCCGCTGGGATGCCTCCCTGCCAGCGAACGAGCACGACGGCTGTGGATGGGGCGGTTTCTGGGATCAGATGTCCACGGTGGATGCGGGTGTGGCGACGTCATAGCCGAGGTCGGTGAACCACTGATCGAGCAGTTCGACGACGGCAGCGCCGTTCCATCTGCCGTTGGGTTCCTCGACGTCGTTCTTGACCGCGGCGAACAGCTTGTGGATGGCGCGCCCTTCGCGTGTGCGGGGATCGAAACGCAGGTGATGGGGCATCTGTGTCACCTCCGATCGTTGGGAACTAGGGGGATTGCTTGAGTTGACCAGGAGCGTGCAGGGGCGCAGCGCGTTGAGCGGATCACGCCGCCCGCTGGCCCCGACAGCGCGTGGCTTTGCCACGTCGTCGACGGGTGGTAAAACACCGCTGCCCGTTGGCGCGGCCCCCGTGAGCCGGGCACGCATGGGATCGTTTGTGGTCACGCCCGCTGGCGGACACCAGCGTGGCCTGATGAGATCGTTTCGTGGATGTCGTCCACTGAAGTCACCGGGATCGCGGTCCCGGTGCGCATCAGGTCGTGGCAGCCGCCGGACTGGCGCGAGGTGATCGGGCCCGGAACAGCCATCGACGAGCGGCCGAGCGCGGCCGCGCACAAGCCGGTGAACCGTGACTGTCCCTGTGCTGTGCCTTCAACGAGGACCGTCCCGTCGGACAGTCCAGCGAGAAGACGCCTCCTCGCGATGAACCGGTGCCGAGCGGGTGGGGTGCCGGGCGGGTACTCGCTGATCACGAGTCCCTGTGCGGCGATGCGGTCGATCAGCGTGCGGTGGCCTGCTGGATAGGTGAAGTCGATGCCGCACGCCAGGATGGCCAGGGTGGTGCCGTCCGCGGCCAGCGCGCCTCGATGGGCTGCTCCGTCGATGCCGTACGAGGTTCCCGCGACGACGGTCGTCCCGGCGGCGGCGAGCCCGGAGCCGAACTCGGCGGCGACGTGTTCGCCGTAGCTGGTGGCCGTCTGTGATCCGGCGATCGTGACGGCGGTGTCCAGGATGCCGGCCAGGTGAGCCGGGCCCCGGGCCCACAAGGCCATCGGTGGCGCTGCCCAGGTGATCCCGTGCGTTGCCGCGGCGGACAGGCACAGCATCCGCCACCCTGGCCACTCCTGGTCTTCGGGCAGTATCAGCCGCGCACCGGCCTGGGCGGCGGCCGCGAGGTCCTCGTCCACGAGGTCCTGCTCGCGCCGCGCGCCGGTCTCCTCCCGGACTGCGTCGGGCACGTCACCGGCGCGGACCCGTGCGGCGGCCTCGATGGGTCCGTGGACCTCGACGAACGCGGCGAGGCTGGTAGCGGGCGGCTCGGCCACCCGCGCGAGGTACACCCGAGCCCGCCGGAGCGCGTCGTGCGCATCGGCTGATGAGGCGGCGGGCGGGGCGATGGTAGGCATGACGAATTCAGCTCCCAACCAAGTGACGGTGCGCGAGCAGATACGAGGCCGCCGCGCGAAATGGTGATCGGGTTGTGTCGGCGAGCCGCGGCGCGGGTGATGGCATCCCAGGCCCGTGCTCGGCAGGCCCTCGGGGGTGTGAGTGCGCGGGCTGCGGCGCTCGTTGCGATCGTGAGGAGTTGTCGCGTCGGGCAGTCACTCGATGTGGTCGCCGGCGCGGGGGCAGCCGCCGTACTCGTCGAGCAGCCGGTCGCACGAGCCGACGTCGGTGCCCTGACGGGCGGGCGCGTCGCACCGCGGGCGGAGGTAGGCGCAGAGGTACAGGTAGCCGTGACTGCGCTGGGTGTTGCCCTTGACCACAACGCTGGGGTCCTCGTAGAGCACGAACTCCTGATCGCGGTCGATACGCATGACCTGGGTGCGGAGCAACTCGCTGGCCCGGGTGCAGGCAGTGTCGAGGTGTTGGTTGAGATGCTCGGCGAGCTGGACCTGGTCAGGACCAGCCAGGGCGACGCGGTCCCACAACACGTCGAGCATGCCGCTCTGCTCGACGATTGCACGGCAGCCCCACGCGGTGCCGACGTGTGGGGGCACGCCGCGCGTGTAGCCGAATGTGAGCATGATGATCTGTCCTCCTGTCGGTCAGGGCAGGTTGCGGTGCCAGCTGGGCACGTCGACCGTCGCGGAGTCGAACGCGGCGCACCACGCGTGCGCGAGATCGTCGGTCGCGTCGTCTCCGGGAAGCACACGGCTGTCCACTGGCGCGGTGTCCAGCTCGGTGCCGGTCGGGTCGGTCGGGTCGGTGCACAGCGTGTGCGCCACGCGTAGCTTGATCACCGGCCGCGGCGGCTTGCTGGCCTCGTTGTGGTCGGCGTGGTGGTCGGCGTTGACGACGAATACGTCGACGTCGCAGACGTCCCATCGCCCGTCGCCTAGGTCGGCGGTGAACCGCCGGCCCCACGCTGTGGACAGCTGCGCTGCACCCGCGACGTCGCCGCTGGGGCTGGGGCCGAGCGGGGTGGCTTCGGTGTAGTTGCGCATCACGGTGGCCCTCCCGGGGTCGAGGATTGGGTGCTTACGGCTGGCGGTCGAAGGCACCGGCGACAGACCAGCCCGGTTGGCGGCCTGGAGTCGTTCCCCGTTGAGATGCGACGGGGCGGTGTGCAGCAGGCCGGTTAGGACGATCTGGTCCACGGAGGACGGTCACCACACGGGCTCTGTCACGACCCGCCCATTCGGGCTGGCACCCTTCTGGTCGAGGGCCTTTATCCCGGCGTGTGGTTCATCCGTGGTCGCCGCTCACATCGAGGGCTGGTCGGGGTGGATGCAACGGTGGGCGACTGCGTCGGATACCAGTGAGCTGAGCGGGTGGTAGGGGTCGACATCGGAGATGATGCGGCCACACGGTAGGTGTTCGAGGTGCGCGGTGCCGTCGTCCGGGACGAGAGCAGCGGTGATCTCGAATTCGGACAAGGTCAGTCGTCGGAGATCGTCAACCATGGGCTTTCCCGGAACATGTCGGTCGTATGTGCGCGTCGTCGAGTCGATGTCGAGTCGGTGTCGTGGCGACTACTTTCTTGCGAGTGCGCGAAGTACACCGTCCGTGGCGCGGCGGATGCCGGCTACTCGCCGCCGGATGGGGTGTCGCCACACCTGCGGTGCGCGGCCGTTGGTGATCATCCAGTCGTCGAGCGACTTCACGAAGTGCACCAGCAGGTTGTAGGTGTCGTGGTAGTCCCATGAGCAGTAGTCGCAGGCGTCGACGTCGCACTCGTCAGGGTTGTGGTCGAACACGGCAATGTGGAACCGGACCATCAGCAAGACATAGTCCGGATCGACGCTCTCCGTGGCATGGGACGTTCTCGGCACAGCATCTCCCTGAATCGCAAGGTCACCCGAACTGGTTGTTCGGAGTTCGTGGGTGATGGAGGGGTTTCCTGTCGGGGCACGAGACCTCGTGCCCCGACAGGAGAGAACCGCCCTCAGGCGGCGATACCGAGATCCTCGACATCGTCACGATCGGGGACGTCGCGCGGCTGGTCATCGCCGTTGTCCTGCATGTCGTGGTCCTCGGTGACGTTGTCCTGTGTGTCGTGGAGCGTGTCGTCGGTGACAGCTGCCTCGTCGAGATCGTCGAGATCGTCGAGGTCGACGGGGACGGGCGGGGCCAGGTGAGGGGGCAGGTTCGCGGCGATCACGTCCTCGATGCGTTCGGCGGTGACCACTTTGCGCTCCACGTCATGCGCTTGGTGGCCCAGAAGGATCATCATCGACATGTGCTCCTTCTCAGCGGTGGATGGTGAGCGCCATGCGTTGCGCTGGAATCCTTCTTCCTGCGCGGCGAGCGTGAGGTACATGTCCCACACCGTCGCTTTCGGCTCGGATGCGTTCTCGATCTTCTCGATCAGGCCGCTGACCTGCCCGTAGCCGGGCTCGGGCAGCTTGAGCAGCTTGTGCGCGAGCCGGTGGCCGCGTTCCATCGCCCGGCGCAGGTCATAGGAGCCGTTCAGCTTCTGCTGCGCGAGCCACTTGCGCGCGAACTTGGGGGCGCTGCTGCGGCGGGCGAAGTTGGCCAGCCATTCGTGGCGCACCTTGGTCGCGGCGTCCATGTCCTTGTTGTTCTGGATCACCCACCGCCGCTCGATCCGGGCCTTCTCCCGCTCCAGTTCCGCCCGAGCCAGCTCAGACAACCCGTCGTCGGTGGTGCCGTCGGTGGTGACGTTGTCGGATGCTCCGGTTGTGGCCAGCGTGGTTGCGGTGCCTGAGCCGTACTCGACCTGACCGGCTGGCGCGTGAGACAGCGCGTGGCCGTGCGCACGGAAATCCGCGCAGCCATAACGGGCGACCGGGATCCGCTGGTCGTTGTCGTCGTAGCCCTCGAAGATCCACGCACCATCGCCGGGGCAATCGGCGTGGGCCTCCGCGGTGAGTTCGGTGCCGGGCTCGTCCTCCGGAGTGGGGCGCAGCCGGTTCAGCACGCGGGCCTGGCCGGTCCACTCCGGAATCGAGTCGTCGAAGATCGTCACCCCGGCCGCGGTGAGCTGCTCCACCAGCGCGGCCTCGGCCTGCTGGAACCGCTCCGCTTCGACCCGGTCATCACGCTTGCGCTGCGCCAGGACCGCGAAGTTGGCGGGCTTCTCGACCGCGGTGAGAATCAGCTCCTTGGCGGTCTCCAGATCACCGAGGTCCTCGAACTCGGCGATCACCGCCGCCTGTTCCAACGTGAGGTCGTACTTGTCGGCCGCCTTCGCCGCCAGCTCACTGTCCCCGACCCGCAGCGAGTCCTCGACCACCCGCTTGGGTCGGCTACGACGCCGCGCGATCGCAGTCGCGGACAAACCAAGCAACCGCAGCTGCTGGTATGCCTGATACACGTCGCCGCGGGTCATCGGTGTGCGGTGGTCGTTCTCGCCGAGCTGGTTGATGATCCGGTCGATCGTCGCGGTCTTCTCGTCGGCGGCGGGCGGGGGCTGCACCCACACCGGCACCTCTGCGCGGCCGGCTTCCACCGCCTGCAGAGTCCGCATCTGCCCCTCGAGTACCACCAGGTCCCCGGACTCGTCCCGATACGCCAGGATCGGCGCGCGCACACCGCGCTTCTTGACGTCACGCACCCCGTCCTTGCCCGGGACGGCGTTCTCCTGCCGCACGTTCGGTCCGATGATCAACGACCCCGGCGGCACCCACACCACCGTGTACCACTCCTCCTCGCCAGGAACCGCGTCGTCGACCACCTCCCCGCCGCTGTCGTTGGTCGGATCTCCTTCGACGTTCCCGTCGGTGTCCCCGGTGATCTCCTCAGCGCTCTCCTCGGTGATTTCCTCGGTGACCTCGTCGGTGGTGTCCTCGGTCGGGTTTGGGGCTTCGGTGATCGTTTCAGTGGCTACCGCCATGACAGCTCCTTTGCAAAAGGGAATCTCGAAGTGGTGTTGAGCCCAGGTGAAGGTTGGAGAGGGGTGTGTGAGGTGCGAACTGGCGTCGCGGAGCCGCCGGTGACGATGCGGCCGGGGGCCTACAGCAGGCGCCTGATGGTCAGGACGGCCTGGCGTGGCGTGGTGGTGGGTTCAGTCCCACCAGATCCGGATCCGGTGAGGGTGTTCGCCGGGCTCGCCCTCGACGACGCAGCCATTGGTTTCCGGGTACTGCTCGACGAAGATCTCGTCGGCCCGCATCGCGCGAGCCCAGGAGATGACCTGGCGTGCGAAGTCGCGACGCTGGTCGTCGGTGTACCGATCGCCGAAGCCAGTGGGGGGCGGTGATTCGCTGGTGGGTGAAGAACGGGACCTCGATGTAGAGCACTGGAGATCCCTCGGCGCCGAACGTGACCCGCATGGCGTTGTCGAACAGTGAACCGATGGTCTGGGCCACCTCGCGCGGGTCGAAGGAGTTCGCACGCTCCATCGCGGTCATGACCGCGTCGAACACCTCCCGGCTGGGCAGCGTGACGGTGAAGTTCGTGGAGACGCGTTGGCTGAGGCGGACGAATTCGACGATCTCGGCGGGAAGGGCGTTCACGGCATCCTCCTGTGTGGACGATCACGGGCGTGCGGATCTGCGGTGGTTCCGTGACGGTTCTGTGGTGTACGGGGACTTGCGCGCTCACTGCCGGGTATGTCCGGGGTGGCTACGTGGTCGCGGTCAGGGTGCGGCCATGGCGCACATCGGCCAGTCGCACGACGGGGTGGTGCATACTGGCCAGCCGCAGGTGGTGGGATGGTGGTCAGGCGCTGCGCGGTGGGCCTCGAGTGCCCGGTGGCGCTCCACCTCGTCGCTGGCCAGCGCGAGAACATGCTCCGCGCTGGTCGTCAGAACGGTCCGGACGAGCAGCCCGAAAGGGGTCAGCCTGTGCAGCGGCAGCGGGAGCCAAGGCGCGATCGTTTCGTGCACGCTGACCAGGCCACGGCTGATCAGTTCGGCGTCGGTCGCCGGGTCACTGAACATGGCGTCGATGTAGACGACGTGCACGTTGCCGTCGGGGTCGTTGTTCGCGGCCACCATCTCCTCGCGCAGCGGCACCGGCAGGGCACTGGCGGTGGCGATCGCACGCCGTGCTTCCTGAACTGGAGACTCGGACGCTGTCGCCTCGGCGTGCTCGAATGCGGTGACGTCATCAGCCGCCATGGTGGGCACCGCCAGGGAGTATCGAGGGCAGCAGGGGTGCGATGGCGAGGTAGTCGTGCACCTTCGATCCCTTCGCGGTGAGCGGGTGGACACCGGCGTAGAGGCCTGCGTGATGCTTGGGTGCGGCGAGCCTGAGGGCGACCAGTTCGGCGGCGACGCTTTCATCGGTGGTCGTGAGGTAGTGGTATGCGCCGTCATCGCCGATCGAGCACTCCAGCAACGCCTGCGCCTGGCTGTCGGTCAGCGCCCCGGCGCAGGCCCTGGTCTCGGCCGTGAAGGTGACATCGTCATGGGGCTCCTCCTGGCCGGGGGCGAGGAAGAGCATGACCGGGGCCGCGGGCATGGGGTTGGTGGCCTCGAACAGCACCGCGTCCGCGCCTTTGATCAGGACCTCACGCACAAGGTTGCCGTGATCGGTCAGAAAGTGGACATACCTGCCGCCCACCCGCGTCCCGAGCCCGGCAACACCACGTTCGACCAGCGCTGTGATCGTCGCGGAACGCGTGCCGGGCGGGAGATGAGCACTGTCCTGGATCTTGACGCTGTTCCGCACGGCAGTGGTCATCGCGGCGGACAAGGTCGCGGCCGTGGCGACCGCATGCTCCGCCAGCGTGCGTGCCGACTCGGGAGTCACGTCCACGATGACCACCACCCACGAACCTCGTGCGGCAGGGTGTCGAAGTTGTCACCGATCATGTCATCGAACGAGACCGTGGGGTCATCCAGGCGCGCCAGCGTGGCGTTGACCATGAGATTGATCAGGTCCTGATCACGGTCGCCGAGTTCCAGTTCGCGCTCCAGCATGTCGGCGCCGCTGTTGAGCGCGGTCGCCAAGGCTGTGCGAGGGACATGCTGATCTGTCATACGGCGGTCCTTTCGGAATGCACCCGCGTCTGCTTGTCGCGTCCCCACTGGCCAGGACGTCGGGGACAACGTCGGGTGGTCCTGAGTGCGACGTGGCCTATGAGGACACTGCGGGCAGGATCGTCGAGAGGTGGTGTGTCAGGAGAGAGAGCCGGCACACCTGCGATGTTGGCGACACGGCACTGGTTGTTCGGAAGTGCCCGGTGAGCGCTGTCTGACAGGCGCGCGGTGTTCGCGGCGTCGTGTACCGTGGTTTGTGATGGTGTCGCATCCCCCGGCGGCAGGAGTGTGCAACGGTTTGGGGGAGTGGCGTGTGCCGTAGAGCGTGCCTGATGGGGCGATGAGTCCGGCGACATCCGTTCAGGTCCGGCGTCGACAGGCGATGCGCCGGCAGGCGTTGGAGCGCCAGCGGAAACTGAACGAGGAGCGCCGACGGCTCGACGAGGCCGAAGTGGACCTCGCAGCAGACTTCGCTGTGCGGCAGGAGGAGTGTGTCGTCGCACGCGATGCGATGCATGCTGCGGAGCTGGCGATGGGACGTGTTGTCGACCGGATGATCGGAGAACTGCGGATCCGTTATCCGCGAGCCGCGCAGTTGCTCGAGATGCCCGAGGACGAGCTCAGACGGCTACGGCAGCTGGCAACTGACCCGACGTCGACCGCCACGGTCACCGGAACGGACGGCGGCGACAGGAAGAAGACAAGGAAGGCTCGGGCGGCGTCGCATGGACACGCACGTTCGCAGCACGCGACTTCTGTAACGACCACCGCAGACGACCAGACAGCCGCGACAGTGGTGGGATCGGATTCGGCGGCGCCCATGGCAGGGACCGCGATGGCAGCGTCTCGCATGTGGACGGAACGCTGAATGAATAAGATCTTGGTGTGACAGGGTTCTCTTTGTGAGAGTTGACTGTCAGATGGCAGCCTGTGTCTTCCAACCTCCGGAGTTTTCAAAAGGGGTCGGGGTACCCAGGCTGCCACCTTTCTTGGTCAACGAGTTTTTGCGCCGGTGCGGCCTCGGCCGGTTGACGACGGCTTCCGTGCCTTGCCCTTGGCGGGCGTTTTGTCGGCGGCCTGCGCTTCACGGTAGGCGTCGATCACGTTGTCGGGGATCCGGCCGCGATCGGACAGCGCGAACCCGTTGGCTTTGGCCCATTCCCGGATCAGGCCGGCCTCGCCAGGCGTGTTGCTGCCGCCAGGCTGCGGTTTCGTGCCCCGCTTGATCCGGCCGCCCACACGGCGTGCCGCGGCCAGGTAGTTGGCCAGGCTGCCGCGCAGGCGCTCGGCGTTGGATTCGTTGAGGTCGATCTCGTAGGTGACACCATCCAGTCCGAACTGAATGGTGGACACGTCATCGCCGGAGCGGCCGTCGATGTCATCGACGAGCTGTACCAGAACCTTCTGAGCCATTCACTGGATCCTTTTCTTGCTGCACATACTGTTATGCGTCGATGTGTTGCTGAAAGTGTATCGCACCAACAAAATTGTGTAGTAGCACGCGGTATGTCCACGGTACGTGAGGTTTGGTTGAAACCTGGCGTCGTCGGTGGTGCTGCGGTCGCGCCACAATCCGGCCACGCGGAACGCAGGCTGAGCACTCCAATGTAGACCCGCGCATGGGTACGTTGGAGATGGCTGACGGACGAGGGAAAGGTTTCCGCCAGCGCGGTCCAGGAGGCCGAGAGCATGGGTTACAGGGCCCGGGTCCGGCGGAATCGTGCACGCATCCAAGAACGAGATTGCGCGCGTGCTGTGCCGGGTCTGTCGAGTTGGTACATGGGGGGAGAACAGTGAACGCAGTTCCACGACTAGTATCGATAGGCAGCGCCGAGGTCGCGATGACGCGACAAGGACAGCCGATGGCGCCATTGGTGAGCGCCGACATCAACGGCATGGGCACGACACGGCTGAGCGCCGGTTTGGTCCGCATGAAGGGACGACACACGGCACGTGCTCATCGGCACGACGAAACGGACGTGATCGTGTTGCTGTGGAAGGCTGGAAAGGCTGGTGCGCTCACCCTGTACGGCGACGGACTGGACCAGGAGATCTGGCAGCAGCCGCATCAGGCGCTGTGGATTCCTCGTGGAGTCCCGCATGCCGCCATCAACCCCAGCAGATTCGTCAGCGTCGTCGCATGGGAGTTCCGATCCAACCCGATCCTCGGCGAAGACAACCAGCTCCTGCCGGACCTGGAACGCATCGTCAACGCACGCAGGTACGCACTGACGCGACGAGGCCGCCGCGAACGGATGCGCCATCTGGATGATGAGCTGGCCCGCCACGCTCAGCGTGCTGCGTAAACACTGGCACACATGGTGAGCAACAGGGCCAGGAATGCCAGCACGAACGCCAGCCGCCAGGTGACGCGGTGACCGCAGGCGGCGAAGGTGACCTTGATCGCCGCGGCCACGATCGCAGCCGCGAGAAGTACGCCGAGCATGACAGTGCTCCTTGTGATCGGGAGGTCCGCGAGCCGGAGATAGGCGGCTAGCCTCAGGCGTCGCCCGTCGTCGGACGCGGAGACGTGGTCGCTCTCGCCCGCCGGTCATTGATGTGGGCGTGAGGAGCGGCTGATCAGTCGCTCGATGTTCCGCTGGTAGCGGTGGTGTCTTGACGAACCAGGGTTGCCAGGCCAGTCGCCAACCCGAGCACGGCGACCGGAACACACGACACCACGACGGTCACCCACCACGGGGCGACGGCGACGCCGTTCGCCTTCAGCAGGTGACTGGCGACCTGGGCGCCGCCGCCGACCACGAGGCTCGCCAGCGCTGACCAGCCAGCGTAGGTGCGCGTGCGCTTGGACAGTGCTGCGGAGGACAACCAGGTGCGCAACGCGTATCCGCCGTAGGCCTCGATGCCGACGGGCAGGACGATGGCGGTGTTGATCCAGAGTCCGTCTACCAGACCGGGGAGCGGCTGCACCATGCCGAAGCCGGTGAACTGGCCCAGATCCACCCAGCCGCCCCAGACCGCGACCGCCGCGGCCAGGCCGATGAGCCCCAACGGCCATGCGCGGGGCGGATCGGAACCCCGTGGATTGCTGACATCCGGTACTGAGGGAGGTGCGTCTGCCTCGCGCGCCGGTAGTGGCTCGTCGGGTTGTGGGGGAGTTCCTTCGGGCGGGGGGAGGATCTCTGTATCCAGCGATGTCCCGTTCTGGTGATCCTCTGGAGAGTTCCGGGGCACGTCGCTCTCGGGCTTGGGAATCTCGGACTCGGCGATACGCATCGCCCGGCGAACCTGGTGCTCGGTGCCGCCGGTCAGCTCGACGAGAGCGGGCCGACCGGGCCGCCTCTGGTTCTTGTGGTCTGCGTTGAGGAACGCCTTGCGAACCCCATCCTGGACCATGGAGTCGGGTAGGCGGCGCCCGTTCGTTTCGAACGGGGCCAGGGATGTCGTAGTCATGAAGTACCTCCTCTGCGATGCGGGCTGAGGGGCCACTGGCCGCTCGCTGACCGGGCCGGCATGAGATAGGGGCATGAGCCAGCGGGTGGCGCTCCGGCAGCAGTTATGCCGCGAAGTCGTCCAGCTCCTGCGTGTGCGCTTCGGTCGGTGTCCGCAGGTCGATGACGCGGGGGTGTTGGCGGCCGCGGGCGATGCCGTTGTGGATGTGCCGACAAGCCTCGGCGGGTGTCCACCGATCGATGCCGTCGTGCACCAGTGCGGCATCGCGCAACGCGTCCTCGGCGTCGCGCTCGTTGAGCACGTCTGCTCCGACCAGACCACCCAACTTGAACGCGGCCTTGAACACCTCGATCGCTCGGGTCCCCGGCAGGGCGTTGGCCACATTCGCGGCCTCCCCTCGGACCGCGGCGGCAACGTAGGCGTCCAGGCGGTTGTCACCATGGCGGAGCCGAATCGGCGTGATCGGCGCGAGAGGGAGAGGTGTGAGTCTCGTGACCAGCCACCGCGGCAACGGAATCGGGTCCGCAGGGCGTCGCGGATCCGTCCGGTAGATCCTCGGTTGCCGGTCGACCAGCCGGACCGAACCGGCCGCCGCTACCGCCCCACCCCACGCGCGGACATCCACGGCCGGTCCCAGACCCCGGCGGCCACTGGCACCGACCGTGTTGCGGAGCCGCCGATCGGTGGGTGCGAGGAAGTAGCGATGCTCTCCCGACGGAGTGAGAACGGTGTAGGTATTTACCGGGTCGGGCTCACCAGCCCATCGTGCGAGCAACGCCAGTACCTCCCGGCCATGACGCACACCCAACGGTCCCCACGTGCCGGAGAGCCGACCGCGTGTCTCATCAAGATCGATCACCACCAGCCCGGCTGGTCCACACGCGACACCGACATTGCGACGCACATCGAAGGACCACCAGTCCCGGAGCCGGACCGGGTCGGTGGTCGCGACTGTCTCCCACTGCTTGACTGCAGGGACTTTGCTGCGCGGCGACAACGGAAACACCGGCCACCCACGCGACGCCGCAGTCAGGGCAGCATCGAGAAGTGACGAGGACTCAAGGTGAATAGACAATGCCCCTACCTTTCTGTACAACGAGCACGTGAAATCGCTCGCACCTGCTGGCAGGCCGAAATGAGGGCTCAAAAGAGGGCGAGTGGTCACCTGACGGTGGTTGCTTGGTGGGCGTTGTCGGTGCAGGACCATCAGCGCCGACTTCTGGCGCCTGGGCATTCGGAAGAGGCAGGAACCGTGACTGTCTCGTACATGCCAGTCGGGGGTAACGTCCGTGCGGTGGCAGCAGCGACGGGGACAGAACACACCCGGCTCGTGATCGTGCGAGGGAACGCCGGCGCGGGAAAGACGTCAGTCGCGCTCGCCGTGCGCTCCCAGCTGGGACGGACATGCGCACTGGTCCAGCAGGACGTCATACGCCGCACGATCCTCAAGGAACGTGACGTGTCTGACGGCGCCAACATCGGCCTGATGTCGCTCGTGGCCCGCTACGTCCTGGACCAGGGTTACCACGTTCTCATCGAAGGCATCTTGCGCGCCGAACACTACGCGCAGATGCTGACAGAACTCGCTCACGATCACCGCGGGACAACCACGTTCTACTACCTGGATGTCACCTACCCAGAGTCCCTGCGCCGGCACGCCACTCGACCGCAGGCAGCCGAGTTCGGCGCCGAGCACATGGCCGCGTGGTACCGACACCGAGACGTACTCGACGTGCTGGGGGAACGAGTCGTGCCGCAGAGTTCGACGCTGGAGCAGACGACGGCGCGGATACTCGACGAGGCGTTCGATCGGAACTTGCCGACGCCAGCCCATCGATCCGCCGTGGACAGCACGTGACCGAACGCGATGCGCGTGAGGGCTACGACGTGCACGCCTTGCCCGACGTGGCAGGACCCATCTCAGCGTTGTCGACGTGCAGCGCCCACAAGCACGCCACGCGGCGTGGGGCGCGGTACTCGCTACCTGTGCGGGCGGTCGACAGGATGTGTCTTCCAAAGGAGAACGCCATCTTGCGTACAGCCGGTGCGTGGTGCGACATCACGCAGGAATCCGAGCAGTGCGGCACGGGATTCGGCTGACGGCGGATCCAGCCCGAGCGTCTGACGTAGGTGTTCGACCTGCTGTGCCGACAGATCGGGAACAACCCGAGCCAGGTGCTGTACGAACGTCTCATCGTCCATCACGACGCATCGGACGACGATCGCCGGTACGTGTGTTCCCGAAGTCACCAGATTAGGTGACCGTTGTCCGGGCTCGGCAGGGGGTCGCCCCTGGTTCCGGTCAGCCGGTGCGCTCGTAGATCGCGACTTCGGGACGTTGCTTGTCGCGGTGGACGAGCTGGTAGATGTGCTGGTCATCGAGCGCGAGGAGACCGTCAGTTGTCTCATGGATCGGCTCGGGCCCGCCGGTGATGAGGCCTTTGCCGCGGAGCCGTTCGGCTTCCGCGGCGAGCAGGAGATTCGTGGCGGCGATGTCAACGGCCACGATGTCGTCGGCCAGCAGGACAACGCGTGCGCCATCCGGTTGGCGGACGCCGAGCATCGCCGTCCCCGGCTGCCGATACCGCAGGTCCTGCTCGAACGATGTCGCCATCTCGACCACCTCCGTGGGGGACGGTAGGTGCATCGGACATGGACAGCCAGGCAACGAGACGTACTCGACACACCAGAGCTGTAGGCGGACGGCCGCCAAGCACACACCGCTCACGGCCAGCTACCTGCTGAGCGCACACGAACGCTCAGGACGGTTGCAGACCGTGACATGTCCATGCTGCGAGAGACCGTGTCCATGGTCGGTGTGACAGATTGCCACCTGATCTCCGCTCAGTCTGGAGCTGACGCCGAACCAAGGGGCAACCATGCTCGGCAGGTCACCCACAGGGGTGGTCACCGGCAAGAGTGGTGGGAAATTTGCCCTGTTTGAACCTACCTTGTTGAGAGCAGTACGCAGTGTGACGAGGAGGGGTTTTGACCCGCGCTTACGATCCGCAGCTCGCGCCCTGGGTAGAGGTCTTCCCACCGTACGACTTCTCAGACCTCACGGCACTGCGCGCCGAACAAGATCGACTCAACGATCACATGCCACCATACGAAGCGCCAGTACCGCTATCCGTCCATGACGCCGTCGTGCCCGGAGAGCCTGGCGTGCCAGTGCGCATCTACGCGCCCAAGCTCCGCCACGGACCGCTCCCGGCCATGGTCTACTTCCACGGCGGCGGGTTCATCATGGGCAGCGTCGACATGTTCGACCACGTCACCCGGCGCATGGCCGCCGAGGGCAACCTCATCATGATCGCCGTCAGCTACCGACTGGCCCCGGAGCACCCATTCCCCGCCGGTCTCGAGGACGGCTACCGAGCCTTGCTCTGGGCACACGAAACCGCTGACGAACACGGCATCGACCGATCCCGGCTCGCCGTCGGCGGCGACAGCGCCGGCGGCGGCCTCGCCGCCGGGCTCGCACTCCTGGCCCGGGACCGCGGCGGCCCGCCCCTGTGCTTCCAATACCTCGGCGCCCCACCCGTCGACGACACCCTCAGCACCCCATCGATGCAGACCTACGACGACACACCCATCTGGTACCGCTCCGCCGCCGTCTACAGCTGGGACTGCTACCTCGGGCCGAGCAAGCCCGGGACGCCTGATGTCTCGCCGTACGCGGCACCCGCCCGTGCGAAAGACCTCAGCGGGCTGCCCCCGGCGTACGTGTACGTTTATCAGGTTGACCCGCTCCGAGACGAAGGCATTAACTATGCCCAGCGGCTTGCGCACGCTGAAGTCCCTACCGAACTTGCCCTCTACAGCGGCACCTTCCACGCGAGTCCGCTCGTGCCTGACGCCGCGAGTTCTGCTCGTATCTTTGCCAGCAACATGGCCGCACTACGCCGAGGTGCTCACCAAGCGAGCAACGACGGTTTCGGTTGATGACGATGCGCGATCCGCACTGAATCTGGCGCGTGATGCGACGGTGCAGAGGCAGTAGATCCCAAATCTCGGTTCGAGATGAACCGCGTGTGTCACCAATCCGCATCATCGGTGAGATACGCCCCCGTCTGTCGAGGCGCGGGCACTGACATCTGGAGTCCTCTTGACCTGCGTGCGGTGCCGAGAGCTTGGAGATGGTCGGACCGCACCGGGCCGATTATCTCGGGCCCGGTGCGGTGTATGAGACCGTCTACGCCAGCTGGCTTGTCAGATCGTCGCGTTCGCGGTCACGGGTTCCAAGCCCCACTGCCGTACAGACTGGCCGTCTACGAAGCGCCACTCCGCGCTGCACTTGTCACACGCGATCCATACATCGTGCTCACGGAAGCCTGGCACGTTGTCGTGCTCTTCGATGATCGTTCCATCGCCGCAGGGACAGCGGTACTCATAGCGCTCCACAGTCCCGGCGCCAGCGCCCCATCCCTGGTGGTGGCTTTCACCTCCGCTGATCTGCTCAGTACGAACAGGGGTCGACGATGGAACCGTCTTCGTCCACTCCGCGATCGCGGTCACTGCCGCTTCGTAGGCTTCGGGCGAGTGTGGGACTTCGTGAAGGATCGTCAGCAGTTGGCCGGGAGTGTGTGCGACGCGGTGTTCGCTGTCTCGTACGCCCGCAACGTAGTCGCTCGCGAAGTCGCCTATCGCATCGTTGCGGCCAGCGTGCAGGATCAGCCAGTCGTGGAACGGAGATGCGTCGTCCACGGGGGTTGGTCGGTGCCAGCCGCCCGTGATAGGCCCACCTGATGCGTACTGCTCAAGCATGGTCTGCAGGGGCGTGTATCCGAGAGGACGATAGTGGTCCGCGCGCGGTTGGCGGCTTCCCGGGTTGACCATGCGGCTGACGTAGTCGTGCTCACGCTCGGACACCCCAATCAGGAGGTTCGGTCCGGCGCCATCCGGGGCGACGATCTGGAGCCCTAGCGCTGCTGCTGCCCAGATCAGCCGGCCGTTGGATACGTGCGAGCAATGCGGCCTGAGGAAACGTTCAGCGGTGTGCTTCAGCGAGTAGCTGCCTACCTCTGGGGTCCCTGTTTCTGCGGTGGGCGTAAACATTCGGAGCATGTCGGTGATGAGGGCCAACTTGATGAAATCGGTTTCTCCGTCGAAACTCCATGGCGCGTCCGAGAAGAAGCCGTAATCGTCGAGGACGGGATCGCCGCCGTGTGCGCCGATCAACTCGTGATCGTCGAGCACAGCGATCAACTGCCGTGCGCTGACACGTTCACCGAGAAGTCCCTGAGCCAGAGAGGACCTCATCTGCCGTAGCGCGGCAGTGTAATTCGTGCCAGTGAATTCAGACCACGCCCGCGCATCCTGCTGGATCTCACGATTGTGTGTGTGATTGTTGGCGGCCATCTCAATCTCTGTTCCCGGGCCATGCAACCCACGCCTGCCAGCCCTGTGACATGAGAGAGACCTCAACCAACAGGAACTGCTGCTCTGGATCGGCCGCCGTTGTCCTCAGGGTCTTCGTCGCGTGGGAACTCAGACTCGGAGATAGGCAGTCCAGACTGCCCAAACCGATCGTATCCGAGAGCTCTCTGCATGTCCACGAGGCCCGAGAGAATCGATGTCGTCGAGGCCGGAGGCGTGCAGGCTGCGATGCCTACACCACGCCGCGCCACGGTCGCGACGGATTGCAGCCAGGGGCCCATGCAGACGGTGGCCGGGCCGAGACGCTCGGTGTCAGCCGGGAGTCGACCGATCCGCAGCGCCAGGAGGGCGCTGACGCCGAGATGATCTGAGAAACGCGAGTCCTGCGGTCTGCTCAACCGATCAAGTGCGTGAGCAGCCAACAGTCTCAACTGTGTCACTGTGGGTAACAGGCTGGTGTGTTGAGGTGTTGCTGGTTGGAGGTCGAAGTAGCCTGTTCACCCCAGTGCCTGCGGTTCTTGAAGGGTGATCGATGGCGATTGACGCGCTTGTGGCGTGGCTTGCTGGCAGCGTTGTGGCGCCGGACGCCTTCGCGCGCACAGTAAACGGCATCAGGGGAGCTGGTGCCGAATATCGACGACTGACGAAGAACGTACGCGAGACGACGGGGAAACTTCCGCGATACGCATACAGGCGCTGGTTTTTTCGTGATTCGACATGGGGTGGTCTGGTCACGAGCCCAGAGGAGAGCTACGACGAGCTTGTTGAGTGTCTCAAAGTTGAACTAGGGCGGCCGTTTCACCTGTTGTCGCGGCGCCCGTCGCTTGCCGAGCGGCACCGACATGCTGAGCAAATCGTAGACGCGACGATACGGGCGCTTATTCCGAGCCTTGAGCCGTCTCGTGCTGTTGCTGTTGCGGAACATCGCGTCAGGACCGACGTTGCAGGTGTAGCTGACGAGATCAAGGAAGTAAAAAACGTCTTATCGACTGGAAGGGACTTGCCAAGATTACTTGAGCAAGTTCCCCCGCCCGCGCGCGAACCCATCAAACGTCTCTCCGAGCACGACGCTGGTCTGGCGGCAAAATTGCTGCAGATCGTTACAGGGAACGAGCATCCGTCCACTGCTGTAACCGCGCTGGCAGCGGATCCGCCGGACTGGCTCGAGCGGGCCCCGATGGACGCTTGGCTCACGTTGGCCGAGATCGCGAACGCTCACGGCGTCTGGAACGTGGCTTCGATGCTGTGGGAGAAGATGGCGGACTTCGGCGTCGAGCGGGCGCGGCATTTCGCACGTGCTGCATTGGCTGCGGTGTCATGCGATGACGACGCTCGTGCGCGGAGGCTCGTCGAAAAGGCCCAGCGGGTCGGTGGCGATGCGGAGACAGTGGGAATCGTTGCTGCCGCGCTCGACAATGATGCTGAGCGAATTGTGTCGTCAAGCCGTGACGCGGACCAGGTGGATATCGCGGTACTCGTCCTTGCGGCTGAGGCATTGGTTTCCACAAGAGGCCTCTCCAGTGCGATCGCTGCCTACCGCAGGGCGATTGAACGGTATCCCCAGTTCGCTGGACTACGTCTGAGGCTGGCGTTGCATCTGCAGCAGGCGTCGCATCTACCGGCCTCCGGAAGCATGCCCGCCACACTGCGCGAAGCGCGCTCGGCGGCACTCGCGGCACGTGATCTCTGGCGTCGGTGGCGCGGACTGAGCGGCGACGCTGTCGCCGTAGCCTGCGGTATTGCGGCCACTCGTGACCACTGGGACGAGGTACTCACTCTCGGCCGACCCGTTCCGGACGGTGAGGCAACCCCAGAAGAAGCTGCAACCCCAGGCGTCCAACGAGCCGTCATAGAGGCCGCGCTGGCTTCTGGCCAACCCGAGATCGCAGCTGAGACCCTAGACCGAGTTTCCGACCCGTGTGTCCAGCGCACGCTACGCGCCCAGCACCTGCTCGCTGTAGGCGGAAGCACCGTTGACGCCGCGCAGCTGCTGCACGAAGCCTGGTCGCTGGCGAGTAACGATGCCGACCGTTTGGTGGTGTGGAGCGCGCTAGCCGCGCTCGGAGAACAGCTTCCAGACCGCGAGCGCCTTGAGACGCGAAACGACGTCGAGGCTGCGCTTGTGCTGGCCCAAGCCGACCATGCCGCAGGCGACACCAACGCCGCGGTCGCTCGACTCCGCGCCTGGCGGAACAAGTCTTGGCACGTCATCGGCCCGCTCGTCGGTTTGTACCTCAGCAGCGACAGCATCGATGCTGCAGTCGACACCTTGATCGGGGCGGCAGCTCGGTTCGACGATCCGACGTTTCTGGCGCAGGCGGCTCACGTGAGTGCTAACCGCGGACGCCTGGGGCAAGCAGAGGAACTCGCGGTCCGCGCACTGACCGCGATCAGTGACGAACCTCGAACGCGGCTGATGTTGCACGACGTGCTCATTGCCGCGTCACAGAGCCGCGGGGCCTGGCGGGAGATGGAGGCACGGGTCCGCGCGAGCATCGACGAACACGGAGAAACCGTACATCTGCGCTGGCTGCTGGTGGGCTCGCTGTTCAACCAGCGACGCTTCGACGAAGCGTGGGCCTCTCTGCAGACCCACCCTGCGTTGGAGGCCGATACCGAGCCACGTGCCCGCGTGTGGATCCATCTGCACACGAGATTCCGATCCGACCCAGCACTCGCCGACGAGCTCCTATCGGTGATCGATCAGTTCGGTGATTCGCCCGACTTCACCGCTGCGGCAATCGGATACTTTTACACGTCACGGATCCACAAAACCGCCTCCGAGGATTCGCAAGCACGGTGGCGGACCCGCATCGCGCGCTTCATCGAAGAGCACCCAGCCCACCCCGGCTTCTTCAGTATTTCTATACCAGACGACCCAGAGGGAATGATCGCGGCGCTGCGGCCATATCTGGAGCCAGGCAGCCAGCAGTTTGAAGAGCTTCAGAGGCAAGTGGCAAACGCCGAAATACCGTACGGAATGCTTTCAGTCCTCAGCGGCAAGCCTTACGCAACCGCATTGATGCACCGTGCCGCCGGCTGTTTACCGATTCACCCGGCCGACGACCAACTCGCGGCGCGGGAGGCGAGTGACGCGCGTGGGGCTATGCATGGATCAATTGTTATCGACACCAGTGCGCTCACCGTACTGTACTACGTCGCCTCGCTCTGGCCAAAAATACTGGGATCCTTCCAGCGTATAGTCATACCTGCGCCTGCACATGCTGACATTGTTCAGGCTGCTGAGGGCTTCAGGCTCCCGTCCGACGGAAACTTGGGATGGGACACGCAAGCCGGACTCCCATCCATCGCCGAAGCCAACGTTGAGCACCAAGAAGCGCTCCGAAATCACTCCGAATGGATGGCCGCTGCTGGAAGTGACCTCGATGTAGTTGACTGGCCAAGACTTAGTCACCTTCCGCGGCTGGAGGATCTGGCCGAGGACGACCGCTTTCTGCCGTGGTTGACAGCGCTTGACTATGCGGTAACTCATGGACATCCCCTATTCACTGATGACCTCGTCCTGCGTGCACTCGCCCGCGCAGAAGGTATCGCAACTTTCGGGACTGTCGGCATACTGCGCGCTCTCGCCGAATCGGGTGCCATCGAGGCTACAGACCTAGATGCGAAGCTCGACACGCTTCGACACGAGTACTGCGTTGACCTGCCTCTCGATGCTGACGCACTGGTCAGGGTCGCTCAACTCGATCAATGGGAACCACGAGCTGCCGCGTTCGCATTCTCCCGACCCACCGCATGGAGGCCCGGAGAACATACATTCCGGGTCTGGCGCCACCTAGGCAATCACGTGGCCGCCAACGGCCCCGAACACCTCAGCGCATGGCTCTACGCCGGAATAACCGGTGCTGCTCACGGCAAACAACCGCAACAGGTCACCACAATCGCCGCCACGATGCTGTTCAGTACCACTCTCTCCAGTGACGCCCCCGCGGCGCGATTCCCCGAGTTACTGAAGGCTGCCCGCAATGCAGCGAAGGAACTCGCCGGCAACGACCTCCTGCCGCGAACGATCACGCTCATGCTCGAAGCATTCACCCCGCAAGGCGGGCCCGAATTCAGTGCTCGTGCAGCTCTCTGGTTGACCGCCGAACTTGATGAACAGGATCGGTCCATCGTGCGAGAAGCGGTCTTCCTTAGGCCCACATCAACCTAAACGCAAATGTCAGCGGAGGTGTCGCAGTAGCCTAGATGATTGACCGAGCGAAGTTTTGTTAGTCGGTCGCAGGCGATCCATGATCGTTTGCTGGTCACGGTCGCCGGGATGTTCCCCATCCCGTTCCGCCTGTTTGAGACCTGACTTGGCTCAAATTAGTGCGCACCGCGGTCGTGGATGCTGGTGAGGGCATCGCGGAGGTCGTCGGGTAGCGGGTCGACGGCGGTGAGGGTGTGCTCGCCGGCCTGGATGTTGATGGTGCGGTAGCGGCGGGTGGTGTGCACGAACTTCTTGATCGACCAGCCGGTGGTCTGCTCGATCCACCTGCTGACGGCCAGGGCGGCGAACACGACCGTCAGGTGCGCGTCGATCGACTCGCGCTTGTGGTGGTAGATCGGCCGCGCACGTAGGTCGTGTTTAGACATTCGGAACGACTTCTCGATGTGGAACAGTCGGTGGTAGGCGTCGATCACGAACTCGGCGGTGACGTCCGGGAGGTTGGTGACGTAGCCTTTGAGGCCGGCAAGGGCGCGTGCCTTGGCTTCCAGGGTCCGGTTGACACTCTTGGTGGCGCCGGTGAGCTGGATGAACCGGTTGCGTTTGACCGCGGTCTTGCCGGCGACGGCCTGCTCGGCCTTGGCGACCTGTTCGTCGATGCCGTGCAGGGTGCGCCGAGCCCGGTCCGCCCGGTACTGGTAGTAGATGATCTGGTCGCGGCGCTGGTCCTTGGGGCCGGCAGGCCAGGGCTGGGTGAAGATGTGCCCGTCGGGATCTGCTCATCCGGGTGCTCGTGGCGCCACGCCTGGACCACGTACGGCACGTCGGGTATCCGCGCGCCGAGGATGAACGACAACCCCGCGGCCTCGATGGCCTGCTGGTTGGCCGCAGAGATCATGCCAGCGTCGGCCACGACCGTGACATCAGCCAGTTGGTGGGCATCCATGAACGCACGGATGGTCGGCAGCATCGTAGTGGTCTCGCCCCGGTTGCCCTCGAACGCGTTAACCATCAACGGAAACCCGCTTGCGTCGGTGAGCAGCCCGATCGTGATCTGCGGCTCCAGGCGGCGTTCTTTGGAGAACCCGGGCTCACGGAACCCGTCCCCGGCATCGGTCTCGAAGTACAAGGTGGACACATCGTAGAGAACCAGTGACGCCGGCCCCAGATCAGCGGTGCGGGCGCACGCCGCGGCCAACTTCTGCCGCCAGGACTCTTTCGCGAACGCGGGCAGACGCCGCTTGAGGGTCGCGTACGCCGGCGGGTCGAAACCTGCCTCCTCGACCACCCGCAGACTGTCCAGCTTGCTGGTCGGCTCGACGATCCGTGCCAGCACCAGTAATCGGAACACCTCGTCACCACCAGCGGCCTCCTCGAACCCCAACAGCTGGTAGGCGTGGCCGAGCGCGTCCCACAGGTACCCCATCCGCGACGACGTGATCGCAAGCGGCCCACCACCAGCACCACTGCCGGCCTGCAACGCCGCGAAGTCCGGGCCAAAGTCGAGCTCGGGCTGCCCCACAGCCAGACGCTGCCTCGCCACCGCCTTGAGCGCCTCCAACGCCGCATCGTCATGCGCCGAGCCGATGTGCTCGATGTCCCGCGACCCGCGACGCGAGGAGTGCACGATCTGCACCGCCCTGGCCCCCGACGCCGTCTTCACCGTGCGCACATACGCCACGAGAGACAGCCTAGAACCGGCCGCTTAGTGCGCAGATTTTCGCCGTTCACACGACGAAACCGCAGCTCAACAGCCAGCACCCTACCCAAGATCAGCGATCTTGAGCCAAAGTCAGGTAAGGTGACGGAATGGTCATGCGGGTGGCGGTTCCCGTGCTGCCGTGCCGAGATGTGCAGGCAGCGCGGTCGTACTTCACGGACGCGCTCGGATTCGACACCATATTCACCTGGGAGACCCCACCTAGCTACGCGGCCGTGATCCGCGACACCGCCGAGTTCCACCTGTACGCCGAAAGCAGCGTCGGCCCGGCCAGGGTGACGGTTGTCGTCGACGACGTCGATTCCTGCCACGACGAGCTGCGCGCCCGCGGCGCCGACATCGTCGAGCCACTGGCTGACCGGCCCTACGGGATGCGCGACTTCAACGTACGGACACCCGATGGGCACTTGTTGATCTTTAGCCAGCCGCTTACCGAGTACGGGTGACCATCAGCGGACCAGCCGGAAGAATGACCGGACCTCGTCGACGAACAACGCCGGCTGCTCGAACGCCGCGAAGTGGTCGCCCTTGCCGGGCTCGTTCCAGTACCGGATGTTCGGGAACCGGCGCTCCGCCCACCGCCGAGACGGGCGCTGCAGCTCCTTGGGGAAGACCGAACAGCCGGTGGGTACGGTCACCGGCGCGCCGGCCGACCCGGAGATCTATTCGTTGATCTGCCGGAGGCTTTCCCAGTACAGCCGGGCGGATGAGGCATCGGTGCCGGGCAGCCAGTAGAGCATCAGGTTGTCGAGCAGCTCATCCCGGGTAATAACCCGATGCAGGTCGCCACCGGAGTCGGTCCACGACCAGAACTTCTCGACGATCCAGGCGCAGAGGGCGGCCGGCGAGTCGACCAGCCCGTAGCCGACCGTCTGCGGCCGGGTCGACTGCTGCGCCGAGTATCCGGAGCCCCATTCGTCCGCCTCCCGCAGTGTCGCGAGCGCCGCCCGCTCGGCACCGGTGAGGTCGTCCAACGTGGCCGGATCGGGCGGTGCGAGCGGCGGCATGAGATGGATGCCGGCGACCCGATCGGGTTGCCGTTGACCGATGCTCGTGGCGATGCTGGTGCCCCAGTCGCTGCCCTGGGCGCCGAACCGCCGGTAGCCGAGCCGGGCCATCAGCTCGCACCACGCGTCGGATATCCGCTCGATCCCCCACCCCGGCGCGGCCGGCTTGTCGCTGAAGCCGTAACCGGGAAGCGATGGGCAGACCCCTAGAACCGGCCGCTTAGTGCGCAGATTTTCGCCGTTCACACGACGAAACCGCAGCTCAACAGCCAGCACCCTACCCAAGATCAGCGATCTTGAGCCAAGTCAGGTTTGAGACTGTGTCAACGTTTGGCCCGGGCACGGATGGCGAGGGCGGCCAGGGCGATCAGCAAGGGCCCAAACAGGCGCCCGGAGTTGACCGCCCACCGGCCCGCAGTGGTCAGCTGCTGGTCGGTGTCGCGGAATAACACCGAGCCTACCGCGATCCGTATAGCTCGCTCCATCCGAGCTGGGGGCACCCGATCGGCAGGAAGCTTGGCCGCCGGGCTAGACGTCTCTTCGCTGGACGTCAGCCCATTCGCACGTACGGGACTTGAGCCTGGTTCAACACTTCGTACAAGTCGGTGATGTTGTTGGTGGAGCCGCGTTGGTCGCACTGGGTGAAGATGAGTCTTTCTGCGGCACGGGATACGCCGACGAAGAACGCCATGGTGGATTCGATCGTGTCGCGAGCGTGTGCCCACCACTGGTCGTCGTCCAGGCCGACGAAGAAGACCGTGTGGTATTCAAGCCCTTTGCTGCGGTGGATGGTCAGTAGCGGCACGGCTTCGTCATCGATGAACGCGGCGGCCACTTGGTCCCATGACTCTACGTGTTGGAGGACGTTGGCGAGCCGGATCTTGAACGCGTTGAGCGTCACCGCGAGGTCTTCGGGCCTGTCTGCGAGGACGCGTTTCTGCGCGATGTTGTCGAAGTTCACGAATGCGGTGAGTTTGTCGACGAGGGTCTCGGTGAGTTCGTCGGTGAAGTCGATGACCTGCCCGATGGTCGCGTCTTTCAGCGGCGTGGCGGCGAACCAGCTGCGTAGCTCGGCCAGGAAGTGCGAGAGCGTGTCGTCGGTAATTGACCCCGCTTGGCGGTTGCGGGCGTTCGGAGAGATGCGGGTCAGCGTTGTCGTGACCTCGCGCCAGGTTTGTGGCTGGCCGCCGCGGGTTGCGCCGAGGCGGACCAGACCGATGAGCAGACTCGCAAAGTCGTCCTTGAGCAGGTCTTGCAGCCGGAGGTCGCCGACCAGTGCGTCGTCGTTGCGGAGCTTGAGTCCTTGAGCCGTGAGTGCCTGCGCGAGATCGGGTTCGAGGTCGGCCACCCGCTGGCGAGCGATCATCGCGTAATCGGCTGGCGAGCGTCCGGACTGTTCGATGTCGGCGGCGATCCATGCGGCGATGGACGCGGCCTCGAGCCCGGTGGTGGAGAACGACCAGATCTGGACCGGGGCCCCACCGACCTGGCTGGCAACCTGTGACAGTTGCGGCAGGGTGTCGGCGTCGAGTCGTGTCGCGAACCGATGTTGCAACTCGACGAGTTCCCGGGTTGAGCGGAAGTTCCAGGTCAGCTCGAATGGCTCTGCGTCGAAGTCGTGGTCGAACTCGGCGAACGCGTCGGTGAGGGCGCCGGCCCAGCCCATGATCCGCTGCTTGCGGTCGCCGACGACCGTGACGGTCGTGCTTTCGCGTGCGAACACTGACTTCAGGAACGAGTACTGGGCGTAGGTGGTGTCCTGAAACTCGTCGACGAACACGAAGGGGTAGGTCGCGGTGAGTGCGCGGCGTAGCTGCGGGCTTGAACGGATGATCAGCTCGGCCAGTCTGTTCAGCATGACGAAGTCGACGGTGGGGACGTCGTGGGCCCGGTACTTCTGGTCCCACCACTGCTGCACCGCGTAGTCCACCGCGGTCGTCGGTTCCCGCGGTTCAGGCTCCAACTCGTAGGGGCCGACAAGGTTGTTGATGAACTCGTTCTGCCGGATCCCGTAGACGCCGCTACGGAACCCCTCGGGCGCCGCCACTGCGAGGTTGCCAAGGAAGTCACGGACCTCTGCCTGATTGGCAAAGCCGATACGGTAGCTGCCGCTCATTGTCCAGGCAGGCGGCAGGAGGTCCTTGAACCGGTCGACGATGGACTTGGTGAACGCGTCGAACGTCATCGAGGCGAACCGGTCGACGTGTTCGGGCAACCGGGTCCGCACACGCCGGCGAAGGTTGGCCGCGGCGACGCGTTTGAACGAGATCGCGAGAATCTGTTGGGGAGGACGACACAGCCCGGTCTCGAACAGGAAGCCAGCACGCTGGGCGAGGAACTCCGACTTCCCCGCGCCTGGCCCAGCGGTGACCGAGGCCGTGCCGGCGCGCAGCGCATCCCAGGCTGCGGGTTCGAGATCGTCGATATCGCGCGGACGCCAGTCGGCGGGGTCGGTCCTCATATCGGGGCGACCGCTTGCTCGATCCGGTCCAGAAGCCGTGCGAGCGGCCCCTTGACAGCAGCCAGTTCAGCTGAGTCAACGTGGGCGAGGGCGCGGAGGTGGGTACTGGGCTTTGAGTGCGTGAGGAACAGGTACCGGTACCAGCGCAGGTCGTCGGTCTTCTCCTCCGTCCAGTACGACACGTCGGGCCGTACGCCGGGGTCGCCGAGGACGGCATCGCGTGGGTCTCCCTTGCTGCTTGGGCCTTGCTGTCCTTCCTCGAGATTGTCGGTGTAGGCGGACTTGAACCGCTTCAGCAGCAGCATGTCGAGATCGAGCGGGGTGCAAAAGTAGACGTCCCACTTCTCCAGGTGGTGGATCCAATCCTTGAACTCGTCGGTGGTGAGGTTGGTGATGTCGTCGGTTGAGGCGAAGCCATGGATCTCCTCGGATCCGTCGAACGGGTCGACGTTGACGGCTAGGAGGTTGGTGCAGGCGTCGCGAATGCGTCCTTCTCCTCCGCCTGCGCGGCCCCAGTCGAGGTCGAGGAGCGTGGCGTGGGGGATGTCGAGCTGGCGGAGGAGCCGCCAGAAATGTTTCGTGTGCCGGCCGCCGAGGGGGACAACGGCGACGAACGACTGGTCGATGTGCAGGTCTCTCGCTTCCGCGAGCTTCGGAAGGACAACTTGTTCGGAGTCGCCTTCGCCGAGGACAACGAAGCGGGCGAAGTACAGCTCGGGGTACGCGTGGACGGCCTCGCGGATGTACTTGCCGGCCTCGGTGGAGCCGTCAGGCAGAACGATCTCGCACACACGGGTTGTTCTGCTGGTCTCATTCAAGCGGAAGTGCCGCACCTGCTCGGGTCGTATACGGGACATGACGCTGGCGGAGTGGCTGGAGATGACTGCTTGCGCGCGGCCGGATGTCGTCACGTCGAGGAGCTGCTGGACGACGCGGGAGAGGAAGAACGGTGCCAGGTTGTTTTCCGGCTCCTCGATCGCTAGCAGAGTGAGGGACGGCAGAGCCATGCCGGTGATGTCGAACTTGTCGTCGTGCTCGCCAGCAGCGATCGCCGTTTCGAGGTCTAGGGACGCCGCGGTTAGCGCGATATGGAGCAAGGACTGCTGACCATCGCTGAGTTCCCGGGCAGATCGGATCCTCCCTGTCGGCGACGGCTCAAAGAGCATCTCGGCGTTCGTGACCAGGACACTGATGTCCCGGCTGATCGGCTCGAACAGCGGGTTCTGCTCAGAGGCGAGGTGGTGCAGCGCCTGCCACCGCGCGGAAACCGCCCCGGTCACGGTCTCGACGACGGCTTCGTCCCTGAACTTCTCGGCAAGTTCCGCAGCCGCGTCACTCACGTGCTCCCGGAACGGGTCGGACCACTGACTAGCGCGCCAGACTCGACCGCGGAGGAAGGCAGTGACCTGGCGTGCTCCGTCCCGGGTGGCCGGCACGTACACCATCTGGATGCGGTTGCGGTCCGAGTCGTGGAGCGTGATCCATTGCTCGCCGTAGTCCTTATCGAACGTGTGAACGATACGGCGGCTTTCATCGATGGTGCCGGCAACGGAGCCGTCCGCTGACCACGACGCCTCCAGGACGATGCGAAGCTTCAGGTCTCCCTGGTCATCGGCGGTCATCTGCCGGAAGAACTCGGGCACCGCGGAAGAAGCGGTTACGGCGCCTGTGTCGTCGGTGAGTTCGGGGAACGCGAAGACAGCTTCGATCGTCAACGACCTGGTCGCGGGCGCTTCGTCCTCGTCGTCTGGGACATGAAAGTCCTCGGGACGAACCCGCCGCTGGTCGCCGATGATGCTGAATAGCCGCAGCAGTGCCTGGCAGGCGGCTGTCTTCCCCGAGGCGTTCGAGCCGAGCATCGCGGTCAGCTGCTGGTCGAAGCGGATCGGGGTCGCGTCGGGTCCGAAGCACTGGAAGTTGGTCAGGGTGAGACGCTCAAGGAACATTCAGCGCATCCCCCTAGCGGTACGCCCGCAGCACGCACCCGCTCAGCAAGCGGTACACGATCAAGCTGCCGAGCCCGAACCTCCACCACGACCGGCCATCCTAGGCCAGTCAACTCTCCCACTCCAGGAGTCACTGAGGAACAGCACACAATCGAGTGAACACCGGCTCGCTCGGTCCGATCGGACGTACAACGCTCACCTGGCGCAGCGAGCCTACTCATGGACCGCTCAGCGTTAGCAGCATCGGCTCGTACCCATCGATGTGTAGCGAGTCGTCGCACATCTGACGAATCCACTCGATTGCCAGAGCTGCCGGTGGATCGCCAGTGCCGGCGGCGACTGCGTAGCCGCCGAACCATGGTGACACTTGCGTACCCCGAAGTCGTCGACTATTCGTGATGTCGATCATGGCCGACAGATCAGGCCGACCCTCCAGCCACACGGCGATCTTCGTCGCTGGCTCGTCGCTGATGCTCAGCCGCAGATCCCCGGCAAGCAGGCCGGTTGCGATGGCGTCAGGCACAGCGAGACTGTCGATGAAGCGGCGGTGCCATATCGCGAGGTTCACCGGGGGCGCGTGCTCTCCGTGACGGGTGCGAGGTTCGACGTGCAGGACGAAGTCCGCGCACAGAGGATCTCGAAACACGGAAGGTTGATCGGGTTGGGGGTCGGGCAGCAGGATGCGTGCCCACGCCGTCGGCGTTCCCTGGTCCGGGTTTTCGGCGAACACTGCGGCGTGGTTGAGTCGACCGTTGCCCTCCCACGATGTCCAGGTGCTGCCACTGGTGTCGGTCACACCGGCGACGAACTGAGTGATCACAGGCGAGTTCAACACCCGCAGAAACGCCCGGCGGATTTCTGAGGTACTCGGGCGGATCGCGTCCAGGGGACTGCAGGCGATCCGCAGACCGAGGCGCAGGGATGGCGGAGTGTTCTGGAGCGTGCGGCCGATGTAGCCGGCGTGACTCAGACTGTTGTCCCGGACGCCGTTGAACAAGCCACGTCGTTCCGCTTCGTTGACGGGCTGACGCCACTGGCGAGCCATCAGGACGCCTCCAATAGGTCACCGAGAAGGTCGAGCACCGCGGCGACGGTCAGAACCTGCCGCTGCCGTTCCCATGCGTGCATGCCGCCTTGCTGGAAATGGTCGTAGTGGGTGAAGAACTCCGCTTCCTCTGCGAAGCCCGCAGGTTCTTCGACGATGCCTGAGATGGCGTTGCGGGCTACGGTGTCCAGGAACCATTGAAGGCGGTCACCGCTGCGTTCGCACACGATGTTTGCCGCGCAGCGGCGTGCTCCATGGCCAACGGTGGACACTTCGCCCACCAAGGTCAAGCCGTCGCGGTTGTGGGTGGTGCGCCAGAGGATGAACTCCAGTCGGGCATCATCGACACTGAACCGCTGGATGTCCCCATGGTCATCCCAGCGCAGGTCTGGGACATCTCGTCGCGCCCGCTCGTCCACGCTTGCGCAGAGGTCGATCAGGTCGGCCAACGCCTGCCGACGTTCCGCAGCGGCAGCCTCGGCGGCGGTCATGGCCAGGCCCTGGATGGCGGCCTGCTCGTTGCGTGCCTGTTGCGCCTGCCACGCCGCCGCAGCCAACCGCCCCGTCGGGGCTGGCGCTCGCGGCAGGGCGGCCAGCGCAGCCGCGGGGTCCTGCGGACGTCGTGCCGGATCCTTGTCCAGCAGGCGGCTGACCCAACGAGCCAAGGTCGAGCCAACCGGCGCGGCCGGTGGCGGGGTGTGAAGGTGGTGGTGTCGTTGCATATCCCTGTCACCGGCGAACACGGTGTGCCCGGTGGCCAACTCGTAGGCGATGCACCCGAGCGCGTACAGGTCGCTCTTGTGGGTCGAGGGTTGCCCGCGCCACCGTTCCGGGGCGACATACGACACGGTTCCGTGGCCTTGAAAAGTCACGGTGCCAGTACGTACGTCGAGGTCGCGGCTGATGCCAAAGTCAGCCACGCACCAGCGGCTGTCATAGAACAGCACGTTGGCCGGTTTCAGGTCGCGGTGCACGATGCCAGCCGCGTGCAGTTCGACCAGGCCGCATGTGATGTCCCGCAGCACCGGCAGGAGAGCATCCTCGGCCAGCCCGTTCTGGTGGCTGGCCAGTTCCGCCGCGAGGCTTCGCTCGGCCAGCGGTATCACCAGCAGCAGGTCGGCGTCGTCGACTGCCCAGCTCAACGGCGCCAGCAGGTGCTGAGAGTCCTGCTGGTGGAGCTTCAGCGCGATCTGCAGCTCCCGGTTCGCCTCGGGACCACGGCCTGCGCCGTCGGTGATCCGCTTGATCGCCACCGGACAGTCGTCAGCAGTACGTCGCCCGCGCTTTACGGCGCCTTGCGCCCCGGCACCGAGGGGGTCCGGCAGGATCTCGTATTCGTGGCCGTCGTCGGCCTGGAAGGTGCTCGTGATCCTCAACCTGCTTTCCTACATGTTCAGGAGACCCACGGTATCCGGCGACAGTGGCACCCATCTGCGTGCCGCTTCGCCGCAGAGCGTGACACACCTACACCTCTATGTCCAATTTTTCTGGACATAGAGGTGTAGGGTCCACGTCATGGCGACGGCAGCAGAAACCCTCCGGGCAACGCTCAGCGAGCGCGAGTACGGGGCACTGAAGGTGCTCGCCGCGTCACCTGAAGCTCTGTCGGGCCGCAAGGTTGCGACGGCACTGGAGGTTTCTCCGACCACGGCGAACGACGCGTTGTCGACCCTGTCCGATGCCGGGTTTGTCACGGCGACGAGGGCGGGCCGGTCGACCTTGTGGCGGCTGGTGGTCTCTCACCCGTCGATCAGCGCATGGTTGGAGGAGATCTCGTCAGACGACGGGGGATCGGCGACCGGTTCGAGTCCGTACTCCACGGGCGGCGGTGGGGTGCGTCTGGAACATTCCTATGCGGCGTGCCTGATCGCCGCATTCCTGGCTGGTGAGGCGTTGCAGGAGCTGGGGCAGGCGGTGTCGGTCGACACGATCCGCTTGCAGGCCAGCGATGTGAGCACGGTCGACGACATCGTCCTGGAAGGCCGTGACAGCCACGGTGCACTATTTCGCTCGTCGATCGCCGTGCGCCGCAACCCCGCCCTGACCTCCAGTGACAGCACGTCCGTTCCGCTGATCCGGGACTTTCTGGTGATCGTCACTGAGCACTGGTCCGAGGTGATGGCGGGGCGGTGGCGGATCGTGCTCGCGGTGTCCACGAACGCCAACGCGATCACCCAGTTGGGTGAACTGGCCGAACTGGCCAGCAGTCTTCCGGACGCGCAAGCGCTGGCCAGTCGCGTGAGCGAACCTGGGCGGACCAACGCTGGGCTGCGCAGCCGGCTTGACCACATCACGGCGCTGGTCGGGCAGGCTGCGGTGAAGTTGGACTCGGCCAGTGGGCTGAGCGCCCAGGAGCTGACCTGGCGGCTGTTGTTCGGCTTGAGCACACGCAGCCTGCGTTTGGAGCGCACGGACCGGGCCGACCGTGCCGCGGCGGTCACCGCGCTGCAGCGCATGCTCCGCGACGGCACACCCGCCACCGCAGACGCGCTGTTCTCGCGTCTGGAGGATCTCGTGGGGGAGTGGGCACCGCAGGCGGCCGTGCTGACCCAGTCGGTGATCCGCCGCGCGGTGGCCGACTTCCCGCTGACGCACTCCGCCCGGTTCGCCCGCGCCTGGGAGATGATCGACCGGCTCGGTTCGCGGTTGCGTGAGTCGATCCGCCCGGCGCTGCGCTCGGCCGCGCAGTCGCTGGAGCTGCAGCGCTGCGACGAACGCGCCCGTCTGGTGGAACTCATGCGGTCGGTGGGCACCTCGGCCGGCGCGGTGGTGATCACCGGTGACCCCGACGTCGGTAAGTCCGCGTTGTCGCTGCGGGCGGCGGAGGAGCTGCGCGACCAGGGTGCGGCGGTGTACAGCCTGAGCCTGCGCGACCTGCGACACACCATGGCAGACGTGGAGAGCCAGTGGGGCGGGCACGCCGTGGACGACGTCCTGGCGGCAGGCCCCGCTCGGCCTGTCCGGCTCGTGCTCATCGACGGCGCAGAGTCGGTGCTGGAAGGCAAAGGCGAGGTGTTCCGCACCATGTCCGCAGCCGCAATGCGGGCCGGCTTCGGTGTCGTGGCGGTGACGCGCACCGACGGCTCACGCCAGGTCCGTGACGAGCTGACGCACGCCCTCGACCTGGCCGACTCGAGTGACGCTGCGGCCGAACACGTGGTGGGGTCGTTGACCGACGACGAGCGCGACGCCCTCGCGTCCACGTTTCCCGCGCTGGCCCGGCTGGGCAGTGATCCACGCGCTCGCTGGCTGCTGGGCCGACCCGGCCTGGTCGACGTACTGCTGCGCACCGGCGCCGTTCTCGATCCCGCCGACCTGCTGTGCGAGGCCGATGTGTTCTCCGCAGTGTGGCGCGGCCTCATCCGCCGCGACGAGATCCACACACACGGCACCGCCTCGCCGCACGACCGTGAACAGACCGCCTTGAGCGTGGCCCGCCGCAGCCTCGGCATCGACACGGTGGCACCCGCGGGCACCGGCTCAGCGGAGCTGCGCTCGGACGGTGTGCTGCGGGTGCCCCACAATCCCGCTTTCTCAGCGGGCGACGAGTTCGCGACGGATCTTTTCCGCGACTTCGCGCTGTGCCGCTTGTTCATCACACAGGGATGGCAGCCGCTCGCCGTATCCGGTGCTCCCCGCTGGGCGATCCGCGCGGCCCGCCTGGGCTGCCAGGCCGCCCTGCTCGACCGCAGCGAGACGCACGGCTGGGCCCGCCTGTCGGCCAGTTTCACCGAGATCGCCGCCGCCCACGGCGAGCGGTGGCGCGAAGTGCCCTACGAAGCGCTTCTCACGCTCGGCGACGCCGACGCGGCCATCCGGCAGCTGTGGGACACACTCACCGCCGACGACAGTGCCGCGTTGATGACGCTGCTGCGCTTGGCCGAGACCCGCTACATCAGCGGCACGGTTGGCGACGCGTTCGCGCTCGCACCGCTGGTGAAGGTCATCTTCTGTGAACGGCCGGTGATCGAAGGCCGGCCGAGCGCGGGTCATCGCAGCGTGCGTCAAGTCATCCAGGACCTGGTCCTGGCCTGGTTGCGAGGCATGGCCGGCACCCACGCGCAGCCGCATCCGTTGCGCCGTGAGGTCCGTGACACCATTCTCGATGGTGACCCGGACCTCTACGACGACTTCGCAATCGAAGCACTCGCGTGTCTAGGCCCCGACGTTGACGACCGCGCAGAGGCTTACCTGCGTCAGGTCGCCGACGACCGCCCAGGACATCTCCATGCCGCGATGGAGTCGGTCCACGTCGCCGTCAGCATGTCGTCGGCCCGGCCCGCGTTGCTGCTCGATCTCGCCGAGGCTTACTACATCAAGAAGCCATCCGAGCGTCGGCGCTGGGGCGGTCATGACCTCGACGACGGCATCCGCGACTTCAAGCACGGCCTCACCTACGGATTCGGCGTGTCCCGGGCCGCGTGGTTCTACGGTCCATTCTTCCGGCTGCTGCACACCATCCCAATGGACACCATCGGCTTCCTCAACCGCATGCTCGACCACGCCGCCACCGTCCGCGTGCAGAAGCTGGCCAAACTGGACGGCCATGCCCGTGACAATGGCACTGAGGACCTGGACGGCGTGCGCCTGGACGTGCCGGGAATCGGTGACCGGCTCTATGTCGGCGACAGCCACGTCTGGGCTTGGTACCGCGGCACCAGCGTCGGCCCGTACGCGTGCATGAGCGCGTTGCTGGCGCTGGAACGGTTCATCGATCACCTGCTGGAGCAGATGGATTTCCCAGCACCACGGCTCGTCGAGGTGCTGCTGCGCGACTGCCACAACCTCGCGATGCCCGCGCTGCTCGTCGGCGTGCTGACCCGGCACCCGAACATCACCGGCGCACTGCTCGATCCGTTCCTGGCGTCCCCGGCCATCTGGCATCTCGAGCACGCCCGCGTCAGCAGCGACTACGGGTTCCGTGTCCGCGACGCGGACGCTGACAAGCTGACCGGATCCGAGCGGCGCACACAGACCTTCCAGCAAATCGTGGGCACGATGGTCATCAACGCCCGGCTCGCCGGCGACGACGACCGCCTAGCCCAGCTGCAGGCCGTCGGCGACACCCTCACCAGCACCGCCCGCGCCCAACTCGCCAATTCCGCCGACAGTGACGACAACGAGTACCTCGCGATCATCGAGACCTGGGCCGAACAGTTCCGCATCGACAACTATCGGATGAGCCGTGACGGCAACCACCTGCGCATCGAGTTCGAGCGACCCGAACGCCTCGAGCACGTCCTCGCACCCCGCACCGCGGAACTAGACACGACCAACACCCTGTACAGACTGCAGAACCGCTACAGCCGCCACAACGACAACTCCGCACAGTGGCCCGTCGACACCCTCGCCGAGGACCTCGCCACCGCACGCGCGATCACCCAAACCGAGCAGCCGCCCACCGGCATGCCCTGGCCGGAGAACCCCCTCGTCGCCGTCGCCGCAGCCGCCATACGCGCCCACGCCCTGAGCCTGGCGACGGTGACCCCCGCTGATCTCGCGTGGGCCGTCGACGCGGTGATGTGGGCCGCCAGCAACCCGCGCAGCGGCGAAGTGAGCTACAGCGGATCGCTGTTCTCGATGGGCGCCGATCGTGCCGCAGCCGCGTCCGCGCCGCTGCTCGTGCTCGCGCCGTTCGACGATCTGGCCCTGGATCCCTCGCGCGTGCAGGCGTGCCTCCATGCCCTGGCCACCAGCGAGTTCGACGAGGTACGCGCGATCTTCGCCCTGGGCTGCGAGCCGGTGTGGACCGCGCCGTGCGACGCCCACAACAACACCGGTATCGAATCCGGTGTTGAGGTCGACGGCGGCTCCGGCGGTGCCGCTGTGGCCGGCATTGACCGCTGCCGCCGGCACGCACCAGTGTGGGCCGCCGCCACCGCCGGCCTGATCGACAGCAGGCTCGGCCCCCTGGACCCGCAGACACATCAGCGGCGACCCGACCCGCTGGCTCCACCGGTGCACGAATCGTTGACGGCCCTCGCCGACGACGAGCTTCTGCTCAACCGGCTGCGCATGCCGTTGACGTGCATGGTCGACGCCCGGCACGTGCCATGCCTGGACAGCGCCATCACCGAACTGTGGGTCCCGCTCTGGGACGCCCACCGCAGAAGCCTCGCTCACTGGTGGCGCAACGACTATGACCACCACGCGCACACCGCGCACGAACCGATCGCCCAGCGAATGATCACGATCGCACTCGACGGTGACCGCGGCCCAGTCGAAGCGCACATCACGAGCTACGCGACCGACAGCGACGCTCTGCACAAACTCTTTGACGGCTTCGCGACCGTCTTCACCTACCACGACGAACTCCGGCAATCCCTCGCGGAGTTCTGGCCCTGGGCAATGGAAATCGCCCTCGACACCGTTGCTGACGGCGCCGCTGTGCGCTCCCAGCACCGCGGATTCGAGTACATGACCGCAGCCCTGCTGCCCACCCCGAACCCGAGATCCTGGGATCCCGACATCGACAGCACCCTCAACCGCTGCCGCCAGAACTGGATCCAACCCGACGCGCTCGACATACTCGCCGACCGGTGGCTACAGCTCAGTCGCCACGAACCCAAAGCCGTTGACGCCGTGATCAAGTTCGCCAGGAGCGCACCCGTACGGTGGCAGATGACCACGGCGCTGACCTGGATCGAGTCGATCATCGACGGTCATTACGACCTCATCGCCAATCACCTGTGGCTGCTGGAGGAGTGGGTCATCGGACTTCGCAGCACGGGGGTAACCATGGGCGAGGCCAAGAGCCGCTACCACCGCATCATCGACGGCCTGGCCGCCGCAGGTGATCGAGCCTCGGTGCGACTGCAACAACTGGACGAGTAGAATCCGTTCACTAGACAACTCTGCTTGCCGCCTCCATTCGCAGGCCACCGGTAGGGACCCGCGGCAGCAGTGTCGCGATACTGTGTGCGTCAGCGGCTGCGGTGTAGCAGAGGTCCTCGTCCAGACCGTCTACGACCAACACCGGCGCTCGTTCCTCGCCCGGCGCGATGCCGCCACCTCAGCAAGCAGTGTCCGGCATCAGGCAGAACGCCGACAGCTTAGCCAGCTCCGCATCTCGGCCCACCAGCGTCGACGGCGCGATCCGGCGCACCTGGTGCACATAGCGACTGAACACCTCCGCGCACCCCCGCCTGCACCACCGCGTCCACGACGCCGGACACGGTGTTGCGCACGCCGGCTGAGGATGGCCTCGAATCGAGCGATTGCTCAGTTCCGGGGTCCCGCCACCCTACGAACACCTCCAGACCGAGCCACTCCCCGGATTCGACAAGTTCGAAAGGTGCCACCGGCTACAGCGTCGAGCGGACTGACCGCGCCGTCAAGGCGCACGCTCAACGCGCTGATGCTGACGAGGCGCGTTCGGGTACAAGGTCACTTCCCAGCAGGTTCGCACTGGTCATCGCTGACTGACCGAATAGCGTTTCCGGCCGGGATCGGCGGACCGGCGACTGCCGGGCCGGGCTACGCACACTCGGCGGCATGAGTCACCCGGATCACCGGATCGACGATACGAAACCTCTTTGAGTTCCGATCTCCAGATCAACCATATGTGCTGGTGCGCAATCAGGTGGTTGAGGAGAGGATCAGCAGATGAGCGGCGGAACCACTGTCCCGGTCGCGCTGGACGCGATCGTCCACTCGACCGCACGCGAGGTGGTCGTGCTGTGCGGCAGCGGTGTTTCCACGGTGAGCCCCTCTTCCGTCCCCTCGTGGTACCGGCTGAACGCCGCGGTACTTGACGGTCTCCGGGAGTTGGCGGTCACCCACGTGCTGACCTCGACACCCAGTCGCACCGCGGCGGCGTCGCTGCGCCCGGACGACGTACCCCTCGTCACGTTCAGCCAGGTGCTCTCCGACGCCTTCGCCGGTCGGCACTGGCTCGGCGTCCTGACCGTCCTGGATGACGACAACACGAACGGCGTGCACCGGGCCTTAGCCGCCCTGATCGGCGAAGGCCGATGCCATGCCGTCATCACGACCAACTTCGACACGCTCATCGAGCGAGCCTGCGAGCAGGCCGGACTCGAGGTGCCTGAGGTGGTCCCAGCCGTCGTCCCGGTTGTCCCGGTTGTTCCGGAACGACCCGCCGTCTACAAGATTCACGGATCCGTGCGGTGGCCGGAAACGATGGTCGATCTGCTGCTCGACAAGCAGCGTGGCCTCAGGCCGAGTACCCGGCGCAGTCTCGCCGCAGCATGCCGCGACCGGCATCTTGTGGTTCTCGGGTTCTCTGGCGAGGACTTCGCGATGGACTACGACTATTTCGGGCTCGTCGCGCACGGTGCCTTGCCACACCGGGTCACCTGGATTGTGCGACCCGGCTCGGAACCTAGCGTTGGGGCCAGAGCGTTCCTCGATGCGCTCACCTTCCGGGGCGTCGAGGTCGCGGTCGAGTGCCTCCGGCTGGAGGAACTCGCCGGGACCGTGCCGTCCGGTGACGAGACTGCCGCCGACACCAGCGACCTGCGGCTGACGAGCCACGTCCGCGACTGGCTCTCGGGTGGGCGGGTCTCCCCTCCGGTGGCCGCACTCGTCGTGGCGGTGTTGCTGCGCCTGCGGGGACAGACCGACGAGGCCGCCGCGGCGCGCGCGGAGATCCGACTCGCCCTGCACAGGTTCGAAGACGGTCCGGTGCAGATGATCTCCGCGGCGGCCGCCTGGGCGCTGCTGGGCAAGGAGGAGCGGATCCACTCGCTGGCGCTGGACGATCTGCGCCGGGCCGAGGAGGCCCTGGACCGGTTCGACCGGTTCGCCGCCGCGCAGAAGGTCTCCTTCCACGGTCAGGCCGTGGTGGAGCAGCGGCTGCTGCGGGCAGCGGTTCGACAAAACGCTGCGATCGCCTGGCTGAGCATGGGGGACCTGGAGAAGGCGGACAGATTCCTCGCTGACGCGCAGCGCGTCCTCGCCGAGGTGCCGGGAGCGGAAGCCGTCCGCAGGGTTGCGGGAATCCGTTGCCGCCAGGCCTTGCACGCACTGGTCCGCGGGGACCTCAGTCACGCGATGATCGCGCTGGAGAACAGCATTGAGTGCGCCACCCGGTGTGGCGACGGCGATCAGGAGACCTGGAGCGCACTTCTGCTCGCGATGTGCCTGCGCGCCTCCGGTGAGGACGAGCTGGCCGCGGTGCTTGATCAACGGGCCGGCCGGCTGGGTGTTACCGCTACCGACGCGCGGTGGCGCGAGCGGTTCGAGGGGCTGGTGCGCGACGGGGCCCCAGTGTCGGACTTGTTCGGCGACGTGATCGCCGCCATCACACCGGATCCGCTCCTCAGCGACGTGGTCGCCGCCCGCGCGACCGGCGACCCGGCGCGGACGGCGAGTGCGCTGCTGACGGCCGTCCAACGGGATGTTCGGCAACACCACGGCGAACGGCTCGGACAGCTGCTGCTCGCGCTCGACCTGGCCGGTGACCGCTCACCAACGTCGCTGTACCAGCGGACCGTGCGGGCGTTGTGCGCCACCAACCTGCCGGAGCTGCCGGCACGCGGCCGTTTCCTGCTCAAGGTCACCGAGCTGGGCCTCAACCTGAGCGACGGGCAGACGATGCTGCCCGCAGACGTAATCGACGAGATGCTGACCATCGGCCGCGCCTTCGACTATCAGCCGTGCGTGTTCGTCCCGTACGGGTACGACGAAGGACTTCGGACACTGGCGCGAAACGCCGCCCAGGCGGGCAACGACGCCTTCCGGCGTCGTGACCTCGAGCGTGCCGAAGCCCTGTACCACCTTGGCTACTGCGGCTTGTGGCAGAGTTCGGACCACGAGCACGCCACGGCGGCGGCGCTGTACCGCTGTGACGCGCTCATCGCACTTGACCGGTACCGGGATGCGGCCGCCTGCCTCGAGCGCGTGCGCGAGTTCGCGACCACACACTTCCCTTTCGACTACCTGGTCCGCCATGTCGAGATCCTCGCCTGGCTCGCGTTGCGGACCGAGTCGGCACGATGGACCGACAACGCCGCTGCAGTGGCGGAGCTGGCGATCAGCGTCGCCGAACGCACACCACGAAACGCCAAGCGGGCCCTACTGAACGCCGCGATCAACCTCCAGCGGCTCAACGAGCCCGACCTGGCCAGACAACTCCTCGACCGAGTCGACATCACCACCCTCACCAGCGACGAGGCTGACACGCTCGCGGCACTGACGAAAGCCCTGACGGACACCACAACCGGCCTGACCGATACATGCGCCACACCGCCGCGGTAGGGGGTCGGTACTCGATCGTTGGACGCTGGGCTGTTGGTCGCGGAGTTCGCGCCGCCATCGACGCAGCGCGCCCTCATCCAGCGCGCCTCGACAAGACGCCTCAGCACGGGAGCCAGCTCAACGGGGCACCACACCGACGCGATCATAGGCATGAGGGTGCGTTCCCACGCGACCCGTGTCGCCCGCCCTGCGGCATGTGAGTGCGTAGTGATGGTTGGACGGGTCCGGATCACCTTCGTAGCGTGAGCAGGCGGCGAGGTTGGTGGTAGTTGTAGCCATAGCCCAGTTCTCGGAAGCCGAGACATACAGCGAACGGTTCGTCGCCGAATTCCTTTTGTAGGGAGCGCCCGCGCGGGGCTGCCGAGCTCGGGGCAGTGACCGCGATGGCGGGCCGCCGTTACGGCCTCGTTCACGACCTGGGCAGGTCGGCACGGTTCGCGCACATGCTCCGCACGGTCAAGCCAGATCCCCAATGAGTGTCGGTTCCTGGCTGCTGATGGCATACGGGCCGCAGGGGAGCGTGGTTGCTCTCAGTATACTGACCGATCTGGTGTACCGCGTCGGCCGTGGCGGGTTGTCGTCTCCGCAAAATCTCCGCATGATCTTGATGAGTGGTCAGGTGCCGGTTTGGGTTTCTTGTCGCCTTTCTCGACTTGGCCGGTGTCATCGCTGACCATATACCGCCGTGGAGCGACATAGGGCGACTGGGGTATCCAGTCAGCCTGGGTGGAGGCCGTGGTGTTCGGTTAGGAACCGTCGCGTGTTTGTTCGGCAGCTTTATGGGCTATGCCGATGCGGTTCTTCACCTGGAGCTTGGGAAGAATGTGCGATACGTGTGTGTCGATGGTGCGTGTCGAGAGAACAAGTTGCTCGGCAATCTGTCGGTTGGACATGCCTTCGGCAACTAGCAAGGCGACTTTCTGTTCGGCGGGGGTGAGGCTCTCCCAGCCGGTTTGTGCCTGCCGGTGTTTGCTTCGGGGCCCTCGTTTGATGCCGAGGCGGCGTAGGTGGGCTCGCAGGTGGTCGAGGTCCCAGTTGGCGGTGAGTCTGTCGTACAAATCGCCAGCTCTGGCCAAGGCTTTTCGTGCGGCGTCTTTCTCGTCACGCTCGGCGAACCCGATGGCGGCGGCCTCGAGTGCTCTGGCGCGCAGTAGCGGTCGTCCGGCGTCGCGGTATCGGTCGGCGGCGTGCTGGAGGAGGAGTGGGTCCTGTTCGAGCAGGCCTCGGCAGTAGGCGGCTGTGCCGAGCCTGTGGGGTACGGAGGATCTTCGGGCGAGCGTGGCCGCTTGAGCGGCAGTATCGGTAGCGACGTCAGCGGCCCCTATGTGCGCGGCAAGTCGTGCTGCCTCGGGCAGGAGATCCTCTAGTTCGCTGAGATCCTCCGCGTCGCTTCCGAGCCAGGTCCTGAGCACGGCGAGGGCCTGCTCGGGGTCGTTGTGGGTTTCCCGGTCAAGGCTGTGTGCGAGTGCTAGTGGGGCGACCACCCGGTTTCCGATCTGCTCGGCGCTCGCAGCGGCCAGTTGCAGGTTCTGCCGCGCGGTCGCAGTGTCACCTCGGTGGAACGCGATCAGCGCCGCGATGCCGCGGTCGCAGCAGGTCGCAGCTGGATCTTTGAAATCATCGGGAAGTGTCTCGACCTCGGCTTGCGCGTCGTCCCACCGGCCGACGTAGAACAGCAGCTGGCCGAGCGCGCTCTGGGCTTGCGCGAGCCGGACGAGGCTGCCCGTGCGGTCAGCAAGCTGCCGTACCCGGGTGGCCGTGGTGAGCGCTTCGTCGTACCGGTCGAGCTCGCCCAAGACGATGGCCTTGTTGATCTGCATCAGCAGCCCGAGGTCGTTGAGTTCGGGGTCGTCGCCGATCACGTCAAGGGCCCGGTCGAACAACGGGAGTGTTGCCGCCACCTCGCCGCGCATCGTGGCCACCATGATGAGAACGTGCAGCGACCAGCCCAGTGCCCAGGTGTCTCCCGCCTCTTCTGCGGCGGCGAGCGCCTTGACCGCGACGTCGCTGGCGGCCGTGGTCTCGCCGAGGTCGCGGTGGGCTCGTGCGGTCATGACGAGCAGCCGGGCGCGCTGCCGTGGGGACATCTCAGCGAGTTGATGGGCCTCGTCGAGTGCCTCGAGCGCCTCGTCGGCGCGGCCCAGGTGCGCGCGGCTCTGCGCGGCCGTCCAATGGAGGTCGACGAGCAGGTCTGGGTCGGTGACCACGGCCATCGCGCGGGTCGCGATGTGCACCGCCTCCTCGGCCTCACCCGCGCGGTAGAGCGCTTCAGCGAGGCGGCAGGCGAGGACGCCGCCGCTGGCGGTGCTTGCTGGGACTTGCTTGATCGCCTGGCGGAACAGGACGATCGCGGTACGAGGCGCCTGTGCAACCAGGACGGGAGCGGCGTTGACGGTCCAGGTCAGCAGGGACTCGTCGAACGGATAGGGGTTCGGCACACTGAAGGCCTGCAACAGTTGCCGTTCCACCCGCTGAATCGGCGCACCGGCCTCGGCGAGTGCTCGAGCGGCGTCGCGATGCCATGCCGGCCGCAGCGGTGCGGCGATGTCGTCGTACAGCACCTGCCGGATCAACGGGTGACGGAAGGAGAACTTGTCGCCCATGTCCTTGAGGACACCAGCGGCGCGTGCCTCGTTGATGACAGGCACGAGTTCGGGCACACGGCGGCCAAGCACGACCGCGAGGTCGTCCACTTGGAAGTCGACACCCAGCAGGGCGGCGGCTTGCAGAGTGTTGCGGGCGTTGTTGGACAGGAAGTCCAGGCGGTCGGAGATGGCGGCGATGAGTGACTGCGGAACTGGGCCGGCGATGATCACATCGACCGTGCCCGAATCAGTCACCTGGAGACGGTCTGAACGAGTCAGTGCATCTATGAGTTCCGTGACGTAGAGGGGGTTTCCGGCGGCCTCGTTCGCCAATTGAAGCAGCCCGGGCGTCGGGGCATGATCAGAAATTCTCGCGATGAGGTCGCGCACTGCATCATTGGGAAGACCTTCCAGTCGCACCATGTTGTGCGCTCGGACGGCGCGGCGCAGGGCTGTCAACTCGTCGCGTTGTGGGACAGGGCGCAACGTTCCAATGAGTAGTAGAGCTGTACGGTCCACCAGGCGCGCGAGCCAATCCCATACGCTGATCGTGGACGTATCGGCCCACTGGAGGTCATCGACCACCAGCACGGTTGGCGTCGTGCTGCACAACTCGTTGATCAGTGCCAGCATCTGCTCGGCCGCCGCCATGATCGGATCGGCCGCGTCAGTCAGTTCACCGCGTACGAGTTGCTGAATCGTCTCGAGCCGAGGCTCAGCCGCCTCTCGCGTCAAGAACGAGTACATCAGTGGTTGAAGGGGGAGGGGCTGCGCCAGCTCGTCACACTCAGCCCAGTAGACGGAGAACCCCTGCTCAACTGCGGCGGCAACGGCTGCGTGCGCTAGAGACGACTTGCCGATACCCGGCTCTCCCTCGACGAGCACAGCCCTACCAGAACCAGACGCAGCATCACGAAGCCAGACATCGAACTGAGCAAGCTCGGTGTCCCTGCCGACCAATCCGGGCGCGTTCCGCATGTCAACAGCATAAGGTTGACGACGCATTCCACCGCAACTATCGGAGTCGGTCAGATGACGAGCGCCTCCACAGCGCGGTGAGTCATTCGATCGCGCTGTCAAAGACGAGTTATTCAATGAGTCTATTCCTTGCATCTATATCGAGTAGGCAGAAGTGGCGGGTTGGCACGATGAAGAGGATGTTTGCTGAGAGCCGATGCACATGACAAGAATTACTCCAAAAAGGAAGGAGAAAATGATGCAGCGAACCAAAATGCCAGTGCGAATGATGATCATCTGTAACATTCCTCATGGAAGCAAGTGGGCCGGCTGTCGGTTTGATTGCGTATCGACCTACGTTCCGGCGTTCATGTCTCCATCATCGGAGTCGAGTCCATGCGTAGACATCCGCGAACCTACCGAGCTTGTGATCGTGAGGCGGCGTCGCGTGTGCACCCTTCTGCACGCTGCTGAGATCCATCCGGTGCTGAGCTTGGCTGCCGAAGTGGTGTTGACCAGGTGACAGTCACTCATAGTGTTAGGTTGGCGCCAGAGTGTGGGGGCGGACGAGTAACAGACCTCCTGCGCGGCTCGAACGGCAAGCTACCGAGCATCACAGCCGTGAGGGACGTGACCTCCGTGAACGAGTTAGAGCGGTCCTGACCGACAGCCGCGGAGGCTCCTGACTCACCCTCTTGCGGTTGAGCCGGGAAGATGGGGTGGTGTTCGACGTTTTCGTGAACTACCGAACAGTGGACTCGCGGTTCGGCGCCGCCTCGGCCCACCAGTTCCTCGTTGGCAGGTTTGGCAGCGAGCGGGTGTTTCTCGACCATGTGTCGATGTCGCCGGGAGAGCGGTATCCGGACGAGCTCCGTGCCGCGCTGGAGCAGGTTCGGGTGCTGTTGGTGCTGATCGGTCCGGAGTGGTTGGCGTGTGCGGAGGGCACGACGGTTCGGTTGATCGACTACGAGGACGATTGGGTGCGGTGGGAGGTCCGCCGGGCGCTCGAGCGGGATATTGAGATCATTCCGGTCTTATTCGACGGCACGACGATACCGACGGATCTGCCCGATGACGTCGCCGAGTTGTCGCTGCGGCAGGCCGCAACTGTGCGGCACACGAGCCTGAACGCGGACTTGGCGCGGCTGGCGGAGTGGATCGTGGACCGGGTGCCGGAGCTGGCATTGCCGGACCTGTTCGTCGAATCCCGTGCTCTACCGGAGGATCCGTTGCCGAGTGAGTTGCTGCGGCCGGAGTACCGGGTGGTCGACTACCTCCCGGTGGACGATCAGCGGGAGCGGTTGGCCGGATGGCTGGATGAGCCGAGCCCCCTGGATGTCCGGTTGCTGATCGGGCCGGGTGGGCGGGGCAAGTCCCGGCTGGCAGCCGAGCTTGTCGAGCATGCGCGCGACCGTGGGTTGCATGCGGGGTTTGTGCGGGAGGATGCCGAGCCCGAGGTGCTGGTGCGGGTGCGCACGGTCCGCGCTGGTCTGCTGCTCGTGGTGGATTACGCGGAGGCACGGCCCGGACAGGTGGCCGATTTGCTGTCCGAGCTGCTGGAACGGTCAGCTGAGCAGGGCGTGGCCAGGGTGTTGTTGCTGGCCCGGGCGGGTGGCGAATGGCAGCGGACGCTGGAACGTCACGAGGCCCCGCGTATCGCGGCACTGGCCGCGGACATCGTGGTCGAGAACGTCGCGCGGGTGGCGCCGGGCGGAGCGCGGCGCACGCAGTTCGCTCTTGCTGTCGCGGCGTTCCGTGACCGGCTGGGCGGCCGAGTCACCGATGTGGTGGCTCCGTTGGATCTCGACGACGATCGCTACGACCAGGTTCTCGACGTCCACGCTGCCGCGCTCGCGGCGGTGCTGGATGCGGTGGTGCGTATGGCGTCCGGTGAGGTGTTGCCGACGCGGGCCGACCCGGTGCGGCGAGTGCTTGACCACGAGGAGCGTTACTGGCTGCGGTCTGTGGCCGCTCACGGTGTGCCCGCGCGTGCGAAGCGGGTGCGGGAGCTGGTCGCCGCGGCCACGTTGGTGGGTGCGGACGAGTTGCTGGCGGCACGGCGGGTGCTTGCGGCGCTGCGGTCCCTCGACGGCGCGGGTCGGGGTGTGATCGCTGATCACCTTGACTGGCTGACCCACCTGTATCCGGGTGAGGCCGCGTTGAATCCGTTGCGGCCCGATCGGCTGGGCGAGGATCTGGTCGCGCTGGTGCTGGCCGACTATCCGGAGCTGACCACGGATCTGGCCCCGGTGGTCGATGACCGGCAGTTGTTCCGTGCGCTCACGGTCCTGTCCAGGGCGGCAGGCCGCCATCGCGCGGTCGTTCGACCGGTGATGGCCGAGCTGCTGGGCGTCGACACTGCGGACCGGATCGGTGTCGGCATGACTGTCGCGACCCAGGTCGAGGATCCGACGCTGGTCGACGTGCTGGGCGCGTTGCGCGGGGATCAGGACCTGTCGGCGGTGATCGTGGCGAACCTGCCCGACACCAGTCTGACCCTGGCCGTGTTCGCGGTGGTCCACACGACCGCGTTGCTGCGGGCCGAGACCCGGCGGGCAGACGTCGACGCCGGGTTCGTCGCGGAGCTGCGGCACAACCTGGCGTTGCGGTTGTCCGCGGTCGGCGAGCACGATCGCGCGCTCGTCATAGCCGGTGAGGCGGTCCGGGACTACCGTGCGCTGGCCGAAGGCCCTGATGACGTCGTCGAACTGGCCGGTGCGCTGACCACGTTGGCTGCCAGGCATGCCGAGCTGGGCCTGTACCTGGAGGGAGCGGAGTACGCCGCCGAGGCCGTCACGCTTCTCGACGACCTCAACGCCGGCTCGGTCGAGCCGGATGGCCTGGCCACAGCGCGGGCCGACGCGTTGATCACCGTCGCGGACCTCACCCACGAGCAGGGCGACCTTGACCGTGCGGTCGAGGCGATCGAGCGGGCTGTCACCATCACCAGGGAACTGTGGGAACACAGCCGTGATCACGGCGACCGTGCCCGGCTCGCGTCCGCTCTGGAGTCGCTGGGCACGATCCGTGACGCCCGCGGTGAAACCGAGGCATCACTGGCCGCGACCGCGCAGGCGGTGGGAATCTACCGGGACCTGGACGCCGACCAGCCCGACAGCTACCGCGGAGAACTCATCCGAGCGCTGGGCAACCTCGCGGGCGCCCACGCCGAGCTTGGGTTGTGGGAGCAGGGCGCGGAGCTGGGGGAGGAGGCCGTGGCGCTGGCACGCGCGCTGGTGTCCCGGCACGGCGACACCCACCTAGTCCGGCTCGCCGACACGATGAACAACACCGCCGCGCTGCTTCGCCGACTCGACCAGCACGACCGGGCCCTCACCTACCTCGACCAGGTCGTCCCGCTCTACCGCGGACTCGCCGACCGGGTACCCGGCAGCCATCTCGCCGCGCTCGCCGGCGCCCTTCACAACCTCGGTAACTGCCTGCACGAGATGGACAGGCACCACGACGCCATCGATGCCTACGAAGAGTCGATCGGCATCTACCGCAAGCTCTCCGGCCCGCAACGCGCCGACTACGACGAGTCACTCGCCGAGACACTGGTCGGACTCGCCCACGCCCACGTCGCCCTCGACGACGAACCGGCCGCGCTCGACCTGGTCGCCGAGGCGGTCGAGTTGCTCGACAACGCGTTGCGCGGTGACCGGAACCGAACACGCCGCAAACTGGCCCAGGCCCTGCACCTCGCCTCGGCCACCGCGTTCGACCTCGGCCGCTACGAACAGGCGCTGCGTGACGCCGAACGCGCAGCCGACTTGTTCCACCACGTTCTGGCGCACGACACCGATCAGCACCTCCACGAGAACTACGCCGCCGTGCTCCATGCGTGGGCCCGCGCTCTCGACGTGACCGAGGATTACGACCGCGCGGCCCGGGTCTTCGGCGACACGATCGCCGCGTATCGCGCTCTGCCCGGCGACGAGGCACGGGAGGACCTGGCGGGCGTGCTCGTCAACGCGGCTGTCTGCGCAAGCGCCCGCGACGACCACGATGCCGCTCTCGACTTCGCCGTTGAGTCCGTGACCATCCATCGTGAACTCGTCGACCAGGGGGTCGGTGACAGCGTCAAACTCGCCGAGGCACTGAACAACCTGGCAGACGTCCACTGCGACCGTCACGAGTGGCCACAAGCACAAGACATCGCCGACGAAGCCGTAACCATCGCCTCGGCACAACATGCCCTGAATCAACCCGAGGTGGACTCACTCGCCGTCTACGCCCTCATCACCCGCGCCCGCGCCGCCGGCCCCGGCAACACTGCCCAGGCTGCGATGTTTCTCCGCCATGCCAAACAGATCGCCGACGCTGACAACGAGCTCCAGACACTCGTCCGCACCTGGGCTCACCAACTGGGTGTCCCTCAACGCCACCTCCGATAACCAGTGTCGAGATCTGCGGGTCGCGCTGCCGGACTTCGGCGGGTGATCTTGGCTATCCGGTCGGGCCTAGCGAGATCAGGCCACCTCGATCGTGGAGACCGCCGTCGGTCCCGGGTGGGTGATCGTCGGGATGGTTGGGTTGTCGTAGTCGAAATCGACCTCGGCGTAGCTGGCCCGATAGGCCGGGGGGAGTTCGTTGTCGGCGATGATTACTTGAAGGCGTCCGGGCATGGTGCCTGCGAGGGTGGTGAGTCGGCGGTACATCGCGGGGCTGAGGGTGGTGTCTTCGTTGAGGGCCAGGCGAGGGCTGTCGATGAGCAGGAACATCGGGTAGGGCGCGTCGGGGGTTCGCATGGCCACCGCGATCAGCGTGCACCAGTAGGCGATCTGGGTGGCGGTGGTGAGCCCGCCGCCGAGCTGGCTGTTCCTGGAGAACACGTCGCCGTTGATGACGGGCAGGTATCGCGTGGGGTGGATGGACGCGGTCTGCACGCCAGGAATGCCAATGGCTCGAACGGTTTCGGCAAACTCGGCGCTGAGTTCCTCGATCACTGCACCGCGCCGGGTTTCCAAGGTCTGCTGGGCGAGTTCGATACGGGCTAGGAGGCGTTCGCGTTCGGCGGTGAGGTTCTCCACGTGTCGGGCGAGGTCGGCGACCGCGTCCCATTGTTGGAGGATGGCTTCCCAGCGTTGCTGGTCGCTCCTGGCTGAGGCCGCGGTCTGAGCCGCGTCGCTGAAGGCTTGCAGGCGAGGTGTGATCCGCTGGGCCGTGCGCTGTTCGATGCGGGCGTTGAGCAGCGCGACAAGCCGCTCCTTCTCTGCAGCGGTCGTCTCGACGAGCTCCTTTTGCTGTTCCAGGGCAGTAATCTGTTCGCCGATCTCGTTCAGCTGATCGTGGAGTTGGCGTGTTTCGTACTGGTCTGACGAGGCATCCGAGTTGACCGGGTCGGGCTGCAGACAGACCCGGCACGCGTCAGTCGGGATCGGGCGGCTGTTGAGCTTTTGGAGGCATCGCGGGCACACGCTGAACTCGATGTCAGCCAGCATCAGGTTGGCCTCGCGCATGCGGTCGAGGCGGTCCATATCTGATCGGATCCGTCGTTGTTCCTCGGCGTACCGGGCTTGGCGGCGGCTGATGTCCGCGGCCGTGGCCGTGAGATCGGAAGCACCACGTTCAGCGTCGGTGAGCAAGTCTCGGAGAGCCCGTGTCTCACGGTCCGACACCGGGTCGAGTTCGTCGCGCAGCAGGGTCAGCTGTTGCTCGGCCGCTGCCTCAGCTTCCACTGCTTCGCGCAGCGCGCTCTGTGCCTCGTCGCGTTGCCGGGTTCCACTGTTTTCGAGGAATTCCACGACGGTCTTGTGGCCGACGGTGGCTGCGGCGATCTTCTCCTGGATCTCGGTGACAGTGGTGCGTAGGTCAAGGATCTCGGGATCGGTGAGTCCGAACAGCAACTCGAACACGGTGCGGCGCTTGGGTTCGCGGTAGTTCTCCTGGCTGTAGGCGATGTCGTGGTTGATTTGCCGCTGAGAGATGTAGAGGTAGGTCAGGATGTCGCCGAAGCTGATTCGCGCGCCCGGTTTCTTGCTGCGGTCTGTGCTGGCCCGCAGGTCGTCGCGCAGCCCCAGTGCTTGCATCAACAGCGAGTTCACGGCGTGCTCGGCGTCGGAATTGGTGCTGTGGTCCGGCAGACGTTCCTGGGTGATCAGGTCGGTGACTCGGACCGTGGCGCGCTTGCGTCGGTCGAGGCTGCGGACGAGCTGCAGGCGCTCGTCCCCGATGCGTGCGTGCAATGTCACTGACTCGATGTGCTGCTGCGCCACCGGGGCTAGGGTGGCATCGAGACCGAATCCGAACTTGATCAGCTCGAGGAGAGTGGTCTTCCCGACTCCGGTGGGGCCAGCGAGCACGGTGAGGTCGGAGGGGAAGCGGTACTCGATGGGGCCCTCTGTGGTGTCGAGCCCGACCAGATCGACGCGGAATCGGGTGGTCACCGGATCTCCTGCCGGTGTGGGCGGTTCATGAGGTCGGCCAACCGGTCGTAGATGCGATGCTTCAGTTGGTTGCCGGTCATGCCCGAGGAGGCTTGCGCGATAGCAGTGCTGCGCTCGGCGATGTCGGACCACTTGGGGTTGTCGGCGAGCCGGGCGGCGGCAGTTCGTCCCGCTAGCGTGGTGGCGAGTGCCACGCTACCTTTGCGTCCCTTTGCATAGCGGATCAGTCCTCGGCCGACCAGTGCTCCGATCACCGCGTAGTAGCGGTCGTCCCAAGGGCCGTATTTGTACCGGATCATCGGTGCCTCTGTCTGCGTAGGGGACGCTTCCGCATCCGGCAGGTGCAGGCGGGGGTCCGTCGGGTCCAGACCGTCGAGGACCAGAGGACCGAGGGCTGGGTAGCGAATCAGGAAGTCCAGCTTGGCCAGCTTGGTCAGCCCGTCGAGCTTCTTGCCATGGCCATCCGTACTCGCGACTGCGGCGACCAGCAGGAGAATGCGTGCCTGGTGGTAGGCGAGATCTTCGCGTAGCAGGGCCAATTCGGGTCTGTCCAGACCGATCACGACGGTGTCATCCCCTCACCGCGCCTGCTGTTGATCACGGCGTCGATGTCGAAGGTAGGGCCGAACCAGACCTCGCACCGGTTCGACAGGTCGCAAAGACCTCCCAGTGCGATATCGCTGTCGACACCGGCCGGAAGACGGGAGGCGTCCTGCAGCTCGGTGATCATTCCCTCGAGGGCGCGCCACAGCCTCGTGCCGGAGACCTCTGAGTCGCCCATCGCGTGATCGCTGATGCGACGCAACGTGCCTTCGAGTTTCCGGCGCGCCGCCCGAGCCTCGGGATCTCCGCTTTCCCGATCTCGCCAGAAGTCCTCGTAATCCATCCGCAACGCCGAGGCCCGGCCGACAGCGTTCGCCGAACACCCCGCTTGCGCCATCTTGATCTCCAACCGTGAGATCGGGGGGACCGGTGGCACAAGCCGATAGGCCCCGGGCACCGACAACCCCGTCTCGATGGCCAACTGGATGTCTTTCATCGTGACCAGACGCCGGGCGATACGCTGCTCAACGTCCGGATCCGAACCTCCCGTACGGTCACGCCGCAACACCGCGGGAAGGTCGCCTCTGACCGTGTCTCCGTGGGAGTGCATGCGGGCGCGAAACAGGGCCAGCACCGCTTCCCACACCGGTGCGGCGTCCACCGCAGTGTGACCCATGCGGTCCAGGACGGGCTTGACGTACTTGTTGGGAGCGGCATCGCGCACGACTCCGCGGTTCGTGGCCACCACGTCGATCCGCAACGCCGAAAGAAACGCGATGACCTCTTCGTTCTGTACAGCTAACGGAGTCCCTGGAACGTCGTCCTTCCCCTGCCACCGCGCCTGTGTGCCTTTGTCGTGCTGCATAATTGATCTTCGCAGCCTTTCGAGATGCAGCTTCTCGTCGGCCGTGACGGATAGGTCCATGCCGGCCGCCCGAGCCTGTCGAAGGCGACGGCTCAATGATTCCAGCTGGCGGGCGGGTCCTGCCTTGATACCTCCTGTGGTCACCAGTCGGCAGAAGGGCTCCTGGCCGAGTGCGAACCACCGGTTGAACAGGTGCGCCACCCCGCCTTCGTCGGCCAGGGCCGTCACCGTCGAGAAGGCGCCCACTTCCGCGCTGCGGTGTTTGCCCGAGACCAACTCCATCGTGCTCCCGCGGAACCGGACCCAGTCCTCGTGCCACTCGCACAGCACCGCGTCATCGCACTCCGGAGTCAGCACTCCGTCGTCGTCGATCGCGTCGAAAAAGAGGGCCAGGCCGTCGGCTGCGGCCATCGCCGCCTGCCACTCGTACAGGTCGCCGGTGTCAGAACCAGCGTCGTCCAGCTGCGCCACTCGCGCGAGCATGTCGAGGTTGCGGCCCCGGGAGGACTTCGAAACTTTCTCGACCAGTTGCCCTGGAAGGCTGACGACTGTCAGCTCGGTGCCCGGCTGGCGTTCGGGCCGCGGTGTGAGATCCCCCGGTGACACAGAACCGACTCTAGATGATCGGGCGAATATCGAATAGTCGTCGTTGACGTGCGCAGACGAGGTGAGCCAGCGGCAGGACGTGGGTCTGCGCGAAGTGCTGCAGGGCCGAGGTCGGGTGCAGTCGTGTGGTTGCGGGCGTGGTACTCGGGCAACGACGGCGCAGTCGCACTCTTCGAGATGATCCAGGCGACGGCTGTCTCGACCGTCAAAGGGATGAGCCTGACCTGCGGAAACCTGGATCCACTCAAGACCCTGCGTGTACACATTTTGTCAACATGACGTCGGCAGAGCACGGCAAGCAACGGCAAGCGCTGAACACGTTTTCGCAGGTCAACAGGGGAGAAGCGTAGAGCTCCGCAGGTCACGATAGACCCGAATAAGGTCAAGGGGTCGCAGGTTCGAATCCTGTCAGCCCGACCGGTGAGTGGCCGTTTACGCAGGTAGACGGCCACTTTTCTTTGTCTCGGAGCTGATCCCGGTCAAGATCGGGCCAGGATTTTCCCAGAATGAGTTGGATACGCGACGGGAAATACTGGTGTCCGCCGCCTTGTGTTGACTGATGTTGGCGATGGAGAACCCGGTGTGACCTGGTGGTTTGCCGAGCCGCATGCTATTGATCATGACCGTGTGACTTGAGACGAAGAGTCTGGCGACGTTGGTTCAAGTCGGTGCTTCTGGATGGCGCTGCTGGGGCGAGAGTGGCTGCTGGGCCTCCTTGCTGTTGTGCCACGACCGGGCCGTCAAGCGCGATCGCGAGCGCTGCGGCCATCGCCACCGGAAGTACGCGCGATCGGCGCGGGCTCGTTTGTGGATAGTCCACTCTCATAGAACGAACGCGGTAGACCCTCACCGGGCCGCCGGCGCACTACATGGGAGGCGTTCCCAAACCGGACGAAGTCGTCCATGGGTGAACCGCCCCGGGTTCGGTAGAGACTCGTTACTGGGGTCAGGCGGCCAGACTGGTCAGGTCGCC
>NZ_JBHSIS010000028.1:0-70817 GCF_042653545.1 Actinophytocola glycyrrhizae
GCTCGACGGGGATGGTCACCAACCCGAAGTTGATGGCTCCGCTCCAGATCGGTCGCGCCACTGCTACTGCCCTCCACCTGGCCGTTGCGTCATGGTCATGATGGCCCCTTTCCAGCCACGACGCACCCGTCCCACCACTTTCGGCATGCGAAGTTTGCGTCCCGAACCACCCGGGTACCTCACCGGCGAACAGGTCAAGCGCGAAGGTGTGAAGGAGCCAGCCATGGTGGACGTCTCCCGGCTGCCCGGTCCGATCTCGGAAACATGGGACTGGCAGCGACTGGCTGCCTGCCGCGGCCAGAACAGCGACATGTTCTTCCATCCCCGGGCCGAGCGCGGTCAGGCGAGGGAAGAACGGGTCGCGCGGGCGAAGGAGGTTTGCCGAGGCTGCCCGGTCATCGTGGAGTGCCGCCACCACGCGCTGACCGTGTACGAGCCCTACGGCATCTGGGGCGGGCTCGACGAGTCCGAGCGCCGCGCCGCCTACGCCCACCGCAAGAAACTGCAGATCAGCGAGGCGGGTTGACCAGCTCGACCACCGCATCGACCACGCGCGACCCGGCCAGCAGGACCGGGTCGTTGTGGTCTGCGCCCGGTACCGCCACGACCCGAACCGGGCCCGCCGCCGCGTCGGCGACCGCCCGGCTCTGCGCGGGCGGCACGATCGAGTCGGCCGACCCGTAGACCACGGTCGTCGGCACGTCGATCCGCCGCACGTGCTCGACGACGGGGAAGCGGTCGCGCAACAGCATGCGCACCGGCAGGAACGGGTAGTGCTCGGCGGCGGTGTCGGCCAGCTCGGTGAACGGGGACCGCAGCAGCAGCGCGGCCGGCGGGTGCTCGACGGCCAGCTCGGTCACCACCCCGCCGCCGAGGCTCTCCCCGAAGTAGACCAGCCGGTTCCCCGGCACGCGCAGCTCGTCGACCAGGTGGTCGCGGGCGGCCCGGACATCGAGCGCGAGCCCGTCCGCGCTGGGGTCGCCGGGGTTGCCGCCGTACCCGCGGTAGTCGAACAGCAGCACTGAGAGCCCTTCTGCCCGCAGCGCCGCGGCCAGCTCGGTCCGGTGGGTCCGGTCGCCTCCGTTGCCGTTCGCGACGAGGACAGTGAACCCCAGGTCGGGGCCGGTGGGCGGGACGTGCCATGCCCCGAGCGTGAGTCCGTCGGCGGTGGTCAGCCGCACGTCGCGGGCACCGGGCAGCACCTGCGCGGCAGGCGGCACCGGCCCGCCGGAGGGCAGGTAGATCAGCTTCCGCTGGAAGGCGTACGCCAGCGTGAGCACGACCACCACCGCGACGACCACCACGGTCGCGCCGACCCACACCCATCGAGGCACCCGCCCAGTGTCCCCGAAGTGCCTTTCATTAGGGTTTTGTGGGTGCTGACCATGCAGGACGCGTTGCTCGCCTTGACCAAGTACTGGACCGACCGGGGTTGCATGATCGTGCAACCGTTCAACACCGAGGTCGGTGCCGGCACGCTCAACCCGGCGACCATCCTGCGCGTGCTCGGTCCGGAGCCGTGGCGGGTGGCCTACGTCGAGCCCAGCGTGCGGCCCGACGACGCCCGGTACGGTGAGAACCCCAACCGGCTGCAGACGCACACCCAGTTCCAGGTGATCCTCAAGCCCGACCCGGGCGACCCGCAGGAGCAGTACCTGCGGAGCCTGACGGCACTGGGCATCGACATCGACGCCCACGACATCCGCTTCGTCGAGGACAACTGGGCCAACCCGGCGACGGGGTCATGGGGCCTTGGCTGGGAGGTGTGGCTGGACGGGCTGGAGATCACCCAGTTCACGTACTTCCAGCAGGCGGGCGGCATGAGCCTCGACCCGGTGTCGGTCGAGATCACCTACGGCGTCGAGCGGATCATCATGGCGCTGCAGGGCGTCAGCCACTTCAAGGACATCCAGTACGCGCCGGGCATCACCTACGGCGAGGCGTTCGGCCAGTCCGAGTACGAGATGAGCCGCTTCTACCTCGACGACGCCGACGTCGAGACGCAGAAGCGCCTGTTCGCCGACTACGCGAACGAGGCGCGCCGCATGCTCGACGCGCGGCTGCCCGTGCCCGCCCACCTGCACGTGCTCAAGTGCTCGCACACGTTCAACGTCCTGGACTCCCGCGGCGCGGTCTCCACGACCGAGCGTGCGAGGGCGTTCGCCAGGATGCGCGGCCTTGCCCGCGAGGTGTCGGCGCTGTGGGCGGAGCGCCGCGAGGAGCTGGGGCACCCGCTCGGCGTGTCGGCGCTCCCGGACGCCGCGACCGCGCCGTCGTCGTTCGCGGAGGTGACGGCTCCCGCGCCGCTGCTGTTCGAGATCGGCACCGAGGAACTGCCGCCGCACGAGGTGACCCGCAGCGCGGCCGCGGTCCGCGACGCGGTCGCGGCGAAGCTGGCGGCCACCAGGCTGGACCACGGCGAGGTGGTGGCGCACGCGACCCCGCGCCGCATCGTGGTGCTGGCCGACGACGTGGCCCCCCGTGAGCCGGACGCGGAGCGGTTCGTCCGCGGCCCGCGCGCCCAGGCGGCGTTCGACGCCGACGGCGCGCCGACGAAGGCGGCGCAGGGTTTCGCACGCGGCCAGAAGATCGATCCGTCGGAGCTGGAACGCGTCGAGCAGGACGGCGTCGAGTACGTCGGCGTGACGAAGACCGACCACGGGCGCGGCGCGCTCGAGGTGCTGAGCGGTGTGCTCGGCGAGGTGGTCGCGGAGCTGCGCGCCGACAAGAACATGCGGTGGAACGACAGGAAGCTGTCGTTCACGAGGCCGGTCCGCTGGCTGGTGGCACTGCTCGGTGACCAGGAGATCCCGGTGACGGCGTCGTCGCTGACGGCGGGCCGCACCACCCGCGTGCACCGCACGGCCGCCGAGCCGGTGGTCCCGGTCGCCACGGCAGGCGGCTACCTCGGTTTCCTCGCGGAGCACGGCATCGTCGCGTCGGGGCCGGTCCGCCGCGAACAGATCCTGAAGGCGGCAAGGGACCTGGCGGCCACGGTGGGCGGCACGATCGACGAGGGCGCCGAGGCCGGCCTCATCGACGAGATCACCAACCTGGTCGAGGAGCCCAACGCCATCCTGGGTGGTTTCTCGGAGACGTATCTCGAGCTGCCGCAGGAGATCCTGACGACGGTCATGCGCAAGCACCAGCGCTACCTGCCGGTGCGCACGGCGTCGGGGGAGCTGCTGCCCCACTTCGTCGCGGTGGCCAACGGCGCGTGTGACCGGGACGCGGTGCGCGCGGGCAACGAGGGCGTGCTCCGGGCCCGCTACGAGGACGCGAGCTTCTTCTGGCGCGCGGACCTGAAGGTGGCCCCGGAGACCATGAAGGCGGGCCTGGCAAGGCTGGCGTTCGAGGAGAAGCTCGGCTCGATGGCCGACCGTGCCGCCCGCATCGCTGCGGTGGCGGGCGCTCTGGGCACCGAACTGTCCACAACGGACCGTTCCACCCTGGACCGCGCGGCGGCACTGGCGAAGTTCGACCTGGCCTCACAGATGGTCATCGAACTGACCAGCCTCGCGGGTGTCATGGCCCGCGAGTACGCGGCCCGCTCCGGCGAACCCAAGGCGGTCGCCGAGGCACTGTTCGACATGGAACGCCCCCGCTCGTCGGCGGACCGCCCGCCGGCAACGCTCCCCGGCGCGGTACTGGCACTGGCGGACCGGTTCGACATGCTGGTCGGGCTGTTCGCCGTCGGTGCCGTCCCCACCGGGAGTTCGGACCCGTTCGGCCTGCGAAGGGCGGCGGCGGGAGTCATCGCCATTCTGCGCGCACACCCGGAACTGTCGCCCATCACCCTGGCTCGCGGCCTGTCCTCGGCGGCGGCCCAGGTGCGGGCACAGGGCATCGAGGTGCGGGACGGGACACTGGCGGAGGTGGAGGAGTTCGTCGTCCGGCGGTACGAACAGCAGCTGCTGGACGCCGGGCACGACCACCGCCACGTGGCGGCGGTCCTTCCGCTGGCCGGCGCGCCCGCCGCCGCGGAAGCCACGTTGCGGGAGATCGAGCAGCGGGCCGGGGATGCGGAGTTCGCTGCCCTGGTGGCGGCTTTGCAGCGGGTCCGCAGGATCGTCCCGGCCGACACCCGCGCGGAGTACGACCCGGCGGGCCTGACCGAGCCCGCGGAGGCCGCGCTGCACCAGGAACTGGTGAAGGCGAAGGACGCCATGACCGCTCCGGCGCTGGCCGACTTCGTGCTGGCCGCCACCCCGCTCACCGCCCCGATCAACACGTTCTTCGACGACATCCTCGTGATGGCGGAGGATCCCGGTGTCCGAGCCGCCCGGCTGGGACTGCTGGCGACGATCCGGGACCTGGCCGCACCGGTCCTGGACTGGCAGGCTCTGGGGACCAGTTTCGCCCCTGAGTGACCCCGGCTGGTGGCGCGGGGTTCTTCGCTGTTCCGTTGTCCTGCTCGTGGCGGTTGTCCTCGCCGGACGGGCAGGTCTGCGACAGCCCAAGGCGTCGGTCCGGCCCCGCGAGAAGTGGTGTTGCTCCAGGGACCTACATCTTGGGTGTGCGCCGGTGGGGTGCGCGCCCATGCGGCTGGCTCGGCGCTTTCCGTGCGGGTAGCGCCGGGATGGGCCGCCGCTCGACGGCGCCGAGTGCCAGCGGTACCCCCTCGCCGTGGTGCCGGACCGTCAGCGACGGCCCTTCCAGCAGCGTGTACGACGCGCTGTCCCGGTCGATCTCCACCGCGAACCGGCTTTCCCGGTAGGTCAGGCGGAACGCGAGCCGGGTCAGCTGATCCGGCAGCCGCGGCGCGAACGCGAGCGACCGTTCGTGGTCACGCATGCCACCGAACCCGGCGACCGCGACCGTCCACGCACCGGCGAGCGACGCGATGTGCAGTCCGTTGCGCACGTTGGCGTGCAGGTCGTGCAGGTCGGTCAGCGCGGCCTCGGCGAAGTAGTCGTACGCGAGGTCGAGGTAGCCGACCTCGGCGGCCATCACCGCCTGCACGCACGCCGACAACGACGAGTCGCGCACGGTGAGCGGCTCGTAGTAGTCCACGTTGCGGATCTTCTGTTCCGGCGTGAAGTGGTCGCCGCGCGTGTACATGGCCATGACGAGGTCGGCCTGTTTCACGACCTGCTTGCGGTAGAGGTCGAAGTACGGGTAGTGCAGCAGCAGCGGGTAGTGCTCCTCCGGCGTGTTCTCGAAGTCCCACCGCGCGTGCTCGGTGAACCGCTCGGACTGCGGGTGCACCCCGAGCATCTCGTCATAGGGGACGACCATCTTCTCGGCGGCCGTACGCCACGCCTTCGACTCGTCGTCGGTGACCCCGAGCCGCTCCGCGACCGCGGGCTGCCGCTCGCACACCGCCAGCGCCTCGCGCAGATTCCGTTGCGCCATCAAGTTGGTGTACACGTTGTTGTCGACCACCGCGGAGTACTCGTCCGGTCCGGTGACACCGTCGATGCGGAACCCGCCGTGCAGGTCGTGGTGCCCGAGCGAGCACCACAGCCGTGCCGTCTCCACCAGGATCTCCGCGCCGTGGTCGCGTTCGAACTCGACGTCGTCGGTGGCGGCGAGGTACCGGACGACCGCGTCGGCGACGTCGGCCGACACGTGGAACGCCGCGGTGCCCGCGGGCCAGTACGCCGAGCACTCGGCACCGTTGATCGTCCGCCACGGGAACGTGGCGCCGCGCAGGCCAAGCGCGTCCGCGCGTTCGCGGGCCTTGTCGAGCGTCGAGTGGCGCCAGCGGAGGGCGTCGCGGGCGGCCTCCGGCACGGTGTAGGTGAGCACCGGCAGCACGAAGGTCTCGCTGTCCCAGAAGGTGTGACCGTCGTAGCCGGGCCCGGTGAGGCCCTTGGCCGGGATCGCGCGCAGCTCGCCGCGGGCACCCGCCTGCAGGACGTGGAACAACGCGAACCGCACCGCCTGCTGCAGTTCCGCGTCGCCATCGATCTCGACGTCGGACGAGGCCCAGAAGTCGTCGAGGTACGCGCGCTGCTCGGCGAGCAGCCCCGCCCAGCCGGTCTGCATGGCACCCGACAACGCGGCGTCCACCTGCGCGCGCAGCGCGGGCGCGGACCGGCGGGCCGACCAGCCGTACGCGACGTACTTGGTGACCCGCAGCCGCGAACCCGACGGCACGTCGACCGCCGCGGTCAGGCGCGCGAGGTCCGCCTCGGCGTGGATGTCGCACCGCAGCCCGTCGTCGGTGTCCAGCTCGTGGTTCATCCCGGCGGCGACCCGCAGCCCGGACTTGGGGGTCTGGTGCACGAGCACGGCGTGCCGGTCCTGCGCGAACGCGTCCTCCGCGACGAGCGGCGAGTTGAGGGTCGCGGCCACACGCGGGTCCTTCGACGCGGTCTCGATCGGCTCGTTCGCCAGCAGATCGGACTGGACGACCAGCTGCAGGTCGCCGTCGAGCGGCTCGACCTCGTAGTGGATCGCGGCGACGGCGCGCTGGGTGAACGACACCAGCCGCTCGGTGCGCACCCGCACACGCCTGCCGGTCGGCGACTCCCACACGGTGTCCCGGCGCAGCGTGCCGGACCGGAAGTCCAGGACGCGGTGGTGCTCGACCGCGCGGCCGTACCGCATGTCGAGCGGCTCGTCCTGCACCAGCAACCGGATGATCTTGCCGTCGGTGACGTTGACGACGGTCTGGCCGTCCTCCGGGTAGCCGTAGCCCGCCTCCGCGTAGGGGAGGGCGTGCTGCTCGTAGAAGCCGTTCAGGTAGGTGCCGGGCAGAACCCTCGGTTCGCCCTCCTCGAGGGAACCGCGTATGCCGATGTGCCCGTTGGACAACGCGAAGACCGACTCGGTGCGTTCGAGCGCACCGAGATCGAGCGAGTTCCAGCGCAGCTCCCAGGGATCGACCTGAAACCCGTGACTCACGACGACCCCTCGCAGGCTCCGGGGCGCCGCTCGCGGCCGCCCTGTGTCCGATGGTTCGCTCCGCAAGCTCCGCTCACAAGTCTCCCAACAGCTCGGCGAGGTCGGTGACGACGATGTCCGCGCCGTGCGCGCGCAGCTCGTCGGCCTGGCCGACCCGGTCGACACCGACGACGAACCCGAAATGGCCCGCCTTCCCGGCCTGCACACCGGACAGCGCGTCCTCGAAGACGGCCGCGTTGGCAGGTGCGGTGCCCAGCGCCTCGGCACCCGCGACGAACGAGTCCGGCGCGGGCTTGCCGTGGAGCTTCCGCTCGGCGATCACCAGGCCGTCGACCCGCGCCTCGACGTACCCGGACAGGTCGGCGGCGTTGAGCACCGCCTCGCCGTTGGCCGACGAGGTCACGACCGCGATCCGCAGCCCGGCCTTCTTCGCCGCGTCGAGGTACCGCACGGAACCGGGGAAGGGGTTGACGCCCCGCTCGGCGATGATCTGCTGCACGAGCACGTTCTTGCGGTTGCCGACGCCCTGGACCGAGTCGTCCGACGGCTCCGCGTCCGGCGGCCCCTCCGGCAGGTCGATGCCCCGGGAGAGCAGGAAGGTGCGCACGCCGTCGAAGCGCGGGCGGCCGTCGACGTGGTTGTTGTAGTCGGCCTCGGTGAACTCCGGCAGCCCCCGTGCCACCAGTAGCGGGTCGAAGGTCTCCTTCCACGCCGCGCGATGCAGCGCGGCGGTGCCGGTGAGGACACCGTCGAGGTCGAACAGGCATGCGGTGATGTGGTCTGGCAAGCCGATCACGATGTGCACGCTACCTGCCGCCGCGATCAGCCGCCCGACGTCGAGAAGGTGAGTCGCGGCAGCTCCCGCTCCGGGACGGACCCCGACGGCACGCTCCCGGTCCGGGTCGCGCCCATGGCGAGGTAGAACGCCTCGGCGAACGGGTCGGCGTCGATGGTGAGGGTGTGGATGCCCGCCGCACGGGCGCACTCGACCGCGTGTGTCCACAGCGCCCGCCCGACCCCGCGCCCGATGTGCCCCGGGTCGACGAACATCTGCCCCAGCTCGGCGGCGGGCGGCCCGCCGTCGAGGGTGTACATGCCGACGACGGTGCCGTCCAGCTCGGCCACCGTGGTGCGCCGCGCCGCCACCTCACCCTCGGCGATGGTCAGCTCGTCCCGGCAGGCGGCGAGGAACGCGTCGTCGTAACCCCAGTGTCCTTTGGACCGCAGGGCGAGCGCGCTGAGCAAGGCCGCTTCGCCCGGCCGCGCGGGTCGCAGTCGCACACCGCCACTCTGCCATCAGTCCACGCCGATGTGCTTTCGCAGTGTGGCCACGAAGCGTTCGTCGAACTCCTCGTAGCGGGTGCGCAGGCGGGTGCCGGGCCAGTCGCGGGGGAGCAGTTCCGGGGGGAGCAGCGGGTCGGCGAGGAAGTGGCGCAGAACCGCCGCCGCCAGGATGAACGTCGACGCGAGGTCGGTGGCCTCGTCGAGCGCCGACTCCAGTTCGCGTGCGCGTGCCGCCCATCCCGGCAGGTCCCACAGTGTGCCCGTCACGTCGGTCTCCGGGCGGCCGGACAGGAACGTGCACTGCTCCACCACCGCTCCCGGCCGCTCCCGGACGAGGTTGGCCGGGCGCAGCCACGTGCCCTCGCGCAGTTCGGCGAGGCGCAGTCCGGTCATCGCGGTGCGGAACGCGGTGCGTTCGGCCGGGGAGCGGCGGGCGGCGGTGACCACCGCGATCTCCCAGTCGCCGTTCCACGGGATCGTCGAAGGGGAACGGCTCTGGTCCTGCCGCGCCTGGCGGTCGCGCAGCCTGCTGGTCAGCTGATAGTCGCCGTCGACCTGGGTCAGGTCGCCTGCCGCGACCATCCGGGACAGCGCCACCCGGATGGTGCCCTCCGCGATGCCGAACAGCTCGCCGACCCGCACGAGGCTGCGGGCGGGCAGGCGCGGGGGGTGGGCGCCCAGCAGCGTGCTCAGCACCGCGGACCTGGCGGTCAACGGGCGCGTTACGCTCTGGTGTCGCATGTCGAAGAAATGTAACATCACCACCATGCCGTCGACACACGTGGTCACGAACCAGGTCCCGCCGCTCACCGGGCACGACGTCGCCGCCGACGAGGCGCTCATCGAGGGCCTGCGCAGGCACGGTGCGGCCTGGGCCGAGGACGAGGTGCGCGAGCTGGGCCGTCTCGCGGGCGGCGAGCAGGCCCAGGAGTGGGGCAGGCTCGCCAACGAGCACCCGCCGGTCCTGCGCACGCACGACCGCTACGGCAACCGGATCGACGAGGTCGAGTACCACCCGGCCTACCACGAACTGATTACCGTCGCGGTCGAGCGCGGCCTGCACGCGGCGCCGTGGCGCGACGACCGGCCGGGCGCGCACACCGCTCGCGCGGCCCGTTTCTACACGTGGGGGCAGGTCGAGGCGGGGCACGGCTGCCCGATCTCCATGACCTACGCGGTGGTCCCCGCCCTGCGGCACGACAAGGAGCTGGCCGACCGGTACGAGCCGCTGCTCGCCGCGACCACCTACGACCCCGGTCTGCGCGTGCCGGACACCAAGCGCGGGCTCACCGCGGGCATGTCGATGACCGAGAAGCAGGGCGGTTCCGACGTCCGCGCCAACACCACGCGCGCGGTGCCGCGGCCCGACGGCAGCTACCTGCTGACCGGCCACAAGTGGTTCACCTCCGCGCCGATGTGCGACCTGTTCCTCGTGCTCGCGCAGGCGCCGGGCGGGCTGTCGTGCTTCCTGCTGCCGCGCGTCCTGCCCGACGGCACCCGCAACCGCATGCACCTGCAGCGCCTCAAGGACAAGCTGGGCAACAAGTCCAACGCGTCGTCCGAGGTGGAGTACGACGACGCGGTCGCGTGGCTGGTCGGCGACGAGGGCGATGGCGTCCGCACGATCATCCAGATGGTCAACATGACCCGGCTCGACTGCGTGATCGGCGGCGCGGCGGGCATGCGGCTCGGTGTCGTGCAGGCGGTCCACCACGCGACACACCGGCAGGCGTTCGGCGCGCACCTGGTCGACCAGCCGCTGATGGCCAACGTGCTGGCCGACCTCGCGGTCGAGTCCGAGGCCGCGACGACGCTGGCGATGCGGCTCGCCGGCGCGACCGACCGTGCGCTGGCCGGTGACCAGTCCGAGGCGGCGTTCCGCAGGCTGGGCCTCGCGGTCAGCAAGTACTGGGTGACCAAGCGGGCGGCCGCGCACGCGTCCGAGGCGCTGGAGTGCTTCGGCGGCAACGGTTACGTCGAGGAGTCCGGCATGCCACGGCTCTACCGGGACGCGCCGCTGAACTCCATCTGGGAGGGCTCCGGCAACGTGGCGGCGCTGGACGTGTTGCGTGCCATGGGTACCGTTGAGGCGTTCCTGGCGGAGGTGGACACCGCGGCGGGCGCCGACGCCCGGCTCGACTCGGCGGTCGCCGACCTCCGCAAGCGGCTGGCCGCCGGTCCCGACCAGGCAACGGCACGCCGCCTGGTGGAGCGGATGGCGTTGACGCTGCAGGGTTCCCTGCTGGTCCGGTACGGCCACCCCGCGGTCGCCGACGCGTTCTGCGCGTCCCGTCTTGACGGTGACTGGGGGGTCGCGTTCGGCACGCTGCCCTCCGGGGTGGACACGAAGGCGATCATCGCCAGGGTCATGTGAGCCGCAGCAGGTCCCAGCGGTTGCCGTAGAGGTCGCGGAACACCGCGACCGTGCCGTACACCTCGGTGCGCGGTTCCTCCTCGAAACGCACCCCGGCGGCGATCATGCGGGAGTGCGCGGCGGCGAAGTCGTCGACGTTGAGGAAGAACCCGACCCGCCCGCCGTGCTGGTCGCCGACCCTGGCCTCCTGCTCGGCGCCGACCGCGCGGGCGAGCAGCAGCCCGGTCTGCCCGCCTGGCGGGTCGACGACCACCCAGCGCTTGTCGCCCTGCGGCAGGTCCTCGCGGAGTGTGAACCCGAGCGCGCCGGTGAAGAAGTCGATCGCCTCGTCGTAGTCGCGCACCAGCAACGCGACGAGCCCAAGGTGTGCCATGGCCCGATCCTGCCCTGTGCGCGGCCACACCGGCGGGCGCCTCGCCGGTGTGGTGACACTCAGCAGCAGCCTGTCGAGCAGCAGTCCGTGTCGCAGCAGTCGTCGGTCATCGGGTCACCTCCTCTCGGGTGCGCACCAGTTGCCCGGCTCCGGGTCGATGCACGGGCCGTCGGGGAGCGAGTCGACCATGCGGACGAGGTCGGACCGCAGTGCCGCGAGCCGGGCGGTCTCCTCGTCGATCTCCGTGATCCGGCGGCGCAGCAGGGTCTCCGCCGGCTCGCACGGGCACTCGCCCGTGTCGCGCAGGGACAGCAGTTCCCCGATCTCCCTCAGTCGGAGGCCAAGGCGCTGGCAGCCCTGGATGAACCGCAGCCGGTCCAGCGCGGACTCGGGGAACGCGCGGTAGCCGCCGGGGGTGCGGGGCGGTGGGGCCAGCAGTCCGGTCCGCTCGTAGTACCGCACCGTGTCGGGCGCGACGCCCGCCGCCGCGGCCAGTTCAGCGACTCGCATGGACCCGACGGTAAACCTTGGACCGCACTCCCATGTCAAGTCGGGACCCGACTGGCCGGACCATCCCCGGATGCGGCATCGTCAACGCCGCGCGAGGGCCAAACCGAGCTGTGGGAGTGATGGTTCATGCCGGGTGCCGAGGTCGATGTGGTCGTGGTCGGGATGGGGCCCGGCGGTGAGGACGTCGGCGCGCGGCTCGCGCGGGCCGGGCTCGACGTGGTCGGGGTGGACGGGCGCCTGGTCGGCGGCGAGTGCCCGTACTACGCGTGCATCCCGACGAAGATGATGATCCGTGCCACCGACGCGCTCGGCGAGGCCCGGCGGGTGCCGCTGCTGGCCGGCGCCGCCGACGTCACCCTGGACTGGGCGCCCGTGGCCCGCCGCATCCGCGAGGAGGCCACCGACAACTGGGACGACGGCGCCGCCGTCGAGCGGTTCGAGAACGCGGGCGGCACGTTCGTGCGCGGCTGGGGCCGCCTCACCGGGCCCCGCGAGGTCACCGTCACCACTCCCGACGGGAACGAGCGGGTGCTCACCGCCCGCCGGGGGGTCGTCCTCAACACCGGCACCGACCCGGCCGTGCCCGCGGTCGACGGGCTCGCCGAGACTCCCTACTGGACCAACCGCGACGCCGTCGCCGTCGAGGAGGTGCCGGGATCGCTCATCGTGCTCGGTGGCGGGCCCGTCGGGTGCGAGCTCGCGCAGGTGTTCGCCCGCTTCGGCGCCAAGGTCACCATCGTCCAGCACGCCGACCGCCTGGTCCCGGCCGACGAGCCGGAGGCGGGTGAGCTGCTCGCGAAAGCGTTTGCGGAGGAGGGCATCACCGTCCGCACCGGGCTGTCCGCCGCGCGGGTCAGCTTCGAGTCCGGGCAGTTCCAGGTGAAGCTCGACAACGGCGAGACCGTCAACGCCGACCGCATGCTCGTCGCCGCGGGCCGCAAGACCGACATGAAGGCGCTCGGCGTCGCCGCCGCCGGTCTCGACGACAGTGCCCGCGGCGTCACCGTCGACGAGCGGATGCGGGCCGCCGAGGGCCTGTGGGCGATCGGCGACATCACCGGGCACGGCGCGTTCACGCACATGTCGATGTACCAGGCCAGGATCGCCGCCGCCGACATCCTCGGCACCGACGGTGACGGCGCGGAGGTCGCCGACTACCGCGCCACCCCCCGGGTCACGTTCACCGACCCGGAGATCGGCTCGGTCGGCCTTTCCGAGGCCGCAGCCCGCGACAAGGGCCTCACCGTGCGGGTCGGGCTGTCCGAGCTGCCGAGCTCCTCGCGCGGGTTCGTGCACAAGGTCGGCAACAACGGGTTCGTCAAGGTCGTCGAGGACGCCGACCGCGGGGTGCTCGTCGGTGCGACGGCAGCGGGCCCCAACGGTGGCGAGGTGCTCGGCGCACTCGTCGTCGCCGTGCACGCGGAGGTGCCGGTCAAGCTGCTGCGCCAGATGATCTACGCGTACCCGACGTTCCACCGCGCGATCGAGGACGCACTCGCCAAGCTCGCCTGACCCACCGACTCGACCCCCATGCAAACCCGCGAGTCCCCCGTTCGGAACCCGCGAGTCTCCCGTTGGGAACCCGCGAGTCTCCCGTTCGCGACCGGTGAGTCTCCCGTTCGGAACCCGCGAGTCTCCCGTTCGCGACCGGTGAGTTGGCGGTTCGTGCGGCCCTTCGCTGGTCCGAACCGTCGACTCACCGGTCCTGAACGGGGAACTCGCCGGTCCTGAACGCGGGACTCGCGGGTTTTGAACGGGGGACTCGCGGGTTTTGAACGGGGGACTCGCGGGTTTTGAACGGGGGACTCGCGGGGTTTCAGGGGACTGGGGTTGGGCGGGGGGAGGTGCTGGTGACGGTTTGGGTTTGGGCTTGTTCTGCTGCTTGCAGCAGGGACTCCATGGTGTCCAGTACGTGGTAGGCCAGGGTGCCGTTCGCGCGGTGTTCTGTGTTCGTCCTCAGTGCGGTGGCCAGGTCCGCCACTCCGGTGCCGCGGCCCGCGTTCCGGTGGCCCGCGCTCACCGGGACCGTGCGCCACTCCCTGCCTGGCTCGTACAGCTTCACCTCGCCGGCGAAGCCGTTCGGGTCCGGGACCGACAGCGCGCCGTTCGTGCCGTACACCTCGATGTGCGGCAGGTTCGCGGCCCACACGTCGAAGCTCATCATCAGCGTGGTGACCGCGCCGTTCTCGTGCTCCAGCACACCGGCCACGTGGGTGCGCACGTCCACCGGGAACTCCGTGCCCGCCCGGGGACCGCTCCCGATCACCCGCGACGCGCGCGGTGTCGACGCCAGGCCCGTCACCCTGCGCACCGGACCGAGCAGCGTCACCAGCGCGGTCAAGTAGTACGGCCCCATGTCGAACAGCGGCCCGCCGCCCGGCCGGTAGTAGAACTCCGGGTCCGGGTGCCAGCGTTCGTGCCCCGGCGTCACCATGAACGCCGTCGCCGCCACCGGTGTGCCGATCGCGCCGTCGTCCAGGCAGCGGCGCGCGGTCTGCGTGCCGGTGCCCAGCACGGTGTCCGGCGCGCAGCCGACCCGCACCCCGGCCGAGGAAGCCGCGGCCAGCACCTCCCGCCCCTCCTCGGTGGACAGTGCGAGCGGCTTCTCGCTGTACACGTGCTTCCCGGCCGCGATCGCCGACAGCGCGACCGCCGCGTGCGCCCTCGGGATCGTCAGGTTCAGCACCAGGTCCACGTCGTCGGCCGCGTAGAGCTCGGCGGGCCGCATCATCCGCACGTCCGGCACCGTGCGTGCCGGGTCCAGGTCGGCGGCCGCCACCAGCGACACCCCCGGCAGCCGGGGGAGCGTGTCGAGGTACTGGCGGCTGATGTTGCCGATGCCGACCAGCCCGACCCTCAGCGTGTCGCCCACAGCAGGCCCTTCGTGATCGTCTCGTGCACGGGCGGCACCGCCAGGTCGGCCATCCGGTGACCGATCGTCGTCACGAACACCCGGCCGGCGCCGTGCCGCCGCACCCACATCACCGGCATCGTCGGCGTGCCGATCTCCGGCCGGTCCGGGTCGGGCAGGTACTCCGTGGTCGCCAGCACCTCGTTGCCGGGGTCGGTGTGCACGTAGTACTGCTCGCTGTGCACCTCGAACGGCCCCATGTCCGCGACGACCTCGTGGTTGCCGACCGGGTGCACCACGTAGGACACGAAGTCCCTGTGGTGGTGGACGAACTGGCCGCCGGTCAGCAGGTGGTAGCCGGGCTGGTCGCGGAACGCGTCCACGATCCCGCCGTGCCAGCCTGCGAACCCCGTACCCGCGCTCACCGCCGCGAGGAGCCCCGTGAGCTGGGCCGACGTGATCGTGCCCATCGTCCAGCACTGGACGATCAGGTCGGTCCCGGTCAGGTCGTCGAGATAGGAGTCCAAAGTGGACGATTCGGTGACCGTGTAGCCCTGTTCGGTCAGGAACCCCGCGTACCGGTCGGTCGTCGTGACCGGGTCGTGGCCGTCCCAGCCACCACGCACCACGAGCGCTCGTTTCACAGCCATGCCCACACAGTATCCGCGCGCGGACTCACTGGGCGGCTTCCACCGGCGGGGTGAACATGCGCTCCACGAACTCGGCGCCGAACTCCCACGCGCCGGGGATCAGCAGCAGCCCGAGGACCGTGAACACGGGGAACACCAGCAGGCGCTCCACGCGCTTGCCGGTGCGCAGCCGCAGTACCTTCGGCGGCCGCAGTTCGTACCACGTCTCGCCCGCGATCGGGATCGGGAACAGGAACGGGCAGCCGGACTCGGTGATCGCGTCGCCGAGGCAGTGCGTGATGCAGCCGACCGCGACCGCGAAGCCCATCAGGCCGGACAGCTCGCCGAGGTCCGCGAGCGGGTCGGGCCCGGCCTGGTCGAGCCACCACACCACCGCGGCCGCGGACACGACGATCATCCAGTCGCCGAGCGCGTCCTGGGCCAGCAACAACCCCAGCACGGCCACCGCGGCGACCGCGTACGGGCCACCCGCCTCCGTGCCCGCGCTCGCGGCCATGCCGAGACCCACCGCGAACAGCACGGTGTGCGACAGGTGCCGGTGCGTGCCGCGTTTGCGTTCGTCGCGCGGGCCCTTCGTGACCGAGTAGAGCGCGGCCGACGCGTGCCGCAACAACCACGACACCGCACGGGAGATCGGGCCGAGCAGCTTGGACGCGCGTGCGTGCGGGTGGTCGAGGTCGGGCAGTAGCGCGAACCCGGCCGTGGTGACGGCGAACAGCACCGCCTGCTCGATCGAGGCCGCGCCGACGAACTCCGCGACGGCAAGCCCCGCGCACCAACCGGTCAGCGCGTGCGTTCGGCCCATCATCGGCGGCGCCCCCATCATTCGTCGTCGATGATCAATTATGGGGGCGGCGGACCGGGCACGTCCATGGCACGCCGAAAGTCTTGCGGGGTGCGCGAGGATGACCGGCATGAGAGTTCGCACCCTGCTTGCGGCCGCCTTCCTCGGGCTGGCCGGAACACTCGTCCCCACCACGACCGCGGCCGCGGCCCCGATCTGCGCGGACCCGGCCGCACCGCTCACCGTCGAGGAGCGGCGGCTCGCGTTGCCCGCGACGGCGGAGATCCTGCGGCGCAGTGGTTTCGACCGCTTCGAGCGCGTGTTCACGCCGTCGCTGTGCCTGCTGCCCAACCGCAGGGCCGCCGCCGCGGCGATCAGCGTGCAGGGCCGCGCGCTGTGGTCCGCCGCGGTGGCGCGGGCACAGGGCAAGCTGCCGCCTGGCACGCTGCCCGTGACCGACGACCGTCCCCTGTACTGGGCGCGGCTGCAGCTGACGAAGGCGTTGCGGCAGTGGACACCGTCGTTCGCGCTGACGCCCGCGGACCGGGCGGCGCTCGTCGACGCGCTGGACAGGGCGTCCAGGGGCCAGGACTCGATCGCCTACCCGAGGAACACGCGCAAGGTGCTGGTGACCGGCTTCGACCCGTTCCAGCTGGACCAGGACATCCGGCGCAGCAACCCCTCCGGTGTCAACGCGCTCGCACTCGACGGCACCGTGCTCCAGACCGCGGCGGGCCCGGCCCGGGTCGAGACCGCGATGTTCCCGGTGCTGTGGGACCCGTTCGCGGCGGGCGTGGTGGAGCGGACGGTCCAGCCGTGGCTCGGCAGGGTCGACCTGTTCACCACGGTCAGCCAGGGCCGCGTCGGCCGCTTCGACGTCGAGCGGTACAACGGCCGCTGGCGCGGCGGTTACCCGGACAACGACAACGTGTCGCGCACCGGGGTGATCCCGATCCCGGCCGGGGTGCCGACGGTGCTCCCGGCGCCGGAGTTCGTGCCGACGACACTGCCGTACGCGGCGATCGTCGCCGCCCCGACCGGCCGTTTCCCGGTCTACGACAACACGTCGGTGACCGAGATCCCCGCCGGCCAGACCGTGCCGGTGGTGTCGCCGACCGGCCCGACGCCGGGTTCGGTGGCCCGCGCCGGGGGCGGCGGTGACTACCTGTCGAACGAGATCGCGTACCGGGCGACGCTGCTGCGGGACGCGCTCGGCCTGACCACCCCCGGCGGGCACCTGCACACACCGGTGTTGCAGTTCGGTCCCGGCAACACGACCGAGCTGACCGACCCGGTGTTCGAACAGAACCAGCGTGACATCGTCGACCAGATCCGCGCGGTGCTCACAGTCGCGCTAGCGGCAGGTAAGGGATGAGGTAACGCAGTGCCTGGGCGGCGTGCGCGGTGTCACCGCGCACGACCGCCCATGCCCTCGGCCGCCCGCGCGCGGTGGCACCCGGCTCGAACGGCGGCGCGGCCTCGGGCCCGCGCGTGACGTGGAACGACGGCGCACCACCGAAACCGGGCAGCGCGGCGGGTTCCCCGGCAGCGGAGAAGAACGCGCTCACCGCGTCGCGCACCGGACCGGCGCCCGCGTGCGTGACGACCACGGCCCCGCCGCCGCCGACGAGCACGACGACCGCCGGGTCGTAGCGGTCGAGCAGCACCCCGGCCGACGCGGCGCCAGAAGGCGCGACCACGAGATAGGCCACACCGGAGGGCATCGCCATGCGCCCGGTGTGGAACCGCCGCCCGCGTGCCACCCCGAGCACGTCCAGTACGACCCCGGTGTCCCCGGCCACCTCGGCGACGACCCCCACGTGCCACCCGTCCCCGAGTGCTGCCGCCCCGCGCGGGCTCATCCCAGCAGCGGCCGGACTTCGGACGCGATCAGGTCCAGGTGCTCCAGGTCGGTCATGTCGAGGATCTGCAGGTACACCCGGGTCGCGCCGGCGTCGGCGTACTGGCGCAGCTTCGCGGCCGCCTCCCGCGGGCTGCCCGCGGCGCCGTTGGCCTTCAGTTCGTCGACCTCGCGGCCGATGGCGGCGGCGCGGCGGGCCACCTCGGCGTCGTTCCTGCCGACGCATGTCGCGACCGCGGCGGAGTACACCAGCTCACGGCCCGCCGCGGCCTCGCGGACGCGGCCGAACTGCGCCGCGGTGTCCGCGGGGGAGGCGAACGGCACGTTGAACTCGTGCGCGTACTTCGCGGCGAGCGCGGGGGTGCGGGTGGGGCCGAGCCCGCCGACGACCACCGGGACCGGGGACTGGACCGGCTTCGGCAGCGCGGGGGAATCCGTGAGCTGGTAGTACTTCCCGTCGAAGGTGTACTTCTCGCCGACGGGCGTCGACCACAGGCCGGTCACGATCTCGAGCTGCTCGGCGAGCCGGGCGTGGCGCGCCGACGGGAACGGGATGCCGTACGCGCGGTGCTCCGCCTCGAACCAGCCGGTGCCGAGCCCCATCTCGACCCGGCCGCCGGACATCTGGTCGACCTGCGCCACCTGGATCGCGAGCACACCGGGCAGGCGGAACGTCCCGGCGGTGACCATCGTGCCGAGCCGGATGGCCGAGGTCTCCCGGGCGAGGCCGGCCAGCGTCACCCACGCGTCGGTGGGTCCTGGCATGCCGTCGCCGGACATGTGCAGGTAGTGGTCGGAGCGGAACCAGGCCGAGAAGCCGAGCTCCTCGGCCGCCTTCGCCATCGTGAGCTGGGTGTCGTAGGAGGCACCCTGCTGCGGTTCGGTCATGATGCGGAGATCCATGACCGCCATTCTGCGCCTCCGCGAAACGACGCCGCGAACGCTACGGCTGCGCCGAGAGGTGCAGGCACACGCCGACGCCGACGGTCAGGATGCCGAACACCATGAGGATGGCGCTCGCAGCGACCGCACCGGTGAGGAACAGCAGCGCACCGGTCACGTCCACCGCGATCGTGCCCGCGGTCCGCATCTTGTTCGACGGCGGTGGCTGGTGCTCCCGCAGCATCCTCGTGAACGCCGGATCGGACTCCTCGAACCAGCGCTCGATCTCCTGCAGATGCCGGTCTTCGTCGTGGCTGAGCATTGCCGACTCCCACGCTCGTGGCCGGGCCTCGCCCCGCCGCGCTGTCCTGACGTCGGCCGGTTACCCGCTCCCGGCGGTTCAAACCCCCCGTCAGTGGTACCGGCGCGCGTCGGCGACCGACTCGTAGACGAAGAACATCTCCTCGGTCCTCGTCAGCTCCATCGTCCGCAGCACCAGCGGGCCAGGCACGAGCGCGAGCCGCACGCCGTTCGCCTCGGCGAGCGTGCTGAGGCGGACCAGGGTCGCGAGGCCGAGCGACCCGAAGAACGTCACGTCGGTCAGGTCGACGACCACGCAGGGGGTGCCGTCCAGGTGGTCCTCGAGCGCGCTGGCGAGCTCTGGTGCGGTGACCAGGTCGATCTCTCCGAACACGGTCAGGACCACACAGTCCGGCGCCGGTCTCGCGATACGCAACCGCACGTTCTCTGACACGGGAAGTCCTTTCTACGCCTGTGAGGGGACCTGCACGGCCACGATCGCGATGTCGTCGCGGTGTGGCTCCGGGGAGAAGTCGTCGACGGCCTGCCGCACCGCGGCGATGACGCCGTCCGCGGTGCTGGGTGTCGCGCGACGCAGTGCGTCGGCGAGCCGGTCCTGGCCGAACTGGTCCACGCCGCGGCGGTGCTCGGTCACGCCGTCGGTGTAGAACACGAGCGTGTCGCCCGCCATCAGCACGTGCCGGGTCGGGTGTACCGCGAACCGGCGCACCAGCCCGACCGCGCTGCCGTGCGTGCCGAGGTAGCTCACGGTCCCGTCCTCGTGCACCAGCGCGGGCTGCTCGTGCCCGGCGAGCACCAGCTCCACCGCGAGCGAGGTCGGCGTGGTGTCCTGGCGCGTGATGAGCGCGAGCGCGACGGTCGCGAACTGCGACGGGTCGCCTGCCTCCAGCATCATCTCGTTGAGCAGCTCGAAGGTCCGGTCCAGCGGCTGGCCGTCACGCAGCAGGACACGCAGCACGTCCCGGACGAGGCCGGTGCGGGCAGCGGCGCGCGGGCCCTTGCCGCACACGTCGCCGACGACCGCCAGCCAGCGGTCCTCGCCGAGCGCCAGCACGTCGTAGAAGTCGCCGCCGACGTCCGCGCCCGCGCTCACCGGCAGGTACGCGGCCGCGAACCGGACGCCGTCGGCGACCGGCAGCGCGCGGGGGAGCAGCGCCTGCTGGAGTGCCTGGGAGGTCGCCGCGTGGGCGCTGTCGCGTTGCGCGTTGTCCAGTGACTGCGCCGCCCGGCGCGCGAGCTCGGTGAGGATCAGCAGCTCCTCCGGCCGGTGCACGCGTTCGACTGGCCTGCCGACGCTGACCGTGCCGATGGTGCGGCCGCCGACCCGCAGCGGCACCGCGACCCCGTCGAGCGGCGCACCGAGCCCGGCGGCCTGGGTGCCGTCGGCCAGCAGGGTGGTCAGCGCGCCGCCGTCCTCGCTGAGCGGCGCGAGCCAGGACCGCAGCTCGGCCATCTCGTCCTCGCGCACGTGGGTGAGCGCCTCGAGCCGCAACCTGCCCCGTTCGTCGAGCAGGTGCAGCGCACACCACCGGCCCAGCCGCGGCACCAGCACCTGCGGCACGATCGCCGCGGTCAGCCGCACGTCGAGGGAGTTGCCGAACATCTCGGTCGCCTCGGCCAGGTAGGACATCCACAGCCACTGCTCGCGGTCCGCACTGTGCTGTTTGTCCGCCTCGACGGCCAGGGTGACGCGCTGCGCGGTCAGCACCGCCAGCTCGGTGGCACCCGGCGCATCGGTGTAGACGGTCAGCCGTCCCGACCTCGGCGGTTCGAGCGGCAGCGCGGTCACCACCTCGTCGCCCGCCTTCTCGCCGTACGTGGCGAGCAGCTCCTCGCCGGTGTCGTCGGCCAGCACGACCGTGCCGCCCGCCGCGCCGAGCACGTCGCACAGGCGGCGCAGCAGCTCGGTCACCAGCACCGGCAGCTGTGCGGGTGGCGACGGCAGGTGCAGCAGCCAGCGCGCGGTCTCCGGGTCGGGCCACGCCGAGGCGGCGGGTGCGGCGGGTGCGGCGGGTTCCGATGGCGGGGTGGTGGCCCGCAGCGTGAACCACACGCGGTGGCCGTCGCTGTCGTGCCTGCTGCCCCACGCGGCGGCGACCGTGTCGACCAGCAGCAGCCCCCGGCCGTGGGTGGCGCGGCGCGAGCCCGCCGCCGGTGGCACAACCCTGCGCAGCTCCATCGGCGTCGAGCCCTGGTCGGTGATCGCGACGGTCAGCTCGATGCCGTTCGCGGTGAGGTCGACGGTGAAGCCGGTGCCCGCGTGCAGCACCGCGTTCTCGCACAGCTCGCTGGTGAGCAGCACCGCGTCGTCGGCCAGCTCGTCGAGCTCCGCCTCGGCGAGCGCGGACCGCAGGAACCGGCGCGCCGCGCTCGGCGCGCCGGCGTCACCAGGGAACCTGGCACGTCGTACGAACGGAGGCCGCACGGATCCGCCTCCCCGGAGTCGATTGTGTCGGTTGTGTCTCAGCAGTCTGCCGGGTGGCGGCAGACGGTGGTGACGGGGTCGCTTCCCGCTCGTTCCCGGGCCGGAATTCGCACGCTCGTAGACTCTGTGCAAGCGCGAACTACTGGAGGCGACTCATGTCCGCACCAGACGTCACGGCCCCCGAGCAGGACCTCGACGGTCTGCTGGAGGAACTCGTGGCGGCGACGACCGCTGTCCGCAAGGGCCAGTTCGACGTGCGCATCGCACGTCGCGCGGGCCTTGCCGGCCAGGTCGTGGACGGTTTCAACGCGGTGATGGAGCTGCAGGAACGCCGCAACCGCGACCTGTTGCGGATCAGCAGAGTCGTCGGCCGCGAGGGCCGGATGACGGAGCGGATGGACTCCGACCAGCTCGACGGTTCGTGGGCGTCCGGCGCGGTCGCCGTGAACTCGCTGATCGACGACCTCGCACGGCCGACGTCGGAGATCGCCAGGGTGATCGCGGCCGTCGCCGAGGGTGACCTGTCCCAGCACATGGCCCTGGAGATCGAGGGCAGGCCGCTGCGGGGTGAGTTCGACCGCATCGGGCGGACCGTGAACACGATGGTGGACCAGCTGTCGTCGTTCGCCGACGAGGTCACCAGGGTGGCGCGTGAGGTGGGCACCGAGGGCATCCTCGGTGGTCAGGCCGACGTGCACGGCGTGTCCGGCACCTGGCGAGCGCTCACCGACTCGGTGAACACGATGGCGTCCAACCTGACCAACCAGGTGCGGTCGATCTCCACGGCGGCCACGGCCATCGCCAGGGGCGACCTGTCCCGCAAGATCACCGTCAGCGCGCGCGGCGAGATCGCGGAGCTGGCCGAGACGATCAACTCGCTGACCGACACGCTGCGGGTGTTCGCGCACGAGGTCACGCGGGTGGCCCGCGAGGTGGGCACCGAGGGCCGCCTCGGTGGCCAGGCGACCGTGCCGAACGTGGCCGGGACGTGGAAGGACCTGACCGACGCGGTGAACCAGCTCGCCGCGAACCTGACCGACCAGGTGCGCAACATCGCGCAGGTGACGACCGCGGTGGCGAAGGGCGACCTGTCGCAGAAGATCACGGTGGACGCGCGCGGTGAGATCGTGGCGCTCAAGGACACCGTGAACACGATGGTGGACCAGCTCTCGTCGTTCGCCGACGAGGTCACCAGGGTGGCCCGTGAGGTGGGCACCGAGGGGCAGCTCGGCGGGCAGGCTCAGGTCGAGGGCGTGTCCGGCACGTGGCGGAACCTGACCGAGAGCGTGAACCAGCTGGCGGGGAACCTGACCGACCAGGTGCGCAACATCGCGCAGGTGACGACGGCGGTGGCGAAGGGTGACCTGTCGCAGAAGATCACGGTGGACGCGCAGGGCGAGGTCCTGGCGCTGAAGTCGACGGTGAACACGATGGTGGACCAGCTCTCGTCGTTCGCCGACGAGGTGACCCGGGTGGCCCGTGAGGTGGGCACGCAGGGCAAGCTGGGTGGTCAGGCGCAGGTGAAGGGCGTGGCCGGGACGTGGCGCGACCTGACCGACAACGTGAACAACATGGCCTCGAACCTGACCGGTCAGGTTCGCAACATCGCGTCGGTCGCGACGGCGGTGGCCGAGGGTGACCTGTCGCAGAAGATCACCGTGGACGCGCAGGGTGAGATCCTGGCGCTGAAGTCGACGGTGAACACGATGGTGGACCAGCTCTCGTCGTTCGCCGACGAGGTGACGCGGGTTGCGCGTGAGGTGGGCACGGAGGGCAAGCTGGGTGGTCAGGCGCAGGTGAAGGGCGTGGCCGGGACGTGGCGCGGCCTCACCGACACGGTCAACTACATGGCGTCGAACCTGACCGGTCAGGTCCGCAACATCGCGCAGGTGACCACCGCCGTGGCGAAGGGCGACCTGTCGCAGAAGATCACCGTCGACGCGCAGGGCGAGATCCTCGAGCTGAAGTCGACGGTGAACACGATGGTGGACCAGCTCTCGTCGTTCGCCGACGAGGTCACGCGGGTGGCCCGTGAGGTGGGCACGGAAGGCAAGCTGGGTGGTCAGGCGCAGGTGAAGGGCGTGGCCGGCACCTGGCGCGACCTCACCGACAACGTCAACTACATGGCGTCCAACCTGACGAGCCAGGTCCGCAACATCGCGCAGGTCGCGACCGCGGTGGCCGAGGGTGACCTGAAGCAGAAGATCACCGTCGACGCGCAGGGCGAGATCCTGGCGCTCAAGAAGACCGTGAACACGATGGTGGACCAGCTCTCGTCGTTCGCCGACGAGGTGACCCGCGTGGCCCGTGAGGTGGGCACGGAAGGCAAGCTGGGTGGTCAGGCGCAGGTGAAGGGCGTGGCGGGCACCTGGCGCGACCTGACCGAGAACGTGAACCAGCTCGCGACCACGCTCACCATCCAGCTCCGCGCGATCGCGGGCGTTTCGACGGCCGTGACCCGGGGCGACCTGACCCAGCAGATCGGCGTGCAGGCCAGCGGCGAGGTCGCCGAGCTGAAGGACAACATCAACCAGATGATCGTGACGCTCCGCGAGACCACCGCGGAGAACGCGAACCAGAACTGGCTCGACTCCAACCTGGCCCGCATCGGTGGGCTGCTGCAGGGGCAGCGCGACCTCACCGCCGTCTGTCAGATGATCATGAACGAGGTCGTGCCGCTGGTGAACGCCCAGGCAGGCGCGTTCTACCTCGGTGCCGACGGCGGTGTCCCGACGTGGCGGCTCGCCGCGTCCTACGGCCTTGGCACCGACGACGTCCAGGTCAGCTTCGGCCACGGTGAGGGCCTCGTCGGGCAGGCCGGGGTGACCAAGCAGCCGATCGTCGTGCGCGACTCCCGCGCGGGCTTCACCCCGATCCGCTCCGGCATGGGCGCGTTCACACCGTCCGTGCTGGCCGAGGTGCCGGTGCTGGTGGAGGGCGAGCCGGTCGGCGTGCTGGAGATCGCGTCCGTCGGCGACTACTCCGAGCTGCACCTGGCGTTCCTCGAACGGCTCGTGCAGACCGTCGGCGTGGCCATCAACACGATCCGCGCGAACCTGCGCACCGAGGAGCTGCTCGGCCAGTCGCAGCGGCTCGCGGTCGAGCTGCAGAACCAGTCGGCCGAACTCCAGCGCACCAACGCGGAACTGGAGGACAAGGCGTCGCTGCTCTCCGAGCAGAACCGCAACATCGAGATCAAGAACCTGGAGATCGAGGCGGCGCGGCGGCGCGTGGAGGAGAACGCGCAGCAGCTCGCGCTCGCCAGCCAGTACAAGTCCGAGTTCTTCGCGAACATGAGCCACGAGCTGCGCACGCCGCTGAACTCGTTGCTGCTGCTCGCCCGCCTGCTCGCGGACAACCCGGACGAGAACCTGTCGCCGAAGCAGATCGAGTTCGCCACCACGATCCACAACGCGGGCACCGACCTGCTCGCGCTGATCGACGACATCCTCGACCTGTCGAAGATCGAGGCGGGCCGGGTGACCATCGAGCCGGGCCCGGTCGACATCGCCGAGGTCGTCGCCGACGCGCGGCGGGCGTTCGGGGCGCAGGCGGAGGAGAAGGGCCTCACCTTCGAGGTGCTGGTCGCCGACGGCACGCCCGCCTCGGTGGTCACCGACGCGCAGCGGCTCGGGCAGATCCTGCGCAACCTGTTGTCGAACGCGGTGAAGTTCACCGAGCGCGGCACGGTCACGCTGACCGTGCTGCCGAAGGGCAGCGACGCGGTCGCGTTCTCCGTGCGGGACACCGGGATCGGCATCTCCGACGAGAAGTTCGAGATGATCTTCGAGGCTTTCCAGCAGGCCGACGGCACCACCAGCAGGCGCTACGGCGGCACCGGGCTAGGCCTGTCGATCTCCAAGGAGCTGGCGAGGCTGCTCGGCGGTTCGATCGCCGTGGAGTCGACACTGGGCGCCGGATCGACCTTCACGCTGTTCGTGCCGTTGGTGCTGCCGGGCGCCACACCGAAGCGGCTCACCTCGCTCGTCACCACCGAGGACGGGCTGCCCGCGATCGGCACGCCGATCCTGCGGTCCGCGGTCGGCGTGCCCGCGGTCGCACGCGAGCTGACCGGGGTGACCGTGCTGCTCGTCGACGACGACGTGCGGAACGCGTTCGCGCTGACCAGTGCGCTGGAACTGCACGGGATGACCGTGCTGTACGCGGACAACGGCACCGACGGGGTGCGGCTGCTCGGCGAGCACCCGGAGGTCGACATCGTCCTGATGGACGCGATGATGCCGAACATGGACGGGAACGAGACCACGAGACGCATCCGCCAACTGCCCGCGGGCGCGCAGACACCGGTGGTGTTCCTGACCGCCAAGGCGATGCCGGAGGACCGGGAGGCGAGCCTGCAGGCCGGCGCGGACGACTACGTCACCAAACCGGTGGACCTGGACCAGTTGCTCGACGTCGTGTCGTCGTGGGCGGTGGCGGAGTGACCGTCTCCGCCAAGGCACTGCTGGTCGACGACCGGCGGGAGAACCTTGTTGCCCTGGAAGCGATCCTGCAGGGGCTCGCGGTGGAGACGGTCGCCGTCACCAGTGGCGAGGAGGCGCTGAAACGCCTGCTGGTCGACGACTTCGCGGTGATCCTGCTGGACGCGTCGATGCCCGGCATGGACGGCTTCGAGACCGCCACCCACATCAAGCAGCGGGAACGCACGCGGCACATCCCGATCATCTTCCTGACCGCGCTGAACTACGACGCACGCCTCGCGTTCCGCGGCTACCAGATCGGCGCCGTCGACTTCATCACCAAGCCGTTCGACCCGTGGGTGCTGCGCTCCAAGGTGGCCGTGTTCATCGAGCTGTGGCTCAAGAGCGCCGAGCTGACCGTGCAGGCGGTGGAGCGGATGGCGTTGCACGAGGCGCTGTCGAAGGCCTTGTCACTGCTGGGGGCGGGCGACGAGGACGGCGCGGCCGGAGTGCTGCGGGACGCGCAGGCGCGGTACGCACGAGTCCGGATCTGAACGGTTCGCGCGAACCCCGGCGCGCCATACAATCCGGTCATGGCACAGGCCGAGATCCGGACCAGCGCCGCGGAACGGGACGAAGCCGTCGCCGCTCTGGGCGTGCACCTGTCGAACGGGCGCCTCGACATCGACGAGTACGAGGAGCGCTGCGGCCGTGCCACCACCGCACGCACGTGTGGTGATCTGGAGGTGTTGTTCACCGACCTGCCCGCACCACACCCGGACCTCAGCTCGGCCACGCCCGTCCAGCTCGTGCAGAAGACGGGCCAACTCGTCGGACCGCCCCGCAGGCGTGGCAAGGACCTCGTGGAGACACCTGCCAGCAGGGCACTCGAGGTGGTCGCGGGGATGGCGTTCCTCGTCGGCCTCCCGGCCGCCATCCTGTTGACGATCTTCCTCGGGCAGTGGTGGGTGTTCATCCCCGTCGGGGTGGTCCTGATGGTCGCCGGCGGTGCGTCCGAGGCGGCCAAGAAACAGGCCGGGTAGCCCCGCCACTGTCGCGGTTCCGGGCGTGCGGGCAAAATACGTGCATGTCCAACGCTTCGCTGCCGCCGGGTGACCGGTTCGGCGCCACCGTCGACGTCGAGCAGCACGGCATCGCCGTCGTGTTGCGCGTCGCAGGCGAGCTAGACCTGGTCACCACGCCGGTCCTGTCCGAGGCGTGCACGAAGGCGTTGCGGTCCGCGCCGCCCGTGCTGGTGATCGACCTGACCGGTGTGACGTTCCTCGCTTCCGTGGGGATGTCGGCCATCGTCGCGGCCCACGAGGCGGGCGGGGAGCAGACGAAGGTGCGGGTCGTCGGCGGCAGCCGCGACACCCTCCGGCCGATCCGCGTGACCGGCCTGGACAACCTGCTTTCGATCTACCCGGACGTGCCCTCCGCGCTCGCCGGGGCCTGACCGGAGCGCAGCACGACCGTGGTGCCCTCGTCGGTGACGTCGACCGTCACCTGGTCCGCACAGGCACGCATGAGCCGGATCCCCTGGCCCCGGGTGCTCTTCGGGTCGTCGGCCGGTGGCCGCCACACGCCGTGGTCGCGCACCGTGAACGTGACGTGCCTGCCGCTGATCTCGCCGCGCAGCTCCACCAGGCCGGAGCCCGTGGGGTCGTCCGCGCCGATGCCGTAGCCGTGTTCGATGCTGTTGCTCACCGCCTCGTTGATCGCCAGCACGAGGTCGTCGAGCCGCGGGCCCGCCCAGCCGTTGGCTTTCAGCCACGTGCGCACCTTGTCCCGTGCGACAGACGGGGACACCCAGTCGGCGGTGAGTACCAGGTCGAGGGGCGGCGGCACAGGAGCCATTCTCCCAGTTTCCCGGCGGCGTGCCCGGCATACTGCCGAAATGGGGATCGACGCGCTCGTGTTCGACTTCGACGGTCTGCTGGTGGACACCGAGACCGCGTCCCTGCGGGTGTGGCAGCACCTGTGGCGCGGGCACGGGCTGGAGCTGGACGTCTCGACGTTCTTCGCGCCGCACGGCGGGGACGTGATCGCGCAGCGGTACGCCGGCCTGGCCGCCGCCGTCGGCCCCTCCTTCGACCAGGAGGCGAGCCACGCCAGCCGCCTCGCCTACCGCGACGAGGTGCACGCCACGCTGGAACTGGCGGCGGGCATCGCCGGGTGGCTCGACGAGGCCCGGGACCTGGGGCTGCGGCTCGCGGTGGCGAGCAGTTCGCACCGCGACTGGGTGGTCGGGCACCTCGCCCGCGTCGGCTACCTGGACCGCTTCGAGCTGCTGGCGTGCGGCGACGAGGTCGGCACGGTGAAACCCGACCCGGCCGTGTACCTGCTGGCACTGGACCGGCTCGGCGTACGGGCAGAGCGGGCACTGGCGTTCGAGGACACCGTCCACGGGGTCGTCGCCGCGAGGGCCGCGGGCCTGCGGTGCGTCGCCATCCCGCACCCGCACGCCGACCCGGCCGCGTTCACCGCAGCGGAACGCGTACTGACCAGTGCGGCGGAGGTCTCCCTCGCGTCGTTGCTCGGCCTGGACTAACCGCACCGTCTACCACGCTTTGAGGGTTTGCCGACCTTGTCCAGGCGAAACTTCGACAAACCTTCACTGGGAAGTTCAATGAGACGCTTGAAGGTATGGATGCGGAAGAGATGAAGCGGTACCTGCGGGAGACCTTCGCCGGAATCCGGGCGCAGGAGGCGAACGGTGACACGTTCGTCACCTACGACCCCGACGGCGACCTCCCGGCCGACCGCTGGCTCCCGTTCGCGACGATCGTGACCGGCGACAGCTACGACACGGTCTCCGACCTGAGCCGCCCTGGTGCCTACCGTCTGAACATGGGCCTGACGAAGCAGGCCTACACGACGCACCTTGGCACCGCACCGATCGAACGCGACGCCAAGGGCGTCCTGATCAGCGACGCCGACTACACGGCCCGCGACACGCTGATGCCCCACCCGATCTACGCCAACCAGCACTGGGCTTCGGTGATCAACCCCGAGACGACGCTGGCGACCACGAAACGACTACTGGCAGAGGCGTACGACTTCGCGGTCCGCAAACACGGCAACCACCGCACCCGCCGTCACGGCACGTCGACCGGCTCACCGGGGGCGGCCGGGCCGCTCACGACGTAGCCGACGACCACGAAGGTCTGGCGGCGTCCGCGACGGTCCTGGGGCGCGTCACCCGGGAGCGGTGACCTGCTCGGGGAGCACGTCGTCGCGCAGGCCACGCCACGCGGTGTGGCGAAGGCGCCCGTCGGAGGTGAACTGGCGGTACACGACCTGGCCGACGAGGGTCGGCTCGACCCAGCGGGCGTCGCGGGCGCGGTCGGCGGGGACCTCGTTGTGGAAGGGGCATTCCCGGCGCGACAGCGGGATCAGCAGGTCCAGCAGCTCGTCCAGTGCCCGTTCGCTGAACCCGGTCCCCACGTCGCCGATGTAGTGCAGGCGGCCGTCCGGGGCGTGCCCGCCGAGCAGCAGCGCGCCCACCCGGCCATCCCGGTTGCCCCTACCCGGCCGCCACCCGCCGACCACCACCTCCTGCGTCTTGATCAACGGCCGCTTGATCCAGTCGCGGCTGCGCTGCCCCGGGACGTACCGCGAGGCGAGCCGCTTCGCCACCAGTCCTTCCAGCCCCTGCTCCTCGACGATCGTGAGCAGCTCGTTCGGGTCGATGTCGTCGGCGGTGAAGTGCCGGGGGACCGCGACGTGGCTGTTCGCGACCGGCAGGTCGGCCAGCAGGTCGCGCCTGCGGGTGTAGGGCGCGGTCAGCAGCACTTCCGTGCCGAGCCGCAGCAGGTCGAACACGATGAACGTCACCGGCGCCGTGCGCAGCAGTTCCGCGGTCGGGCCGCGCTGGTGGCGGGACTGCATGAGCTGGAAGTCGGGTCTGCCGTCCGGCGCGAGCACCACCAGCTCGCCGTCGAACACCGCGGACCGGCCGCCGGTGGCGTCGGCCAGCACGCCGTGCAGGTCGGGGTAGACGCCGGTGATCTCGTTGCCGAGCCTGCTCGTCAGCTTCGTCACGCCGTCCGGGCCGACACGCATGCAGCAGCGGAACCCGTCCCACTTGGTCTCGTACGCCCACCCGCCGCCGACCGGCAGCGGACCCTCGACCGCCAGCATCGGCGCGACCGGACCGGGCACACCATCCACAGTGGACTCCTTCCCCCGGCGAGCCTAACCCGGTGCGGTCAGGTCGGCGACCACACCGGCGTGGTCGGAGAGCCACACACCGTCGACGGGCCGCTCACCGACCAGCCGCGCGGCGGTGACGAGGAAGTCCGGCCCGGCGAACACGTAGTCGATGCGGCCCGGTGTGCCGTCCAGCCGGGCGATCTCGGCGGCCGCGAGCGGGTTGTCCGCCGACCAGGTGAGGCCGGGGCCCGCGCCGGCGACCGTCCACGCGTCCTGCAGGTGCGCGCCCAGGTGCCGGATGCCCGCCTCGTCCGGCGGCGCGTTGAGGTCACCGGCGACGATCAGCGGCAGCATCCCGCCGTACCGCAGCAGCACCTCCTGCGCCTGCAGGTGTCGCACCTCCGCCGCCGCGGGCTGCCACGGCGTGGTCGGCACGACGAACAGGAGCCCACCGACCCGGACCGCGAGCGTCCAGTAGTGGAACTCGCCGACGCGCCGCTCGACGACGTCCACCACCCGGTGCGGCTCCCTGGTGGCGATCGCGGTGCCGCCGAAGTGCTCGGCCTCGGGTGGCTGCACGCGCAGCACGTCGGCCTGGTGCGTCACGTGGCGCAGCCGGGTGCGCGCGAGCAGCCGAGTGAGCTGCTCCGGGTGCCGCACCTCCTGCAACGCGACGAGGTCCGGTGCCAGTCCCCGCAGTTCGCGGTTGAGCAGGGCGGTTCGCCTCGGATCACCCGCCTCATGTCGCACGTTCCGCGTAACCACCCGCATGGGGGCCTCCCCGCGCCGTCGTTTGTGCGACCGTGGAACCGGGTACTGCTCTGGTGGCGGCCGACGTGCGCGCCATCTTGACGAACACCGGAGGTTAGACATGATCGGCTTCATCGTCGCCGGCCTCATCATCGGCGCGCTCGCGCGCCTGATCAAGCCCGGCAAGCAGAACCTCGGCATCATCGCCACGCTGCTGCTCGGCCTCGTGGGCTCCATCATCGGCGGCACGATCGCCTGGTTGCTCGGCACCGGCGACATCTGGGAGCTGAACGTCCTCGGCTTCATCCTCTCCGTGATCGCCGCAGTGGTGCTGATCGGTTCCGCGGAAGCCATCGCTGGTTCGCGGCGCAAGGCAGTGCGCTGACGCCTACGGCGCGACGACAGTCCTGAGATCGGTGGCGCCCGCGGCGCACCTGGCCCACGCGGCCGGTGCCGCCGCGGGCGTCACCGTTTCGTGGGGGACGGTCAGCGTGCCGTCCGCGACGCGGGCCGCGACCATGGCGACCGCCTCCGCGCGCTGGTCGCGGGTCAGCTCGTTGTTGGTGTAGCCCAGGATCCGCAGGGAGTTGCTCCGCAGCAGCGACGACGTGATCGGGCTCGTCTCGCCCGCCACGCTGCCCAGGTTCACCAGCCGCCCACCCGGCCGCAGCGCCCGCGCCGCGGCGGCGGCCGGGACCCCGAACACCGGGTCCAGCACCAGGTCGGCAGGCCCGTCGACGGCTTCGGCGAACCGGGCGGCGAGCTCGTCCACGTCCGATGAGCCGAGGTCGACCACCGCGTCCGCGCCCGCTGCCCCGGCCCGTCGCCTGCCCGCCGCCGACCGCGCCGCGGCCACGACCCGCCGCGCGCCCGCTGCCTTCGCCAGCCGCACCGCGGCCTGACCGACCACGCCGCCCGCGCCGAGCACGATCACCTGCTCGCCCTCGGCCAGTCCGCCCCGCCACGTCAGCGCCAGGTGCGCGGCGACCGCCGAGAGCCCGAGCGCAGCCACCAGCACCGGGTCGGCCTCGTCGGGCAGCACCACCAGCTCGGCCTCGGGCACGGCGACCACCGACGCCATCGACCCGTCACCTGGCCGCATGCCCGCGCTCGTGGGGAACCACACCGCACGCCCGCCTGCCGTGCCGACACCCTGCACACCGGGCACGTACGGTGTCGCGGGCACCCCGAAGTACGACGTGCCCGAGGCGCACAGCAGGTCCAGCGGCGTGATCGGCGCGGCGATCACCTCGACCAGCACCTCCCCGGGGCCCGCCGGTGGCGCGGGCCACTCGACGAGGTCGGGCGGTGCGCCGGGGGAGCGCAGCGACAGTGCCCAACCAGCCGCTGCCCGGCTCATGTCGCGATGTCCGGGTAGGGCGGCGACAGGTGGGCGAGCTTGCGGCCGTACTCCTTCTGGAACGCCAGCGGCTCGGTGTTGTCGCGTTCGAACATCGCGATGAACAGCGTCAGCGTCAGGAAGGGGTGCGCGCCGAGCTCGAACAGCCGGACGTGGTCGTGCTCGGTCAGCGCGGCGCGCTCGTCGTCGGTGAACGCGAGCCACGTCGACGACTCGCCGGTGTGGCAGGCCAGGATCCGGTTGGCCTCGCCGGCCTCCCACCACTCGACGGTCCCCTGTGGATCGTCCCGGTACCGCTCGACCAGCTCGGGGTCGCGGTCCACGGTGAACAGGAACTTGTTGAGGAGGTACTTGCTCATGCCGCCCCCGGGTACCAGGTGAAGTAGGCCTCCATCGTGTGGAACAGGTCGTAGGTGTCGACGTAGTCCGCCTTCCGGCCCTCGCCTGCGACCCCCATCATCAGCATGAAGTCCATGAACCCGTGCGTGGCGTTGCCGGGCAGGTGCAGCGAGTCGAGCGTCACGTCCGCGCAGCAGCCCTCGATGTCGCCGGTCGAGATCCACTCCACGGCCCTGCGGTCGAACTCGGGGTCCGGCCCGTGCGGCCCGAACTGCCGGGGCCCGCCGAGCTCCAGCGACAGGTGCCCGGTGCCGATCACCGCGACCCGCTGGTCCGAGGGCCACGACTCGACCAGCTGCCGGATCGTCTGTCCCAGCTGGACGAACCGCTTCGGCTGCGGCAGCGGGGGTGCGAAGATGTTGGTGTAGATGGGCACGATGGGCAGGTCGTTCTGCGGGCGCAGCGTGATGATCGGGCACGTGATCGAGTGGTCGATCCGCAGCTCGTTGGAGAACGCGAGGTCGAAGCCCGCGTCGAGCCCCTCGCGCAGCACGTACGACGACAGGTCCTCCTGGCCTTTCATCACCATGCGCGGCAGGCCGAACTCGCGTTCCTCGTTGTACCAGTTGGCGTCGTAGAACGGCGCCTTGCCGACCAGGAACTGCGGCATGTTGTCCAGCCACAGCTGGTGGAAGTGGTCCGAGCCGACCATCACCAGCACGTCCGGCCGGGCCTTGGTGAGCGTCTCCCGGAACGCCTCGACCTTGCGCACCCACTCGTCCGCGAACGGCGGCCGGTCCTCGCCGGTGGCGGTGCTGGCGCGGTAGTAGAACGGGTGGTGCGTGGACGCGATGACCGCGACCAGCTCAGCCATTGCCACCTCCATGGGGGCTGGGAGGAACCGGGACGTTGTTCAGGTCGACCGAAAGGAAGATCTCGTTGGCGACCGGGTTGCGCAGCTCCTCCGCGAGCTGACCGATCAGCCCGGCGGTCCGCGCGAGCAGGGCGAAGCCCCGCAGCAGCGCCAGCGGCAGGTCGAGGTCCGCGAGCGCGGCCCCGCACACCCCGGCCCCGTTGAGCGGCAACGTCCTGCCCAGCACCCTGGGGTGTACCCGCCCGATCGCCGCGAACAGCCTCAGGTGCGGACCTTCCAGCCCTTCCTCGCGGGCGATCTGGAAGAGCCGGGGCGTGCGCGGGTCCACGTCCTTGTGCACGTGGTGCCCGAGCCCGGGGACGAACCGCTTCGCCTCCCGTCGCGCGGCGACGACCTCGAGCGCGAGCGCGTCCCAGCCGTCGTCGTCGGTGGGCAGGCGCCGCCCGGCGAGCTGTTCGTGCAGGAACCGGCCGCAGTCCTCGGTGACGCCGAGGAACCGCGAGCCGCCACCCAGCAGCCCGGCCGCGAGCGCCCCCTGCACGGAGTCCGGCGCGGACAGGTACGTCAGCCGTGCGGTGATCGCCGTCGGCGTGAACCCGTGGTCGGCGAGCGCGGCCAGCACGGCCTCGAACACCCTGGTCTCACCCTTCGACGGCCGCCGCTGGGTCGCGAGCCAGAAGGCCAGCTCGCCGAACCCGACCTCACCCATCACGTCCCGTGCGAGGTCGTGGCCGAGCAGCGTGATGGTGTCGCGGGTGGCCGAGCCGAGCGCCGTGGGGTACTCAGGCATCCTTGTCTCCCAACCACTTCCGGATCTCGGCGCCGTGCTCGTCCAGCTCGGGCGGTGGCAGCGCGTAGCCGGCGGGCGTGGCGGAGAACCTGATCGGGTGCCGGGTGGTCGGCACCGCCCGGTCACCCTCGCCGACCTCGACGACCGGTGCCAGCCCGAACCGCTGCGCCATCGCGAACCCACCGTCGATGGTGTTGATCGGCCCGCACGGCACCCCGGCCGCGACGAGCAGGTCGAACCACTCGATGGCACCCCTGGCGGCGAGCCGCTCGACCAGGACCGGCCGCAGCTGCTCGCGGTTCGCGGTGCGGTCGGCGTTGCGGGCGAACCGGGGGTCGTCGGCGACGCCGGGGATGCCGAGCACCTCGCAGAGCTTCCGGAACTGCCCGTCGTTGGCGGCGGACACGATCAGGTCGTTGTCCTTGGTGGGCAACGGCTCGTACGGGAACACGCTCGGGTGCGCGTTGCCCATGCGGTAGGGCACGACGTCCCCGGCGACGTACGCCGAGCTGTGGTTGACCAGCCCGGTGAGCGCGGAGGACAGCAGGTTCACCTCGACCCGCTGCCCCGCGCCGGTGGCGTCCCGGTGCCGCAGCGCCGCGAGGATCCCGATCACCGCGTGGTTGCCCGCCATCACGTCGAACACGGAGATGCCCGCGCGGTAGGGCGGCCCGTCCGGGTCGCCGGTGAGGCTCATGAGTCCGGAGATCGCCTGGACCATGAGGTCGTAGCCGGGCACGTGCGCACCGGGGCCCGCCCCGAACCCGGTGATCGACGCGTACACGATGCCGGGGTTGGCGGCCCGCACGTCGTCGTAGCCGAGCCCGAACCGGTCCATGCCGCCGGGCTTGAAGTTCTCGATCAGCACGTCGGCCCGCCGCGCCAGCTCCCGCGCCGCCCCGGCGTCCCCGTCGTCCCGCAGATCGAGCGCGATCGACCGCTTGCCCCGGTTGATGCCGAGGTAGTAGGTCGACACACCGTCGCGCACCGGCGGCATCCACGTGCGCGTGTCGTCGCCGCCGGGCCCCTCGACCTTGATCACCTCGGCGCCCATGTCCGCCATCAGCATCGTGGCGTACGGCCCGGCGAGGATCCGCGAGAAGTCGGCCACCAGTACACCGTCGAGCGGGCCGTCCATATGTCTCCGTCCGTGATGCGGACACTTGTCCGCAGCCTTGTCCGGGCAGCTCTCCCTGTCAACCCCCGCCACCCGCACGGGCGGGGCGGGCGCGGCGGGTGGTTACGACGCGGCCGTGCGGGTCACGTGCGGGACCGTCGCCAGTCGTGCGAAGTCGGCGCTGATCTCACCCGCTGCCCTCAGCAGCAGCGGGAGGTGGTCTCCGAGCAGCTCGTCGAGTGAGGTCTCCGCCGCGTGCGTGTTCACGTTGAGGGCACCGACCACCCGCCCGCCGCCGTCCCGCAGTGGTGCCGCGACCGACCGGATGCCGAGCGCGAGCTGCTGGTCGGTCAGCGCCCACCCCCGCGCCCGCACCTCCCGCAGGACCGTGTCCCGCTCGGTCCGTTCCGGCTGCCAGCGCGGTGTCAGGCCCGACCGCGTCGGTTCGGCGAGTACGGCGTCGACCTCGGCGGGGTCCAGCGCGGCGAGCAGCACCTTGCCCAGCGACGTCTGCAGGGCGGGAAACCGCGTCCCGATCTGCACGGCGAGCGCCACGATCTTCGGCACCGCCACCCGCGCGACGTACACGATGTCCGAACCGTCGAGCTGCGCGACCGAACACGACTCCCCCGTGGCGGCCGACAGGGCCGCCATGTGCGGCCGCGCGATGTCCCACAGCCCCTGTGACCGCACGTAGGCGACCCCGAGGTCGAGCACCCTCGGCGTCAGCGCGAACCCGGGCCCCTCGGCACGCACGTACCCCAGCTCACCGAGTGTCAGCAGGATCCGCCGCGCCGTCGGCCGCGCGAGGCCGGTCGCCGCGGCCACCTCCGCCAGCGTCATCGCGGGCCTGCCCGGCTCGAACGCGGCGATGACCTCGAGCCCGCGCGCGAGCGCCTCGATGAAGTCCGGTCCGGCGCCTTCGCGCGGCATGGCGGCTCCTCACGGTGACGGGCATTGACTTCCCTGCGGTGCGGGATCAGAGTAACCCTCACAACCGGCCGCCATACGGACAAGTGTCCGGCAAGGAGTTCACCGATGAACGACTACCGCGCCGTGCTCCTGCGCGGCGGTACCGTGCTCCCGATGGACGGGTCCCGCTCGGTGCTGACGGACACGGACGTGCTGGTGATCGACGACCGGGTGGCGGCGGTCGGCAGCGGCCTGGCCGCCCCGGAAGGCGCACTGGTGGTGGACGCGACCGACGGCATCGTGATGCCGGGCATGATCGACACCCACCGGCACATGTGGCAGACCGCGATGCGCGGCTACGGCGCGGACTGGACGCTGACGCAGTACTTCGTCTGGTACTACCTCGACCACGGCACGCTGTTCCGCCCCGAGGACATCCACGCGGGCAACACCCTGGCCGCGATCGAGGCGCTGGACGCGGGCGTGACGACGGTCGTCGACTGGTCGCACGGCCTGCGGACGGTCGACCACGCGGACGCCGCGGTGGACGCACTCGAGGCGATCCCGGGCAGGCACGTCCTGGCGTACGGCAACATCCAGCAGCCCCCGGCACAGTGGACGGGCGCACCGGAGTTCCGCGACTTCGTGAACCGCCGCATCACCGGTGACGACCTGCTGGGCTTCCAGTTGGCGTTCGACGTGACCGGCGACCCGGCGTTCCCGGAGAAGCCGGCGTTCGAAGTGGCACGCGACCTGGGTGTCCCGGTCACCACGCACGCGGGCGTGTGGGGCGCGACAAGCGACGACGGCATCCGCCTGATGCACGAACACGGCTTCATGACAGAGCAGACGATCTACGTACACGCCGCGTCCCTGACCGCCGACTCCTATCACCGGATCGCCGCGACGGGCGGCTCGATCTCGGTGTCGACGGAAAGCGAGCAGAGCGCGGGCCAGGGCTACCCGCCCACGTGGGCGATCCGCGCACACGGCATCCCGGTCTCCCTGTCGATGGACACCAGCGTGTGGTGGAGCGGCGACCTGTTCTCGGCGATGCGCACGACCCTGGGTGCGGACCGTTCGCGCGAACACCTGTCGGCCCACGCCCAGGACGAGACGGTCACCCACTGCTCGCTCCGCGCCGACCAGGTCGTCGAATGGGCGACCCGGGGTGGCGCGGCGGCACTGGGCAGGCCCGACCTCGGCAGCCTGGCGACAGGCGGGAAGGCGGACGTGGTCCTGATCAAGAACGACGACTCCCCGGTGTCGTTTCCACTGCTGAACCCCTACGGCCACGTGGCTTTCCAGGCCCAGCGCGGCGACGTGCACACCGTGCTGGTCAACGGCAGAGTGGTGAAGCACAACCACAAACTGGTCGACATCGACCTGAAGTCGGCCCGCCGGGCCGTGGAGTCCACAGTGGAGCACCTGCGCGGCACGATGGGCGAGGACGCGTGGCAGCGGGGCATGAACCCGGACGTGCCGGAAACCAAGGTGCTGGACAACCCGTACACCTACACCGACTACCGCAGCGCCGCGACGCACAGACACTAGTGCATAAGTCCGACCGCTTCGGCGCACCACTCGAACATGGTTCTGCTCGCGGCGGCACCGTGCCGCGTCCACGGCACGAGGTGCGGGTTCCGTGCTCTGCGGTCGTGCCAGAACAACCCGGACGGCGGTGCGGGCTCGGTCGCACCGAGCCACACGGTGGTGTCGGCGCCCTCGTCGCTGTCGCGCAGGAACGGCCGGGTGAGCCGGTGGAAGCCGGGCAGTGAACCGGCGACACCGGGGGTGTCGGCCCACCCGGGATGCGTCGCCGCGACGGTGATCCCGGGCCAGCGCTGGGCCAGCAGCGGGACGAGCGCGACCTGGATCCGTTTGCTACGTGCGTAGGCGGCGGCGCCGCGGTACCCGCCCCGGGTGTACTCGGGGTCGTCGAGCGGCAGCTTCTGGGTGTACATCCCACCGGACGACACGAAGACCACGCGCCCGCCCGCGAGCACGGGTCCGAGCAACTCGGTCATGAGCAGGGGGCCGAGCACGTGGGTGGCGAGGGCCGTTTCGTGCCCCTGTGGTGTGGTGGTCCGCTCGGCAGGCAGCACGCCCGCGTTGTGCACCAGCACATCCGCGGCGCCGACCGTGCCTGCGAACCGCCGCACGTCGGCCAGATCGGACACGTCGCACCGCGACACCAGCACGTCGCCGTCGATCGAGGCCGCGATCCGCTCGCCCTTCGCGGTGTCCCGGACCACGAGGCGCACGGCCGCGCCCAGCCGCGCGAACGCGGCCGCGGTGGCCGCTCCCAGTCCGGAACTGGCACCGGTCACGATCGCCGTGCGCCCGGTGAGCGCCCCCGGCGGTGCGTCCGGGGGCCAGCCGGGCAACCGCCGCCGCGCGGCGAGCCCGAACCGCGGGTACCCACCGATGACCGACCGGTCGAGCCCGGTGTCGAGCCACCGGCCGAGAACTTCCCGAGTCACCATCACGACGGTACTTCGGAACCGCGCCCCCCGCGGATGGGCGGCCGCCGCCCCGGATCCAGCGCACGGCCCCGGCAAGCTGGGACGGCCGAGCGCCGTGAATGGGCCGTTCAGGGCGCTGGGTGCCCTGAACGCGCCTTTCAGGGCATTGCCACGCCATAGGGGCTCCCTGCCATCCCGTCGACCTGGCGAAGCCCGATCACACCGCAAGTCCTGTCGGCAACGATCTTGGGAGCGCTCCCAGTCGGCGGGTTCGAGACGCGGGTCCGAGTTCGATGAGGTCCGGCGCCCCGCAACTTCCGCCGGATCGCGGATGACAAGTCTCGCAAGGGATCCCGTGGTCAGCCACTGAACACCGAACTTAACTGTTCATCAAGAGTGAGAGTCTGTACACGCGCAGTTAACGCAGCTAGACTCCACAAAACTGGGAGCGCTCCCAGAAATCGCTCGGCGTTGAGCGGAGGATCCGAATGAGACCAAGACCCTTGATCAGGACGCGGAGGCGTGCGGCCGCCTACTTGGCGGTCGTGTCGGCGCTACTGACGTCCCTCATAACACTGAGTGCCCAGCCCGCCGGTGCGGCGGTCGGCTGTCGGATCGACTACACCGTGAACGACTGGGGCGGGGGCTTCACCGCGACAGTCCGGATCAACAACCTGGGCGACCCGGTGACCGGCTGGTCGCTGCGGTTCTCGTTCGCGGGCAACCAGCAGGTCAACACGCCTGGCTGGAATGCGAACTGGACGCAGTCGGGGCAGCAGGTCACCGCGACCAACCTCGGCTGGAACGGCACCCTCGCCACCGGCGGCTCGACCGAAATCGGCTTCAACGGCACGTACTCGGGCAGCAACGCCGCCCCGGCGAGCTTCTCGCTCAACAACACCACGTGCACCGGCACGACGGACCCCGATCCAGACCCGGATCCGGACCCCGACCCGGGCAACCGCGTCGACAACCCGTACGTCGGCGCCGGTGTGTACGTGAACCCGGACTGGTCGGCCAAGGCCCGCGCGGAAACCGGCGGCAGCCGGATCGCGAACCAGCCGACCGGTGTGTGGATGGACCGCATCGCGGCCATCACCGGCACGACCGGCGCACGTGGACTGGCCGCGCACCTCGACGAGGCCGTCCGGCAGGCCGCGGGACAGCCCCTGGTGTTCCAGGTGGTCATCTACAACCTGCCTGGCCGCGACTGCGCGGCGCTCGCGTCCAACGGTGAGCTGGGGCCGACCGAGCTGAACCGCTACAAGACCGAGTACATCGACCCGATCGCGAGCATTCTCGCCCGGCCCGCGTACGCGAACCTGCGGATCGTCACGGTCATCGAGATCGACTCGCTGCCGAACCTGGTCACCAACGTGTCGCCGCGGGAGACGGCGACGCCGCAGTGCGACACGATGAAGGCCAACGGCAACTACGTCAACGGGGTCGGCTACGCGCTGGCCAAGCTCGGCGCGGTGCCCAACGTCTACAACTACGTCGACGCCGGCCACCACGGCTGGATCGGGTGGGACGACAACTTCAACGCCTCGGTGCAGCTGATGTGCCAGGCCGCGAACGCGTCCGGTGCGGCCCCGGGCAACGTGCAGGGTTTCATCGCCAACACCGCCAACTACTCGGCGCTCAAGGAGGCGTTCTTCACCGCCGACACGGTGGTGGGCGGCAAACCACTGCGTGAGGTCGCAGGCGGCTGGGTCGACTGGAACCGGTACGTCGACGAGTTGGGCTTCGCGCAGGCGTTCCGGCAGCAGGCCGACTCGCAGTGCTTCGACTCGAACATCGGCATGCTGATCGACACCTCGCGCAACGGCTGGGGCGGCCCGGACCGGCCCACCGCGGCGAGCACGTCGACCGACCCGGCGACCTTCATGGAAGAGTCGCGCATCGACCGTCGCATCCACCTCGGCAACTGGTGCAACCAGTCCGGTGCCGGGCTGGGCGAGCGGCCGAAGGCGGCGCCGGAGCCGGGCATCGACGCCTACGTCTGGATCAAGCCGCCGGGTGAGTCCGACGGTTCCAGCTCGGCGATCGACAACGACGAGGGCAAGGGCTTCGACCGGATGTGCGACCCGACGTACACCGGCAACCCCCGCAACAACGACAACATGTCCGGTGCACTGGGCAACGCGCCGATCTCCGGGCACTGGTTCTCCGCGCAGTTCCAGGAACTGATGCGGAACGCCTACCCGCCGCTGTGACGGGTTGACCCGCTCCGGGTGCCGCCCTCGCGTCCCCAGCACGCGAAGGCGGCACCCGGTCCCCGCACGAACAGGACACCCTGTGATGAAACGACGCAACGTCGCGTTCGCCCTCGTTCCCGCACTGTTACTGGCTTTGCTCGTGCCGTTCGTCCACACCGCACCAGCCTCGGCGGCGGGCGCCGGCTACTGGCACACCGACGGCAGGCAGCTCCTCGACGCGAACAACCAGCCCGTGCGCATGACCGGGATCAACTGGTTCGGCCTGGAGACGGCGAACTACGCACCGCACGGGCTGTGGTCCCGCGGCTACAAGGACATGCTGGACCAGATGAAGAGCCTGAAGTACAACACGCTGCGGCTCCCGTTCTCCAGCCAGCTCTTCGACACCGGCTCCACCCCGAACAGCGTCCGCTACGACCTGAACCCCGATCTGGCCGGCCTGTCCGGCATCCAGATCATGGACCGGATCATCGGCTACGCCGGGCAGATCGGCATGAAGGTGCTGCTGGACCGGCACCGGCCGGACTCAGGCGGGCAGTCCGCGCTCTGGTACACGAGCGCCTACCCGGAGAGCCGCTGGATCAGCGACTGGCGCATGCTCGCGCAACGCTACCTCGGCAACACCACGGTGATCGGCGCCGACCTGCACAACGAGCCGCACGCGATCCAGGGCGGTGGCGGCGCGGACTGGGGGAGCGGTGACACGGCCACCGATTGGCGGCTCGCGGCCGAGCGGGCCGGCAACGCGATCCTCGCGGTGAACCCGAACTGGCTGATCGTCGTCGAGGGCGTAAGCGAGTACGACGGCGACGGCTACTGGTGGGGCGGCAACCTGCAGGGCGCGGCGACCGCACCGGTGCGGCTGAACGTCGCGAACCGGCTCGTCTACTCCGCACACGACTACGCGACCTCGGTGTTCGCGCAGGACTGGTTCGCCGACCCCGCCTTCCCGGACAACATGGCGGCGATCTGGGACAAGAACTGGGGTTACCTGTTCAGGAACGACGTGGCGCCGGTGCTGCTCGGCGAGTTCGGCACCACCCTCGCCGATCCGCGTGACCAGGCGTGGCTGCGGACGCTGATGGCCTACCTCGGCACCGGCACCGACGCGCCCAGTTTCACCTTCTGGTCGTGGAACCCGAACTCCGGGGACACCGGCGGGATCCTCAACGACGACTGGACCACGGTCAACACCACCAAACAGGCCTACCTGGACCCGTACCTCATCGCGCCGGACGGCGGCACGGGCAACCCAAACCCGGAACCGGGCACGTCCTGCCGGGTCACGTACGGCGTGAACGACTGGGGCACCGGGTTCACCGCTTCGGTGTCGGTCGCGAACACCGGCAGTACGGCCATCAGCGGCTGGTCCCTGTCGTTCACGTTCCCCGGCAACCAGCGCATCACCAACGGCTGGAGCGCGACCTGGTCCCAGGCCACGGGCAGCGCGACGGTCACGGCGACGAACTCCGACCACAACCGGGTGATCGCGGCAGGGCAGTCGGTCACCGGGATCGGGTTCAACGCGACCTACAGCGGCAGCAACGCCGCGCCGTCAGCCTTCACGGTCAACGGCGCGGCGTGCACGATCGCGTAAGGACGAAGACAATGCGGGTGAAACTTGTCCATCTCCTGACCGGCGTACTGGTGGCCGCCTCCGTGTCGGTCACAGGGGCGACGACAGGGGCGGTCATCGGTGCCGCCGCGTCGCACACCGCCGAGGCCGCACCGGCCGAGGCCCACAACTGGCGCAACGTGGAGATCGCGGGCGGCGGGTTCGTGCCCTCGATCATCTTCAACCAGACCGAACGCAACCTGATCTACGCGCGCACCGACATCGGTGGCGCGTACCGGTGGAACCAGTCCACGGGGCGGTGGGTCCCGCTGCTGGACTGGGTCGGCTGGGACAAGTGGGGCTGGAACGGCGTGCACAGCCTCGCCACCGACCCCGTCCAGACCGACCGCGTGTACGTGGCGGCCGGGATGTACACCAACAGCTGGGATCCGAACAACGGCGCGATCCTGCGGTCGGCCGACCGGGGCGCCACCTGGCAGGCGACGGCGCTGCCGTTCAAGCTCGGCGGGAACATGCCGGGCCGCGGCATGGGGGAGCGGCTCGCGGTCGACCCGAACCGCAACAGCATCGTCTACTTCGGAGCCCCGGAGGGCAACGGGCTGTGGCGCAGCACCGACCACGGCGCGACGTGGGCGAAGGTCGCGAACTTCCCGAACGTGGGCAACTACGCGCAGGATCCCGGCGACCCCAACGGTTACCTGTCCCACCGGCCGGGTGTCGTGTGGGTGACGTTCGACAAGTCGACCGGCACGGCGGGCAGCACCACGCAGGGCATCTACGTCGGCGTGGCGGACAAGGACAACACCGTCTACCGGTCCGTGGACGGCGGCGCGAGCTGGGAGCGGATCGCGGGGCAGCCGACCGGGTACCTCGCGCACAAGGGCGTGCTGGACCCGGTGAACGACAAGCTGTACATCGCGACGAGCGACACCGGCGGCCCGTACGACGGCGCGAAGGGCGACGTGTGGAAGTACGACACGGTCTCCGGTGCGTGGACGCGGATCAGCCCGGTCCCGTCCAGCAGCGGCGACGACTACTTCGGCTACTCGGGCCTCACGATCGACCGGCAGAACCCGGGCACGATCATGGTCGCCACCCAGATCTCGTGGTGGCCGGACGTCATCTTCTTCCGCAGCACCGACGGAGGCGCGACGTGGACCCGGATCTGGGACTGGACGTCGTACCCGGAGCGCGGCTTCCGGTACACGATGGACATCTCGTCGTCGCCGTGGCTGGACTTCGGCGCGAACCCGCAACCACCGGAGACGGCGCCGAAACTGGGCTGGATGACCGAGTCGCTGGAGATCGACCCGTTCGACTCCGACCGGATGATGTACGGCACCGGCGCGACGATCTACGGCACCACGAACCTGACCGGCTGGGACAACGGCACCCGGTTCACGATCAGGCCGATGGCGGCGGGCCTCGAGGAGACCGCGGTACTCGACCTGATCAGCCCGCCGTCCGGTGCGCCGTTGATCTCGGGACTCGGTGACATCGGCGGCTTCCGGCACGAGCGCCTCACCACGGTGCCGTCGAGGATGTTCACCCAGCCGGTGTTCACCTCCACCACGAGCCTCGACTACGCGGAGAACAACCCGAGCGTGATGGTGCGGGCCGGCAACTTCGCCGACGCGGACCGCCCGAACGACAGCCATGTCGCGTTCTCCACCGACGGCGGCGCGAACTGGTTCCAGGGCACCGAACCGGGCGGCGTCGACGAGGGCGGCACGGTCGCGGCGGCCGCGGACGGCAGCCGGTTCGTGTGGGCGCCGAAGGGCCTGCCGGTGCACCACTCGGTCGGCTTCGGCAACACGTGGACCCAGTCGCAGGGCCTGCCGGTCGACGCCGTCGTGGAGTCCGACCGGGTCGACGCGAGCAAGTTCTACGGGTTCTCCGGTGGCCGCTTCCACGTCAGCACGAACGGCGGCGCCACGTTCACCCAGACCGCGGCGACCGGCCTGCCCACCACGGCGAAGTTCAAGGCGTTGCCTGGCAAGGAAGGCGACATCTGGCTCGCGGGTGACACCGGCCTGTTCCACTCGACGGACTCGGGTGCGAGCTTCACCAGGCTGTCCACTGTGGCCGATGCGGTGAACATCGGTTTCGGCAGGGCCGCGCCCGGCCGCACCAACCCGGCGCTGTACACGATGGCGACGATCGGCGGCGTCACCGGTGTCCACCGCTCCGACGACAACGGTGTCACGTGGGTCCGCATCAACGACGACCGGCACCAGTACGGCAACGCGGGCGAGGCCATCACCGGCGACCCGAGGATCTACGGCCGCGTCTACCTCGGCACCAACGGCCGCGGCATCGTCTACGCCGACCCGGTGGGCACGACCGACCCCGACCCCGATCCGGAACCCGTCGGCACCTGCGAGGTCACCTACAGCGTCGACCAGTGGCCGGGCGGGTTCACCGCGGCGGTATCGATCGCCAACACGAGCACCGCGCCACTCGAGCGCTGGCGGCTGGCGTTCACCTTCCCGGCGGGGCAGCGCGTCACCAGCGGGTGGGGCGCGACGTGGTCCCAGGACGGCGCGGACGTCACCGCGGCCAACCTCGCGTACAACGCCAGGATCGAGCCGGGCGGGTCGGTGCGGATCGGGTTCAACGGCTCGTGGAGCGGGGCCAACGCGCCCCCGGCCGCCTTCACCGTGAACGACAACCCCTGCGCGACCGGGAGCTGACGCGTGTGGTGCGCCGTGGGAGACGCTTTCGGGACAGTTGACGCCCCGAAAGCGTCTCTCAGGGCACTGCGCCGGAGCCGGGCCGAGCCACCTCGATCGCGATCCGGCCACCGACCCGCAAGGCCATGGTGCGAGTCGGCTCCACCGTGAAACCGGCGGCCGCGATCCGCCGCGCCACGGCGTCGCCGACGTTGTCGCGCACGTGCTCGCTCATCCGGCCGTGGCCGCCGGGCCGGTGCCCGTGCCCGTGCCCGTGCTCGTCGACCACGACGTCGGCCAGTACGAGCAGCCCGTCGGGTCGCAGCACCCTGCGCACCTCGGCGAGCAGCTCGTCCTTCGACGCGGTGTCCAGGTGGTGGAGCATCAGGCTGGAGAAGACCCGGTCGAACGAGCCGTCGGGGTAGGGCAGCTCCTGGGCGAACCCGCGGTCCAGTCGCACGTCGATCCCGGCGCGCCGGGCCTTGCGCCTGGCGCGGGCCAGCGCCTTGCGGTCCGGGTCCAGCCCCGTGAGCTCGGCTCCCGGGTACTGCCTGCCGACCGTCCGCAGCAGGTTCCCGGTGCCACACCCGACGTCCAGCACCTCGTGCCCGGCCAGCAGCCCGGCCAGCGTGCCCATCTCGCGGTGGATCCGCCGCAGCCCGGACAGGCGGTGCATCAGGTCGTAGAGCGGAAGCAGGAAGTGCTTGCCCATGCTCGGGAGGTACTCCCGTTCGGCATCCGGCTGTGACTTTTTGTCGGCCATACCGACATTCTGCCCCCATCCGGAGCTGCGGTCCTGTGCTGATCCACGGCATCAGTGGGACGATTCGACGGTGAAGACCGTGCGAACGGCGCCGGGCCGCGACCGGCTGGCGACCTACTCGATGCTGCCGGCACCGGGCGAGCTGCCGCTGGCGACCTGGCGGTTGCGCCACACCGGCGGGAACTGCCTGTCCTTCGAGGAACACGCCCACGACTTCCCCGGCCTGGCGTACTTCCCGGCGGCAGGCGGCGTCCTGCGCACCGGCAGGCGGGCGTGGCACATCCAGGCGGGGGACCTGTTCGTGATCGCCCCGGGCGACGTGATGGGGCACGTCCAGCACGGCGACTTCGCCGACGTCGACGGGTGGGGCGTGTTCTTCACCGCCGACGCGCTCGGCCCCGACGTACCCGGCGCCCACCTGGCCTGGCGCACCCACCCGCTGCTGTTCCCGTTCATGCGTGGCGGCGCCATCGACGCACTGCGGCTGCGGGTGCCGGAACCGGACCGGGCGGAGTGGGTGACGAGGATCCAGGCCCTCGACGACGAACTGGCCCGGCGGCACGACGGTTTCCGGGAGGCCGCCCTGGCGCACCTCGTGCTGCTGCTGGTCGGGGTGTCCCGGCTGGCCGCGGACGTGGTCGGCGACCTGCGGGAGAACCAGGAACCGTTGCTCGCCGAGGTCTTCGAGGTCATCGAACGCCGCTACCCGCAGCCGCTGTCGCTGCGCGACGTGGCCGCCGCCGTGCGCCTGTCGCCGGGGCACCTGACCTCGACGGTGCGCAGGCGGACCGGCCGCACCGTGCAGGAGTGGATCACCGAACGGCGCATGGTGCAGGCCAGGCGCCTGCTCGCGGCGACCGGGCTGCCGGTGGGCGAGGTGGGCAGGCAGGTGGGTTTTCCGGACGCCGGCTACTTCGCCCGCACCTTCGGCAAGGTGCACGGCATGAGCCCGGCCAGGTGGCGCCAGGGCGGCCCACCGCGCCAGGAACGCCTGGTACCGCGATGACCGAGCGCCTGCGGCAACCGGGAGTCGACGTGTGCCGCACAGCGGTGCGGATCGGGTGATCCGCCAGGTCACGGCCCGCCCGGATGGCGACCGCGGTGACGACACGGTCCCGGTCTTCCTCGTGGCGACCCCGCGCCACCGCCGACCCGGCTCGGTCTGACCGCGCCGGGTCGGCCCGACACCGGGTGGTCAGGCCCAGCCGGATTCGCGGGCGATGCGGATCGCGTCGGTTCTGGTCCGGCCGCGGGTCTTGCCGATCACGTTGGACAGGTAGTTGCGGACGGTACCCGGCGACAGGTACAGGCGCTTGGCGATCTCGGGCCCGGAGCGGCCCTCGGCCGCGAGGCGCACCACGTCCACCTCTCGCGGGGTCAGCGGGTTGGCTTCCGCGGTGAGCGCGGCGACGGCGAGGCTGGAGTCGACCACCAGCTGTCCCGCGGCTGCGCCGCGGATCGCGTCGAGAAGCCGCGCGCTCGGGGCGTTCTTGTCGATCGCGCCCAGCACGTCGGTGGCGAGCAGGCGCCGCACCAGACCAGCGGGTTTTGCCGCGGCCAGTGCCACGACCTGACACGTCGGCAGTCGTTCGCGCAGTTCCCCGATCGCGGCCAGGCTGCCGCTCGAGGAGACGCCGACCTCGATGACGACCACGTCCGGTCGCTTCCGCAGTGCCGTCGGCACCACCTCGTCACCACACTCCAGGGCGGCGACCACCTCGATGTCCCCGTGCCTGGACAGCATGCTGACCAGGGCGCCGCGCAACAGACCGAGGTCCGTGGCGAGCAGGACCGTGATCGACCCGCGGGGCAGGTCTCCTGGCGGGCGCGGAACCAGGTTCGCCGGGAAGGTGCCGACGGTCATCTCTGCCCGTCCCGTCGGGACGGGGCTGCCTGGCGGTCTGCGTCCGGTACATCCACGAAATACCTCGGTTTCTCGTCTGTTCGCGATCTTCACGAAGTTCATCACCGGGGTCTGGGGTAATCATGCGTAACCTACTACCGCCGCGACGACAACGGCGATCATGTCACTCGGATAGCCTAGAACGACAGGACATCGGTCAGGTACGGATCAGGTGCGGCATCAGGCTTTGCGCAGCGAACGCGCTGTCATGTCCTTGTTATGGCCACTATGCGGTCCGGTGCGCCGTCGGATACCCGTTCCCGCCAAAAGTATGCCGTCCGGCGGTTTATTTCAACCAGCGGTTGTGGCAAACGACCAACCGGTCGCATTCCATGTCGCGCGCATTGTTCCGTCGATCTTCCTCCCCGCCGCGGCGGCACTGTCCGAACAGGACTCGGGATTGAACCGCCTCGCAGCGGGTATGAGACATTCGTGCCTGATGAAAGGTGTGAGGTGAAGCCGCCTGCCGGTGGTCCGTCCGCCTTCGCGTCCGTCAGCCGGACGGTCGGCGGCGCGTTGTTCGTGGCCGGTCTTGTTTCGGGGACGCGCAAGCAGTCCGCGCCTCGCGACACCGGCCTCGGTGTGCTGCTCGTGCCGGGGTTCGGTTGTGGCGACTGGTCCCTGCTGCCCGCGGCGGCCTGGTTGCGGCATCGCGGCCACCGCCCCGCTGCGGCCCGGATCGGGCTGAACGTCGGGTGCACCACCGAGTTGGTGGCGCGCATCGAGCGGCGGGCGGAGGAACACGCGGAGGCGACCGGGGACCCGGTGGTCCTGGTGGGCCAGAGCCGAGGTGGCTGGTTGAGCCGCCTGGTCGCGGTGCGCAGGCCGGATCTCGTGCGGGCGCTGGTGACGGCGGGGAGCCCGGTACTGGACCCCCTCGGGGTGAACCCGAAGGTCATGCGGAACGCCCGGTTCCTGACGAGGCTGTCCGCGTTCGGGCTGCCGGGACTCCTCGACGACGACTGCTTCACCGGGGAATGCTTCCGCGACAACATGTCCGCGCTGCGGGGACCGCTTCCCGACGGGATGCCGGCGCTGGCGGTCTACTCGCGGCTGGACCGGGTCGTGCCGTGGCAGCTGTGCCAGGACCGGTCCGCCGAATGCGTGGAGGTCCGCAGCGGCCACACGGGAATGCTGCTGCAGCCGGAGTTCTACTCGGCGCTGGCGCCCAGGTTGTCGCGCTGGGCGCGGAGCAGGCGGGAAAGTTCCGCACCCGAATGGCGGTGTTGTCATGCCGCACCGGGGTAGTCCTGGGACATGACTTCCAACAGACCCGCTCCGAGCACGGTGGGCGCGGAACAGCTTGCCGTCCCCGTCGAGGACGGCGACGTGGGCAGTGGCCGCCGCGGCTGAGTGCGGGTCCGTGGAACCGACGACCGAACAGATCACGACCCGAAGGAGAATACCGATGGCTGAACTGGTGCGAGACCTCATGACCAGGAACCCGGTCGCGCTGCCGGCCGACACTCCCGTGCGCAACGCCGCGACGGCGATGCGCGAGCAGGACATCGGCGACGTGCTCGTCGTCGACGACGGCAGGCTGCGCGGCATCGTCACCGATCGCGACATCGTGGTCCGGGGGGTCGCCGGCTTCGACGACCTGTCCACCTGCTCGCTCGGCGACGTGTGCAGCGACCAGCTGCTCACCGCTTCCCCCGACGACGAGGTCGAGTCGGTGATCGTCCGCATGCGCGAGGGCGCCGTGCGCCGCATCCCCGTGGTCGACGGCGACACGCCCGTCGGAGTGCTGTCCATCGGCGACGCCGCCATCCAGCGCGACTCCCGGTCCGCGCTGGCCGACATCAGCGTGGAGAAAGGCAACAGCTGATCCCTGACGGGCTCCGGTCACCCGGGGTGGTGGTACCGCGAGTTCCCGGTTTCGCCGGTTCGGCCGCGGGCACCCCGCCGACATGATGCGATCGATCCTTCGCGGCGTGGCGGCGGGTGCGGCGGGCACCACGGCGTTGAACGTCGCCACCTATGTGGACATGGTGCTCCGGGGCAGGCCGGCGAGCCAGACCCCCGAGCAGAGCGTGAACCGGCTGGCCGACCTGACCGACGTGCACATTCCCGCCGAGGGCAGGGAGAACCGCGTCTCCGGTGCCGGCGCGTTGCTCGGGATCGTGTCCGGTCTGGTGGTCGGTGCCGCCTACGGCGCGGCCCGTGGGGCGGGTTGGCGGCCGGCCGGCCTGACGGCGAGCGCGGTCGCCACCATCGGCGCCACCGCCGTGTCGGCAGCGCCGATGGCCGCGCTCGGGGTGTCCGACCCGAGGGACTGGTCACTGTCGGACTGGGTCGCCGACCTGGTGCCCCACCTGGCCTACGGCTGCGTCACCACCGCGACCTACGCGGCGATGCATAGCCGGCACCGAGCCGGGTAGTCGTTGGGCACACCCGAACGAGGAGGACTGGTGACCACCACACAGCAACAGGACCTCATCGACGCGATCGTGACCGATCATCGCGAGGCCGAGGCCGTGTTCGCCGAGATCGAGAGCAGCGGTGACCCGCGCAACCGGCGTGAGCTGGTCGAGCACGTGATCGTCGAGCTGGTACGGCACTCGGTCGCCGAGGAGCAGTACCTGTACCCCACGGCGCGCAAGGTGCTGCCGAACGGCGACGAGCTCGCCGACCACGAACTCGAGGAGCACGCCGAGGCCGAGAAGGTCATGAAGGCGATCGAGAACACCGACGTGACCGACCCGAAGTTCGACGAGCTGGTCGGCAAGCTGATCGAGGACATCCGGCACCACCTGAAGGACGAGGAGAACGATCTCCTGCCCAAGCTGCGCAACGCGTGTGACGCGGATGAGCTGCGCAGGCTGGGGGAGAAGTTCGAGAACGCCAAGAAGATGGCGCCGACCAGGCCGCACCCGTCCGCGCCCGACCGGCCGCCGGCCAACAAGGTCCTCGGGCCGGGAGTGGGGCTGATCGACCGCATGCGGGACGCGCTGACCGGACGCGACCGCTCGAGGTAGACGAGGGTCGCTGCTGCCGTAACCCGGCTCGCCGTCGAACCGAACGTGCACGCGATGCGCTCGGCTGGGACACTCCAGCCGAGCGCATCGCCGTGTTCCCGGCCGGACACGTTCGGCCGCGGCCGGGGTCAGCTCTCGTCCGCCGCGGTGAGGAGGTTGTTCCTGTGCACCGCGTCGACGGACAGCGTCCGGTAGCCGTTCTCGTCGAAGAGCACGGTCAACCGGTCGGGCTCGACGGAGATCACCACGCCGTGACCCCATTCCGCGTGGTGCACGGAGCTGTCCCTGGGGAACTCGTCGCTGCCGGGCGGCTGGGGCCTTGCGGTCCCGGCCGCGCAGGTGTCGCAGTTGCCGCAGGGGCCGTCGAGCTCCTCGCCGAAGTAGCCGAGCAGGTACTGGCGGCGGCAGCCGGTCGTTTCGGCGTAGCCGCGCACCATGTCCAGGCGCGAGCGGGCGAGCCGCTGGTGTTGCTCCGCCGACTCCATGGCCGCGTCGGCGGCCTGCTCCGGTGTCCGCCGGGGATCGGCGTAGGTGAGCCGGCCTTCGGTGTCGACGGTGAGGACGTCCGCCTGTTCCAGGAGGTTGATCGCCCTGGTACGTCGTGCCGGGGCGGCGTCCACCCGGTCGGCGAGCTCGGCGGGCCGGGTCGGCTCGCCGAGCTCCCGAAGGGCCCGCGCCACGGCTTCCACGGTGTCCCGGGGTGGTTTGCCCGTGGTGAGGAAGTTCTGCAGGGCCAGGTCTTCCGGCCGGTAGAACAGCGTGGCCGCCGCTGGGTCGCCGTCCCGGCCCGCCCTGCCGATCTGCTGGTAGTAGGAGTCGATCGAGTCCTGCACCGACGCGTGCACGACGAACCGCACGTCCGGCTTGTCGATGCCCATGCCGAACGCCGAGGTCGCCACCACCACGTCGAGGTCGCCTGCGAGGAACTCCTGGTGCACGCGTTCGCGTTCGCCCGCGGCGAGACCAGCGTGGTAGCTCGCCACCCGCGGCCCGGCCCCGGTGAGCTTCTCGGCGTATCGCTCCGCGTCACGACGGCTGGCCGTGTAGACGAGGCCGCAACCGGTTCCCGGTTCGGCGGTCAGCGCCGTGACGCGGGCAACGACTGCGGCGCGCTTCTCGGCGTCGTCGGTGAACCGTTCGACACCGAGGTGGAGGTTGGGCCGGTCGAAGCTCGTGACGACCTCCCGGTGGTCGCGGAGACCGAGGCGCCCGGCGATGTCGCGGCGCACCGGAAGGGAGGCGGTGGCGGTGAGTGCGACGACGGGCGGGTGCCCGAGCCGTTCGACCACCGGGGCGAGCCGCAGGTAGTCGGGCCGGAAGTCGTGGCCCCACGCGGACACGCAGTGCGCCTCGTCCACGACGAACAGGGACACGCCCAGATCGGCCAGTTCGGCCACGAGGTCGTCGTTGGCGAGCTGCTCGGGCGACAGGAAGACGTACTCGGCGCGGCCGTCACGCACGGTGTCCCAGGCTTCGCGGCGCTCCGCGGCGTTCTGCGTCGAGTTCAGCGCGACCGCGTCGGGCGCGCGGCTGTCCTCGATGCCGTCGATCTGGTCGTGCTGCAGGGCGATCAGTGGGGAGACCACGAGCGTCGGCCCGGCGAGGAGCACCGCGGGCACCTGGTAGATCGCGGACTTGCCCGCTCCGGTCGGCAGCACGGCCAGGACGTCCTGTCCGGCCAGGACGTGCTCCATCGCCTCGACCTGTTCTTCGCGCAGGAGCGCCCAGCCGAATCTCTCCTCGGCGACGCGCCGGATGTCCTCGACGCTCGGCATCGTCGTCACCCTGCCTCGGTGCGGAAGTTCGGAACAGGCGCTGTGAACAGGGACCCCGAGCCGCCGGGGGTGTCGTCGAGTGGCATGCCCCCGTGTACCCGGGCGCCGGCCCGGTACACGAGCCCGGCGTCACGTCCCTCCCCGGATATCCGACCTGTGCGTTTGCCGGTATCCGGGTCGGGAACGTCCCGGAGGACGGCAACCGAGGAGGACCGATGAAGGCAGTGTCGTGGCACGGGACGGGCCACCTCGTCCAGCGGGCGCGGCCGGTGAACGGTGGTCGCCCGGCGATGTGAGGGGAGTGCTGATGGGTTCCTTCGTTCCCGTGCTGGCCGTCCTGGGGTTGGCCGTGGGGCTGGTCGCCGCGGTGCACGGGCTCGGGGTGCTGCTCGCGGCCCGCCGGGAGCCGCTCGTGGCGGCGTCGTTCCTGTCGGGTGGACGTCCCGCCGAACACGCCGTTTCCCGGTTCCACGTCCGGTGGTACCCGGTCACCCTGCTGTTCCTCCTCTTCGACATGGAAATGGTCTTCATGTACCCGTGGGCGGTCGTGGTCGCCGAGATCGGCACGGCCGCCGTGGTGGAGATGTTCGTGTTCCTGCTGCTCCTGCTGACCGGTGTGCTGTACGTGTGGCGGGAGGGCGGCCTGCGGTGGACCTGATCCGGCACGTGCGCGGGCCGGCGTTCGCCCGCCCGCGCCTGCTCCCGCTGGCCGCGCCGGGCGCCACCGCCGCACGCATCGCCGTCGAGCGTTTCGTACGGGACCGGCACTGGACGATCGCCGGTTCGGCCGCCGCCGCGGACGTGCTCGTCGAGATCGGGGTGCGGACCGCCGACCTGTCCCACGTCGCCGACGTGCTCGGCGGGCAACTGCCCGCGCCCTCCACCCGGGTGGCGGTGGCCGACGACGGTGAGGTGACGGCACGGCTGGCGGCGGTGCCCGGGCTCCTCGAAGCCGACCACGGCGACCGCGACCACGGCGACCGCGACCACTCTGGCCGCGAACTCGAACTGCCCATGGCCGACCGTGCCGAGGACCGCGACGGTCTGAAACTGGACGTGCTGCGGGTTCCGCTGGGACCGGCGCTGCCGCACTGGCCCGCCGGACTGCGGCTCGACGTCACCCTCCAGGGGGACGTGATCCAGCGGGCCGGGGCCGACGTGCTGGGGCTGGCCCAGGGCGTCACGTCGTTCTGGCTCCCGGGCGAACGCGTGGCGGCCCGCAGGCTCGACGCGGCCGCGCACCTCATCGACGTCGCCGGCTGGCATGCGATGGCGGCGCGGTGCCGGTTGTTGCGGGACCGGGTGCTCACCGGGCAGTGGGGCTTCGCGTTGGCGCACGACATCGCCCGTGCCGGGGCGCGGATCGAGCGGAGCAGGCTTCTTCGTGCGGGTTTGCGAGGCGTCGGGGAGGTGGCCGGAGTGGACGCCGCGGGCCGGCTCCGGCGGTGGCTGGCCCAGGCCGCCAACCCGGCCGGTCCCACCCCACCCGGTCCCGGCGCCGAGGAGGCGGTCGAGCGGCTTCCCGGCCTGGTGACCGGCACCGAGATCGCGGTGGCCCGTCTGGCAGTGGCGAGCATGGACCTCGACCTCGCGGAGCTGGCGGTCCCGACGACGGCGGCCCGGGATGGTTGAGCAGGCCCCGATGTGGAGTGTGTGGCTGCTGCCGCTCGTGCTCGGCGGGCTGGCGTTGTTCGCCGCGAGCCTCAGCGCGGTGGTCACGCGTGCCGAGCCGGGGGTCGCCGCCGTCTCCGCACCGCTGCGGGACACCGTGCGCCTGCTGCTCCGGCAGCGCCACCGCGTTCCGCGCGCTGACACGGTGTTGCTGCGGCTGGGCATCTGTGGCGTGCCGGTCGCTGCGCTGCTCGCCGCGACGGTCGTCCCCGTCGGTGGGCACGTGGTCGCCGACCTCGCCGTCGGAGTGGTCTGGTTCAACGCCGTCGAGGTGCTGGCATGGGTGTTGGTGTGGCTGGTCGGCTGGGGGAGCAACTCCGCGTACGCGCTCGTCGGCGGCTACCGCTACCTGGCGCAGGCCCTGGCCTACGAGCTCCCGCTGATGTTCGCCCTCACCGCGCCGCCGCTGGCCGCCGGGACGTTGCGGGTCGGCGCGATCGAGCAGGCCCAGGAGCCGCTGTGGTTCGTGGTGTGGCTTCCGGTCGCGTTCGTGGCCTACGTCGTTGGCATCGCCGGCGTGACGTTCTGGGGCCCACTGTCCACTCCGGCCGGTGCCGACCTCGCGGGTGGTGTCTTCGCCGAACTATCCGGAGTGGACGAGCTGCTGCTGCGTGCCGGCCGCTACCTGATGCTGGCCGCGGGCGCCGCGTTCGCGGTGCCGATGTTCCTCGGCGGTGGTCACGGTCCGTTCCTGCCCGCGTGGGCGTGGTGGCTGGTGAAGACCCTCGCGGTCATCGGGTTGCTGGTGTGGCTGCGGCGGTGGCCCGCGGTGCGGCCGGAACGACTGGTCACCTGGGGCTGGCTCGTGCTGCTTCCGTTGGTGTTGTTGCAGGTTCTCGTGGCGGGCGTCGTCGTCGTGGCCCGCGGACAGGGGCAGTGACAGTGACAGTGACAGTGACGTGGGAGATGGTGGCGTTCCTGGTGCTCGCGGTGCCCGCCGTCGGCTGCGGGATCCTGGTGTTCCTCGTGGACTCGATGGCCAGGGCCACCTTCCTGCTGCTGGCGTCGTTCCTGTTCGTCGCGGGGGAGATGATCCTGCTCGACGCCGCTTACCTCGGCGTGCTGACCGTGCTCATGATGACGGTGGAGATGGCGATCATGGCCGTCTTCATGATCATGTTCATGATGAACCCGGCGGGGCTGGAACCGATGACCATGATCCACAACCAGCGGGGCGCACTGGTCATCTCGGTGGGGGTGTTCGTCGCGCTGACGGCCGCGATCCTGGTCGTGCCGTGGTCGGCGTTCGGCGGCGAGCGGCCTGCCGACCCGACGCGCCAGCTCGGCGAGTCGATCATGGGCGGGAAGATGCTGGTGATGATGGTCATCGGGGTCGCCCTGTTCACCACGATCATCGCGGCGACCGTCCTCGCCACCGCACGCGGCCGCTACGACGACCACGATCGTGGCCAGAGCGCCCGGGACGGTGGTGACCGGTGATCGCGCTGCAGATGTTCCTCGTGCTCGCCGCCGCCCTGTTCGCCGTGGGGCTCTACGGCGCGCTGTCCCAGCAGTCGATCGTGATGATCATGATGGGGCTGGAGCTCATGATCAACGGGATCCTGGTCGGCGCCGTCGCCTTCTGGTACTTCGCCTGGTCCGGCACCGCCGACGGGCAGGTGCTCGTGCTGCTGGCGATGGCGGTCATGGCCGTCGAGATGGCGATGGGGTTCGCCGTCACGATCGCGATCTTCCGGGCCAGGGACGTCGACATGACGGACATGGCGGGAGACCTCGAGGGATGACCGTGCTGCTGTGGCTGCTGCCCGCCCTGCCCGCCGGTGCGGGGGCGGGCCTGCTGGTGGCGGGCAGGCGGGCCGACCGGTGGGCGCCCGCGGTCGCGGTCGGCGCCGCGCTGGCGACGACGGGGACGGCCGTCGCGGTCGCGGTCGGCCGTCCCGCGGTCAGCGCGCCGTTCCTGCTGGGCCTGCCCGTCGAGCTCGCCGTGGACGGGCTGTCCGCGGCGATGGTGGTGACCGTCGCGGTGGTCACGCTGGCCGTGCTCGCGTACTCGACCGCCGAGCTCGGGCGGGACGAGGCGCGGGCGCGGTTCCACGGGTTCATGCTGCTGTTCGCGGCGGCGATGCACGTCGCCGTCACCGCGACCACGGTGCCGCCGCTGCTGCTGGCGTGGGAGGTGATGGGTGCCGCCTCCTACGCGCTGATCGGGTTCTGGTGGCGGGAGCCGTGGCGTGTCCGGGCCGCGACGACGGCGTTCGTCACCACCAGGACCGGCGATCTCGGGCTGTACCTGGCCGCCGGCGCGGCGTTCGCCGCCGCGGGCTCGCTGGACCTGGACGGGCTCGCCGCGCTGCCCGCGCCGTGGCTCGCCGTGGTCACCGCGGGCGTGCTGCTGGCCGCCGCGGGCAAGTCGGCGCAGCTGCCGTTCTCGTTCTGGCTCTCCGGGGCCATGGCCGGGCCGAGCCCGGTGAGTGCGCTGCTGCACTCGGCGACGATGGTCGCGGCGGGCGGCTACCTTCTCCTGCGGCTCGCGCCCGTGCTGCACGCGTCCGGGTGGGGGGCGGCGACGGCGGCGTGGCTGGGCGCGGTCACCGCCGTGGTGCTGGGCGCCGTCGCGTGCGTCCAGCGGGACCTCAAGCAACTCCTCGCCGCGTCGACCTGCGCCCAGGTCGGGTTCATGGTGCTCGCCGCGGGCACCGGCGCGGTGGCCGGCGGCGCCGCGCAGCTCGCGGGCCACGCGGCCGTGAAGAGCCTGCTGTTCCTCGCCGCGGGCGCGTGGCTGACCGCGCTGGGCACCAAGGACCTCGCCCGGCTGCGCGGCGCGGGCCGCCGCCACCCGCTCGTGGGCGTCCCGTTCGCGGTCGGTGCGCTGGCGTTGGCAGGTGTGCCACCGCTCACCCTGTGGGTGACCAAGGACCTCGCGCTCGCCGGGGCGTCCACCGCACTGCACGTGGCCGGGCTGGCCGCCGCGGCGTTGAGCGCGCTCTACGCCGGCCGGGCCGTGTTCGTCGTGCTCGCGCCGCCCACCGGGGCGGACGCGGGCCGGGCGGTGCCCGGGGTCGCGGCGGCGGTGCTGGCCGCGCTGGCCCTTCCGGCGGCCGGGCTCGGTGTCGCGCTGCTGGCGCGGCCCGGCTCCGGGCCCCACCTCGAACCCCTCGCCGCCGGGATCTCTGCGGTGGTCGCGTTCGCGGCGCTCGCGCTGGCGGCGCTGTGGGTGCGTGCGGACCGGCCGCTGCCGGCTCCGGTGATCGCTGCCGGTGAGCGGTGGCTGGGTCTTGAGGCGCTGGCACACCTGCTCGTCGCGCGGCCGGTGACCTGGTTCGCGGGCCGCCTCGCCCGTTTCGACGACCGTGTCCTCGGCGCGGGGGCCCGCGCCGTCGGCCGCGGCGGCCGGGGCACCGCGCGCGTCGTGGCCGAGGTGGCCGAACACCGGCTCGCCGCTCTGGTCGAGTCGACCGGGCGCGGTGCTCGTACGGTCGCCTCGTTCGCGAGCCGGGACGTCGAACGGCTGCTGACCGGCGGCGTGGACGCCGTGGCGAAGGGCGGCCGGCGGCTCGGCACGACCGCGCGGCGGCCACAGACCGGGCAGTTGCACCAGTACTACGCCCAGACCGCGGTCGTGCTCGCGGTGCTCGCACTCGTGTTCGTGCTCGTGCTGACGGTGAGGTGACGATGCTGACCGCTGTGGTGTTCCTGCCGGTCCTGGCCGGCCTGGTTCTCGTCGGCGTTCCGCGCCTGCCCGACGGCGCGGTGCGCTGGGCCTTCGTCGCGGTCACCGCCGTCGAGTTGGGGCTCGTCGCCGGGCTGTGGCTGGGCTACGACGGCCCTGGCTACGGCTACGAGACGACCGTGCCATGGCTGCCGAGCGTTGGCGTTTCCTACCACGTCGGCGTCGACGGGATCTCGCTCCCGCTGGTGGCGCTGACCGCGACCCTGTTCCTGGCGTGTGCCGTGTACTCGCTGCGCCAGACACATCGGACGCGCGCGTTCGTCGCACTGCTGCTGTTCCTGGAGACGGTCTCGCTCGGCCTGTTCACCGCCCTCGACCTGATCCTGTTCTTCCTGTTCTTCGACCTGTCGATCGTCGGCATGTACTTCGTGATCGCGGGCTGGGGCCACCGCGACCGCGGGCGTGCGGCGCTGATGTTCTTCCTCTACACGTTCATCGGCTCGCTGGTGCTGCTGCTGGGCTTCATCGGCCTGTACGTCGCCGCCGAGCCCGCGACCTTCGACATCGTGGCGCTGACCGAGCAGAATCCGCTGGACGGCTCGCCCGCCGCGGGGCTCGTGCTGCTGGCGATCTGCCTCGGCCTCGCGATCAAGACCCCGCTCGTGCCGTTCCACACGTGGCTGCCGCCCGCGCACACCGAGGCCCCCGCCGCGGGCTCGGCGATCCTCGCGGGTGTGCTGCTGAAGATGGGCACCTACGGGTTCGTCCGCATCGCGATGCCCGTGCTGCCCGCCGCGTGGCGGCAGTACGCCATGGTCCTCGTCGTGGCAGGCGTGGTCAGCGTGCTCTACGGCGCACTCGTGGCCCTCGCGCAGACCGACTTCAAGCGCATGATCGCCTACACCTCGGTCAACCACATGGGTTACATCGCCCTCGCCGTCGGCACCGCGGGCGTGGTCGCGGGCAACACCGAGCAGGCGCGCCAGCTCGCAGTCACCGGCGCGGTCACCCAGATGGTCAGCCACGGCCTGATCACCGGGGCGCTGTTCCTGCTCGCAGGGTTGTTCCACGACCGCGCCCACAGCTACGAGATGGCCTCCTACAGCGGGCTGGCCGCCGCGGCGCCCCGTTTCGCCGCGCTCACCGCCATCGGCGCGTTCGCCTCGCTCGGCCTGCCCGGGTTCTCCGGCTTCATCGCGGAGTTCCAGATCTTCACCGGCAGCCTCGGTGCCCGGCCGGTCGCGACCGGGATCGCGCTGCTCGGCATCCTGATCACGGCCGCCCTGTTCCTCGTCGCGCTCCAACGCGTCTTCCTCGGCAGCCCGCGTCTCCCCGGCGCCGCCCCCGGGTTCGCCGACGTGCGGGCGCACGAGGCGGTGGCCGTCGTCCCGCTGCTCGGCCTTGCGCTCGTGATCGGCCTGCTGCCCCGGTTCCTGCTGGCCGTCATCGAACCCGCGGCCCGCACGGTGGTCGAGTTGGTGGCCAGGTGATCAGCGACGTCCTCGCGGTCGGCCCGGAGCTATGCCTGCTGGCCGGCGCCGTCGGCGGCCTGCTCCTGGGCCTCTGGCTCCCGCGCGAGCGGCAGGGGTACGCGCACCTCGTCGCCTCGGCCGGGCTGGTGGCGGCGGCGGGCACGACGGTGCCCGGGTTCGGCGCCCCCGCCATGTCCGCGTACGACGGGACCTACACCGTCGACACGGCGCTGCGGGTCGTCCGGGTGGTCGTGCCCCTCGCCGGTCTCGCGGTGCTCGCACTGTCCCGTGACAGGGTGCGCGGGCACCCGAGGGAGACCGAGTTCGCCACCCTGGTGGTGCTCGCCGTCCTGGGCACGGTGCTGCTCGCCGGGGCGAGCGACCTGCTCGTCCTGGTCGCCGCGTACGCGGTCGCCAGCGTCCCGCTGTACACCCTCGCCGGGTTCGGCAAGGACGCGCCGGGCGCCGAGGCGGCGCTCAAACTCGCCCTGTACGGCGCTTTCCTCGGCATCGTCATGCTGGCCGGCGTCACGTCGCTGTACGGGCTGGCCGGCGCGACGGGCTACGACGCGCTGCGCGGGGGGCTGGCGGGCGCACCGGCGGCGGCCGTGGTCGCCGGGGCGGTGGCGCTGCTCGCCGGGCTCCTGTTCAAGGCCGGGGCCGTACCGGCGCACTTCTGGGTGCCCGACGCCGTCCAGGGCTCGTGGACCGGGGTGGCCGCGTTCCTCACCACCGTGCCGAAGATCGGCGCGGTGGTGGCCGTGCAGCGGCTCGTGGTCGACGTGCTCCCGGCGGACGGCACGACGCCGCTGCTGCTCGCGGTGCTGGCGGCGGCCTCGATGACCCTGGGCAACCTCGCCGCGTTCTGGCAGGACGACGTGCGGCGCCTGCTCGCGTACTCGACCGTCGGCCAGATCGGCTACCTGTTCATCGTCCCGGCCGCCGCGGGCGTGGACCTCGCCATGCCCGCGCTGCTGTTCTACCTCGGCGCCTACGCGGTCACCAACATCGGCGCGTTCGCCGTCGTCGTGGCGTGCCCGGGCGCCACCCGGCTCGCCGACTACCGCGGGCTGTCGGGCCGCGATCCGCTGCTCGCGTTCACGCTCGTGGTGTGCCTGCTCGGGTTCGTCGGCACCCCGCCGACCGCGGTCTTCGTCGGCAAGCTGGCGGTCTTCACCGCAGGCATCGACGCGGGCATGGTGTGGCTGGTGGTGCTGGCCGCCGCCAACACGGTGGCCAGCGTCTTCTACTACCTGCGCTGGATCGTGCCGCTGTTCCGGGAACGCGCCACCGCACCGGCCGCTCGTGCGGAGGCGGGCTGGGCGCGGGCGGTGGCCTACGGCAGTGGTGCGCTCACCCTGCTTGGCGGTCTCGCCGCCGGGGTGGCACTGGACGTGCTGCGGTGGTGAGGCCCGAGCGGGGAACAGCGCATGCCGAACCGCGCCACCGCGTTTCGGTCGTGGGTGTCCGAGGTAATCGCGTGACATGACGGGCGAATCCGACGGCTCGGGGGCGGGCACGGAGACCCGGGACGAACGTCTGACTCGCAACCTCCGGGAGCTGCTGCAGGAGGTGCGTGTCGCGCAGACGGGCGTGCAGTTCCTGTTCGGTTTCCTCCTGGCGGTGGCCTTCACCGAGCGCTACGCCCACGCGTCCGGGTTCGAGCAGATCGTGCACCTCGTGGCCGTCGTGTCCGCCGCCGCCTCGGTCGCGTTGCTCACCACACCCGCGGGATGGCACCGGTTGCTGTCCGGGAAACGCCACCGCCCGCTGCTGATCCAGGTGGGGAACCGCCTGACCATCGCCGGCCTGGTCTGTCTCGCCGTCACCATGACCGCGACCGTGTTGCTGCTTTTCAAGATCGTCGCCGGGCCGTCGATCGCTGCGGTCGTCGCGGTCACCGTCGCGGTGACGTTCGGTGGCGTCTGGTTCCTGCTGCCCATGCGCATGCGCCGCGACGGCAACGGCGCCGGGACGCGGTGAGAGCGGGTCGGCTGGCGCGGTTCCGGTTGCCGTCCCGGGGTTCATGGCCCGACGAGTCCGCGGATCTCGGCGGCCGCGGGGTGGTCGGGGGCGAGGCGCAGGAAGCGGCGGAGCGTCGTCGTGGCGTCGGGGGAGTGCTGTGCCCGCTGGGCGAGGCCGAGCAGCAGCAGCGCTTCCGGGTCCTCCGGCCGGTCGGCGAGCACATCGCCCGCGACGTTCGCCGCCTCGGCCGGTTGCCCCGCGCGCAGCAGCGCGAAGGCCAGGTGGAGCTGGATGCGCGGATCCGGTCGCAGTTGCGCCGCGGCCCGGTAGGCCTCGGCGGCCGCGCTGAACTCACCCTGGTGCTCCAGCTGCTGGGCGAGGTCGAGCTGCTGGCGCACCGGGTCGGCGGGCTGGGCGGGAGCGGTCGAGGTGGCGGCGGCGGGCGCCTCCCTGGTGGCGCCGCCCGCGGCCGCGACCGCGGCGACCAGGCCGACGATCGCGATGGCGACGGCGTACCAGGTCTTCGTGGCCGTCCGGGTCGACGGGCGCGCCGTGCCGGTGGCCGCCACGTCGGCTTCCGCCTCGGCCGCTGCCGGTGGCGGGCCGGTGCGTGCCCGCCCGCGCAGGGTTCTCGTGGCGAGGACCAGACCCACGATCACCGCGATGCCGGGGAGCACCCACAGCAGAGCGCCGATGCCGGACAGGGGCGGGTCGGCGAGGATCTCCGCCCCATAGCGCTGCGCGAACCACGCGCGGATCTCCTCGCCGCTGCGGCCCTGCGCCACCTGGTCGGCGATGACGTCGCGCATGGCGGCGGCGACGGGGGACGCGGAGTCGGCCACGGTCTCGCCCTCGCAGGTGAGGCAGCGCAGGCCGGCGGCGATCCGGTCCGGGTCGTTCGCGCCCGGCTCCGTCGCCGACCGCACCACGGCGAAGCCCGCTGCGCAGAGCAGCGCGGCGAGCACGGCGAAGGTGAGGGCGCGGCGCATCGCTAGCCCCCGACCAGCGGGACGAGGTGCCGGTCGATCCAGGTCTCGGTCAGCGGGCCGATCGCGTGCAGCAGGAGCCGGCCGTCGCGGCCGACGACGTAGGTCTCCGGCACACCGGCCACCCCCCAGCTCACCGCGCGGCTGCCCGTCGGGTCGGTGATCACCGGCAGGTCGCTCGCGCCGGTCTCGTCGAGCAGGGCCCGGATCTGCTCGTCCTTGTCACGCATCGCGACGCCGACGACCCGCAGCCCGTCCGAGGACCACCGCTTCGCCGTCCGCGCGAGCAGGGGCAGCTCCTCGCGGCAGGGTGCGCACCAGGACGCCATCATGTTGACGACCACGACCTCGCCGCGTAGCTCGGCGAGGTCGAACGGCTCCCCGGCCAGTGTGCGACCGGTCAGTGCCGGGGCCGGGTCGTCGCGGAACTCGGTCGGCGGACCGGTGACGTCCGCCTCGGACGCGGTGCCGTCCGGACTCAGCCCGCCTGCCAGGGTGACGCCCAGTGCGGCCACGGCGATGCCCGCGACCAGCAGCCACGGCCACCGGCGACGTCGTCGGGCCGGTCTTCCCGGTGCGTGCTCCGCACCGGTCGTCTCGCGGTTCACGCCGCGGTCACCTCCTCGCGGTCGGCCGGCGGCGCTTGCCGGGTCTTCGCCCGTCGCCGGATGGGCCGCACCAGCGCGAGGAGCCCGCCGAGCGCGGCGAGCGCCCCACCCGCCCACACCAGGCTCACCAGCGGGTTGACGGCGAGGCGGACGGTGGCCCTGGTGCCGTCCTGGGCGACCCCGGTCACGGTGGTGTAGACGTCACCGGTGAACCCGGAGTGGATGTCGGGCACGCTCACGGCCATGTCCCGTGCCGGGAAGTAGCGCAGCTCGGGGCGCCCGGTGCCGATGGGTTCGCCGTCGCGGGCCATGGCCAGCACGGCCCCGGCGCTCATGCCGTCCTCGGCGCTCCGCTCCACCGCGACGAGCCGTGCGCTGACCGACCCGGCGCGCACCGACTCGCCGAGCGCCAGCTCGCGCTCCGCGCTGCCGGTGTAGGCCGAGGACGCCGCGATGCCGACCGCGGCCACCGCGATGCCGGCATGGGCCACGAGGCCACCCAGCCGGTGCACGCGCCGCGCGGCACCACCGCGGACCAGTTCGGCGAGACCGGTCAGCACGAACGCGCCGAGCCCGAACGCCACCAGCGCGGTCACCCCGGGCCGGGAGAACAGGCCGACCAGCGCGACGGTGGCGAGCCCGGCGGCGGCCGGGACGGCCAGCCGCCTGCCCAGCGCCGCCGCGGTGTCGGCCCGGTGGCGCATCAGCGGCGCGGCGGCCATGAGTGCCAGCAGCGCGAGCCCGACGGGCACGGTGGCGCGGTCGAAGTACCCGCGCCCCACCGCCGCCCGGTTCCCGGTGAACGCTTCGGCGACGAGCGGGAAGACCGTGCCGGTCAGCACGATCGCGGCGAACGCCGCGAACAGCACCACGTTGCCGACGATCGCGCCCTCCCGGGACAGGACGGCACCGGGCGTGGCGCGTGCGGCGAACAGCCCGGAACGCCAGATCGACAGCCCGGCCACCGAGGCGGTCACCAGCAGCACGAAACCCAGCAGCATCGGGCCGAGCGGGGACTCGGTGAAGCTGTGGACACTCGCCACCGCCCCGGACCGGGTGAGGAACGTGCCGACCAGAACCAGCAGGAACGTGGCGGACAGGAGCGCGAGCGTCGCACCGGTCAGCGTCGCGCCGCGGCGGCGGACCAGCATCGTGTGCAGCGCCGCCGTCGCGGTCAGCCACGGCAGCAGCGACGCGTTCTCCACGGGGTCCCACGCCCAGTACCCGCCCCAGCCGAGAACCGCGTAGGACCACCAGGCGCCGAGCACGATGCCGACGGTGAGACAGCTCCAGGCCACGAGTGTCCACCGGCGGGTGACGGCGAGCCAGCCGGGTTCGGTGCGGCCGGTCAGCAGGGCGCCGACGGCGAACGCGAACGGCACCACCATCCCGACGTAGCCCGCGTAGAGCAGCGGCGGATGCACGCCCATGGCGGGGTGCTCGGCGAGCAGCGGGTTGGGGCCGGGCCCGTCGGCGGGCACCGGGTCCACCGGCCGGAACGGGTTGGCGGCGAAGTAGGTCAACGCGAAGAAGAAGACGGTGACGACGCTGATCACCGTCATCGCCCACGGGTGCACGGCCAGGCCGCGTGCCCGCCCACGGCTCACCAGCGCGGCGAACCCGCTCAGGATGAGCAGCCACAGCAGCAGCGAGCCGTCCAGCGCCGCCCACAGGCTGGTGACGGTGAAGTAGAGCGGCACGTCCCGGCCGCCGTTGTCGGCCACGTACCGCACGCTGAAGTCGTGGCCGATCAGTGCCCACTCGAGCAGCGCGCAGGCGGCCGCGGTCGCACCGAGGACCAGCAGGGTCGCGACGCGTGCCGGCCGGGCGGGCCCCGCGCGTACGTCGTCGCGGCCGAGCGCGGCCCGCAGCCACAGCAGTGCCGCGGCGACCGCGGCCACCAGGCCGGCGGCCAGCGTCCCGCTGCCCAGCGTGCCGATCACGGCACACCAGCCTCCGCCGGGTTCCCGCCGCGTTCGTCCCCAGGGGCCCGGTACTCGTTCGAGTGCTTCACGGTCAGGGTGTCCGACCGGAACGTGCCCCGGGCGTCGAGAGTGCCCTCGACCACGGCCCCCTCACCCTCGCGGAACGTGCCGGGGATGGCACCGCGCTGGACGACCGGGACCTCGTTCTTGCCGTCGGTGAGCAGGAACCGGGTGTCCTCACCGTCCCCGCTGACCGAGCCCGGCACCACCTGCCCGCCGAGCCGGACCCGTTCCGCACCGGGCGGGCTCGTCACCACCTCGGTGGGCGTGCGGTAGTAGACGAGCGTGTCATGCAGGCCCGCGCCGACGAGCAGCCCGACCCCCGCGATCACCACCGCACCGACCAGCAGCACCACGCCGCGCCTGCGGGGCACCGGCGGGCTCACCGGGGAGAACCGTTCGCGGCGTCGGCCGGGACGGTCGGGGGGAGCGCGGACACCGCGCTGGTCGCGCGCAAGGTGGTGACGCGGCGCAGGAACAGCCACGCCGCTCCCGCGGTGAACGCCGCGACGCTCAGGGTCAGGGCGGCCGCCATCACCGCGTCGATCGGCGGGTTCGTGCTCGGCGCGAGCAGGGTGGCCTGCTGGTGCACCGAGCGCCACCAGACCACCGAGAAGTGCACGACGGGCACGAGCGCGAACCCGGCGACCCCGACGAAGGAGGCGGCGCGCGAGGTCGCGCCGTCCCTCCCGGTGAGCCCGCGGGTGGCGAGGTAGCCCAGGTAGACCACGAGCAGCATGGCAGTGCTCACGAGCCTCGGGTCCCACACCCACCACGTGCCCCACACGAGGTGCCCCCAGACGGCGCCGAACGCGATGGTGAGCGCGGTGAGCACGACCCCGATCTCCGCCGCCGCGCGCGCGTAGGCGGTGAAGCGTGGCTCCTGCCTGCGCAGGTGCGCCGCGCTCGCCACGAACACCACCGCGAACGCCAGGTAGGCCACCCACGCGGCGGGCACGTGGAGGTACATGAGCCGCGCGGCGTTCCCCTGCAGCGCATCGGGCGGTGCGATGACCAGGCCGGTGAGCAGACCCGCGGTACCGAGACCCGCGGCGAGCCAGCCGAGGGTCCGGGATGCCGAGGGTCGCCGGTCGGCGCGGGGGCGGGCGGGCATGAGCGACTCCCTTGGACGAATCCGTGCGGCCGAGTGCCGTTTTCCCGCTGCCGGACACCCCAAACACGGCCCGCGACATTTGTCCGGTGCACAGGTTTAGCGGCAGGTCGCCGTGGTAGCCGGGCTGGTCGTGCAGCGGTCCGGGCAGGGGAGGTGGCATGCGGAGCCGAGGATCCCGTGTGACGGGGCACCGCTGGTCACCACGACACCCACTGGATCTTCGAGACCGATCGCCACGGTCATGGGCGCTCGTGGCCTGCGCCTGGACCGTGCTGCTGCTGGCGGGGTGCTCGGCCAGCGCACCGTCCACTTTGGAGCCCGCCGGTCCTGGTGCGCGCCGGGTCGAGGGCCTGTGGTGGCTGCTGTTCTGGATCTCCCTCGTCGTGTACGTGATCGTCATGGCGGTTCTCGTCGTCGCCCTGCTCCGCAGGCGCAGGCGCGGCCCGGTGAACCGCGGTGACGCCACCAGGTTCGTGGTCGTCGCCGGTGTCGTGCTGCCGTTCCTCGTGCTGACCAGCGTGTACCTCGTCGGTCTCCGCGACATGGACGCGTTGAGCCAACCGGAGGCGGACCGCGCGTCGGACGTCGAGGTCACGGTGGTCGGCCACCAGTGGTGGTGGGAGGTGCGCTACCCCGGCTCCGGCGCGGTGACGGCCAACGAGGTGCACATCCCGGTCGGCGTGGACGTGCGGCTCGACCTGACCACGGCCGACGTCCTGCACTCGTTCTGGGTACCCGAGCTGATGCCCAAGACGGACATGATCAGCGGCCGGACCAACACCACCTGGCTGCATGCGGACCGGCCGGGAACCTACCGGGGCCACTGCGCGGAGTACTGCGGCCTGCAGCACGGGAACATGGCGTTCCACGTCGTGGCGCAACCAAGGGCGGAGTTCGACGCCTGGCTCGCCAGGGCGGCACGGCCCGCGCCGGAACCGGACACCGCCGCCGAGCGCCGCGGGCTCGCGGTGTTCGAGCAGACCGGCTGCGCCGCGTGCCACACCATCCGCGGCACCTCGGCCGACGGCACCGTCGGTCCGGACCTCACGACCATCGGCTCCCGGTGGAGCATCGGCGCCGGTGCCGCACCGAACACCCCGGGCGATCTCGGCGGATGGGTGGTGGACCCGCGGACGATCAAACCGGGCAACCTGATGCCGCCCCAGCCGGTCCCGGCGCAGGAGCTGCCCGACCTCATCGCCTACCTGCGATCGCTGAAGTAGCCCACGCCGTCGCCCGGGAGGGTAGCCATGTCCGTAACGCAGCCGCCGGCCGCTTCCGCGGGCGGCGTGCGCGAGCTGGCGGCGTCGCTCGAGCGCAACTGGGGGGAGAAACCCTCGCTGCGCAGCTGGTTCACGACCGTCGACCACAAACGCATCGGCCGCCGCTACCTGGTCACCGCCGCCGTGTTCTTCGTGATCGCCGGGCTCAACGCGGCGGCGTTGCGCGCCCAGCTGACCGGGCCGAGGAAGGACCTGCTCACCCCGGAGCAGTACGACCAGCTGTTCACCGTGCACGGCACGGCGATGATCTTCCTGTTCGCCACGCCCATGCTGTTCGGCTTCGGGAACTTCCTGGTGCCGCTGATGCTCGGCACCAGGGACATGGCCTTCCCCCGGCTCAACGCCTTCGGGTACTGGGTCTTCCTGTTCGCCGGGCTGGTCATGTTCGCGAGCCTCGCCACCGGCAGCGCGCCGGAGGGCGGCTGGTTCGCCTACGTCCCGCTGACCACCCGCCCCTACCTGCCCGGCCTCGGCATGGACGTCTACACGCTCGGGCTGATCTTCCTCGGCGTGTCGACCACCGCCGGGTCCATCAACTTCATCGTGACCGCGTTCAAGTTCCGTGCGCCGGGCATGTCGCTCAACCGGGTGCCGATCTTCGTCTGGTCCATCGTCGCCACGTCGTTCATGGTGCTGTTCGCCCTCCCGGCGCTGAACCTCGCGAACGCGCTGCTGTTCCTCGACCGCCGGTTCGGCACCAACTTCTTCGACGTGGCGGACGGCGGCAACGCCCTGCTGTGGCAGCACCTGTTCTGGATCTTCGGGCACCCGGACGTCTACATCATCGTGCTGCCCGCGCTCGGCATCGTCTCGGCGATCATCCCGACCTTCTCCCGGCGGGGCCTCGTCGCCTACCCGCTGGTCGTGCTGTCGATCGTGACGATCGCGATCGTCTCGTTCGGAGTGTGGGTGCACCACATGTTCGCCACCGGGCTGCCGAGCCTCTCGCTGAGCTTCTTCAGCGCGGCGAGCCTGCTGATCACCATCCCGTCGGGCATCCAGATCTTCGCGTGGCTCGCGACGATGGTGCTCGGCCGGGTGGTGGTCGGCGTGCCGTTCCTGTTCGTACTCGGCTTCGTGGCCACCTTCGTGCTCGGCGGCCTCTCCGGTGTCATGTTCGGGCTGGTCGCGTTCGACCAGCAGGTCACCGACTCCTACTTCGTCGTGGCGCACTTCCACTACGTGCTGTTCGGCGGCGCGGTCTTCCCGATCATCGCCGGTCTCTACTACTGGTTCCCCAAGCTCACCGGGCGGATGTTCCGCCGGGGTCCCGCGGTTCTCGCGTTCTGGCTGGTGTTCGCCGGCATGAACCTCACGTTCTTCCCGATGCACATCTCCGGCCTGCTCGGCATGCCCCGGCGGATCCACACCTACCCGGCGGGGCTGGGCTGGGACCTGTGGAACCTGCTCGCCACGATCGGGGTGGTCGTGCTCGCGGCCGGCCTGCTGCTGGTGCTGGCCGGACTGGTGCACGGTATGCGGCGGGGCGAGCAGGCGCCACGGGACCCCTGGGGCGGCGACACCCTCGAATGGGTGACCGACTCGCCGCCGAAGCCGTACAACTTCCCGGTGATCCCCCGGGTGTACGGCCTGCACCCGGCGTGGGACGACCGCACCGACGAGTCGCTGGCCGAGCCGGAACCGGACCGCACGCTCGCCGAGGGGCGGCAGACCCCGCTGACCAGTGAGCTGGACGGCCACTACGAACGCCCGGTGGAGATGGCGGAGGAGTCGTTCGTGCCGTTCGTCGCCGCCTTCGCCCTGCTCGTCCTGGTCGTCGCGCTGCTGCTCGGCGGGTACTGGATCGCGGCAGGGGCGGCGCTGTTCACCGCGGGGACCGTGGCGCGCTGGCTGTGGCCGCCGCAACGCACACCTGAGGAAGCGGGGGTGGCGACGTGACATCGGTGGCGGGGCGGGCGCGGCGGGCGACCGAGCCCGCGGCGCTGGCGACCGAGATGCCTTCCGGGCGAACACCCGGGTGGTGGGGCATGGTGTTGTTCATCGCCACCGAGGCCGCGCTGTTCTCGCTGTTGCTCGGCAGCTACTTCTATGTCCGCTTCCAGCACGGTTCCCCGTGGCCGCCGGCGGGCATCAAGGAACCGGAGCTGCTGAAACCGTTGATCATGACGGCTCTGCTGCTGCCGAGCAGCCTGCCGGTCATGTGGGCGGAGCGGGGCATCCGCAGGGGAAAGCGGTGGCGGCTGCGGCTCGGTCTGCTGGCGACCCTGCTGCTGGGCGGCGGGTTCCTCGCGATGCAGGCGAGCGAGTACGCGACCAAACTGGCCGAGTTCACGTGGACCACCGACGTGTACGGCTCGCTGTTCTACGTGATCACGGGCTTCCACGGCTTCCACGTGACCATCGGCCTGGTCATGGTCGCCTGGCTGCTCGCCGCCTCACTGCGCGGCAGCTTCGGCTACCGGCGGCACGAACGGGTGCGGCTGACCGCGCTCTACTGGCACTTCGTCGACGTCGTCTGGGTCGGGATCCTGTTCACCCTCTACCTGTCCGGGCGGCTGTGATGACGCGGAGGACGTCCACACCGGACCCGCCGGGGACCGCGCGGCGGCTCGGCGGGCTGCTGCTCTGGTTCGCGGTGCTCGGCGGCGCGGTCGCCTGGGCGGTGCACCTGTTCTTCGCGTGGGGCGTGGTGGAGGTGACCTGCCTGGCGGGGCACCAGCAGATCGGCGGCGTGCCGCTCGAGGTGGTGACCGCGATCGCGGTGATCGTGCCGGGCCTGGTCACCGTGGCCGCGCTGCTCGTGTCCGTGCTGGCCTACCGGCGCGTCCGCGACACCGGTGACGGGGGAGATGGCGACGAGCTCGACCGCACCAGGTTCTCGCGCACCAAACTGCTCGCCGTGGTGGGCCTGTGGGCCAACCTGCTGTTCGTCGCGATTATCGCGTTCGACGGGATCGCGCTGGTGGTGTTCTCCTCGTGTCAGCGATGACCATGCCCGCTGTCCTGCCCCTCGCCCACGGCGGGGGCGGCGGCGACGCGGAACGCTGGTGGCAGATCGCCGCCATCCTCGCGATCACCGGGGTGGGCGCCGCCTACGGCCGGGGCGTGCAGGAGCTGTGGCACCGGGCGCGGGTCGGCGCGGGGATCTCCCCGCCGCGGGCGGCGGCTTTCGCCGCCGGGCTCGCCGTGCTCCTGCTCGCGCAACTCCCGCCGCTGCACACGATCGCGGAGGAGTCGTTCGCCGGCCACATGGGACAGCACATGGTGCTCATGGTCGTCGCCGGTCCGCTGCTCGCGCTCGGCGGCGCGGGACTGCCACTCACCATGGCACTGCCCGTCGGCGCGCGGCGGGTGGTCGCGCGGCTGCGGTCCGGGGCGCTCGGACGCTGGCTGCGCCAGCCGATCCGGCGGGTGCTGGTCGTCGGGGTCCTGCACACCGGAGTGCTGTGGTTCTGGCATCTGCCCGCGCCGTACACGGCGGCACTGCACAGCCCGGCGGTGCACGCGGTCGAGCACCTGAGCTTCGTGGCCGCTGCGTGGTTGCTGTGGTCGGCCGTGCTGGCGCCGAGCAGACACCGCGTCAACGGCGGCATGGCCTTCCTCCTGCTGTTCGGCGTGGGGATGACCGGCGCGGCACTGGGCGCGGTGCTCACCTTCGCGCCGGCTCCGCTCTACCCCGGCCACGCGCTGGCGCCGAGCGGCGGTGACCCGCTCACCGACCAGCAGCTGGCCGGGCTCGTGATGTGGATCCCGATGGACATGGTTGTCCTCGCACTCGCACTGAGTGTGTTCGTGCGCTGGTTGACCGGACTCGAGCACGGCACGCCCGGTGACCGGGCGTTGCCCGCGCGAGGTCCGGGGCCGCCGGCGCCGGCTGAGGAGGTGACAACGCGATGAGCAGCATC
>NZ_JBHSIS010000029.1:0-1221 GCF_042653545.1 Actinophytocola glycyrrhizae
GACACCTTCCTTGGTGGTGTTCCCGAGTAGCAGCGAGCTCGTGGAATTTGCTGTGAATCTGGCGGGACCACCCGCTAAGCCTAAATACTCCCTGATGACCGATAGCGGACTAGTACCGTGAGGGAAAGATGAAAAGTACCCCGGGAGGGGAGTGAAAGAGTACCTGAAACCGTGTGCCTACAAGCCGTCAGAGCCATCTTAGCAATGGTGATGGCGTGCCTTTTGAAGAATGAGCCTGCGAGTTAGTGCTGCGTGGCGAGGTTAACCCGTGTGGGGAAGCCGTAGCGAAAGCGAGTCTGAATAGGGCGTGTAGTCGCGTGGTCTAGACCCGAAGCGGAGTGATCTACCCATGGCCAGGGTGAAGCGACGGTAAGACGTCGTGGAGGCCCGAACCCACCAGGGTTGAAAACCTGGGGGATGAGCTGTGGGTAGGGGTGAAAGGCCAATCAAACTCCGTGATAGCTGGTTCTCCCCGAAATGCATTTAGGTGCAGCGTCACATGTTTCACGCCGGGGGTAGAGCACTGGATGGTCTAGGGGGCCTACAAGCTTACCGAAATCAACCAAACTCCGAATACCGGCGTGTGAGAGTGTGGCAGTGAGACTGCGGGCGATAAGGTTCGTGGTCGAGAGGGAAACAGCCCAGAACACCAGCTAAGGCCCCTAAGTGTGCGCTAAGTGGGAAAGGATGTGGGGTCGCCCAGACAACCAGGAGGTTGGCTTAGAAGCAGCCACCCTTGAAAGAGTGCGTAATAGCTCACTGGTCAAGTGGTCCTGCGCCGACAATGTAGCGGGGCTTAAGCGCACCGCCGAAGCTGTGTCATTCACACAATACATCCGCTCAACCTTTCGGGGTTGTGTGCAGTGGTGTGGATGGGTAGGGGAGCGTCCTGCATCCAGGGAAGCGGCAGAGTGATCTAGCCGTGGAGGGTGCGGGAGTGAGAATGCAGGCATGAGTAGCGAAAGCAGAGTGAGAAACTCTGCCGCCGGATGACCAAGGGTTCCTGGGCCAGGTTAATCCGCCCAGGGTAAGTCGGGACCTAAGGCGAGGCCGACAGGCGTAGTCGATGGACAACGGGTTGATATTCCCGTACCCGTGTGGATGCGCCCATGGCGAGCTCACTGATACTAACCACCCAAAGCCTGGGTCGGTCTTCGGACTGGTCTGGGTGGAGCGTGGGACCTGAAGTGGTAGTAGCCAAACGATGGGGTGACGCAGGAG
>NZ_JBHSIS010000030.1:0-712 GCF_042653545.1 Actinophytocola glycyrrhizae
GGAGAGTGCGAAGGCGTAGGACGGGTCGTTGATCGACGGGTCGTGTACGACTACTCGGTCCTCGCCGGCTTCGCTGACCTTCGCGACCTCGAACCCGCCGGAGTCGTTGCGTATGACGGCGTATTCGTTTTCGGTGCCGAAGCGGATGGGTTTGCCGTGTTCGAGTGGGATGAGGCGTTGTTCTTTTTGGCCTGGTTCTTTGAGTACGTCGAAGGCGCCGTCGTTGAAGATGGGGCAGTTTTGGTAGATCTCGACGAGTGCGGAGCCGCGGTGTTGGGCGGCTGCGGTGAGGATTGAGGTGAGTTGGGTGCGGTCGTTGTCGAGGGTGCGGGCGACGAAGGTGGCTTCGGCGCCGATGGCGAGGGAGAGTGGGTTGAAGGGGTGGTCGAGTGATCCCATGGGGGTGGATTTGGTGAGTTTGCCGGTTTCGGAGGTGGGTGAGTATTGGCCTTTGGTGAGGCCGTAGATGCGGTTGTTGAAGAGGAGGATTTTGAGGTTGATGTTGCGGCGTAGTGCGTGGATGAGGTGGTTGCCGCCGATGGAGAGTGCGTCGCCGTCGCCGGTGACGACCCAGATTGAGAGGTCGGGGCGGGTGACGGCGAGGCCGGTGGCGATGGCGGGGGCGCGGCCGTGGATGGAGTGCATGCCGTAGGTGTTCATGTAGTACGGGAATCGTGAGGAGCATCCGATTCCGGAGATGAACACGATGTTC
>NZ_JBHSIS010000031.1:0-40249 GCF_042653545.1 Actinophytocola glycyrrhizae
CACCAACCTGTGACCAGCCAGAAGCGTTACCTGCCAACACATCCAGACCAGGATGAAAACGGCTCATTGTCCTGTGCAGGAGGCAACTCACGCAGCAGTCGAGTCAGCGGGCTACGGTCAGCTCGATCGAGATCGCCTTCAGCGTCGCGCAATGCAGGCAGAACAGACATCGAAGCGTACTGCTTCGCGGCGAGCATGGACTTCGCAGGATCCTCGGCACCGAAGATGGTCCACTCGTAGTCGTCGGGCGTAAGAGGCCGCGCATCTGCAGTGCCCAGAACCGCGGCCAGTGCTGCCTTGGGCCGAAACACGTACGTCAACCGTGCCACGTAAGGATCGGTCTCGATAATCGCGCCGTCGAGTTCGCTGCATGCGTCGATATCATCGTTGAAGTCGGTCAACTCGACTTCAACGGACACATCGACACCCTCCGCCAACGACGGTGCCCCGTCGTGCACATCGTCAGGCTGCAGCCGACGACGTCGATCAGGCAATCCAGGATCAAGCACCAACCGAAGCGCGTGAAGCAGATTGCTCTTGCCTACACCGTTCTCACCAAGGATGACAGCCGGAGTCGGAAACGGGGAAATCGTGACATCGTCGAAATTTCGGAAGTTGCGGATTCGAACCTTTCGCAGCTTCACGTGCACCTCATCCACCTAAAGTCGACGCCCAGCCGACACGGAACCAACATCATCACAGAGCTGAATGCCCAGGTAGTCGCCGCACACCGTCCATTCGTTACGTCAGAGAATCGGAAGCGATGCGATCTTGATCTAGCATCGCTGGCTGCGACGAGACCTCTCACTCCACCCCTGAAGCTCTTCCGTCGACTGCATCGGCTTCGGGCGAGCGATTCCACAGTTCTCGGTACTGCTGTAGTTCGTCCTCGGTGAGTTCGGGATCGCAGGTGATCCCGTACATGGTGGTGTCCCAGTCGCGGTAGCCGTCGTGGCGTGGAGTGAGCAGGACTCCGACGGACGTGAGCGTGTCCAGGTCCCCGCCGTGGGTGCCGCGTTCGTGGTGACGTAGCAGCAGCCAGGCTCGGAAGCCGGCTCGGGTTGCCTCGTCGAGTCTGGAGCAGACGCCGAACCCGAGTTGGGGCGCGGGGCTGGGGAACTGGTAGATCCGGAACTGCCACCTCACCTCGCGGTCATCGTCGACGTTGCGGGCGATGTCCAGGTTGTTCAGGAGCAGCCGGCCGAGTTCGGTACGCTGCGTGACGGGCAGCTGGTCGACCGCAGCCAGGACCTGGAGGCGGTGGGACTCTTCTGCGGCGTCGATCTCGGAGTTCGCGATGTCCTCGCACATGATCCGGACCATGCCGTGTGCCTCGTCATCGTCGCTGCCGGCAGGAGCGGCCGGTAGCAGTGGCGCGGAAACGCGTGTTCCCCGCAGGCTGATCGTGGGGTCCACCGGTCCGGGTTCCGCTCTCGCGTCCGCCGCGGCCAGTTCGTAGTACCGCTCGGGCTCGTGTCCGAGGTGTGCCCCGGTGGCGGCTACCCGCACGAGGTAGTCGATCACAGCTCGGGACGAGCGGAGCTGATGAAACAGGAACTCCCAGTCCCGCCTGGTCAGAGCCACTGTGGGTGTCCTGGTTCCCATGTCCGGCGCGGGCAGGTCCTCGGGGATCTCCGGGTGGTCAATGATCACCACGCCGGTCCAGTTCAATTCCGGCCCCGCAATCTCGATGGTGCGACCACGCCCGTTGACCATGGCGGTCGCCTTGCTCGCCACGCGACGGACCGTCCCGTCGACCTGCCGCCCGGCTTCAGCGATCTTCTTCGTCACCCACCTGACTTCCTTGGCCGGCTCTTGGGGCTCGCTGTCGCGGCTCTTCACCTGAACAACCAGCCCCTGGTCGCCGACGACGATGAGTCCGTCGCTGATCTCCCGTACTCCTCGCCCCTTCGCTTCGACCATCGGCACCATCACGAAGTCCGGCAATCCCCACGTCGCGGCGGCGTTCTGGGCGGCCCGTTCCGCAGCTGTGCCGCGTGATGAGAACCGGTTCAGCGGAGTCGCGGCCGGAATGATCCGTCCGAAGACGCCCTGTTCTGTGGTGACGAGCAATGTGGTGTGTTCGGAATCGATTACGACTCCGACACCGAAGTCGGATTCGGCCAGTTCACGCAGTTCCGCCGAAGACCAGAACCGCTCCACCACGCTCGCGTCGGTCCACGTCGCGCTGTGCTCGGGCGACGTCGGCAACCGTCGCGCTCCAGGAACCTCACCAGCCAGGTTCGCGAACATTGCAACCAGCCGGGCAACCGCGTCAAGGACGAGGTTGGTCCGGTGTTCGAAGGTGTCCTCAACATCCGCCGGTTCGAATCCCTCAGCAAACCCGAGATCGACGAAGCTCCCGGCCCCGCCGATCACCTCGACACCGGACTCATAGCCTACGAGCCGAAACCGGGCCACCTCGCGCTCGTCGACCACTTCACCGGGTGCGGCCAACTCGACGCTCTGCACCTCGGTCGGCCCGTCGACCGACACCTGCGGCTCCACAGGCGTCACCCACGCCCCGACCTTCGCGTCGTCGTCGAGCGCGGTCCGCCACTCCAGTAAACGAGCGAGCGCGGACCTGACGCTCCGCACGTTCGGGTTCTCGTGGGAGCCCCAGAAGGGTTGGGCATCAACCACAACCCGGTATTGAGTCCGCAATAGTCCGTCCACACATGACTCCTCGAGCAGTTCCGCGAAGCCTTCCTGCGAGTCCGACATCGGGAAGAACCGCGGCCGCTCCGGATCCCGGAGACGCTGCCGGACGGAGAACATCTGCACCGACTCAGCGATCAGCGAATCAAGGCACGCCCACAACTCGTCGACGAGATCCGAGTACAACCCCGTGAGGATCTCGCGAGCCCCTTCAGGCCAATGGGCCACAGCCACAAGACGACCCGCACCGTCGTCATCGACATCAGCCCGCGCCTCCACGAGACCAGCATCAAGCAGAGCTTGCCACTCGTCTGCCAACGCGGCCTTCAACCTGACAGCGGCACGAAAATGCCCAACCGCGTCCGGAAAGTACTCACCGACCACCATGGACGAACGTTATGTGTTCAGCGGACCTGAGGGTGTTCAACACGCCCGGCCTGACGCGTCTACGTCGCGAACGCCGTTAGCCGCTTTCGCGATCTCCTGGAGATCCTAACCTGCTACTCACCGGGTCAGCGAGTTCGGCGAGCACGTCGTTGTAGGCGGTCAGGTCTGGCTCGCCGTCGGCCCGGAGGCGACACGTTCGTCTGCGCGGGCCCATTGGACCGGCAGCCATGAGCACTACCAGCACCGGCATCTCGCCGAGAGCCCACGTGAGGTTGCCTGCGTTCCGTTGGCCGACGGTCACGTCGACGAGCCCCAAAGCAGCGTAGAAGTCCTGGCCCAGGACGGTGTTCGCGGAACCTCCTTCATCGTTCCGAGGGCTCCGTCGTCTCACCTCCAACGGCAAAGCCGGGCGGTCACCTCGACCAGTAAAGACTGACTGGCTGTTCGCCTCACCTACGTCGACGACGATATCGAGATGGGCCGTCTGGACGGGCTCGCGACGATTAGTCCCAAAGGCCGACATCCGAATCATTGAGGCGTACCCGGCACCGTCGTTCTGCACACTCAATCCAGCTGCATTTCCGACGGCGTCGCCGACGTCTCAAGGTCGACCAACTGACAGGATATCGTACGATCAGTGTCATCATGGAGGGGCGTGAGCCGTCCTGGCTCCAATCGGCGCCCTACACCGAGACTGGATCCGGCACAACCATGGCACCCCCAGCGGCCGACGATTCCCGGACGACGTAAATCCCGTTTCCGACTGGTTCGGAGGCCGCCACGATCCATCCCACATCGGCTTGCGGCCATTGAGTTGTCCTTGACCATCTCACACCCATTAGATCGAGCCCGCTCAAACTCGCCTCTCGCAGGTCAACCCCAATAAAGTCAGCAGCTAGTTGTTTCAGCTGATTCGTCTGTTGGGGACTGATGGTCCTCGAATCCAGCCAGCTCGCGTTCATCGGCGTCCGTTCGTTGATTTCGCGCAGCAAGTTCTCGACCTCGAGTTGCACGGACCTCGCACATACCAGTTGAGCAAGTTCGTGAGCCTCGTCTTGTACATCAGCGAGGTTGCGAGCAACAGCTTTGACCTCGTCCGGGATTAGTACAAGTTCGCGGACAGGGCCGGCGGTGAAGACATCGAGGCGGTCGAGGGCACGGTTGCTGGTTAGACGGACGAGGCTTTCGACAGCGCCGATATCGTCTGCAAGGTCCAGAGCGCGGTCCAGGTCACGGGCTTGATCCCGGACGAGGCCGAGGTCGTGGACACCAACCCGGTCTTGAGCGCGGCCAAGCTTGCGTTCGAGATTGAGAACGCGGAGAAAGTCGTCGTCGAGAACATGGTCGAGGACGCGGTCAAGGCACTTCACGAGATCGTCCGTATCGGCACGGGTGCGCTCAAGCGCGTGGACGAGTTCGAGGACATGGTGAACTGCGCGGTCGAGGTCACGGCGGCCGTGGATGAGGCCGCGTTGACGAGTGCGGTCGCGGAGAAAGTGGAGGTCAGCGGCTCGATCGACCGCATGGTCGATCTTTCTGATGGTGGTCAGGTGGAGGATCTCGGTGTTGAGGGCGAGCAGGCGTAGATGGTGTCGGTGGGTCAGTCGGACCATGGGGGCGGCCGAGAGCCAGCTCAGCAGGCCGGTGAAGTCGTCGAACTGGGAGGGAAGTGCCAGATGTCGCTTGTGAGGAGGCAAGATCGCGGCCAGGCCCGCGGCCAGCTTGAGCCCGTTTGCGAGGTCGGCTCCCATGTCTCGATACTGGCCAGCCAGCTGGATCTCACGAAGGCCGACGTCGAGTTCCAGAGCGGCAAGGAGGTTGGCTCCCATGTCGCGGTGCTGGTCAGCGAGCCAGCCATCAACCAGAGCCTCGTCAACCATGTAGAGGGGATCGTTGGGTTCGGACGTGGTTGTCATCGCTCCTCCGCCCGCATGTGGGCCACGACGGCTCGGCGCGCCTTGTAGAGGTTGGCGCGCACAGCCTCGGGAGTGAGCTGCAGTTCTTCGGCGATCTCTGTGGGTGTGTAACCCTCGTAGGTCCAGGCGAGGACTTGCCGTTGCCGGGGCGGCAGCTTGTCGAGCAAGCGCAGCACGTCATAGCGTTGCTCGATGGCACGGATGTCGCTGCTCGTCAGCAGGCTCGATGCGCTTCCCCGCTGGAGAGCAGCGTCGTCAACGAGCTGCTCACGTGGGCCGTCCGCGATGTGGCGACCCCAGCGGCGAGAAGCCACTTGACGGGCCCATGCGGCGGGTTCCCGAACCGAGGACCAGTGCCGATACAGCTGGAACATCGTCTCCTGCGCGATGTCGGTCGCGTCGGCAACCGGGGCGCCTTGCCAACACAAGAAACGCACCAGCGATGGCATGAACTGCGAGTAGAACTCGGCGAACGCAACGTCGTACTCACACTCGGGCGCACCGAGACGATCCTCCCCCAACGGTGGCGCCTGTACCGGCGGCTCGGACTCTGACGAATCACCGATCATCACGGAACCTGACTACCGTCAAATCGAGCACCGAACCGTCGCCACGCCGCTCCAGTAGTCGGCCACCGGTCCGTTGCAAGTGAGCCGCGAGCTGCATCACCGTCTGGCTGCGGTGCTGCTCAGTACGAACCTGCCAGCGTGCCCGAAACCACCACACCAGCAGGCCAACCACAAGCCGGAGCGCTATGCACACCAGAACAGCGTCAACAACATCCATACACACTAAGAGTCTTCGCAGTCGTCCAGCGTGAACTTCGAACTCCAGTTCCATGAAATTTACGACGCACCAAGGATTCTGACCAGGCAGACCCTACGTACCGATGTCCACATCGTGCCCTGTGCTACAGAGAATGCGAGCAGAACCCATCAGGATCTAATCCGAGCCTGTCAATAACACTTTTGTGTGAAACACGGCCGATGACTGCTGTGATATTGGGCGGCCTATCAGCCTGCTGGTACGAGGTCACGTGCAGTGCGCCTGTAACCAGGCACTTAACCCCAAGGTGGACTTTGGCGGCTCGATCACCTCGGCCATCGCCCTGTCCCGCCGGTCAGCGGGCATACGGTTGGTCGGCGCTCTTCAAGGTGGGGAGCGCGTTGGTGAGGGTTCGGGCGTAGTGGCGGAGGAGGTTGGTGAGCTGTAGCGCCTGGTTCATCAAGGCTTCGATGGCCTCCTCATCGTCGGAGTCAGAGTCCTCGAGTTCATTCGCCTGGTGCAGCGCCGCGACGGCGCCTTCGACCGCGCGTCGCCTCGGCCACCGCATCGGTGGTGGATGCCGGCACCCCTCGACTTGATAGCAGACTGGCCAGCTCATCCGCGGTAGGCAGACCGGGCACACCATCCTCGATCCAGGCGTCACCCCACAGGCGGCGCCGACGACCTTCCGGCGTCGCATCCTGCTTCACCACAACCCGCTCATCGTCGCCATAACGGAGCTGCAAACCGACACGCGAGGCATTTTCTGCCGCCAACGTGGCCATGTCGCGGTCAGAGAACCCACCCACTGACGTGGTCGCCATGTTGGCAGCCAACCGGGTCAGGGCGCGGTCAGCTTCAGCAATGTCAGGGAGGTGTTGCAGGTCGTCCTCGTCGAACCAGGCTGTCGGATCGGCCGCCGCCACGCGAGCGGGGTGAACGCGCCGGCCGGTGAGCGCAGCGACTACTGCCAGGGTTGCTACGTCAGCCCACCACGCGGCAAACTCCCGGGCCGCTGTGCGATGTGCCCGAGCGACGTCGACGGCGAACGTGTCCCGCAAGCTAATCAGCGCGTACTGCGGGTCTGGCAGACCTCGTGTACGTCCGTCGGCTATGCGTTGCTCAAGCATGGCCTCTGCGGCATCCGACAGTGCGTCCATTCGAGCGTCGGCGGCCTCTGCCTCGGCGATGACTTCCTCTGCGGCGACGGCAAGTTCAGCCAGTACTTTCTCGATGGAGTCCCGTCCGAACCAATGTCATCGGACCCTGACGACGCAGCGGTGTCTTTTTGTGTCGGCCGATCCATGTCAACCTCTACTTACTTCTTGTTTTCGAGTTCAGACAGCTGTTCGCGCAAGGTATCGACTTGTCCTTGTGCCTGACGGAGGCGTCGTTTCAGGGTTTGACGAGACGGCCGCTTCGGTTGCCTGGGTTCCTTCGGTGTTGCCGCGCGAGGGACGAGCCAGCCGATGCGCTGGTAGGCCACGATCGATCGTACTCTCGGGCAGGTGTAACAGAGCCGTTCCGGTTGAGGTAGCGGCCATCCTTGCGCGAGCATTCGCCTCGCGTGTTGACGGTCGCGTTCCTTCCACACATCGGGGTTGGCCGCCCAGTACTCCTCATAGTCGTCCGTCATCTCGCGTTGTCGTTCAGCGCTTACCGTGGCGGGGCCGTCTTGTGGCTTCCAAGCCGATTCAGTCCAGACAAGATCAGTGACATGCCCGCACGACAATGTCACTGTCCAGAATGCATCGGCATGCGGCTCATCATGACGGAGCGCCGCCCATATCTCTGGGTCCATTCCATGTCTCGGTTCCACTGGGTCAGCCGGTAACGTAATTTCTCGACGAGTTCCCCACTCGGAAATCTCCCGATAAGGAGCTTCGGGTGCGTCCTCATGTGAGCAGCGCAGCTGACCAACCGGCAATTTGGCCGTATGCCCCAGGTCCAACCATTGGACTTCCGCAGGCAGGCGATCATCGCCGGAGATCATCACCTCTGTGACACAGTCACAGTCGAGCTGGACTCGCCACCGAAAGAACTCCTCTGGGGCCGACGCCCAGAACCGCCAGAGGAATTCCGGGAACTTTGCGCGCCGTTTGGCGTTCGCTTCCTGATATTCCCGAAGTACCTCTTCTCTCGGTCGAGCCTTCCCCGGAAGCCGCCGCGCCTTGGCCGCGGGAACGGCTCCGGCAGTCTGCGACACATGGGGTTCCAGGCCAACGTGTTCATGGGCCATGCGGGGGCTACCTCCTCGCGACAGGTCAACATCCTGACACGAAGGGAAGGAACACACGAGAGTGGGCACTGGTGGCACCTGACAGGGTCGGTGCGAAAATTTCCGCAGGCACAGCTGACACAGTCAGCGAGAAACATGTTCGAGTCGAACAGACGTTGCTGCCACTAACAGAGGACAGGTCCCTTGAATAAGGAAAAGAAAACACAGCCAAACTGGCGGTGCTCATCGACGCCGACAACGCGCCTCCCACGATTAGCGAACGACTGTTGGCCGAGGTCGCCACGTACGGCGCCGCCCATGTCAAGCGCGCCTACGGCGACTGGACCAGCGTGGCTCTCAGGCGCTGGAAAGATCATCTGCTCGCACAGCCCATCCAGCCTATCCAGCAGTTCGCCTACACCAGCGGCAAGAACGCCACCGACTCCGCCATGGTCATCGACGCCATGGACCTGCTGTACACCGATCGTTTCGACGGGTTCTGGCTGGTATCCAGCGACAGCGACTTCACAAGGCTGGCGGCCCGCATCCGCGAATCCGGACTCACCGTCTACGGCTTCGGCGAACGTAAGAGTTCCTAACAAAGTTGATCTTCGGGTCTTCTGTCTGGCGTGTATGTTGATCTATGATGTTCGGCCGTGAGGCGTGGTGAGCAGCCACCGTGGATCGTGCCGGACGGGTTGTGGCAGCGCATCGAACCGTTGCTGCCCAAGCCCGTGCTACGGAACCCGCGGTATCCGGGTCGGAAGAGGATCCCGGACCGGCAGGTGTTGTGCGGGATCTTGTTCGTGCTCCATACCGGGATCCAGTGGGAGTTCCTGCCCCAAGAACTGGGGTTCGGGTCGGGCATGACCTGCTGGCGGCGCCTGGAAGAGTGGAACCGGGCTGGGGTGTGGCAGAAACTGCACGAGGTGTTGCTGGCCGAGTTGCACGGCGCCGGGAAGTTGGACTGGTCCCGCGCGGCCATCGACTCCTCGCATGTTCGGGCTGCGAGGCGTGGCCCAAAAGTGGTCCGAGCCCGGTTGACCGCGCCCGCCCGGGCTCGAAGCACCACGTCCTGACCGAGGGCGCCGGTATCCCGCTGGCGGTGTCGCTGACCGGCGGCAACCGCAACGACGTCACCGAACTCGAAACGCTGGTCGAGGCGATACCGCCGGTGCGCGGCCGCCGAGGCCGGCCGCGACGGCGACCGGACGAGCTGTATGGCGACCGCGCCTACGGCCACACCAAGTACCTCAACATGTTGCGGGCCAAAGGCATCCGACCACGCCTCGCCCAACGGGGCCAACCCCACGGCTCCGGCCTGGGCAAACACAGATGGGTGGTCGAACGCACCATCGCCTGGTATCACGGGATGAAACGCCTACGCATCCGTTGGGAACGCCGCGACGACATCCACGAAGCCTTCCTCGGCCTCGCCACCTGCATCATCACCTGGCGACACGTCACCCGACTCTGTTAGGAACTCTAAGACTCCAAAGCCGTTCGTGGCGGCATGCGACAAGTTCATCTACCTCGACAACCTCAGCTACACCAACACTCCCGCCCCGGCCGACACGGCGCCCTCCCGGAAACCAGCCACACCAGCGGCCCAACTCAAGAGCGACGCCGCCCTGGTCAGCCTGCTACGAAACGCGCTCGAAGCAGCCTCCGGCGACGATGGCTGGGCACCCTCGCCTCGGTCGGCCACATCACCACCAAACAGCGCCCCGAGTTCGACTCGCGTACCTACGGCTACGCCAAACTCAGCGACCTGATCACTGCGACCACCTTGTTCGACAGCGAGAGCCGCAGTCCCGGCGACGGCAAACCCGGCGTCCTGTTTGTCCGCGACATGCAACACCAACGCAAGAAACCCCAATAATGATTGCCCCACACCGCCAGGTGAGTGAAACATCCACACAGAGTCGAGCCGTCAGTAATCACTTCTGACGTATCGTTAATACGTCCGCGTGATCTTTTGTTCACCGATGTGGCGGTAGAACGTCATGAAGATCCAGTCGATGCTTGAGGCGACGGTGTCGCCGCCTCCGCGATTGGCATCAAGCCGATCCCAGGAGACGGACTTGGGGGAGGAGCACCTTTGGGTCGGCATACGGGGAGTTGCGCAACCGCGAAGAACCACGTGTGCCATTGCGCAGGGTGCGCCGGTGCACGGCATCGCTGGGTGGGCTGCGTCGAGATGGCGAGGGAGTCCAGCGGAACCCGACGCGAGAGCTTCAGAGACAACGTCGACAAAGCGTGGAATACCTCCACCAAGCCACCTCCGAAACGACGTCGTACGAGGCCGACAAAGAAGGCACAGGAAGCGGCTACCGACTCCGCGTTGGTCGATCTTGTGGACTGGATCGCGCTGCATCCCACGGTCACCGACCAGATCGCGGGCATCGCAAGCATGCTCGACAAGGAAGTCGTTGCCGAACTCGATCGGTCCTTTGACGATGCCCATCGAGATGACAGGCGCCGTGCTCTGGCGGATCACTTCTGGTGTGACCTGCTCGCGGCACTCGCTCACATGCTCGAAGAGTGCCAGAAGCAACTGGACAAGATTCCCGACCGTGTGACGTCGGCGATCATCGCCGCCCGGGAAGCACACGGCCAACGCTCCGCGATCGATGATCTCCACGTCAAGATCGCCGTGCATCATGCGTGGAAGCTGATCCAGAAGATCCCGTTCGTGGCTGCCGTGCTCCCGAGCGTCGAAGAGCCTCTTCGAGCTATCCGGATCTTGGCGGTGATGATCTGCCCCGCGCCTGAAGATCACCGCGAAGTAGCGAAACACTGCCTGCACCCATTGACCGGTGAGTGCGTCAACAACCTCACCAAGCAACGCCTCAAGGAGGCGCTGCCGGACGACTGGATGTCCTGAAGCCCGGCTCCAGCACAGGCGTCGACACGTACGAAGAATCGGCCGAACCGAAAGGTCCTATTCAGCCAGGATCTTGTGTCGGCGTGTCGGCGTGTCGGCGCTTCTCAGCACCTGCGCCAGGCAGACTCACGGTGGGTCGAGGCGACGATTGCAGCAGACGAGGTTGACATGTCCGCACTACAGTTCGAGGCCGCCTCATGGCTGCCTTGCCCCAACTCACCTGAAGAACACCAGGCCGGCGTAGACGCGGTAACGCGCTGGGTTCGACAGCAAGAGCGGCGCACCGGGGCCCGGTCCGTACTTCTGACCGATACCTTCGGCGTCGACGACGAGATCAGCGCTATCGGCCCCTACCAGCGGGGCAGCACCTACTTCAGCGCCCGCAACGGCGGACCAGCAACCCGCGGGCCGGTGCTGGTGTATCGGCCCACCCGGAGGTTGTTGAAGGTCGCGCAAGGCATGGCGCTCTCCGCGATCTGCGTATGGGAACTCGTCCCGCCAGTGCTGGGGTGGGCCGGTCAGGTCCACGCACTCAATCTCAGCACCGGGCAGACGACTGTGCCGCATCCGGCTCTTGCTGATCACCTCGACAGGTTGGTCTGGGCTGGGAACAACGGCTATCACGACAAACCCGGACGACGAGATGCCCGCCGAATCCTGGGTGAGATCGCTGACCAAGGACTCCTTGACCAGGACATCTCCAGCGCTCTCGCCGCTCACGGCCTCTCGACCAGCGCGCTGGACAACGTCGACAAGTTCATCACGTCCCTGAGCACAAGGAAGGGGCTCGTCATCTGACGAGCCCCTTCTGTCATACAGCGCAGCGGAACCCTATGTCCCGACCTGATCGAGCCTGGCCCTCAAGATCCTCTTGCGGGTCTCGTATGCATCTCGCTCGGCCTGTGTCGTCTTGTCGCCACGCTCGACGAGGTAGGCCGCAGTGCGGGACAGGCTGGTCATCTCGGTGACCGGGGTGTGCTCGGGCAGGTTGGCCGAGACCATGCGGTCGTCGATGCCCCCGTGGCGGGCGTTGTGCCGGGCACCGCTGTTGTCCTCCAGGTGCCGTAGGCACCATTGATCGAGGTCGGCTGCGGTCTCGTCGGGCTCGGTGGTGCCGTCTGGCATCCGGCTGGACAGGAACCGGCCGGTACGTTCCCACGGCCGGTTGAGGGCGTCCTCCCAATCGCCGATCACAGGGGTGTACTGGTCGCGGGCCTGGTCGGCGGTGAGGTTCACGGCTTCGGCGATGTCGTCCCACCGGCCGCCTCGCTCGCGGGCGTAGACCACCGCCCGGTTCAGGACGTCCTGGACCATGGAGACTAGGCGTGCGGCGTGGTCGACGTAGTCGTAGGCGTCGCCGAACTCGTCGCTCACGGTCGGCACTCCCCCTGCAGCGAACTCGGCGGCCTCCCGGTAGGCGAAGGACAACGCCAGCCGGGCCAACGCCCGCCGTGGATGGGTGGTGTCGGCCGGACCAGGCGGGACCGGCGGGAGCTGGGCGGTCATCCCACACCCCCTCGCACCCGCTGCTGTTGGTCGGCGGGCGGGATGCGGCCCTCGCTACGCCACTGCCGCAGCACGGTGCGGCCATAGTTGTTGGTGCCCGCCACCCGGTCCAACTCAGCGCCGGTCGGAGTCCGCCCGTCGGCCTGCTCACGCTGGAAGTGCGACCACATGATCTCCTGGGCAGTTGGCTCGGCCGTCGACGCGTCGTGCGGTGAGACTCCAGCGAGAGTGATCACATTCGCGGTCTCGCCACCACTCGCACCACTGGTCTCGACGACGCCCTCGTGGTCTCGAACCGGCGTCGGAATGGTCGTTCCAGCCGCAGTCGCGGTCTGGTCAGTCTCGGGTGCGGCTTGCTCGGTGATCGATGTGGCCTGCGCGGTCTCGGTGTGCTGGCGAGAGTTGGGACCGTGGGCCAGCAGCTCGACGGCCAGCAGCAGCGCCACCGGCGGCCAACCCGCCACCAAGATCGGCTGCAGGGTCAACGACGGGGCCGCGGAGATGTTAGCGACCAGCGACACCGAGATGCCCAGCCAGAACGACACCCACACCGCAACCCGCCCCCGGCGACTGAGCTGCTCAGCCTTGAGCACCCCGACCGTGGCCAGCACCAGCAGACCATCCACCGACAACGGCCACAACGCCGCGCCAAGCGAATCGGAACCACCGACTCGGGCGTAGTCACGCTGGTGCTGATACGACGCGTACGCCGCCACACCAGCAACCAGCAAGGTGCACACACGCCGCACCCACTCCTCGGCAGACACCTGCTCGCGTAACCCAGCCGACTCGGTCATCGCGGTCATCGGACGTCACCGCCCTGGCCGCGACGGCGACGTGGGATCTCCACCGTGGCGGAAACCAGCAGCTCACGTCGGGTACGGTTGCGTGTGGATGCAGTTCGAATCGCGCCGGGGGCACCACCGCAAACCATCCCTGACCAGCGGGTTCGACCTGCGATGACGCCCTGAAAAATGATCATGCCGAGTCCGGGTCCGTCCGACTGGAACTGGCGGAACCCGGGTGATCGCCCCCATACGCCCCCCGTTTTGGGTCCGTGAAGGGTGCCGGTCCTGATCAAGCCCGCGACGCCGTGTCGATCGGCGTCGACCCGCGCCTCGACGAGGAGGACTGCGCCGCCGTGCTGCGGATCGGGGCGGCCTGGCCACGGGGACTCGTCCGCCATCTGGGGCCCGGACGCCGTCTTCGGCCACCGGGTCGAGGTCCCCGGGGACGCGCCGGTGGCCGACCGGATGCTCGGGTTCCTCGGCCGCTTTCCGGCGTGGCCGAACTGACACGGACACCGTCACCGGGCCTCGCCGACCTCGGCCACCGGTGGTGGCGTCGTGGTGGCGGGCACGGTGCGACGGCGCCGCGACCAGAGCCACGGCGTGCCGGTGGCGACCACGCACACCACGCCGGCCACGAGGATCCCGGTGTCGGTCCCGAGACCGCTCACGGTGAGACCCGCGAGCACGGCACCGATCGGGATGCCCACGAAGGTGATCGCCGTGCACACACCGAACGCCCTGGTCTGCAGCTCGGGCGGCACCCGTTCGTAGAGCATCGCGCCGAGCACCGGGTTGACCGCGGCCAGCGCGAGACCGGACAGGAACGAGACGACGCAGACGAGCACCACGTCGTGGGTGAGGCCGAGGACCAGCAGCCGCGGCGCGCAGGCGAGCAGCGCGCCGAGCATGAAGGTCCGGTACATGGGCACTTTCGGCGCGATCGCGGTGAACACGACGCTGCCCAGCACCGCACCGGCCGCGAACGCGCCGAGCACGAGCCCCAGCGCCTCCGGCGTGTGCAGTACCTCCTCGACCCACAGCGGGACGAACACGGCGATACCGGCCTGGTTGAACATGTTGATCACGAACAGCATCGCGATCATCCCGGGCAGCAGGTCGTCCCGCCACAGGACGCGGAACCCACCCCGCAGCGCGACGAGGTACGGCTCCCTGGTGTCCGGGGTCTGCCGGGTGAACGCGTCCTCCGGCAACCGCACCAGCACCGCGACGACGAGCGCGCACAACGCGAACGACGCGGCGTCCACCCAGATGGCGCCGAGCGGGCCGGCCCAGGCGATGAGCAGCCCGCCGCCGGCGCTGCCCAGCAGCATCGCGGTGCGGGCGAACCCCTCGTAGGCCGAGGTCACGCGGATGAGCGCGATCCCGGCCTCCTCGGCGAGCGGGCGCAGCATCACGTGCTTCACCCGGTCGCCGAGGCCCCTGGTCGCACCGGCGACCGCGACGAGCACGAGCAGCGAGCCGAACCCGAGCTGTGGTGCGGCGGCGATGCCCGCCATGGCGAGGGCGCTGGCGGTGTCGGTGACGATCGTCGTGCGGCGGACCCCGAAGCGGTCCGCGAGGGGTGCGGCCAGCACCCCCGACAGGACGTAGGGCAGCATCTCCGCGGCCGCGACGAGACCCATCTTCGTCGCGCTGCCGGTGGTGACCAGCACCAGCCACGGGATCGCCACCATCGACACCCTGGTGCCGAGCGCCGACACCACGTCGGCGGCGAACAGCGCGACGAACCGCCCCCGCGCGCCCACGGGCTAACCGCCGATCCCGACCGGCGGGTGCGCGGCGGCGTACCACGCCCGCAACGCCTTCTTGTCGATCTTGTTCGCCCTGGTCAGCGGCAGCGCGTCGACGAACTCGACCGTGCGCGGCTGCCACATGTCGTTGAGTTCCTCGGCGACCATCGCCGACAGTTCGTCGCCGGTCACCGTCGCGCCGTCGACCGGCACGACGTAGGCGTGTACCACCTCGCCGATCGCCGGGTCGGGCACCCCGATCACCGCGGCTGCCCGCACCTGCGGGTGCGCGGCGAGCACGTCCTCGATCGGGCGGGAGTAGATGTTCCAGGACCGGCGGTGCGTGATGATCATGTCGGTGGCGCGGTCCACGATGTACAGGAAGCCGTCGGAGTCGAGGTGTCCGATGTCGCGGGTGCGCACCCAGCCGTCGACGATCGTCTCGGCGGTCAGCTCCGGCTGGCCCCAGTACCCGGCGAAGGTCAGCCTGCCTGTGGTCCAGATCTCACCGTCCACACCGGTCGGTACCGGCCTGCCGTCCTCGTCGCGGATCTCCAGCCGCGCGTCGGCGTACAGGGTGCCGGCCGACCGGATCCGCCTCGGGTGCTCGGGATCGTCGGTCAGCCCCGGCAGCGCGGTGATCACTACCGACTCGGACAGGCCGTAGACGATGCGGATCACCGGCCCCCACAGGTCGATCGCCTGCCGCAGCCGCGACGGGGCGGCCGGGCCGGCACCGACGTTGAACGTGAACATCCCGCTCATGTCGGTCGTCCGGGCCGCCGGGTGGTCCAGCACCTCGTAGAGCATCGGCGGTGACATGAAGGTGGAGTTGATCCGCTCGCGTTCGACGGCCGCGAGGAACTTCCCCGGGGTCCACGCGTCCTCGAGGAACAACACGCCACCGGTGAACAGGTTGATGAACGCCGTGCCCTGCCCGCTGACCAGCCACATCGGCGAGCTGGACACGTGGCGCAGCACGGGCGCGCCCGCGGCGACGAACTGCTTCTCGGAGATCGCGAGCAGTCCCTGGAAGAACGAGTGGCGCAGGTGCACCAGCTTCGGTGTGCCGGTGGTGCCGCTGGTCTGGAAGACGGCCTCCGGCTCGTGGTCGGCCGAGATCAGGTCGGCGGGGTCCGCGGGGGCGGCGCTCTCCTGTTCTACGAGCAGGTCGGGGCCGTGGCCGCCGGGACCGAGGCAGAACACTGGCACCGCGAGGGAGTCACCGATCTCGGCGGCGAACTCGCCCTGTGTGCGGGGGTCGTAGATGAAGGCGTCGGCGTCGCACCGCGCCACGTAGTCGAGGATCTCGCGACGCGCGGTGACCGGCGCGACCCAGAACGATCGGCAGCCGAGCACGTGGACGGCGAGTTGCAGAATTGGGCCTTCGAGCGGGTGCGCGACCATTATCAGGACGTTCGCGCCCGGCCGGACGCCGGATGCCCGCAGAGTGGCAGCCATTCGGAGCACCAGGGTGCGCAGTTCGTTATACGAAAGACGCCGGTCGTGCTGGACGAGCGCCTCGCGGTCACCGTAATCGGCGAACAGTTCCAGCGCCCTCGTCACATACGTCGACGTCCGTTCGGTCACGATACCCATGCCCACCCCGCTGGTCCATTCGGCGAAATCACGCGTTGTGACGAGCTCTCGATCGGGACGAGAGAGTACCTGCCGGGAAGGCGGCATTGCCAGGATCGATTGCCCTTGCGGGCAATGAAGTCAGACGACGAACACGGTGCGTGGCCGGTCCGGGGTAGCTGCATGCCACCGGTGAAACGCGCTGGGTTTCCGCGTAGTGCGAATGGGTTGGAATGACTGCTCTGGTCATACGAATACTCTGGTGCCGTTCGCGAGCAGGATTGACCTCGAATCGGCGCGGTGGCTACGTTCCGGGCCCACAACCGGTGCTGCCGCCACCGGGCGTGCTCAAGGCTTTCCTAGAGGTTCCACCGAATGAACAACCCGAGAATGGCGGTCGCGATCTCTGATCGCCACGGGGCTGCTGGCCGCGGTCAACCTCGACGGTGCTCGTCGCCGGCGCGGCGAAGCCGAGGCGCGGCACGGCTTGGCCGCCAGCTCGCGTCAGCAGGTGACGGCCATCGCCGCGGTCAGCAGGGCATCGATGCTCTTACCGATCGCGTGCCGGTCGGGCTTGTCGGGCCGGAGTTGGTCCGCGGCACCGGACCCCGCGTCGCAGGGGCAAGGCCCTCTCTGCAGAGGCCGGTCTACACCTGGTTCAGGGTGCGTGACTGGGCGCCGACCACCGCTCACTGACGGAGGGACGCGAACCGTATGTCGCCGTGCGCGCCTACGCTTCGCGTTCGCTGTTCACGGCGCGACGTTCTACCGAGTCCATCTCTCGCACCGCGTCTCGCGCCTCCTGCACCTGCTCACTATTGACAGACATCGCTCTTCCCCAAGAGTCGATCCACTGTTCAACGTCCAGTGTGCGCTCGAGTCGCACCAGGGGCACCGCCACAACCACGCCTGACCTGGCCATTCAACCTGCGGCAACGCGTCAGAAGATGATCATTCCGCATCCGGTGATCGCCCCCCATACGCCCCCCGGGCCGGGTCGGCGGGCTGCCTGCTCGGTGCCCGCGACCATAAGGGGCGTCTACGCAGCACCGGCTTCACCGACCGCCCTAGACGAGCTGCTGGGCCCGTGCAGCGCACGCCGGTGGCGCTCCGTGACGAGCGCGAACCGCGCCGTATCGGCCGAGCGGACCGCCGCGATGAACGTGGCCTGGCCGGCACCCAGCGGTCTGGCGTCGGTCACGTTCATCAGTCCTTCCACCGGTGCGAGGGGGCTACCAGAACTGACGACGTGACGGAGGATTTCTGATCGGTGAAGCCGCCGGCACGGGCCCGGATGGTCGGGGTGCTCCAGGAACTGTGGGGCGGTCTCAGCCGTATCGCTCGACGAGCGCGTTGCCGATCGAGGCCAGGTGGTCTCGCACCCCCGGAGGGCCGGTCACCTCGATCCATTCGACCAGCCCGGCAAGCTCGCCGGCGAGCACGTACTCGTCGCGGCCGCGGATCACGACCTCGATGCGGCCGTCGGTCGTGGCGCCTCCCACCTCGAGCCGACCGCCGAACGCCATCCGGAGCAGGGCCATCCCGTGGGGCGCGCATACCGCCTGGATCTCGAGGGGCGTTCGCTTGCGGTCGACCTCGTCGGCGATCTCGCGCCAGCTCTCGGCGAGGTCGAAGTCCTCGGGTCGGTGCACGGGCTCGTCGGTCGGGTCGGCGGACGACACGCGGTCGATCCGGAATGTTCGCCGGCCGGTTTCGGTGTTGGAGACGAGGTACCACGACGGACCTTTGGCGACGATGCCCAGCGGGTGGACGGTTCTCTCGGTTTCGGTGCCTGCGCGGTCGACGTAGCCGAGTCGCACCTGGACGCCGCGGATCACCGCGTCCTGGAGTTCGTCGAGGAAGCGAGGTGGTCGGGGCTCGACCCGACTCGACCCCCATCGTTGTGGGTCCGTGACCAACGACGACGCTGCTGCCTCGGCCTGCGCCCGGAAGGGCTCCGGCAGGGCATGGACGAGCTTGCGCAGAGCTGCTTTCACGGTCGGCGTCGCGGCCGAGGCCTGACCGGCAACCAGGAACAGGGCGCGGGCCTCACGCACGGTCAACCCGGACAGGTCGGTGCGGGCGCCGCCCACGAGGCGCCAGCCGCCGCCTCGGCCCTGCATGGAGTACACGGGCACCCCGGCCATGGCCAGGGCGTCGAGGTCGCGGCGGGCGGTGCGCTCGGAGACCTCCAGCTCTCGGGCGACCTCTGCTGCTGTGACCTGCTCGCGCTGTTGCAGCAAGAGGAGGATGGCCACCAGCCGGTCGATTCGCACCCCGACAACACTTTCACATAAACCGGTCATGGGGTGACCGGTTTGGTCGGCAAGATGGCGACATGACCTCCCCGACGAGTCCCGCTACCCACGACCGGGTCGGTCCCCGGCCCATCTGGGGTGTGCCGACGCTGTCTTCGGGCACCTTCGTCGCCTGATCACACCGAAAATACGAAGAGGAATGCATGTTCAATCCAACCAATTTTCCCAAGTCCACCCTTGTTTCAGTCAACGGCGTGGAACTCGAAGTCTTCGAAGCAGGCCGACGGAATGCGGGAAAACCCATTGTGCTCTGCCACGGCTGGCCAGAGCACGCCTTTTCCTGGCGGCATCAGATGCCCGCCCTTGCCGCAGCGGGCTACCACGTCATCGTCCCAAACCAGCGGGGTTATGGCAACTCATCCCGTCCGGCCGAAGTAACAGACTACGACATTGCACACCTGTCGGGTGATCTCATCGCACTTCTCGATCACTACGGATACGAAGACGCCACCTTTGTCGGTCACGACTGGGGCGCAATGGTCGTTTGGGGACTGACCCTACTGCATCCAAACCGTGTCGACAAAGTGATCAATCTGAGCTTGCCTTACCAGGAGCGCGGAGAAAAACCCTGGATCGAGTTCATGGAAGAAATACTTGGCGGCGACTTCTACTTTGTCCACTTCAATCGACAGCCAGGCGTCGCGGACGCGGTATTGGAAGAGAATACTTCCCGGTTCCTCCGCAACCTGTACCGAAAGAACGAGCCACTGGGAGAGCCGGCGCCAGGGATGGCGATGATCAATCTCGCCAACGCGGAAACACCACTGGGCGAGCCCTTGCTGAGCGACAACGAACTGGCTGTTTTCGTCTCCGCCTTCGAAACGTCGGGGTTCACGGGCGGCATTAACTGGTACCGGAACCTCGACCGCAACTGGCGCTTGCTGGCGGACGTGAACCCGATCATCCAACAGCCCACGCTCATGATCTATGGCGACCGGGACGCAGTTTCGAAGTCCGAAAGCCTGAAGGAGTTCGTGCCCAATGTGGACGTGGTCAATCTGGATTGCGGTCATTGGATCCAGCAAGAGAAGCCGGAAGAAACAAACCAAGCGATTCTGAAATGGCTGGAACAGCAGGGTGCTGTCTAGCCGCGTCAAGCAGCACGCGTCGGACTGCGTCGTGCTCGGTTGTCGCTCAGTGACGGATGCGCGCCGGTAGCCGGAACCGGGTGAGGTCGGCGGTGAGGAAGGCGGTCACCTCGGTGACGTGGCCGCCCTGGATCGTGAGGACGTCCAGGCCGCCGGGCAGGTACTGTCCGGCGGCCTGGTCCCACATGTAGGTGCCGAAAGCCAGTTGGCCGTTGGCTCTGGTGGGCAGGAATCGCCAGCGAGACCGCAGGGGCCCGCGGAGAAGGAAGTCGTGGATCTCATCCCTGCCGCGATACCACTCGGGCAGCGGCGGCATCGAGTAACGCGCGTCGTCGGCGAGCATGGCGACGATCGCGTCGACGTCGCCGCGGTGCCAGGCGTCGGACCAGCGGGTCACGATCGCGCCGATCGCCTCGTCACCGAGGTCGCGCAGCACGGTGTGCTGGGTCGGCGCGGCCGAGCCGATCACTTTCCGGGCTCGCTGCAGGGCGCTGTTCACCGATGCAGGGGATGTATCCAGCTGCTCGGCCACCTGGGCCGCGGAGAAGCCGAGCACGTCGCGCAGGATCAGCACTGCCCGCTGGATCGCGGTCAGGTGCTGCAGTGCGGCGACGAACGCGAGCTCGACGCTCTCGCGGGCGAGGTAGTGCGCCTCGGGCGAGGTGCTGGGGTACGGTTCGAGCCAGTTGATCTCGGTGGCGGGTGTTCCGGGGTCGACGTCGACGGGCAGCTCGCGGCGGCCGCGCCTCTCGATCGCGGTAAGGCAGCGGTTGGTCGCGATCTTGTAGAGCCACGCTCGAACAAAGCCGCGGTCGTCGAGATTGCCGACGCTGCGCCACGCTCGCACGAGCGATTCCTGCAGCGCGTCCTCGGCGTCCTGCAGCGAGCCGAGCATCCGGTAGCAGTGTGCCTGCAACTCGTCATGGTACGGCGCGACCAGACGATCGAACGCGTCGACGTCGCCACCGCGAGCGGCGGCGACGAGGTCGCCAGGCGCGGTCACACGCCCATCCCGCACGGTCGCCGCCGCTGCGATGAATTCCCGCGATGCCGTGGGTTCCACCTGTACAGCGTATCGACGAGGAGGAACCGACCATGACCGACGAACAGCAGATCCGCGACCTCATCGAACATTGGGCCAGCGCCGTCCACAACGGCGACCTTTCCGCCGTGCTTGCCGACCATGCCACGGACATCGTCATGTTCGACGTCCCGCCGCCCGAGCAGGGCGTGCGCGGCATCGAGGCCTACCGCGAGACCTGGCCGGGCTTCTTCGAGTGGCAGGCGTCCGGCGCGGTGTTCGAGATCGACTCGCTCGACGTCACAGCAGGCACGGACGTCGCGTTCGCCGTCGCCTTGCTGCGGTGCGGCACGCCCGCGGACCTCGATCGCGACCCCGAGCATCGACTGCGGCTGACTGTCGGCCTCACCAAGGTGGCGGGCCGGTGGGTCGTCACGCACGAGCACCACTCGTTCGCGGACACGACCGGGACGCCGGAGGTCTCCGATGCCGAGGTCCGGGCGGTGCACGAGCAGTGGTTCGACCGCACGGCGGCGAAGGACCTCGACGGGCTGATGGAGCACGTCGCGTCGGACATCGTGTCCTATGAGCACACCGGACCGCTGCGGTACACCGGGATCGACGAGGTCCGCGAGGTGTGCCGTCGCGGCCTCCAGGCGTCACCCGGGCCGATCGAGTTCGACATCCCCGACCTCACCATCCGTGCGTACGGCGACCTGGCCGTGGCATGGGGACTCGACCGCGTCGTGGCGGACGGCGTCGAGATCCAGTCCCGCGGGACCCGTGTTTTCCAGCGGCGCGACGGCGTCTGGCAGATGATCCACCAGCATCTGTCCGTGCCGGCGCCGGGCGACTGATCGCGCCGGGGCAGCGCCGGCAGCGGCATCACGTGGCTCTCGACCGCCCGCTTCTGCCACTGACGGAGCTGCCCCGCGGCGCACTGTGATTCGGCGCGGCGGATGAAGCGATCCCATGCCGTTCCTGTTCCAACGCCAACGACCTTTCCATGCTTGCCCACGTGGGACCCGTCGATGATCTCCACCTCCTCACCGACCTGCAACACGCGCGCTGACGCACCGATCGCCGGCAGCCGCTGAAGCGGCACCAAGGATTCGCAACTCAGCTCGTGGCGTGTCGAGTTCCTCGAAAATCAACAATTCGATCCACGGTTGAGATCACCGGGATTGAGTCCGCCGGTGTCGAGGGTCGCCGTCCCCATCGTGAGCGGCCGGACACACCCCGTGGTGCTCTGCGGTCGCCGCGATCACGTTTTGGGAAGCGGAGCGGATGCGGCTCCCACTGGCCTTGGATGTCCGTCTCCGGCTGCCTGAGACGGCTGCTCCGCCGGTCCTTTCGACCGGTTCAGCCCGTCTCACGCTCGGCACCGACCTGTACATGGGAAAGCCCGAGTTCGCCGCCAACCTGATTGGTTCGCCGGCCGCGTCGAACGCGGGTGACCGGCTGTGCTCGGGCCGGCCGAGCCAACTACCGCACGTCCGCGACCTGCTCGCCAGGCTGAAGGCGGCGATCATGGCCGGTCGTTCACTCCCGACAGCCATGCAGGACAGGCTGATCACGGAAGCGGACGCGCTGACCCCGGACAAGCCGTACGACGTCCACATCCTGGACACCTCCCACGTCGGGTTCCTGTACCGCGCACCGGAGGTGGCCGCCATCCTCGCTCGTGGCGACCGGGCAGCACCTGAAGCCCGCCCGCGGCGATGAGTTCGTCCTGTCCGAATGGTCGGTACCTGGTGATAGTCGTTCGCCACGAGGAGTGATGACGGTGACCGAGCCGAGAGGGCAGTTCGTCACGGAGTTCAGTGAGCCGGGCAGCACGGCCGTACCCTGGACCGACGTCGAGCAGGTGCTGCGGGAGTCGGAGATGTTCTGGCTGTCCACCGTGCGCCGGGACGGACGCCCGCACGTGGCGCCGCTACCCGCGATGTGGCTGGACGGCAAGCTGCACTTCTGCACCGGAGCACACGAGCAGAAGGCCCGCAACCTCGAGTCAAACCCGCGCTGCGCGCTCACCACCGGCTCGAACTCCTACCGCTCAGGCCTCGACGTGGTCGTCGAGGGCACCGTGGCGCGGATCGGTGACGAACCGACGCTGAACCGGCTGGCACGGATGTGGCGGGACAAGCTCGACTGGCCGTTCGAGGTGGTCGACGGCCAGTTCCGCGACCCCGGCGGCGATGACCACCGGGCAGCCGTCTTTGCCGTGACACCGGCCAAGGTGCTGGCCTTCGGCAAGGCGCCCCACAGCCAGACCCGCTACACGTTCCAGGCATCCCGAACCACCCCGACGCCCGCACCGGCCCAACCGGCCGCCGACGACTGGTTGGAGGGCCACCGGTCCGGCCTCGACGACGTGGACAGCGGCTGCTGACCGGCCCGGGTGAGCGGGCTGTCGCTCAATATCCAGTGTCGGGGACCAGGTGAAAGATGACCCCGTCGACATTCACGCGGTCGGGGGTCCCGGCGTCCGGCGGGTAGCGATCTCACGGCACCTGTCCCACATCGTGCTGCCCCGGCCTCTGTTCCCGTCCTGTGCCATCTGCGCCCCCTCGTTCGCCTCCGTGTGCCGGCCTTCGCCCCCCAGACCCCACAAGCAGCGCCACGCCGTGGAATGCGGCATCAACCTGCTCAAACGCTACCGAGCAGTCGCTAACCCGGTTCGGCAAACTCGCCGTCCGCTACGAAGCCACCGTCCACATCGCCGCGATCAACGAATGGCTCTGACCCACTTCGACACAGGCCCTAGTGCGCTGGGATGTCGGGCTCGTTTCGCTGCAGGGCGAGGAGTTGCTGGAGGTGTTCGACGACGAGCAGTCGCACCTCATCGGGTGCGACGACCCGGAAGGGCACTCCGAGCCGGAGAAGGTAGTCGGCGATCCACTGCGCGCTGGGCCCGCCGAGCCGGGTGATGGTGGTCTCGGGGCCATCGGCGCGGTGCCGGGCCACCGTCGCCGGGATGAGCGCGCGCACCGCGGTCAGGGGACGGGGGATCGCCACGTCGGCATGGACCTCGTAGGGGGTGCTGGTGATCGCCGCCTCGACCATCGCGGCCGCGTCGACTTCCGGGCGCCGTGGATCTGCCCGGCCGGTGACGGTGACGTCGCGGATCCGGTCGGCACGGAACACGCGCCAGTCGTCGCGGGTGAGATCCCAGGCGACGAGGTACCAGCGGTGCGCGGTGCGGACCACCTGGCGTGGCTCCAGTTCGCGGTCGCTGCCGCTGCCCCGCCGGTCGCGATAGGACAGGCGGACGCGCTCGCCCGCCCGGCAGGCACCCGCGAGCCCTGCCAGGACCACGGGATCCACCTGCCCCCACGCCGTGGCCTCCGGTGCGTCGCCGGCCTCGGCGACCACGGAGTCGAAGCGGCGCAGGGAATCAGCCACCCGCCGCGGCAGGGACCGCTGAAGCTTCACCAACGCGCCGAGCGCCGCGTGGCCTTCACCGCCGGGACTGCGCCAGGCCAGCTGACGCAACGCGATCGCCGTTGCCAAAGCCTCATCGTCGTCGAGGCTCAAGGGCGGCATCTGTGTGCCCTGGCCCAGCCGGTACCCACCGTGAGGCCCGGTCGCCGCGTCGATGCCGTAGCCGAGCTCCCGCAGCTTCGCGATGTCCCGGCGCACTGTCCGCTCGTGGATCCCGAGACGCTCGGCGAGTTCGGCAGCGGTCCACTCCGGACGGGTCGAGAGCACCGTGAGCAACCGCAGCAGGCGATGTGAGGCGCTGAGCACACCACGAGGATAGCGAGAATTCCGGGCCGAACCTGTCCGGAACTCCTCGTACCGTCGCAGACGAGGCGCAACAGGGCACCTCGACGTCTGCTACGGAGGTACGCAGCACATGGGTCAGCTCGACGGCAGGACCGCGGTGGTCACCGGGGGCAGCTCAGGCATCGGGCTCGCCACCGCCCGGCGGTTCGCCGAGGAAGGAGCGCACGTCTACCTGACGGGCCGCCGCGCACCGGAGTTGGCCGCGGCGGCGGAGCAGATCGGAGAGGGGGCGACGCCGGTGCGCGCCGACATGGCCGAACCGGCCGACATCGCCCGGCTCATGGACACGATCACCGCCTCCGGAGAGGGAATCGACGTCCTGTTCGCCAACGCGGGCGGCGGGTCCTTCGCGCCGCTGGAGGAGGTGACCGAGCAGCACCTCGACCAGATCTTCCGTACCAACGTGCGCGGTGTGGTCCTCACCGTCCAGAAGGCACTGCCCCTGCTCCACGAGGGCTCCTCGGTCATCCTGAACGGATCGACGGCCGCGTTCACCGGCACACCGTCCTTCGGCGTGTACGGGGCGTCGAAAGCGGCCGTGCACGCACTGGGCCGGGTCTGGGCCAACGAACTGGCCCCGCGCGGCATTCGCGTCAACACCCTTGCCCCCGGCTACATCGAAACACCAGGGCTCCTCGCCGACGCCGGTGACGACGAGGCCGCTCGCACCCGGCTGCGGAGCCGGCTCGCCGAGGGGGTTCCACTCGGGCGGCTCGGACAGGCAACCGAAGCCGTTGAAGCCGCGCTCTTCCTGGCCACCAACGGTTTCGTCACCGGAGCCGAACTCGTCGTCGACGGTGGCGAAAGCCGCCGACGCTGACAACCAGCAGCAGAGAACTCGGGAGAACTCGCATGGACATCACAGCCACCGAAGCCATTCCGGCGACCGCGCACCTGCACGCCGCCGACACGCCCGAGCTCGTCCGGGCACCCGCCGCCACGTTCGTCTCCACCACCGGCAACGGACGCCCTGGCACGGACAGCTTCTACCGCAAGAAAGCGCTCGTCGCGGCGATCGCAGCCGCCCTGCCGCGGTCGAACGGCGCCGTTGACGTCGTCGAGATCCTCTACCACTACCCCACCGACGCCGCCCCCGTCGAGATCGCCGACTTCTACAGCGTCAACCCCATCGACATGCTCGAATACCGCGTGCTGGCGCAGGTCGGCGACGACACCACGGCCGAGGACCTCGCGTCCGCGCGCCGCGCCGCCCCCTCGGCCGACGACGACCTGACGCTCTTCACCCTGCCCGAACGACTGGTCGTGCAGGTCACACACCACGGCCCCTTCGCGGAGGAGTTCGGCACACTCGCGCGGCTGGGTGCCTTCGCGTCGGCTCGGCACCTGCGGCGCGTCGGCGCGCACCACGAGATTCACCTGGATCCCTTCACCGCCACCACCCCTCAGGAGCACCTGCGCACCATTCTGCGTGACCCCGTGGCCCCCTAGGTCATGCGCCGGACGGACTGCTCCAGTCCCCCGCGGATCTTGTCCATCGTGGATGTGTAGGCGTCGGGCAGGTCGATGTCGAGACGGTCGGCGAGCACGAAGACCCACCACAGGCACTCGGCGAGCTTGTGCCGCAGCTCGGCATCCACATCGCCGTCGATGTCCCACGTGCGCTCGGCCGCGAGCACCAGGCGGCCGACGTAGGCCGCGTCGTTGGTGAAGCCCACGGCGAGTTCCGGCAGCGTCCACGTCCTGCCCAGCAGGCGCTGCTCGAGCTGTTCGTAGAGTCCGCGCACCTGCCGTGCCCGTGCCTCCGCGTCGGTGAGCCCGGCGTCGTCACGCTCTTCCTGGTCGGTCATCACAAGCTCCTCTCGAATCTTGCCCAACGGTAGCCGTCAACCCGGACGCTTCCGGTCCTGGAAACGGCCCGCGACCCCCGATCGGGTGTCTGTCGGATCACACCGGTCCGACGCTCCTTTCCGGACCGAAGTCGTCCCGGCCGGTTCCTACCGACGCCGGTTTTCGCAGCCCGGCCTCGGCGCACGGCCCAGGTCTGGCGACCAGCAGCGCCGACACGAGGATCGTCGATCTCTGAACCGGTGCGGTCGCTCTTCCTGGGTGCCACACACCCAGGAAGAGCGACCCTTCTCCGTTTTCTCGCCCGGCACGAGGATCGACCCAGGAGAGAGGAAGGAGACGTCACCATGCCGGAACACGACGTCGTCGAGGGCTGGATCAAGCGCTACGTGCACGCGTGGTCGACCGGTGAACGGGCCGACATCGAAGCGCTGTTCACCAGTGACGCCGAGTACCACGAGTGGCCGTACGAGACGGACTGGATCGGGCGCGACGAGATCGTCGAAGGCTGGCAGAGCCGCGACGACTGGCAGCGGAACGGCTGGACGTTCCAGTGGGAGATCCTGATGATCACCGGCGACACCGCCGCCGTGCGTGGTCGTGGCACCTACACGGAGTTCGGCGAGTTCGACAACCTGTGGACTCTGACGTTCGCGCCGGACGGCCGCGTCGACGTGTTGCGGATGTGGAACAACCAGGCGGAGAACTGAATGCTGGTGGCGTGATCGACACTACCTCGCGGCTGCTGCGGTTGCTGTCGTTGTCGTCGTCCCGGCCGCGTTGGACGGCGAGCTCGCGGACCGGATGGACATCACGGAGCGCACCGTGCGGCGGTTCGTGCCCACCAGGGTGGCCTCCCGGCTGGCGCCACGGGCCGGGTGGTGTTGCCTGACAATCCCCCGACGCGGTGCGGCAACGCGCCCTCGCGCTGGCCGACAGCAACACCACAGCCGCTACCTCGGTTCCAGCAGGACGAACTCGGCCCGGCCGGACAGCACTCCGTTGATCTGCAGTTCGAGCGCGTGCCGCCCTGGGTGGTAGCGGCGGGTGGTGATCACCCGGAACGAGTGCTCCCGGCTGAGCTGGTAGGTCTCGCCGGGCTCGACGGTCCGGGTGGTCAGTTTGAAGGTCTTGCCGGTCAGGCTGCCGTTGGCCTTGCGGTGGTGGACGATGTAGTCGATCGCGAGCCGTGCGGGCACTGGTTCGAGGTTGCGGACCGAGGCCGTGAACGACAGCGTCTCCCCGATCGTCACGGTGTCGGAGGCGAGCAGCGGGCCGGTCACGTCCAGGCGCGCGGGCGCGAATCCCAGCAGTGCCAGCGCACCGGGATGCCCCTGCTTGACGAGCGTGCGCAGACCATGCCGCACGACACGCGCGGTGTTGTCGGTGTCGTGGCCGGGCGCGGCCAGCCACGCGGTCGCGGTCGCCACGACGAGGTCCGGGTCCCGGCGACTGATGTCGTTGAGGTGGTTGGCGACCGAGCGCCGCACGTACTCACTGTCGTCCCGGTACAACGCGTCGAGGATCGGCACGGTGACCCTGGGCTCGGCGGCGATGCCGGGCACACGGACAGCCCAGGGCAGCAGCGGACGCGTTCCCTCCGACGCGAGACGGCGCACGTCCTCGCTGCCGGACCGGGTCCAGCCGAGGATCGTGTCCAGCGCACGCCCGAGGTCGTGGTTGAGCAGGGCGCGCAGCGCGAACTCCGACGACAGCCTCGGCGTCAGCTCCACCAGCAGTGCCAGCGCGTCGTCGAAGGTGTCCGTCCCGCCCTCGTCGATGGCCTTCGTCGCCACCGCGCTGGTCACCGGCCAGATCAGCCATCCGGTGAACGACGGCGCCTTGACGGCCGCGGCGCGCATGGCCGCCGCGAACGAGGCGTAGTCACCCGGCAGGTCGTCGAGCAGGGCGTCCCGCACGAGGTCGCTGCGTTCCCGCAGCGCCAGCGGCGTCAGGGCGGATTCGGCCGCGCGAAGTCCGGACAACCGCGCCCGCGGTGACACGGTCCGCAGGGCCGTGACGAGGGCGCGGACGGTGTGGGCGCCGATCAGTTCGTCGGCGAAGGGCATGGTGGTGCTCCGTCCAGAGAAGCCCGGGGTCAGCCCGCCGGGTACAGAGAAGCCAGATAGGCCAGTGCTTCCGCGCTGCGGCTGCCGGGCTCGGCGGTGCCGACGAGCAGCTGCTGGCCGGGAGCGTCGTGAACGTCGAAGGTCTGGTAGGTCAGCTCGACCCGGCCGGCGTCGGGGTGGACGAAGACCTTGAACGCCCGCGTGAGCGCGCCCACCGACTGGTCGAGCCACAAGTCGCCGAACTCCGGCGAAACCTCCAGCAACTCCTCGACAAGACCACTGATCCCCGGATCGTCGGGGAACCGCCCGGCATTGAGCCGCAGGGCGTGTACGGTGGCACGCACGACGACGGGCCATTCGACGAAGACGTTCCTGGCCTCGGGGTGGGTGAACAGAACCCGCACCATGTTCCGCATGTCGCCGAACGGGGCCAGCAGCGCGTTCGCGAGGGTGTTGGTAGCCAGGACGTCGAACGAGGGGCCCAGCACGTAGGCGGCCGAGGCCGGGAACGCCTCCAGCAGCCGCAGCAGCGATGGATGGACCTGGTCACGCCCGGTGTCCGGGCCCAGCCGGGGGTTCAGCCCGGCGAGCCGGAAGAGGTGCTCCTTGCCGTCCGCGGTCAGCCGCAGCGCCTGCCCGATGGCGGCCAGCACCTGCGCCGAGGGATTGCGCTCCCGGCCCTGTTCGAGGCGGGCGTAGTAGTCGGCGCTGACGCCGGCCAGCACCGCGACCTCTTCCCGCCGCAGCCCCGCGACCCGGCGGCTGCCCCCCGCCCCGGGCAGCCCCGCGTCGGCGGGGTCCAGCCGGGCGCGGTTCGCACGGAGGAACTCACCGAGAGGGCTGGCCGAGGCTGTGGGCATACCCGCGATGTTAACCAGGGCTGACACGGGGACCGTCACCATGCGGTTCATGCCCGCTGGAACTCCTTCGCGGACAGGCCGTTGATCGTCGTGTTGCCCTGCTGGTAGCCGACACCGACCTCGTCGAGGAACGGATAAGGGTACTCCAGGTGCGGCGTCGTGAGCGCGTCCAACTCCGCGAGGTGCGCGGCCGTGAGCGTCACGTCGATCGAAGCGAGGTTGTCCGCGAGCTGACGCGGGGTGCGGGCACCGACCAGGACCGAGGTGACCTCCCGCTGCTGGCGGACCCACGCCAGGGCCACGGCCGCGACCGTCGTGCCGAGCTCCCCCGCGATCCTGGCGAGCACGTCGAGCAGGGCGAACGTGGCATCGGTCAGCATCGGCGCGGCATACCCGGTCCGGCCCGAGCCGGCCACCTGCGTCGTCTCCCGCGAGTACTTGCCCGACAGCACACCGCTGGCCAACGGGCTCCACGGAGTGACCCCGAGGCCGAAGGCACGGGCGGCGCCGAACTGCTCGCCCTCCACGGTGCGGGCCAGCAACGAGTACTCCACCTGCAGGGCGGCCACGTTCTCCCAGCCGCGCAGGGACGCCGTCGTGACCGCCTGCGCGATCCACCACGCCGGAGTGTTCGACAGGCCGATCGCACGCACCTTGCCCGCCCGCACCAGGCCGTCCAGAGTGGACAGGGTCTCCTCCGCGGCGGTGTGCCGGTCCCACTGGTGCATCCAGTAGACGTCGACGTAGTCGGTGCGCAGGCGGCGCAACGACCCCTCCAGCTGGGACACGATCGCCTTGCGGCCTGCCCCGCCCGCGTTCGGGTCGTCGGGGAACAGGGTGCCGCCGAACTTGGTCGCCAGCACCACCCGGTCCCGGACCCCCGCGCGCTCGGCGAAGTAGGCGCCGAGGGTCTCCTCGGACGCGCCGCCGTTGTACTGGTTCGCGGTGTCCAGGAAGTTGCCGCCCGCGTCGAGGTAACGGTCGAGGATCCTGAACGAGTCCTCCTGCGCCGAGCCCCAGGTGCCGTCGTCGAAGGTCATGGTGCCCAGCGCGAGCGGGCTGACGCGAAGACCGGAACGGCCGAGAGTGCGGTACGAGTCGAGCTGCATGAGCTGGTGTCTCCTTCGGGAGCGTGAGTGCCTGTGCTCTCAAGACTCCCGGCGCCGCCAGATCCGAGGAAGGACACGGTTTCCTGGGTGTGGCACTCCTAGGCTGCGCCCCCTGGGAGGGGCCGCCCCGTAACGGGCCGACTCTCAGCGCGGTGGGCCTCGTCGTGTTGCTGGCCGCGAGGATGAGCCGGCCTCACTGCTGGGCAGTGTGTGACCGGTTGCGGAGCTGTCAGCTCACCCGGGGGTCGGTGATCCCTACGAGGCCGAGGCCATGACGCACAGCTCGCACGGCATGCCGGCCAGTCTCGGCAACCACTGCAGGTCGTCGACGGGCAACGACATACCGCAGCGCGCCGTCACCATGGGCTGGTGCAGGACGTCCCGGACCAGCTTGAACACGTGCACCACGCGGCGGGATTCGGTCGTCGTCCCGGGCTTGAGGCGGCCGAGGACTACTACCTCATCGGAATAATCATGCGGGGCCGGGGTGGGGTCGAGCGTCGCTCTGTTGTCCAGCGCTGCCTTCGGCTCCGCGGTCAGTGCGCGGAATCCCTGTGCGACAACATCGACGATCCGGTGTCCTGCGACGTCCACCACCCGTGTCACCTTCCCCGACTTGATTCAAGATTAATCATGATGCACGATTAATCTTGATGTCAAGACGAAGTTGATCGAGGAGGTGCGAGATGGTACGCGAGCAGTTGGTCCGAAACGGCGATGTCCTACCCGATGACGCGTGGCGGTCGGCGGGGCTCTGCGGCCCCAACGGGGGCAACTGTGTTGAGGTGAACCTCGGCGCCGTCGGAGTGGTCGGCGTTCGGGACAGCAAGTCGGCACCCGGTCCGGTGCTGACCTTCGACGACGCGGGCTGGGCCGCGTTGCTGGCCGAGACGAAGTCGCGGCACTGGGCCTTCGGGTAGCGCACGCCGGTCGAATCGGCGATTATTCCTGGATGTTGAGCGCGTCCTCACCATGACCGCGGAGCTGTCCTCTGCGGGTGGACTACAGTGATCCATTCGTTGGTCCAGGAGTGAAGAGCGGGAGACGCCGGTGTCCAGCACGGTGACATCGCGGCGCAGACAACTCGGCAACGAGATCCGTCGCGCCCGGCTTGCGGCTGGGATGACCCAGCAGGAAGTGGCCGCGCTGCTCAACTGTGGACAGGGAAAGATCAACAAGATCGAGGCGGGTGCCGTCTCGGTCAAGCAGTCGGACCTCAAGCAGATGCTGGCGGCCTTCGGGGCCAGCAAGACCGAGGTCGACATGATGACGGAGCTGGCGCGCGCCAGCTCGCAGCGCGGCCAGTGGGCCGGGTACCGGTCCGCGGTCCCGCACTGGTTCCGCACGTTCACCGATCTCGAACCCGCCGCCTCCGAGATCCTGAGCTGGCACGGCGAACGCATCCCGGGACCGTTGCAGTCCGAGCACTACATGCTCAAGCAGTTCAGTGAGGCCAGGGCGACCGACGTGACGTCGCTGGTGCGCAACCGGCAGGAACGCAAGCAGGTCTTCGACCTCAAACGGCCCCCGTACTACCGGTTCATCCTCGGCGAAGCCGTGTTCCACCGGATGCCGGGCGGTCCGAATCCGTCGGTCGCGCTCGACCAGGTCCAGCACCTGCTCGACCTGGAGAAGGCCTACGCGAGGACCTTCATCCACGTCCTCCCGTTCGACACCAGGCTGTCGTTCGTGCCCAACGACTTCACGATCATGAGGTTCTCCGACGCCACCAGGGACTTCGTGTTCGTCGAGCACGCGGCCGGTGGCGTCTACATCGAGGACGAGGGCGATTTCGAACTGTTCGTGGACGCCTGGGACCGGCTGCGCGGTGCGGCTCTCGAACGCGGCGAGACGGTGGAGTTCCTCGAGAAGCTCGCCGAGGACCTCCGGACGCGGATACAGATATGACACACGGTGGGAAGGACCAGGAATTGACCGACACCGAAGACGACCCGTTCCCGCCCCAGGGTGTCGACCTCGATCGCCCCAGCGTGGCCCGCGTGTACGACTGGTACCTCGGCGGCACCGCCAACTGGGCGATCGACCGCGAGTTCGGTGAACGTGCCGTGTCCATGTTCCCCCTGCTGCGTCCGATCGCGATGTCCAACCGGCTGTTCCTGCACCGGATGGTGCGACACCTCGTGCGCCTGGGGGTCAGGCAGTTCGTCGACATCGGCGCCGGCGTGCCGACCATGGGCAACACCCATCAGGTGGCCGACGAAGTGGCTCCGGATTCGCGAGTGGTCTACATCGACAACGAACCGGTCGCGGTCGCACACTCCCAGGTGCTGCTGGAGGAGAACGGCGACCCCGACCGGCACGCTGTGATCAACGCCGATTTGCGCAACCCGGACCGCCTGTGGCAGCGGGTCATCGAGACCGGCGTGATCGACACGGAGCAGCCGATCGCGCTGATGTTCATCGCCGTGCTGCACGTCCTGCAGTTCGACGCCGACGGCGTGGACATCACCCACCGCGCGATGGCGCGGTACCGGGAGTTGCTGCCCGCCGGCTCCTATCTGGCCATCTCCCACGGCACCGCGGACGGCGTGCCCGACGACATCGCCGAACAACTGGCCGAGCTCAAGAGGATGTACGACACGTCGAGCAGCCCGGTGCTCTGGCGTCCCAGGGACGAGATCCGCAAGTACTTCGGCGACTTCGAACTGTTGCCACCAGGCATGAGCTGGTCCCAGTCCTGGCATCCGGAGGAAACCGGGCCCAACTCCCCGGTCATCGAGTTCGACCAGGCCAATCAGGCCGTGATCTGGGGCGGGGTGGGCCGCAAGCCCCCGACGCGTTGAGAAAGCACGGCTGATCACGCCGACGCGGTTCCCACGCACCAGGTGACGGTCAGCTCATGCGCTCGGCGATGGACGTGGCGAGCGGTTCCAGTCGGCCGCGCATGTCCTCGGCGGTCCAGTCGGCGTTGCCGTTGGAGAGGCCACAGTCGACGGTGACCAGGTGGAAGCCCGCCGTGAACCGCAGCGTGAAGTGAGAGGCGCTGCCGACACCGAAGACGGCCCCGTCACCGATGCCGGGGATCTCGACGGCACCATCGATGCGCTCCCGGTTCCTGTCGAGCTCCGCCTTGGCCGCTGCCGGGTCCGGGTGCTTGGTCACCGTGACCTTCGGGGACATCGAGCCGTCGAGGAACGTGGTTCCTTCCGGGGCGGGGAGCCCCGCGTTGGGTGGGGCGGTGAACCGGCTGCACGTGGTTCTCAGCGGTGAGGTGGCAGTGGTGCTGTAGGTGCGGCGGACGTTCGTCGGGTTGACGACGTACTTCGTCGCCGACTGGAAGTCCGCGCCGGTGTAGACGGTGCAGGCGTCGATGACCACTTGCTCGCCGCCCTCGGAGAGGTCACCGAGCCCGCGGGGTTCGCTGGGCGGGTTGACGAAGCCCCTGGTGATCGTGTCCACGACCCCCGCCATGGTGGTGTCGGGAACGGCGGCCTTGCGGTTGGTCCAGACCACGCTGAGGGTCGCCGAGATGTTGCGGTGCCGCCAGTGCACACGGGCCCCGCCGTCGAGGTCCTCCACGACGGCCCCGTCCACCCCCGGGAGCGGCCGGCCCGCGGCGCGAGGCACGGGAGCCTCGTTCGCCGTCTGCTTCAGCTCCAACGTCACGCTGTGGAAGACCGCGCCGTCCCGGTCCTCCGGCGAGACGTGGCAGCTCGAGGTCAGTCCATAGGTCCACGCGGCCCGGGCAGGGTCCTCGACCCGCGGCAACGGGTCGGCGTAGGTCTCCTGCACATGCAGCCTGCCGGAACCGGCCGACCCGATCAGGGAGACCACACCGGACGGATCGAAGACGCCGCAGGCGTTCACGTAGGGGTGTCCGCCGACACAGTAGTCGCCGGTGCACCCGCCACCGTCCCGCGCGCTCCCCTCGCCCGGCCCGTCGCCAGTGGACTCCCGGACGAGCAGGTAGGCGACCCCCGCGGCGGCCAGCACCACCACGAGGCCCACGACAGTCCACACCAGACCGCGCCGCCTGGGCGGCGGGGCCATCGGCATGCCGGGACCAGGCTGCTGCCCTGGGTAGGGCGTCCACGGCAGCTGTCCAGGCACGGGACCCTGGCCGGGTCCCGGGGTTCCGGGAGGCGGCGGGCCCTGCGAGTACGGCGACATGGCCGCTACCCAACCACATCCCGACCGGCCACAAGAGACAATCGAATGACCTCGATGCGAGGCCCTGGTCAGTCGGTGAGGGGACAGCGCCGGGTCTCGCCGCCGACGCGGACCACCAGACAGCCGCCGACCCGGTCCACTCCGCGCTCGCACCACCTCCGACCTGCGAAGACCATGGCAGATCGATCGGACGCCCAGATCGCACCCTCATGGCGATGTGGGCACTGTGCCAGGGGGTCTGCTCGCCGTAGGGCGACTACTCGTGGATCTCGGCCCGCTGCCACTTCGGTGCCCAGCCCCTGTTGTACGACCGGGACCACAGGCATCCGTCGCTGCCCACACCGATGCACCAGAGACGGAACGCGCTGGTCGTCGCCCCGGCCACGTCGACGAAGTCGTCCGGGGTCTCCAAGACGCCCCAGTCCGACCAGGCTTCGCCTCCCTTGTGCCACCGGTTGCCGAGGTCGCCTGCCTTACCCGCCACGAAGATCTCCTGGTGGTCCACGGCTCGGCGGAACACGGTCACAGCCTTCGCCGACGAGCCTGGGTGACCCCAGTTCTCCCATTCATGCCAGGTGTCCGTCCAGAACCAGCGATGCCACACGTTGCCGTCCCGGTCCAGCAGGAAGAGCTCCAGGAGGTCGTCCTTGGGTGAACACGCCGCCACATCGGTTCCCCCGCCGATCTCCGCCGAGTGCCACTCGGACCAGGTCGAGGAGTCGTCCCACTTCCAGGAGTGCAGCAGGCGCCCGTCGTCCAGTACGGCGTACAGTTCGCGGTGGCCAGGCTTCAGACTCGCCGCGGAGATCCGCACAACCCGCGCGTGGCCGGATTCCGGTGCTGGGACGTTGCGCCACGACGACCACTCTCCCCGGTCCCGCCTGCGGCCACGGAGAACGCCCTCCCTGTCGACCACGTAGTACTCCACGACGTCCCGCGATGGCTGCACCGCGGCGACGTCCCAGGCGCGGCCGGACATCGGGTGTTCAACCCACTGCGCCCAACCTGCTCCTTCGCGAACGGCCGACGACAGCACCGCACCCGATGCCGTGGCGACCACGACCTCCATCACCCCGTCGCCCACATCGACGGCCGCCACCGCCCGGACCACCGGGCTCCTGGCGGCCCGATCGCGCTGGAGGACCACACCAGCGACAAGGGCCACCACGACACCGGTGGCTATCCACACCCACCACCGACGCACCCAGTCCCCATCCACCGGGGCAGTCAGCAGGTTCACTCCGGCTGCCACCACCACGCCAAGGAGGCCCACTCCGACAGGGACACTCCACCGGCTCCTGTTGGCAGATCCGCGCACGCTCACGCCCTGACATCGCATCGGGCCGACACAACGTTCCATGACGTCCCCGTGCCGCTGACGCGTCACGGACGGCACGCTCCTGCCGCCGGGCGGCACCAGCGACGGACCGCATCCGCACACCGGTGTGCGGATGCGGTCCCGAAGCCTGGATCGCGTAGGTCTGTCAGGTCGGTTCGACCGGTAGCCACAGCTCGCAGGTGGCGGTGCTGAAGTCGGCCGCGCGGTCGAGGACCGTGACGATCGAGGGGCCCGGCCGCAGCCGCCACGGGTTGGCGGGGAACCACTCGGTCGCGGTCGCGGCCCAGGTGTTCTGCAGGGTCTGCGGGTGGGGTCCGGCGGTGCGGAAGACCGCCCACCTGCCTGCCGGCACCTCGATGGCGTCGAGGTCGTCGGGGACCGGTGTGTCCCGGGAGACGGCGACGCCGTGCAGGTAGGTCAGTTCGCTGCCCTCCGCGCTGTCGGGGTCGACGTCGTCGCTGACTTGCAGCAGTCCCGCTGGTTCGGTGTCGCCAAGGGCCTTGAGCCGAGAATGCTCCTCCTGCGGCAGTGCGGTGATGTGCTGCTGGATGTGTGGGTTGATGCCGTGGTGGATGAGCGGAACCCGGGCCGCGTGTCCGATGAGCCGGAACGCGGGGCGATCGACGATACGGGTGTCCATGGAGATGTTCCCTTCGACGGTCAGGCGGAACCTGAGTTGCGGTTGTGTCCGAAGGGGGCCTCCGTCGCGGCGAACGTCACGGACGCCTGCGCCGTGGACCGCCCGGAACGCACGTCCGAACGCCTCGGTCGACCCGTAGCCGTGCCGCACGGCGATGCTCAGCAGATCGTCCTCGCCGCGCACGACGTCGGCGGCGGCCACGGTCATGCGGCGCCGGCGCACGTACTCCGACAGTGGCATACCGGCCAACGTCGAGAACATCCGACGCAGGTGGTACTCGGTCGTGCCGAGTGCCCTGGCCAACGCGTCGACGTCGAACTCCTCGCCGAGGCGCTCCTCGACAAGATCGACAAGCTGGTTGAGTGCCGAGATCACGAGATCCCCCTTCCGATGTCGACTCTGGCGGAAGACACCCCGGCCGCGCCCGACCGCTGCGATCCGATCCGATCATTCGATCACGCGCCTGAACCGGACGCGGACCTGACGCACACTCATGCCGAGAGCGGGCATCTATCCGACTTGTGCGAGCACCGTGACAAATCGCGGCAACCACGTCGAAGGACACCGCGCCGTTGCCGTGCAGCCACAGCCCGAATGTGTGGCCTTGGCCGTTATGGTTCGCGGGGTGACCGGCTTGCTGAGCGCTTCTGTCCTTGTCCGCACCTGGTTCGGTGATGACGGCTCGTGGGGGTCTCTGGTCCTGGAGGTTCACACGCCCAGTGACCAAGGTTTCCAGGCGAACATCGCCGTGGTGAACGACCCGGTGTTCGAAGGGCTGACCCCCGAAGCACTGCGGACGGGGCATACGGGTGGGGCGATCGTTTCCTTCATCGCCGACGAGACGACCCTCGTCAATCCCGAGCACCCGATCCTGGCCGTCTGGGTACTTCCGCGCCCCGACGACGACCGACGCGATCTCAGCCCGTTCCGGGTCGTGCCCGCAGCACTGTGGAGCGTGGAGAACAACATCAACCTGGGAAACATGGACTGGGCGGACTTCACGAGATCATCAGCCCGAGACGGCGTCTTCCACGGCTTCTGACGCCCGCTCCCGCCGATGAGCGGTCGCCTCCAGCAGCGGAATCGCGCGAATCCGGCTTGGACCAGGTACGGGCGGAGTACGGGCAGCGCCGTACAAGTGGCGTACCTTAGCCTGCCGTGTGAGCCGAGGGTGCAGGTCGAGCCACGAACACAGGAGAGAACACATGACCGGCCCGTGGCCATGGGAGCGGCGTGCTCCCCTTCCCCGCCCTCTGACCCAGCAGACTTGCGAACGTCTCGGCGGAACCCCATGACAAGTGTCCGGTGCTCTTCGGGCTGTGTCGGCTGGTGCGGTATGTCCAGAGTCGGCGAATCTCGTCGCAGGCACAACTCGACAGTTGTGGCCCCGAACTTCAGGAGTATCAATTGGCCAGAACACGGAGACCGAATACCAGGCTTGTTCCCTTCCTAGCGGCGTCTTTCCTTGCGGCAGGGCTGCTCATCGCCCCACCCGCCAGTGCCGAACCGACGACCATCCATGTCCGCGCCACCTCCTGCTCGGACTCCGGTCCGGGTACCGCGGGGCAGCCGTTCTGCACGATCCAGCACGCGTTGGACATCGTCCAACCAGGACAGACCGTGGCGCTCCACGACAGCGCGACCTTGTACGAGACCCCAACGCTCACCCGGTCCGGAACCGAAGACGCCCCGATCACCATCACCTCGGTTGACGGGGCTGCTTATGTCTGGGCATCAGCCGGTCCGGTGTTCACCATTTCCGGCGCGCACGACATCGTCGTGCGCGGTGTCGAATTTCATGCGGGTGGCGCGTCCAGCGCGGAAGCCATCGTGCTCGACAACGCGTCCCGGATCACCCTGGACCAGCTGGTACTCGTTCCCAAGGCCCAACATCCCGGGCTGCGGGCCACCAACAGTTCGGTGGTGACGGTCAGCAGGAGCAATGTCGCCGGCGCCGTCGGCGGCGTCGGCATCCACGCCACCCAGGGCAGCAGCGAACTGACCCTCGCCGGGAACACGATCACCTACGGCGTCGTCGTCGACGGGTTCACCAACCTCGCCATCGCCGGCAACAGGCTTTACCAGCGCTGCGGACCCGCGCTCACGGTGGCCGGGCCGGCCGATGCCGTCAGCATCCAGAACAACGTGTTCGTGCGCAGCCCCGCCCCCACCTGCCCGGTCAACCACTTCGTCGAGGTCGACACGGCCGCCGCGCCGACGACCACGCTCGACTACAACAACATCACCCACGCCGCCGACGCCTACCTGTGGGCGGGCACCAGTTATGACTCTCCCGCCGACCTGCACTCCGCGACCGGCCAGGCCGCCCACGATCTGATCGCGTCCCGCAACTCACTCACGTCGCTGTACGACAACGCGAACGCGGACGCGCCAGGCGCGCTGATCGAGACCGCGGTAGACCTGCCCAGCATTCCCAACACCGGCGCGGGCACGGTGACCTATCTGGACCGGGGGCCGTACGAGTACGACGAATAAGCGGCCACGCAAAGGGCTGGCGTTGTCCTCGACCATCGTGGTGCCTGGCGAACCACTGCAGGTGACCAGCAACCTCACACCGTTCTGGAGGGCGTCGTTTCACGCCTTCTCGCAACGGGCCGCGAACTCGTTGAGCGGCGTCGTGGCTGGAGCGCAGTCCGCAACCGAGGAGACGTACGGGTCCTCCCGGGAAGCCAGGAGCGAACGCGCTTGCGCCGCGCGGGCGGTGCGAACGCGCGCTCGTGCCGATGCGCGGCCGCCAACGGCAGTGCGTGCCCTGGCGCGGGCTCGGTGCGTTTGCGGGTGATCTAGATGATTGATTCCGTGAAGATCATGTGAAGTGGCTTGGCGTACGGCCCCGTCATCAGACACGACCCCCACACCCCTGCGGGAGCCCGACGGGGGCAGGGCTGATGCCGTGAAAGGCGCGTTCACGGCACAACCGGTGCCGTCAATGGCACATTGACGGCGTTGAGCGCTGTGAACGGCCCATTGACGGCATCCCGGATGCCGTGAACGCGCCTTCCACGGCACCAAACCCCCGGGCGCTCCGCGCCCCGGGCCCGCGAAGGCCCCTGCCCCGCGCAACCCTGATGGTGGCGTAAGCCCACCCGCAAGGGGCTCCCTGCCGTCGACCTGGCAGCGCCCGATTACGCCGTGTCAAGGGGGGCCAAAAGCCCGAATCACAACAAGCAAGAATCGGCCCCCTTGGCGCGGTGTGATAGCCCGTAGGGAGGTCGACGGGATGGCAGGCAGACCCGAACCCAACCGCCGCCGAACAGCCCCTCCGCCACCCCCGAGACCTGCCCGTCCGGCGAGGACAAACCCACAACGCGAACCGGAACCAGCACACGACGACCGGCCGCCCGCTCACACCAACTTCACGGAATCAATCATCTAGTGCTCCGTCAAGAAAGGTTCGGCACGTTTCTCGGCGGCCAAGGCGCCCGCTGGCGGCGTTGGCCGAAAGCCCAAGTACAACCCGGTACGAGCGGCTTCCGGCCGCCTTGCCAGCGAACGCCTGGACCACCGACAAACGCACCAACCTTCCTTGACGAAGCACTAGTGTCCCGCGCCGGAAATTCGCCTACAAAATCGGGCGAGTGACTCGAGGATCTCTTCGGCG
>NZ_JBHSIS010000032.1:0-673 GCF_042653545.1 Actinophytocola glycyrrhizae
CGCCGCCGGGGTTGGTGGCGCGGTTGTTCGGGTAGTACCAGAGGGTGCCGTCGGGCTTGCGTGCGAACATGTCGGCGCTGCCGTCGCCGGAGAGGTCGGCGGCATTGATGATGTCGAACAGGTGGAAGCTGGCGCCGATCTGGGTTCCGCTGCCCGCGAAGGGGACGCCGCCGGGGTTGGTGGCGCGGTTGTTCGGGTAGTACCAGAGGGTGCCGTCGGGCTTGCGTGCGATCAGGTCCGCGTTGCCGTCGCCGGAGAGGTCGGCGCCGTCGACCCAGTCGAACACGCCGAAACCCGAGCCGATCTGGGTGCCGCTGCCGTTGAAGGGATCGCCACCGGCGGTGCCGCCGTTGCCGTAGTACCAGAGGGTGCCGTCGGGCTTGCGTGCCAGCAGGTCGGCGCGACCGTCGCCGTTGATGTCCGCGGCGTCGAGCTGGTTGAAGTTCTGGAAGCCGTGTCCGATCTGGGTTCCGCTGCCCGCGAAGGGGACGCCGCCGGGGTTGGTGGCGCGGTTGTTCGGGTAGTACCAGAGGGTGCCGTCGGGCTTGCGTGCGATCAGGTCGGCGCTGCCGTCGCCGGAGAGGTCGGCGCCGTCGACCCAGTCGAACACGCCGAACCCGCTGCCGATCTGCGTGCCCGCCCCGTTGAAGGGGTCACCGCTGGCGGTGCCGCC
>NZ_JBHSIS010000033.1:0-20512 GCF_042653545.1 Actinophytocola glycyrrhizae
GACCTCGCTCCGCTCAGCCAGGGCGCTGCCCCACGCCCTGATCACCCCCGATTTTCGAGCCAGGACTGCCGAGTTGCCGGTTCGCGTCGGGACACAGGCAGCCCGAACGGCCGACCCACGGTTCCGAACGCGGAACTCGCCGGTCCTGAACGCGGAACTCGCGGGTCCTGAACCCGGGACTCGCGGGTCCTGAACCCGGGACTCGCGGGTTCTGAACGGGGGACTCGCGGGTTTGGGTGGGGGGCTTGGGGGTGGGGGGCTTTGGGTCAGAGGCCTACTTGGCGTAGGGCCAGTGTTACGAAGCCGCGCATTGAGCGGTCCCAGCCCGGTGGGGCGGGGGGTGGTGGCTCGTCCACGAGCAGGTCCAGGGCGGGGCCTGGCAGGTCGCCTCCGAGCCGGAACGCGAGTGCGACGGCTGCCGTCATGCGCACGTCGCGTGCGGTCGACTCCAGTGCCGCGGTCAGGTGGCTGTCGATCGACGGGTAGCCGGTGACGTAGCCGAGGGTGAGGTTCGCGCTCGCCGGTGCGGCCGACGCCAGCAGCGCGTCGACCACGGTCTGCGACATCGGGAAGTACGCCAGCAGCTCCGCCGCCTGGGCGGCCAGGAGCGGGTCCGCCAGCCACGCGACGTAGGAGTCGACGTGCTTCGCGGCGGTCCGGAACGCGTCGTCCGGTTCGAAGTCGTCCGGCAGCGGCAGCGACACGTCCCCGAGCGCCACGTCGTGCAGCAGGCTGACCAGCGCCTCCCGGTCGGGGGTGGCCGGATCGTCCACGAGCGCCACGAGGAACCCGACCACGGCGGCACCCACCGTGGATCCCGGCACCCTGGAAAGCCAGGTCAGCGCCCCGGCGCGGGTGTCGAGGTGCTCGGACCGCAGCATCCGCAACCGGTCGGGCACCCCCACCGCGACGCCGTCAGCAAGGTCGAACTGCCGCCACGGCACATCGGCCAGGCCCGCGAGTGGGTCACGCACATTACCGTTCTACCGCACGGACGGCCGTTCGTCAGTGAACTGGGTCCCACCGACGGCTGAAACACGATCACGAATCGGACTTTGTGGACAGGAGCGTGCCCGGGCGGCGGTCGGCGCTCCGCTGCCCGGGCACGCGGGTACTGGCCACCTCACGAGCGGATGCCCGTCAGCGAGCGGACGGTCATCTCCTTCTGCAGGGCCAGGTCCGCCTTCTCCTTCGACAGCACCGTGCCGAGGTAGCCCGCCAGGAACGAGATCGGGATCGACACGATGCCGGGGTTCGTCAGCGGGAACAGGTGGAAGTCGACGCCTGCGAAGATCGAGGTCGGGGCGCCGGACACGACCGGGGAGAAGAACACCAGCAGCAGGCACGAGGCGAGGCCGCCGTACATGCCCCACAGCGTGCCGGTCGTGTTGAAGCGTTTCCAGAACAGCGAGTACAGCAGGGTCGACAGGTTCGCGGACGCGGCGAAGGCGAACGCGAGTGCCACCAGGAACGCGACGTTCTGACCGTTGGCCAGCACTCCGCCGATCATGGCGAGCACGCCGACGACCACGGCGGTGAGCCGGGCGACCCTGACCTCCGACCGGGGATCGGCCTTGCCGCCGCGGAAGATGTTCGCGTACACGTCGTGGGCGAAGGACGCCGACGCGGTCAGGGTGAGGCCGGCGACCACCGCGAGGATCGTCGCGAAGGCGACCGCCGCCACGATGCCGAGCAGGAGGGTGCCGCCGATCTCGAACGCCAGCAGCGGGGCCGCCGAGTTCTCCTTGCCGGTGGAGGCGAGGATGCGGTCGGAGCCCACCAGCGCGGACGCGCCGTAGCCGATCACCAGCGTCGCCAGGTAGAAAACGGCCATGCAGCCGATCGCCCACACCGCGGACCGGCGGGCCTGCGCGGCGTTGGGCACGGTGTAGAACCGCATCAGCACGTGGGGGAGCGCGGCCGCGCCGAGGATCAGCGCCAGCGACAGCGACACGAAGTCCAGCCTGCTGGTCGCCGTCGCGCCGTACTGGGCGCCCGGCTCGAGCACCCGCCGGCCGTTGGCGTTGTTCGCGGCGGCCTCGTCGAGCAGCGCGGACACGCTGAAGCCGAACTTGCCGAGCAGGAACACGGTCATCAGCACGACGCACAGCACGAGCAGCGTCGCCTTGATGATCTGCACCCACGTGGTGCCCTTCATGCCGCCGACGAGCACGTAGAAGATCATGATCAGGCCCACGACGCAGATCACCAGCGCCTGCCCGCCCTTGCCGTGCACGTCGAGCAGCAGCGCGACCAGGCCGCCCGCGCCCGCCATCTGGGCCAGCATGTAGAAGAACGAGATCACGAGCGTCGACGTCGCGGCGGCGGCGCGGACCGGGCGCTGGCGCATGCGGTACGCGAGCACGTCGCCCATGGTGAACCGGCCGGTGTTGCGGACCAGTTCGGCGACCAGCAGCAGCGCCACCAGCCACGCCACGAGGAAGCCGATCGAGTACAGGAAGCCGTCGTAGCCGTGGACGGCGATCGCGCCCGCGATGCCGAGGAACGACGCCGCGGACAGGTAGTCGCCGGTGAGCGCGATGCCGTTCTGCGAACCGGTGAACGCGCTGCCCGCCGCGTAGTAGTCGGCGGTGGAGGTGTTGCGGTTGCTCGCCCGGTACACCACGTACAGCGTGATCGCGACGAACCCGGCGAACACGGCCAGGTTCAGCAGCGGGCTGCCGACCTGGCCGGACTGTGCGGAGATCATGGTCATTTCCGGTTGACTCCCGCGTCCGCGCGGATCTCCTCGACCGCGGGGTCGAGGTTGCGCCGCGCGAAGCGCACGTAGGCGGCGGTGATGGCGATCGTCGAGACGAACTGGAGCAGGCCGAGCACGAGACCGACGGTCACCAGTCCGAACAGGCGGTGGCTCATGAAGTCGTGGGCGTAGGCGGCGAGCAGCACGTAGGTGAGGTACCAGCAGAAGAACAGCGCGGCCACGGGGAACACGAAGCGCCGGAAACGGCTGTGCAGCGCCGTGAACCGCGGGCTGTCGTGGATGGCGGCGAAGTCCACCGGGCCCTGCGCGGCCGGGGGAGCGCTGTGTTGTGTGGTGATTCCGCCGAAACCTGTCCCGCCGCTGCCGGTGTGTTCCGGAGCGCGCGCCGTTATCGGGGTGTGAACCACCTGGGTCATGTGTTCCTCCGTTGAAGCGGCCGCAGGACATTGACGCTTGCGGCCTGATTTCAATGTGGAGACGAAGCCGTCGGAGAACGGCGGGCGCCATGGTAACCACGACGCGGTCGAACTCCTAATTGCTCTCCAGCGGGGCGTTCTCGATAAACGCATCACCTCTCGCGTGACCGAAGTAGACCCTACCGATAAGTCGGTGTCCAGGGGTTCACACCTCTTGGTGAACCTGTACGTGACATTGCGTTGCGAAAGTTGCACACCGCAGGATCGATGTGACGGATCGTGATCGCGGAGCGGTGTCGCGGCGGTCGTGCGACGAGCGGAAGTGGCGTGCTCATCAGCGGATCACGCGTCCGGGTGACACCGCGGCGCAGCCTGTTTGTGCAGTTGGGAGCGTCGCTGAACGTCACGGTCCGCAGTGGACGCACCCGTGCGAGGGAGCGGTGCCGAGTGGCACGCGCACTGTCGCCAGTGGATCGCGCTGCGATGTGACCCGAACGGGCTATCAAGTCAGTCCTGTCAAGACGCACAGTAGAACCGGCATGATCAGTAAACCGCAGCGCGTGGTCATGCGACCCTTATCTGATCGCTTTCCGGCCGGTTCTCGCAGGTCACGACCAGTATTTTCGCGCACTTTCCGAACTGGGTGGCTGAGGTACGATCGATGCTCAGTTCTCGCCGCGGTGGCACCCTCCCCGACTCATGCCGCGCGGCTGCCCGACCGGAATTGTCGTCTCCTCATTCTGAAATGAGGCGCTGTCTTGAAAGCTGTGGCACAGAACGTGTCAACCGAGCCTGGGAACGAGTCGCCGCGACGCGCCGACGAGTCGGCCTCCCAGTGGTCGGCGCTGATGAGCGTGCTCGCGAACTGGCGGGACTGGAACCTCCCGGTCAAGCTCGCCGCGGTCACGCTGGTGCCGGTCGTCTTCGCGATCGTGCTCGGCACCATGCAGATCTCCGACCAGGTCGACAAGGCGAGCTCCTACCGCCGGGTGGACCGGCTGGTCGTGGTCAACGAGGAGCTGCGCGGGCTGGTCGGGGCACTGCAGGCCGAACGCGGCGCGGCAGGCGTGCTGCTCGCCGACCGCGCGGAGGACGTGCCGCGCAAGCTCGTCGACGAGCAGTTCAACACCGACAACGCACGCGCCGCGTTCCTGCGCGCCGCCGGCCGCGTCACGCTCGACCACGAGGCGGCCGCCGCCAGGTACGCCGACGCGGAGCGGTGGCTCGGCGAGCTCGGCGACATCCGCGAGCAGGTCGCGAAGCCCGGCTTCGACGCGGCCAACGCCGTCACCCGCTACTCCACGGTCATCGACGCGCTGCTGCGGTTCGACCGGACCATGGCCTCCGAGGCGATCGACCCGACACTGGCGTCGACCGCGGCCGCGCTGTACGACCTCGAGGAGATCAAGGAAGAGGTCTCCTACCAGCACGCCGTGATCGCGGTGGGCCTCGCCCGCGGCAGCCTCACCGGCCCGGAGGCCGAGGCGCTCACCGCGTCCGTCGGCAGGCAGGCCGACCGGCTGGCCGACTTCTACTCCCTCGCCGGTGAGAACCGCGCCGACCTGTACGACACCACCGTCGCGGGCACCGGCATCGCGGGCCGGAACAACATCGTCGCCGCCGTGCTCGCGAACCCGCCCGGCGTGCCGCTGCCGACCGACGCGCAGGCCTGGCAGGAGGGCTCAGAGCTGACCGCCAAGCGGATCGGCGACGTCGCGGGCGTGCTCGGCACCGACCTGCGGGACCGGTCCGCCGCGCTGCAGGACGAGGCGAGCGACGGTGCCGGGCTCGCCGCGGTCATCCTGCTCGTGGCGCTCGTGGTCGCGATCGGGGTCATGTTCGTGGTCGGCCGCCACCTGCTCAGCTCGCTCGCCGCGCTGCGGGGCGGCGCGCTCGACGTCGCGGAGCGCGCACTGCCCGACGCGGTGGCCCGCATCCGCGACCGGGGCGAGCACGCGGGTGACATCGAGCTGCCCCCGGTGCCGGTGAACTCGATGGACGAGGTCGGGCAGGTGGCCCGCGCGTTCGACGCCGTGCAGCGGCAGGCGCTGCGGCTCGCGACCGAACAGGCCGGGCTGCGCGCCACGTACTCGTCGGTGTTCGTCAACCTGTCGCGCCGCAGCCAGGGGCTCGTCCAGCGCCAGCTGCAACTGCTCGAACGGCTGGAACGCGACGAGGAGGACTCCGACCAGCTCGCCACGCTGTTCCAGCTCGACCACCTCGCGACCCGCATGCGCCGCAACAACGAGAACCTCATGGTGCTGTCGGGCAGCGAGGGCGGCAGGCGCTCGCAGCGGCCCGCGAACCTGGCCGACCTGCTGCGTGCTTCGGTGTCGGAGATCGAGCAGTACCAACGGGTCGTGCTGCTGCCGCCGCCGTCGGTGCAGGTGGTCGGGTACGCCGTCGGTGACCTGGTGCGCCTCGTGGCGGAGCTGCTCGACAACGCGACCGCGTTCTCCGCGCCGGACACGCAGGTGACGATCGCGAGCCACTCGTTCGAGGACGGCTCGGTGTGCATCGCGGTGCTCGACGAGGGCATCGGCATGAACCAGGTCGAGCTCGACGAGGCCAACGCGAAGCTCGCCGACTCCGGGCTGATCGACGTGGCGACCTCGCGGCGCATGGGCCTGTTCGTGATCGGCCGTCTCGCCGGGCGGCACGGCATCGAGGTCCGGCTGAACGGCGGCCAGGACGTCAAGGGCGTCCGGGCCACCGTCACCGTGCCGGCCGAGGTGATCGTGTCGGCCGAGGGGCCGGTCGAGCCGCAGCGGGCGAAGGCGCCGGCGAACGGCACCAGCCTGCTCGCCCCGTTCTCCCTCGCCGGTGAGCGGACCGCGGCGAACGGGACGAACGGCACCAAAAGCACGCACGTCAACGGCACCAACGGGCACGCGAACGGCCATGCGAACGGCCGCTCGAACGGGCACACCAACGGCGTGCACGGGCTCAAGCCGTCGTCGCTGCCGCGCCGTGACCAGCCCACCCCGGAGGAACTCGCACCGAAGGAGACCGCGCCAGAAGAGACCCAGCCAGAAGAGACCCAGCCAGAAGAGACCGCGCCGAAGGAGACCGAGCCGAAGGAGACAGTGCGGGACGATCAGTCCGGCGACGGCCGCCCGCCGCTGCCGCGCCGCTCGCCGGGCGGGAAGATGCCCGGCCCGCGCGGCGCGGGCACCCCGCGGGGCGACATCGCGAGCCCGCGTGGTCCGTTCGAGCCGCCTGCCCGCCAACAGTCCGGCGCCGGACTGTTCTCCGCGGCGGGCAAGGACGCGCAGGACACCAGCGGGTGGTGGACCGCGGGCACCCCGGTCGACCGGTCGCTGATCGAGGAGACCACGCCGATCTTCGACGAGATGGTGTCGGCCTGGTTCCGCGCGGTGTCCGACCCGGCAGTGGACGACGCGACCGCTGCCGCCATGATGCCCCAGCCCCCGGACAAGGACGAGCCGCGTGGCGGCGGCGACGCGTGGAACTTCGCCGCCGACTCCGGCTTCGACGCCGCCCGTGCCGCGTCGAAGACCGAGACGTCCGACTTCACCTCGGGTGGGCTGCCGCGCCGCAGTCCGAGGCAGAACCTGGTTCCCGGCAGCGCGGCTCCGCGCGCTGCCGAGGAACTGCCTCGGCACGGACGCGATGCGGAGGACGTCCGCAGCCGGTTGAGTGAATACCGGCAGGGCGTCCGCAGGGCGCGGGATCACCGGGGTGGTGTCGAACCCCCCTCCCAGCACGCCGCTCCGGTGATCCCGCCCCGTCCGTCCCCACCGGCCCGGCCCGCCGGGCCCACTCCGGACCCGGCGGCGGCCGACGCGGAGACCGCGCAGCTGGACCTGTCCGGTGCCGGCTGGCGGTTCGCCGCGGACATCGGGTGGCGGGCCGCGAACCAGGCGTCCGCCGCGACCCCGGTGGACTTCACCTCGGGTGGGCTGCCCCGGCGCAGCCCGAGGCAGAACCTCGTGCCCGGCAGTGTTTCCCACTCCGGCAGGGGCAACGGCACGGGGAACGGCGCCGGGCCGTCCAGAGCCGACCGCGCCGAGGAGATGCGCGGGCGGCTCGGCAGTTTCCAGACGGGGCTGTCCCGCGGGCGCAGGAGCCTCGCCGAACGCGGTTCCGCGAATGGTGTCGACCACAAGCAGCAACAGGAGAGTGAATGACTTCGCCGCAGGCCCAACCGAGTCAGTTCGGATGGTTGGTCAACGACTTCGCCGAGCGGGTCCCAGGGGTTGCCCACGCTGTCGTGGTGTCCGCGGACGGGCTCCTGCTCACCTCTTCGGCCCGGCTGCCCATCGACCGCGCGGACCAGCTGGCCGCCGTCGCGTCCGGCCTCGTGTCGCTGACGCAGGGCGCGGCCCGCTGCTTCGAGGCGGGCGCGGTCAAGGAGACCATCGTCGAGATGGACGGCGGGATCATGTTGCTGATGGCCATCAGCGACGGTTCCGCGCTGGCCGTGCTCGCGTCGCCGCTGTGTGACATCGGGCAGGTCGCGTACGAGATGACGCTGCTCGTCGACCGCGTCGGGATGATCCTCACGCCGGAGCTCAGGGCGCAGCTCCAGGGGGCCGGCGGGAGGATGGTTGGGCTGCCGGCGTGAGCACCGACGGCATCGACAGCGCCGACAGCATCGAGGCGGGGTTCGCCGACGTCCTCAACGGGCTGACGCTCGGCGGCGGCAGGCGCAAGCGGAAGAAGAAGTCCGAACCGGTCGAGCACGCCGCGCAGCCACCGCCCGCGGGCGAACCGTCTGGCCAGGAGATCGTCGACCGCGCGGCGTGGTCGTGGACCATCCCGTCGTCCGCGCCGGTCGTGACCCCGTCGATCTACCCGGTGACCGACGAGGACCTCGTCGTGGACGCGCAGCTGGTCCGGCCCTACGCGTGGACCAGGGGCCGCACCAAGTCCACAGTGGACCTGCGGATCGAGACCATGGTGTCCACGAGCGAGCACGGCGAGAACATCGAGGCCCTGACGCAGACCGAGCACCGCTCCATCGCGGAACTCTGTGGTGAGCCGAGGTCGGTCGCCGAGGTCGCCACCCTGTTGGCCGTGCCGCTCGGCGTGGCCAAGGTACTGCTCGGCGACATGGCCGGGCTGGGGCTGGTGATCGTGCACAAGACCGCCACCGGTGGCGCCAACAAAGCACATCTCATGTTGATGGAAAGGGTTTTGAGTGGACTCCGTCGGCTTTGACGCCCCGTCGCTCACATCGGTGAAGATCGTCGTCGGTGGCGGTTTCGGCGCGGGCAAGACCACGTTCGTCGGTTCGGTTTCGGAGATCATGCCGCTCACCACCGAGGCGGTCATGACCGAGGCCAGCGTCGGCATCGACAACCTGGACGCGACGCCCCGGAAACAGACCACCACGGTCGCGATGGACTTCGGCCGCGTGTCGCTGGACTCCGACCTCGTGCTGTACCTGTTCGGCACCCCCGGCCAGGAACGTTTCTGGTTCATGTGGGACGACCTGGTCCGCGGCGCGATCGGCGCGGTGGTGCTGACCGACACCAGAAGGCTCGCGGACTCGTTCTCCCCGATCGACTTCTTCGAGGACCGCGGCCTGCCCTACGTGGTGGGCCTGAACTGCTTCGAAGGCCAGCAGACCCACGGCATCGACGAGGTCCGCGACGCCCTCGCCATCGCCGAAACGGTTCCGATCGTGCGCTGCGACGCCCGCGACCGCGAGTCGGTGAAGAGCACGTTGATCACCATGGTCGAGTACTCGATGGCGCGCTGGGTGGCCATCCACGGCGCGACCGTGAGTTGAGCTGCACCGTCCGGTGCGGGCTCATGGCGGCGGCCCGCGTGGCGTGGTGCCGCGCGGGCCTGCCGGCCGGGGGTCACCAGAAGTGGGCCACGTCCACCACGATGCGGTTCGGGAGGGTGAAGACGCGGAACGGGAGGCGGGCGCGGACGCCGAGGCCGACCGTGGTCGAGCCTTCGAACGAGCCCGCGTGGGCGACCTGGCGGAACGTCCGGAACCCGGTCGCGTCGACCAGCTCCCGGCGGTTCGCGTACCGGTAGGTCCGTGTCCCGTTCTGGTCGTAGGACGGCGCCTGGACCGTGACCGAAAGCTTCGCGCCGCCGCGCAGCGGGAGCACCCTGCCCGTCGCCTGCTCGCGCACCTGGTCCACATAGGACACCCAGTACCCGTTGGCGGGGCCGTTCGCGTCGAACACCAGGCGGTCGTAGCAGTCGTGGCGGCCCGCGCGGACGTCGACCAGTTCGCCGGTCCGGGTGGGGTTCACCGACTTCGCGAACGAGCCCCACGTGATGCCGCAGTACGGTGCCGCCGACGCGGTCGTGACGGGCACCAGTGCGAACAGGATCGCCAGCAGGGAAACCAGTAGGCCGGATTTTCGTAACATTGCGGCTCCTTCCCAAGAGCTCCTTTCAGAACAAGACGTGCGGCGGCGGTCGTGGTTGGGTCCCGGCGAAAGCCGACGCCAACGACATTCCCGACCGCGCGGCGTGACCGTAGGGCGCCGCGCACAGGGTGGTTGGGCGGAACAAACGGTCTTTCCGGCCGCCGTCACCTACCCGGTCCGGATGACCGTAAGGTGCAGGTCATGGACTTGTCGCTCACCGAAGAGCAGGCCGCGCTGCGGGAGCTCGCACGTGACTTCACCGACCGCGAGGTCGTGCCCTATGCCCGTGAGTGGGACCGGGCCGAGCGGGTCGACCGGGCGATCGTCGGCAAGCTCGCCGACGTCGGGTTCCTCGGGCTGACCATCCCGGAGGAGTACAACGGCTCCGGCGGGAACCACCTGTCGTACTGCCTGATGATGGAGGAGCTCGGCCGGGGCGACTCGGCGATCCGCGGCATCCTGTCCGTCTCACTCGGACTGGTCGGCAAGACGATCAACACCTACGGCACGGAAGAGCAGAAGCAGCGCTGGCTCACCCGCCTGTGCGCGGGCACCTCGCTCGCCTGCTTCGGCCTGACCGAACCGGACACCGGATCCGACGCGGGCAACCTCGCCACCAAGGCCGTCCGCGACGGCGACGGCTGGGTCCTGTCCGGCGCGAAGATGTTCATCACCAACGGCACGTGGGCCGACCTCGCCCTCGTCTTCGCACGCACCGGTGAGCAGGGGCCGCGTGGCGTGACCGCGTTCCTCGTGCCGACGGACACCGACGGGTTCACCCACCGGGAGATCAAGGGCAAGCTCGGCCTGCGCGGCCAGTCGACGGGCGAACTGGTCCTCGACGGGGTGCGGGTCGGTGACGACGACGTGCTCGGCGAACCCGGTCAGGGCTTCAAGATCGCGATGGCCGCGCTGGACAAGGGCCGCATGTCGGTCGCGGCGGGCTGTGTCGGGCTCGCGCGGGCCGCGCTCGAGGCTTCGGTGAAGTACGCGGGGGAGCGGCACCAGTTCGGCAGGCCGATCGCGTCCTTCCAGCTGGTGCAGCAGATGCTCGCGGACATGGCCGTCGGCACCGACGCGGCCCGGCTGCTGGTCTGGCGGGTCGCCGACCTGATCGACCGGGGGCTCCCGTTCAACGCGGAGGCCTCCATGGCCAAGCTGTACGCGAGCGAGAACGCGGTGTCGGCCGCGAACCTCGCGATCCAGGTGTTCGGCGGCTACGGCTACCTCGACGAGTACCCGGTGGAGAAGATCCTCCGCGACGCCCGCGTGATGACCCTGTACGAAGGCACGAGCCAGGTGCAGAAACTGCTGATCGGCCGCAAACTGACCGGTGTCAACGCGTTCGTCTGACACCGGCCGGACACCACGCCGCCGGCGACCCCCAGTCGCCGGCGGCGTGTTTCGTTTCCCGGATGGACAACGGACCTCAGCCCAGCAGCAGGACCAGCACAAAGTGGCTCTCCACTTTCGGCCTCCTTTTCCTTCGTCAGACGTGGAGGCCGATAAAGAGACCGCACACCACCCCGGTCAAGAACAACCAGAACCCCAGTCGCATTGCCGCGGAAACCGTGCAGATGTACCTCATGGCAACCTCCCCGCCCCCAGCGAAAACCCGTTCAACCCGGGCTGGGAGAAGAATGCGCCTGCGGGGAGTAAACTTCGACGACCGATGACACTCCCGCTATATGCCGTTTGGCATGTTGTCGGAGAACGAGCGCAGCACGTCCGGTGCGGTGAGCACGAACTCGCGGCGTCCGGTGACGAGGAGCCCGCGTTCGCGGAACGCCGCGACGGCACGGGCCACGGCACGCAGTGAACCACCGACGCGGTTCGCGATGTCCTGCTGTGTCAACGGCATCCGCACCGCGACGCCGCGCGCGGTCATGGTGCCGTGCACGTCGGCGAGGTGCACCAGCAGTAGTGCGACCCGCTGCGCGACGTCCATGGTGGCGAAGTCGACCCGTGCCCCGTCGGCGTCCCGCAGCCGCACCGCCATCTGCTTGAGCAGGGCGAATCCCAGTGCGGGCCGCTCCTGCACGCACGCGAGGAACTCGTCGTGGCGGAACTGGACGAAGCCGGTGTCCTGCATGGAGTCGACGGTCGCCGTGCGCGGCCAGTCCAGCAGCGCGGCGATGTCGCCGATCACGTCGCCGGGGCCGCGCAGCGCGAGCAGGACCACCTGACCGTCCGGGGTGGTCCGGTACACCCGCACCCAGCCGGTCAGCAGCACCAGCACGTGGTTGGTCGGGTCGCCCTCGTGCATGAGCACGGTGTCGGCGGGCAGCCTGCGTGTCGCGCCTCGGGCGAGCAGGAACTCGTGGTCCTGCGGTTCGAGGTAGCTGAGGAACGTCTCGGGGACCAGCTCACCCGCCGTCACGGTGCCGCCCACCGGACGCCGTAGCTCAGCCCTTGGTGCAGGCGGGAGAACTCGAGCGCCACCTCGCCGAACCGGTCGGCGGACACCAGCGCGTCGTCGGGTGCGTAGTCGTCGATGGCGCGCGGCGGGATGGCGTCGACCCGCCAGATGTGCTTGGGCACCTCGGCGCCGAACCGCACCCGGACGCTGAACTTCGCGCACGGCTGCAGCGGGGTCAGCACGTAGAAGGGCGGTGTCACCGCCCGCGGGTGCGCCGTGAACCGCACGCCGTACTCGTGCTGCTCACCCGCCCGCAGCGGCGCGGGCAGCCGCAGCGCGAACTTGCGGTGGCTCGGCACGACCCCCTCGCTGCCGGTGATCTCCCCGCCGTACATGACGGCCGCGGTGATCGGGTTGCCGGAGCCGGTGTCGCTGCCCTTGCCGTGAGCCGAGAACCGGAGCTCGACCTCCTCCAGCCCGTCGGCGGTCGACACGATCGTGCGTTCCTCGATCAGTTGCGGCGGGTCGACGTCCATTCGGAGCAACGCGCGCAGCGAACCGATGTGCCAGCCCTGGTTGATGCGCGGGTCGTCGACGAGTTCGTCGAGCTGCTCGGCGATGATCCGGAACCCGACCTTCATCCGCCGCACAGCGGCCCTCGGGTGGTCCCGGTTGATCCGGTGCGCCGCCCACCCCATCCGGTCCTGCATGAACTGGTGGTCGGCCTCCGGGTGCAGCGCGAGCGCGGCCAGCACGGAGATCCGCAGGTCGGTGGGCAGCCTGCCACACAGCTCGGTCAGCCGCTCGCCGACCTTGCGGCGGACCAGCGCGGGGGAGTCGTCCGGGTGCACCCCGCACGCGACCCGCAGCCCCGGCCCGACCCGGTCCGCCACGTCGTTGGCCAGCATCCCGCGCCCACGCGGTATTTCCAGCAGTTCGTCGTACGTACTCGCCGCCACCTGGACATGGTTACAGGTCGGTGATTGTCAAGTCCACCGGCGAAGTGTCCACAAATTGTCTTCGGACATATCTTTGACAAATCCGGGCCGTTTCCCGGCGGCCGAATCAATGCCCGCTACGGTCGAAATCATGCCGAGGGAACCCGCTCACCCCACGGCGCCGTACCCGCCGGCGAGGGGGCGGCGGGTCCGGACCGACCGGCTCGGGTTCGTGGTGGACGTGGTCGGCTACGGCCAGCGCACCGAGCAGGCACAGCAGCGCCTCGGGGACCGCCTGCGGGCGCTGCTGCGGCAGGTCGTGACCGACCTCGGCGACGCGGTCGACGAGGTCGACCACGACAACGGCACCGGCGACGGGACCGTCGTCTGCCTGCCGTCCCACGGTGACCCCACCGGGCTCCTGCCCGCGGTGTTGTTTTCCGCGGCCACCCGGCTCGCGGCCGACAACGCCGCCAACGGGGACCGGATCCGGCTGCGGATGGCCGTCGGGTCCGGTCCGGCGGACCGCTTCACCGGCCCGCTGGTGACCAACATCAGCAGGCTGGTGGACAGCGAGCCGTTGCGCCGCGTGGCCGACACCAACCTGGACGCCGACCTGGTGGTGCTGGTGCTCGACACGGCTAAGGGCGACCTGGCACCCGGCTACCTGCCGGTGGCCGCCGACCGGGTCCAGCTGGTCGACCTCGCGATGAGGGAGTCGCCGCGGCGGGCGTGGCTGTGGGTCAGCACGCCTCAGGGCCGGTAGGTGCCGAACGACCAGAGGAACCGGCCGTAGTCCCTGGTCAGCAGGGGTCGCAGCCGGGGATCCGGCCGGGTGGTGACCGACTGCGCCGCTGGCGTGTGACGCAGCGTATCCCGGAGGGTTGTTGCAACAGCCTGGTGATTGCCCGTTGGTGGCATCTAGGCTGACTGGTGTGTCCGCAACCGTAGCCATGCACATGAGCGACGGCCTGATCAACGCTCCGACCTCGCTGATCTTCGGTGGGGTCGCGGTGGTCGGCATGGCGGTCGCCATGGTCGGCGCCCGCCGCGACCTCGACGACCGCACCGCGCCGATGGCCGGTCTCGTCGCCGCCTTCGTGTTCGCCACCCAGATGCTCAACTTCCCGATCCTGCCGGGGGTGAGCGGGCACCTGCTCGGCGGTGCGCTCGCCGCGATCCTCGCCGGGCCCTACGTCGGCGCGCTGTGCGTCGGCATCGTGCTGGTGGTGCAGGCGCTCGTGTTCGCCGACGGCGGGCTGACCGCGCTCGGCGCCAACATCACCAACATGGCGGTCATCGGCACCGCGGCCGGCTACCTGATCGCCGTCGCGCTGCGGCCGCTCGCCACGCGCGGCAGGGCGGGCCTTGGCACGGTCGCCTTCGTGGCCGCGTTCGTCAACACCGTGGTCGCGTCGCTCGGGTTCGTGCTCCAGTTCGCGATCGGCGGCGACGCGGCGTTCTCCCTGGCCGGGGTGACCGGGACGATGGTCGGGCTGCACGCGCTGATCGGCATCGGCGAGGGGATCATCACCGCGCTGACCGTCACCGCGGTCGCCGCCGCCCGGCCCGACCTCGTGCACCTGCTGCGGGGCACGGCCAGACCACTCGAGGTGCGGAGCGCGGCATGACCACCACGACCAAGAAGAGGACCTGGCTGTTCTTCGCGGGCTTCGCGCTCGTGGCGCTGGTGTTCGCCGGGGTGTTCTCCTACTTCGCCGACTCCGATCCGGACGGTCTCGACTCCGCCACGCTGAAGGGGTGCGAGGTCGTGGCGACCAGCGCGGGGGAGGAGCTGACCGGCGACTGCATCGCCAAAAACGCCAGGGACCACCACCTGGCGGACGGCCCGCTGGCCGACTACGCGGTCGGCGGCGACGACCGGTTCACCGGCGTGGCCGGGGTGCTGGGCGTGGCCGCCACGCTGGTGCTCGCGGGCGGCCTGTTCTGGGTGCTGCGCAAACGCCCGGCCCGGCGCGACGACTCCGGCGAATGAGTGCCGAGATACTGCACCACGCCGGTGACTCCCCGGTGCACCGGCTCCCGGCGCAGGTCAAGATCGTCGCCGCGCTGCTCACGGTGATCGGCGTCGTCGCGACGCCACGGGAGGAGTTCTGGGCGTTCGGGCTGTACCTCGTGCTGATCGTCACCGTGTGGCGGATCGCGCGGGTGCCGGTGGCGCACTTCGCGAAACGGGCGCTGATCGAGGTGCCGTTCGTGGCGCTCGCGCTGCTCATGCCGCTGTTCGGCGGCGCGGCCGGTGCGCTGGCCGGGTGGAACATCCTCGCCAAGGGCACGCTCGGGGTCCTCACCTCGCTGACGCTGGCCGCGACGACCACCCCGCGTGAGCTGATCGTCGGCCTGCAGCGGCTGCGCACGCCTGCCGTACTGACCACGATCGCGACGCTCATGCTGCGGTACCTGGAGGTCATCGCGGCCGAGGCGCGGCGGATGCGGCTCGCCAGGATCTCCAGGGGGCACGACCCGCGTTTCCTGTGGCAGGTCGGCGCGACCGCACGCGGCGTCGGTGCGCTGTTCATCCGCAGCTACGAGCGCGGTGAGCGGGTGCACCTGGCGATGGTGTCGCGCGGCTGGCGGGGCGCGATGCCCGACCGCGGCGTCGCCGCGTCGCCCGCGGTGTGGCTGGCCGGTCTCACCCCGGTGCTGGTCACGGCCGCCGTGCTCACCACCGCTCTGGTCGGGCATGCCTGATGAGAGCATCGCCCGCGGGTCGCGCAGCCGCACGTCGACCAACGGGACCTCAGGGGACCAGCACTTCGAACTCCGGGGAGGCGGGCTGGTGACACCCGCTTTGCTCGTCAAGGGCCTCGCCTTCGCCTACCCGGACGGGCACCAGGCGCTCTACGGCATCGACCTGCGGGTCGAGCAGGGGGAACGGGTGGCCGTCCTCGGGCCGAACGGTGCGGGCAAGACGACGCTGGTGCTGCACCTCAACGGGGTGCTGACCGCGGGTGCCGGGACCATCGAGGTCGCCGGGCTGCCGGTGGAGAAGGCGAACCTGCACGAGATCCGCCGCCGCGTCGGCATCGTGTTCCAGGACCCCGACGACCAGCTGTTCATGCAGACCGTCGGCGAGGACGTGGCGTTCGGGCCCGCCAACTTCGGGCTGAAGGGCGCGGAGCTGGACGCGCGGGTCCACCAGGCACTCGACGCGGTCGGCATGACCGAGCACATCGACCGGTCGCCACTGCACCTGTCGGGCGGGCAGCGCCGCCGGGTCGCGCTCGCCACCGTGCTGGCGTGCGACCCGGAGATCCTCGTGCTGGACGAGCCGTCGGCGAACCTGGAGCCGGTCGCGCGCCGAGAGCTGGCCGAGGTGCTCCTGGCGCTGGGCCGCACCACGCTGATGGTCACCCACGACCTGCCCTACGCGCTGCAGCTGTGCCCGCGCAGCGTGCTGGTCGACGACGGTGTCGTGGTCGCCGACGGCCCCACCCGCGACCTGCTGGCCGACACCGAGCTGCTGGCCGCGCACCGGCTGGAACTTCCTTTCGGTTTTCGGCTGGACTGAGCAACCTCGCCGCACCCTGGCCGCGTTCCTGATGTTGTAGAGGCACGACACGGGAGGTCATCGGGGTGAAACGGGTCGAGGAGAACGCGTACCGCGAGTACGTGGTGGCGCGCATGGAGACCATGCGGCGTACCGCGTACCTCCTCTGCCGGGACTGGCACACCGCGGACGATCTCGTGTCGATCACCATCGGGAAGCTGTACCGGCACTGGGCGCGCGTCGGCGGGACGCCCGGCATCGACGCCTACGTCCGCAAGGCGCTGCTGCGCACCTGGCTGGACGAGAAGCGCAGGCCGTGGCGCCGCGAACAGGCCACCGAGGAGCTGCCCGAGCTGCCGACCGCGGCGGAGTTCGCCGTCGTCAGCCGGGCCCAGCTGCTCGACCTGCTCGACGGGCTGCCGCCAAGACGCAGGGCCGCGGTGGTGCTGCGCCTCTACTGCGATCTCTCGGTGGAGGAGACCGCCGAGATCCTCGGTTGCTCGGTGGGCACCGTGAAGAGCCAGACCGCGCGGGGGCTCGACACGTTGCGCGCCAACGCAGCACAGGCCGACTAGCGAGAGGTGCGTGATGGACAAGCGAGTCTTCGACGACGCGATCGGGGAGGTGCCGCCATCCACGGTCGACGTGGAGGCGGCCATCGTCCGCGGCCGCCGCGCGGCCAGGCTTCGCCGGGTGGCGAACCCGGCGGTCGCGGCCGGGGTGGCGGTGGTGCTGCTGACCGGTGCGGTCGCGTACACGATGACGCGGAACGACGACGGGGGCCCGGCCGTCGGCACGGCGCCGCCGCCTGCGACGTCGTCGACGTCCTCGACGGCACCGCCCACGTCGACCGCGCCGCCGAGCGGACCGGACGGCCAACCGGTGGAGGTGCAGCCGACGAAGATCGACGACGGCAGGGCCGAGGTGCCGCCGCCGCAGTGCGAGGAGGACGACCTGGAGCCGGCGGCCGACGCGGCCGCACGCCTCCGTCAGGCCGCCACCGACGCCGTCCTGGGGCAGCGCCCGGACCTGCAGCTCATGCCCAACGTCGAGTACCCGAAGGGCACACCGCGTGGACCGCTCGAGTTCTACCAGATCGTCGATCCCGGCCAGGAGCTGTCGATCTGCGATCCCCGTGGCCGCTTCGAGTCCACGGCCACCACGAAGGCACCGGAGGGCGACGGCAACCTCCTCGTCCTCGTGAGCCCCGACTTCTTCCCGGACGAGCAGATGTCGTGCGAGCGGAACAGGTTCCCCGGCACGACGTTCTGCGCGGCGGAGGCCGGCCCGGACGGCGAGGAGATCGTCGAGCAGACGGTGGGCTTCGAAGGCGGCACCGTCATGCACCGGGTGGAGGTCGTCCGCGAGGACGGCACCTCACTCCTGGTCCAGGCGGAGAACGTCGGGACGTCGAGCAAGTACGGCGGTCCCGCGACGGCGACCGCGCCACCGCTCACCCTCGACCAGCTGGTCACCATCGCCGTCGACCCGGACCTGACGATCTTCAAGTAGTCACCGGGCGAGGAAGTGCCACCCGAGCCAGCCCCAGACGAGCACCGTCAGGACCCGGCCGGCCCGGGTGGCCACCAGCATGGCGAGCAACTCGGCGGCCAGCCGCGGCTTGGCCAGTTGCACAATGAGACCGGCCAGGCCGAGCAGCACGAAGCCGACACCGAAGATCATCGCCGCACCAGGAGCCAGCCGCCCCACAGCCAGAGTGCCCAGCCCGCGACCCGCAGCGGGTGGACAGCCAGGACCGGGTCCATGAGCAGGCTGATCGTCAGGTCGCCCGCGAACAGCGCGGCCAGCTCCCAGACCCCGAACGCGAGCACCCACACCAGCCAGGGCAGATGTGCGCGCCCGGGTCTCGCGCGCTCACCTCGGGGGCGGCGCAGCACCAGGACCGCGACCAGCACGGTGGTCGCCGGGACCAGCACCGCGACCAGCGCACCCGTGCTGTGGCTGGCGAACGTGGCGCCGAACGCGGCGTAGGCGAGGCCCGCGGCGAGCGGCACGGCACGCCGGATACCCCCGTTGTTCCGGGCGGGCGTCCCAGCGGGCAGGATCGGGGTCATGACCACACTGTCGCCGCTGCACGAGGTGCATTCCAAGCTCGGTGCGTCGTTCACCGACTTCGCAGGCTGGTCGATGCCGCTCCGGTACGGCAGCGAGCTGGCCGAGCACAAGGCGGTGCGGGAGGCCGCCGGGCTGTTCGACCTCTCGCACATGGGGGAGATCGAGCTGACCGGCCCGGAGGCGGCGCGGGCGCTGGACTACGCGCTGGTCGGCAAGCTGTCCGCGGTCAAGGTCGGCCGCGCGCGGTACAGCATGATCTGCGACGCCGACGGCGGCGTGCTCGACGACCTCGTCGTCTACCGCATCGGCGAGGACCACTACATGGTGGTGGCGAACGCGTCGAACGCCGCGGTCGTGTTCACCGAGCTGAAGGCACGGGCCGAGGGGTTCACGGTCGAGGTCACCGACCGGTCGACCGCCTGCGCGCTGATCGCCGTGCAGGGCCCGAACGCCGCGGACATCATCGGCGCCGTGTGCGACGCGGACCTCACCGCGTTGCCGTACTACGGCAGCACCCCGACCCGCATCGGCGGCCACGACGTGCTGCTGGCCCGCACCGGCTACACCGGCGAGGACGGTTTCGAGGTGTACGCGGAGGCGCCGCACGCCGCGGACGTGTGGGAAACGCTGTCGTCGGCAGGCGAGGGTCACGGCCTGCTGCCCTCGGGCCTCGCGTGCCGCGACACGCTGCGGCTGGAGGCGGGGATGCCGTTGTACGGCAACGAGCTGACCGCGGGCATGACCCCGTTCGACGCCGGTCTCGGCCGCGTCGTGAAGTTCGACAAGGCGGCGGACTTCGTCGGCCGCGCGGCGCTGGAACGCCGCCGCGACGCGGGCGAGCAGGTGGAGCAGGTGCTGGTCGGCCTGGTCGGCGAGGGCAGGAGGGCAGCGCGGCACGGCTACCCGGTGAAGAACGGCGACGAGCAGGTGGGCACCGTGACGAGCGGCGCCCTGTCCCCGACACTGGGCCACCCGATCGCAATGGCGTACGTGCCGCCGTCGATGACCGAGCCGGGCACCCGGCTCACGGTCGACATCCGCGGCAAGGCGATGCCGGTGTCGGTCGTGAATCTCCCGTTCTACAAGCGCGCCTGACCAGTGCCCCGAAAGGCGCTTCCAGGGCGCCGCCACCTCAGATGATTGATTCCGTGAAGATCGTGTGCAGTGGTTCTGGCATGTGGACACGTACGTCCTCGAGGGCATGACACCCACGCCCGCGCAGCGGCGCCCGGCGGGCAACACCCGACGCACACCCGCAGAGCGGGCCGGTGCTGTGAATGGCGCGTTCACGGCACAACCAGTGCCGTGAACGGGCCGTTCAGGGCGCCCAGCGCCGTGAACGCGCCTTTCAGGGCATCGGCACGCCGTCAACGCGCCTTTACGAGGCGGCCGCCGTGCTCCGCGCGTCGGCGACCGCCTTGGCCAGCTCGTCCCGGTTCATCTTGGACCGGCCCTTGATGTCCAGTTCCTTCGCGAGCTTCTCCAGGTCGGCCTTGCTCATGTCGTCGAGGTCCGATGCGGAGGCCGACGGTGCGCTCCGGCCCTTCTTGCGGCTCTCCACGCTGCGCGAGAGCGCCTCGAACAGGTCGACGACCTTCGTCGGCTCGGACGGCTCGGACTCGGCGACGATCTCCTTGCCCTCCCGCTTCGAGTCGATCAGTTTCTCGACCTGCTCGGTGTAGGTGTCGTGGTACTCCTCCGGCCGCCACTCGTCGGACATGGACTCGATCAGGCTCACCGCCATCTCGATCTCCTTGCCCCGCGCCGAGGCGATCTCCGGCAGCGACTTGAGCTCCTTCGCCGGGTCGCGGATGTCCTCGGGGAACAGCAGCGTGTTCAGCACGAGCAGCCCGTCCCCGGCACGAACCGCCGTCAGGTACTCCTTGCCGCGCATGACGAACGACGCGATCCCGGCGCGGTTGGTCTTCTCCATGGCCTGCAGCAGCAGCGAGTACGACTTCCCGTACTCCTCCTTGGACGGCGCGAGCCAGTACGTCTTCTGGAAGTGGATCGGGTCGATCTCCTCCAGGTCGACGAACGAGTTGATGTCGATCGTGCGGGAGCGGCCGGGGGCGATCTGGTCCAGCTCCTCCGGCTCGATGATCACGTACTCGCCGCCGCCGACGTCCGC
>NZ_JBHSIS010000034.1:0-1489 GCF_042653545.1 Actinophytocola glycyrrhizae
AAAAGCCTCTAGTGAGTGTCCATGCGGCCCGTACCCCAAACCGACACAGGTGGTCAGGTAGAGAATACCAAGGCGATCGGGTGAACTGTGGTTAAGGAACTCGGCAAAATGCCCCCGTAACTTCGGGAGAAGGGGGGCCACAGCGCTTGAAGCCCCATTGCGGGCTAGGGCGAGGTGGCCGCAGAGACCAGCGAGAAGCGACTGTTTACTAAAAACACAGGTCCGTGCGAAGTCGCAAGACGATGTATACGGACTGACGCCTGCCCGGTGCTGGAACGTTAAGAGGACCGGTTAGTCCTTCGGGGCGAAGCTGAGAATTTAAGCGCCAGTAAACGGCGGTGGTAACTATAACCATCCTAAGGTAGCGAAATTCCTTGTCGGGTAAGTTCCGACCTGCACGAATGGCGTAACGACTTCTCGACTGTCTCAACCACAGGCCCGGCGAAATTGCACTACGAGTAAAGATGCTCGTTACGCGCGGCAGGACGGAAAGACCCCGGGACCTTTACTATAGCTTGGTATTGGTGCTTGGTTCGGCTTGTGTAGGATAGGTGGGAGACTGTGAAGCGGCTACGCCAGTAGTCGTGGAGTCAATCTTGAAATACCACTCTGGTCGTACTGGGTGTCTAACTTCGGACCGTGATCCGGTCCAGGGACAGTGCCTGGTGGGTAGTTTAACTGGGGCGGTTGCCTCCCAAAGAGTAACGGAGGCGCCCAAAGGTTCCCTCAGCCTGGTTGGCAATCAGGTGTCGAGTGCAAGTGCACAAGGGAGCTTGACTGTGAGACCGACGGGTCGAGCAGGGACGAAAGTCGGGACTAGTGATCCGGCACCACCTGGTGGAAGGGGTGTCGCTCAACGGACAAAAGGTACCCCGGGGATAACAGGCTGATCTTGCCCAAGAGTCCATATCGACGGCATGGTTTGGCACCTCGATGTCGGCTCGTCGCATCCTGGGGCTGGAGTAGGTCCCAAGGGTTGGGCTGTTCGCCCATTAAAGCGGCACGCGAGCTGGGTTTAGAACGTCGTGAGACAGTTCGGTCCCTATCCGCCGCGCGCGCAGGAGACTTGCGGAAGGCTGTCCCTAGTACGAGAGGACCGGGACGGACGAACCTCTGGTGTGCCAGTTGTCCTGCCAAGGGCACGGCTGGTTGGCTACGTTCGGGAGGGATAACCGCTGAAGGCATCTAAGCGGGAAGCCTGTTCCAAGATGAGGTCTCCCACCCGTCATGGGTTAAGGCCCCCCACGAGACCATGGGGTTGATAGGCCAGAGATAGAAGCACGGTAACGTGTGGAGTTGACTGGTACTAACAGGCCGAGGACTTTCCACAAACGATCAAATTTGTTAGATCGTCAAAGATCACGCATCCACTATGCAACTCTGAAACACCAACCAGTGTTTTGAGAGCCGTACGGCTCCGCTGGGACAGTTTCATAGAGTTACGGCGGCTATAGCGGTGGGGAAACGCCCGGTCCCATTCCGAACCCGG
>NZ_JBHSIS010000035.1:0-38461 GCF_042653545.1 Actinophytocola glycyrrhizae
GTACGGCTGCGGCTCCTGCCACACCGTCCCCGGGGTGGACGGTGCCGACGGTCTGGTCGGGCCGCCGCTGACCCGGTTCGGTGCCCGGTCCTACATCGCGGGGGCCCTGCCCAACACCGGGGACAACCTCCAGCACTGGATCCGCGACCCGCAGGAGGTCGAGCCCGGGACGGCCATGCCGGACCTGGACGTGTCGGAGCTGGAAGCCAGGGACATCGCCGCCTACCTGCTCACGCTCGAGTGACGGACCGGGCATGAAGGAGGGAACGCGCGTGCACGACCACGGCAGGCCACCGGCCAGGTTCCGCCGCCTGGGCATGGTCGCCGCCATCACCGCCATCGCCGCCGTTGTGCTGCTGGCGGGCCAGGGGGTGCCCGCGGGTGGCGCACCCGCCGACCGCGCCGCCGGGCAGCCGGGCGACGACGACCGTGGGCAGGAGCTCTACCGGCAGAGCTGCGCCAGTTGCCACGGGCCGGAGGGTGAGGGGACGCAACGCGGGCCAGGACTCGTCGGCGTGGGGGAGGCTTCGGTGGACTTCCAGCTGCGGACCGGACGGATGCCGGTGTCCACTGAGGACGGCTACCGCCCGGTCCACCAGGAGCCGCAGTTCGGGGCGGCCGACATCAGGGCGCTGGTCGACCACGTCGGCGACTTCGGCGGTGGCGGCCCGCCGATCCCTCGGGTGCGGCCGGGCGACTCCCGGCTCGGCATGCGCCTGTACCTGGACAGTTGCGCCGCCTGCCACTCCTCGACCGGCCGCGGTTCGACCCTGACCGACGGCACCGTCGTGCCGTCGCTGTTCGACGCGACGCCGACACAGGTCGGGGAAGCGGTGCGGGTGGGACCCAGCGTGATGCCCGCCTACCCGGAGTCCGTCATCGACGCAGGGCAACTCGACGCGCTGGCGGGCTACGTCGACACCCTGCAGGGGGACCGCGGCGACCTCGACCGCGGCGGGCTGTCGCTGGACCGGATGGGACCGGTCGCCGAGGGCATGGTCGCCTGGGCGGTCGGGTTGCTGCTCCTGGTGTTCCTGGTCCGCTGGCTGGGGAGCCGGGCACGATGAGCGACCAGACGAGCGACCAGCGGAAGCGGAAGGAACGCGGTGCGGAAGCCAGGATCGCGCTCGCGTTCGGCACCTCCACGCTCGGCGCGGTCGGGTTCGCGGTGGTCTACGTCCTCGGCGGGCAGACACAGCTGGAGGGCGCCGCGCTCGCGGTGGCCTTCGGCGGGCTGGCGGCCGGGCTCGCCCTCTGGGCCGCACACCTGCTCCCGTCGGGCGGGTACGTGGAGGAGCACCACGGTTTCAGCTCCGGCAGGCACCAGCAGGAGAAGCTCGCCGAACAGCTCGACTCCTCGGGCGGGTGGCGGCGGCGTTCACTGCTGGGGATGCTCACCGTGGCCGTCGGCAGCATCGCCGCCGCCGCGCTGTTCCCCCTGCGGTCGTTGCTCCAGCCGCGTGGTGAGGACATCGTCGACGCGCTGTCGACGACACCGTGGCGGTCCGGCGGCCTGCGGCTGGTGGACGGGCACGGCGAGCCGGTACGCGTGGACGACGTCACCGAGGACACGATCCTGACGGTGTACCCGGAAGGCCATCCGAAGGCGGGCGACGCGCCCGCCTTTCTCGTCCGCCTCGAACCGGAACGGTTCACCACGCGACCACCGGGTGGGGTGGTCGCGGACGGCGTGGTCGCGTACTCGTTGCTGTGCACGCACGCGGGCTGCCCGGTGTCGCTGCTGGTGCAGGGCACCAGCCGGCTCCTGTGCCCCTGCCACCAGTCGGCGTTCGACCTGCTCGACGCGGCGAAACCGGTCAGCGGACCGGCTGGGCGGCCGCTGCCGGGGTTGCCGATCTTCGTCGACGACGACGGCTACCTGCGGGCGAGGGGCGACTTCACGGCGCCGCCAGGGCCCGGCTTCTGGAGCCGGCCATGATCGTGCGACGACTGGTGCGTGGACTGGACTCCCGGCTGCGGCTCGCCGGGTCCGGCCGCAAGGCGCTCGCCAAGATCTTCCCGGACCACTGGACGTTCATGTTCGGCGAGATCGCGCTGTACGCCTTCATGGTCCTGGTGCTCACCGGCACGTTCCTGGCGCTGTTCTTCGAACCCAGCACGGCCGAGACGGTCTACCGGGGGGCACACGAGCCGCTGGACGGCGAGCGGGTGTCCGCCGCGTTCTCCTCGACGGTCGCGTTGAGCTTCGACGTGCGTGCCGGGCTGCTCATGCGGCAGACCCACCACTGGGCCGCGCTGGTGTTCGTCGCCGCGATCGTGCTGCACCTGGCGCGGGTGTTCTTCACCGGCGCGTTCCGCAAGCCACGGGAGATCAACTGGCTGGTCGGCGTCACCATGCTCATGTTGGCGCTGCTCAACGGGTTCACCGGTTACTCGATGCCCGACGACCTGCTGTCCGGGACCGGCCTGCGCATCGGCTACTCCGTGCTGCAGTCGGTTCCGCTGGCCGGGCCGTGGCTCGCGGCGCTGGCGTTCGGCGGGGAGTTCCCCGCCGAACAGACCGTGCCACGCCTGTTCGCCACCCACGTCTTCGTGGTGCCCGCGCTGCTCGCCGGTCTCGTCGTGCTGCACATGCTGATCCTCGTCCGGCAGAAGCACAGCCAGTTCCCCGGCCGGGGGCGGACCGAGCACAACGTCGTCGGCTCCCGGTTCTGGCCCGCCTACACCGTCCGTACGCTCGCGCTGTTCGCCGCCGTGCTCGCCGTCCTGTTCGGACTCGGCGGGCTGTTCCAGATCAACCCGGTCTGGATCTACGGTCCGTTCGACCCGGCGCAGGTGACCTCGCCCGCGCAGCCGGACTGGTACATCGCGTGGGGGGAGGGCGCGCTGCGCCTGTTCCCCGCGGCCGACTTCCAGATCTTCGGCCACCTCGTGCCGTCCCCGTTCGTCCCCGGCATCGTGCTCGGCGGGCTGACCTTCCTCGGGCTGTACGCCGTGCCGTTCGTCGAGGCGTGGTCGCGCCGCGACCGGCAGCCACGGCAGCTGCTCGACCGGCCGCGCGACCACCCGGTGCGCATCGGTGTCGGGGTGGCCGCACTGACCTTCTACGGTGTGCTGCTCGCCGCCGCCTCCGACGACCTCGTCGCCAGGGCCCTGGCAGTCCCCATCGTCACCGTCGTCTGGGTGTTCCGCGTCCTCGTGCTGGTGCTGCCGCCGGTCACGGGCCTGGTCGCGATCGTGCTGGCCAGGGCGATGCGGGGCACCACGGGCGGGTTCACCGACCTGACGATGGCCGACGTGCGGCGGGCGCTGCGCGGGCGCGGCGAGGAGACCCCGCAGGAAGCCGAACCCCCGGCCCGGCCCGACGCGGCCCGGCTGGAGCTGGTGCCCGTGCCCGGCCGGGCATGGCGCTGGCGCTACGTCGAACCGGGCGAGGACGGCGAGCCGTTCGTGCTCACGAGCCACATCGAGTACCCGGACCAGGATGCGGCCCGGTCCGCCGCACGCACCGGTTACCCGGACGTCCCCTTCCTGGCGGACGAGGAACCGGCCGAACCGGCCAGGGCGGAGCAGGAGCCGCAGGAGCGGGCGGACACCCCGGGCAGGGGGCGCACCGGACCGCTCACCGCCGCGGTGCTCTGGCTGACGCGCCGGCGCGGCCAGGTGTCGACGGCGGCGGGCCGCGGCGGAACCCGGAAGACCCCGGAGACCGACCAGGACGCGGTCACGGTGAACAAGCGGAAGGTGCGGGAGCTCCTCGACGAGGGGCTCGGCTACGACGAGATCGGGCAGCGGTTCGGCATCACCCCCGGCCTGGCGTACCTGATCGGGACCGGCAGGCCGGCGGACGGCGGGGACGCCCCGAGCCAGGAGCAACGCCGCCGTGACGGGGACCGGGCAGCGAGCCAGGAACTGAGCAACCCGCCTTTCGAGAACCCTACGAAGCGTGAGCCCGTCCAGCGGTGGATCGCGGACCGGGTGACGATGGATCCGCAGATGCGGTCCACCAGGAGCAGGGATGAGTGAGACCGCCCGGAACGGGTACACGGCGTTCTCGCGGAGGAGCTGGAGGTGACCATGGGGCTGCGGCGCTGGGTGCGGGAATGGCCCGTGTACCGCCAGTTGGCGGGCGGCGACCGGAGCGGCCGGGGGGCTGCCGCCAAGAGCGAGGCCAGCGCCGCGCTGACGCCCAGGACCACGGGCGCCGACAAGGTCGTCAAGTCCGTCTGCCCGTACTGCGCGGTCGGCTGCGGGCAGAACGTGTACGTCGAGCAGGGGAAGGTCACCCAGATCGAGGGTGACCCGGACTCGCCGGTGAGCAGGGGGCGGCTGTGCCCGAAGGGCGCCGCCAGCCTGCAGCTGACGACGGGATCCGCCCGGCGGCACCAGGTTCTGTACCGCCGTCCACACGGGACGGACTGGGAACGGCTCGACCTGGACACCGCGATGGACATGATCGCCGACCGGGTCCTCGCCAGCCGCGCCAAGGGCTGGGAGTGGGAGACCGACGGCGCGCGCACCAGGCGCACCCTCGGCATCGCCAGCCTCGGTGGCGCCACACTGGACAACGAGGAGAACTACCTCATCAAGAAGCTCTTCACCGCGCTGGGCGCGGTGCAGATCGAGAACCAGGCCCGTATTTGACACTCCTCCACGGTTCCCGGTCTGGGAACCTCCTTCGGTCGTGGTGGCGCCACGACGTTCCAGCAGGACCTGGCCAACGCCGACTGCATCGTCATCCAGGGCTCGAACATGGCCGAGTGCCACCCGGTCGGGTTCCAGTGGGTGATGGAGGCCAAGGCACGCGGCGCGAAGGTGATCCACGTCGACCCGCGGTTCACCAGGACCAGCGCACTGGCCGACCTCCACGTGCCGCTGCGGGCCGGCTCCGACATCGCGTTCCTCGGCGGGATCGTCAACCACGTCCTGGAGAACGACGCGTACTTCCGGGAGTACCTGCTCGCCTACACGAACGCGGCGACGATCATCACCGACGAGTTCGTCGACGCGGAGGAGCTCGGTGGCGTCTTCTCCGGGCTGGACCGGGAGAACCGGACCTACGACGTCCGCACCTGGCGGTACGACGGCGCTGAGGTGCAGGCCGCGTCGGGGCAGCGTGACCAGCTGTGGGAGACCCGGACCAGGGGTGGGGCGTCGGTGAACGAGGCCGGGCGCGGCGAGGCGCACGGCTCCGGCGGGGCCGAGTCGGGCGAGCCGCGCACCGACGAGACGCTCCAGCATCCCCGGTGCGTGTTCCAGATCCTGAAGCGGCACTACGCCCGCTACACACCGCAGGCCGTCGAGGAGATCTGTGGCGTCGGCAGGGACACCTTCCTGCAGGTGTGCGAGCTGCTGGTGGCGAACTCCGGGCGGGAGCGCACGAGCGCCTTCGCCTACGCCGTCGGCTGGACCCAGCACACGGTGGGCGTGCAGTACATCAGGACGGCGGCGATCCTGCAGACCCTGCTCGGCAACATCGGCAGGCCGGGTGGCGGCATCCTCGCGTTGCGGGGGCACGCCTCGATCCAGGGGTCGACCGACATCCCCACCCTGTTCAACCTGCTGCCCGGGTACATCCCGATGCCGCACGCGCACACCGACGAGGACCTGGACACGTTCGTCAAGGTGGAGTCGGCACACAAGGGGTACTGGGGCAACCTGCGGTCCTACCTGATCAGCCTGCTCAAGGCATGGTGGGGACCCGCCGCGGGGCCGGACAACGAGTTCTGTTTCGACTACCTGCCCCGGCTCACCGGCAGCCACAGCACCTACGAGACCGTGCAGGCCCAGCTCGCGGGCACCTGCACGGGGTACTTCCTGATGGGGGAGAACCCGGCGGTCGGGTCGGCCAACGCCAGGATGCAGCGGCTGGGCATGGCGAACCTCGACTGGCTCGTGGTCCGGGACTTCTCCCTCACCGAGAGCGCCACGTGGTGGCAGGACGGGCCGGAGATCGAGACCGGCGAGCTGCGCACCGAGGACATCGGGACCGAGGTGTTCTTCCTGCCCGCCGCGGCGCACACGGAGAAGGACGGCAGTTTCACCAACACCCAGCGGATGCTGCAGTGGCACCACCAGGCCGTCGAGCCGGCCGGTGAGGCCCGCAGCGACCTGTGGTTCACCTACCACCTCGGCAGGCGGATCCGCGAGAAGGTGCTCGCCGCCGAGGGGGCGAGCACCGAGGAGCGGGAGCGCGACCGGCCGCTCGCCGACCTCACGTGGGACTACCCGACGAAGGGGCGCCACGCCGAGCCCGAGGCCGAGGCGGTGCTGGCCGAGATCAACGGCTGGGACGCCGAGGGCACCCCGCTGAGCAGCTACGAACAGCTCGAGCCGGACGGCTCCACCGCCTGCGGGTGCTGGATCTACTGCGGTTCCTACACCGACGGGGTGAACCAGCCCGCGCGGCGCAAACCCGGTGGCGAACAGAACTGGGTGGCGGGCGAATGGGGCTGGGCCTGGCCGGCCAACCGGCGCATCCTCTACAACCGCGCCTCCGCCGACCCGGACGGAAAACCCTGGAGCGAACGCAAGGCGCTCGTGTGGTGGGACGCCGAGCAGCGCAGGTGGACCGGGCACGACGTGCCGGACTTCAAGGCCACCAAACCGCCGGAGTTCCGGCCCGACGCCGACGCGACCGGCCCCGACGCGCTCGGCGGCACCGACGCGTTCATCATGCAGGCCGACGGGAAGGCCTGGCTGTACGTGCCGTCGGGACTCACCGACGGCCCGCTGCCGACGCACTACGAGCCGCAGGAGTCGCCGTTCGACAACCTGCTCTACGACCAGCAGCACAACCCGGTGCGCCAGATGCTCGGCGGCCGCGACAACCGGTTCCAGCCCAGTGGTGACCAGCCGGGCACCGATGTCTTCCCGTACCCGCTGACGACCTACCGGCTCACCGAGCACCACACGGCCGGGGGCATGAGCCGCTGGCTGCCCTACCTGTCCGAGCTGCAACCAGAACTGTTCTGCGAGGTCTCCCCGGAGCTGGCGGCCGAGCGGAACCTGGAGCACCTGGGCTGGGCGACGATCGTCACCGCGCGCTCGGCCATCGAGGCCAGGGTGCTGGTGACCGAGCGGCTGACGCCGCTGCGGATGCGGGGCCGCACCGTTCACCAGGTCGGGGTGCCCTACCACTGGGGCCCGAACGGCTTCAGCACCGGCGACGCGGCCAACGAGCTGACCTCGCTGAGCCTGGACCCGAACGTGCACATCCAGGAGACGAAGGCCCTCACCTGCGACATCCGGCCCGGGCGGCGGCCGCGCGGGCCCGCGCGGCTGGACCTGGTGCGCGAGTACCAGCGGCGGGCCGGCATCACCGACGACACCGGACGGGAGGACTGACATGGTCCGCGCCCACCCCTCGCCCGCGGACCCGGCGACGGCCACCGGTTACGGCGAGCACCCACCCAGGATGGGTTTCTTCACCGACACGACGGTCTGCATCGGGTGCAAGGCCTGCGAGGTCGCCTGCAAGGAGTGGAACGCGATCCCGGACGACGGGCTCGAGCTGACCGGCATGTCCTACGACAACACCGTCGGTCTCGGCGCCGACACCTGGCGGCACGTCGCCTTCGTCGAGCAGCGCAAACCGCTCGCCCGGCAGGACCCCGGCCTGCACCACGACCAGCACGGCGACCAGCACGGCGACCTCGACGTGCTGGCGATGGCCGAGAACGGGTCGGGCACCCCGCCCACCGAGGCCGCCGCGACCCCGACCACACCGGGCGCCGAAGGCGAGTTCCGGTGGCTCATGTCCTCGGACGTCTGCAAGCACTGCACCCACGCGGCCTGCCTGGACGTCTGCCCGACCGGTTCCCTGTTCCGCACCGAGTTCGGCACCGTCGTGGTGCAGGAGGACATCTGCAACGGCTGCGGCTACTGCATCCCCGCCTGTCCCTACGGCGTCATCGACCAGCGCAAGGACGACGGGCGCGCCTGGAAGTGCACCCTCTGCTACGACCGGCTCGGCGAGGGCATGGAACCCGCGTGCGCCAAGGCGTGCCCCACCGACTCGATCCAGTTCGGCCCGCTCGACGAGCTGCGCGAGCGCGCCGCCGGGCGCGTGGCGCAGCTGCACGACGCGGGTGTCGCCGATGCCCGGCTCTACGGCGCGGACCCCGGCGACGGGGTCGGCGGGGACGGCGCGTTCTTCCTCCTGCTCGACGAACCGGAGGTCTACGGCCTGCCGCCGGACCCGGTGGTCACCACCCGCGACCTGCCCGCGATGTGGCGCCACGTCGGCAAGGCCGCGGCCGCACTGGCCGGTGGCGCGCTCGCCGCGTTCCTCACGACGCTCGGGAGGCGCACATGACCGGACAGGACGGCGCACGTGGCAAACGCTCGTCGCGACCGGGACGCGAGGCGGTCACGGGTGTCGCCACCGGCCGTCGTCGGCGTGGCGAGCAGCCGGTCGTGCCCGACACCGAGTTCACGTCCTACTACGGCAAACCGATCATCAACGCCCCGGTCTGGCGATCCCCGGACATCCCGGGCTACCTGTTCCTCGGCGGGCTGGCCGGCGCCTCCTCGCTGCTGGGCGCGGGTGCGCAGGCGACCGGCCGGCCCCGGATGGCCACCACCGCCAAGGTGGGCGCCTTCGGCGCGATCGGCCTGTCGCTCGTCGCGCTCGTCCACGACCTCGGGCGCCCGGCACGCTTCCTCAACATGCTCCGCGTGTTCAAGCCGACCTCCCCGATGAACATCGGCTCCTGGTTGCTCGCCGGCTACGGCCCCCTCGCGGGCGCGGCCGCCGCGTCGGCGGTCACGGGCAGGCTGCCGCGGCTGGGTGCCGCGGCCACCGCCGGGTCCGCGGTGCTCGGCCCGGCCGTGGCCGCCTACACCGGCGCCCTGATCAGCGACACCGCGGTGCCCGCGTGGCACGACGGGTACCGGGAGCTGCCGTACCTGTTCGCCGGCTCCGGCGCGACCGCCGCGGGCGGTCTCGTCCTGCTCGCCGACCCCGCGGGCGATACCGGCCCGGCGCGCAACCTGGCCGTGTTCGGGGTGGCGCTGGAGCTTGGCTCGTTCAAGCGGATGGAACGGCGGCTCGGGATGGTCGCGGAGCCCTACCGGACGGGCAGGGCGGGCCGGTACCTCCGGGCGGGCGAGGTGTTGTCGGTGGCCGGGGCGGCGGGAGCGGTGCTGGGGCGGCGCAGCCGGCTCGGCAAGGTCCTCTCCGGTGCCGCCCTCCTCGCCGCTTCGGCATGCACCCGGTGGGGCATCTTCCACGCCGGGAAGGCCTCGGCCGACGATCCCAGGTACACCGTGGTTCCGCAGCGGCGGCGTCTCCGGAACTGACAGGGCCGGCCGGGGCAGTCCCGTGGCGGAGGCGAACGGGAATCGAACCCGCCAGCGACAGTGCCCGCCACTCAACGGTTTTGAAGACCGCGCCGGTCACCAGGCCGGAAGCGCCTCCCCGGGACACGCGCTCATCCTCGCAGAGCGAGGAGCGGCACGCACCGCGAGAATCGGCCCATGGTTCATCGACTGACCCAGTACGCGCACGGCGGCGGCTGTGCCTGCAAGATCCCGCCCGGCGAGCTGGAGGCGGTCGTGCGGGGCCTGCGTCCGGCGCCGTCCGACGACCTGCTGGTCGGCCTCGACAACGGCGACGACGCGGCCGCCGTGCGCATCGACGGCGACCGGGCCCTGATCGCCACCACCGACTTCTTCACCCCGGTCGTCGACGACGCCTACGACTGGGGCCGGATCGCGGCCGCGAACGCGCTGTCGGACGTCTACGCCATGGGCGGCAGCCCGGTGGTCGCGCTGAACCTGCTCGCGTGGCCGAGGGACGTGCTGCCGTTGGAGCTGGCCGCCGAGACACTGCGCGGCGGCATGGACGTGTGCACCGCGGCCGGCTGCCACCTCGCCGGCGGGCACAGCGTGGACGACCCGGAACCGAAGTACGGCCTCGCCGTGACCGGCCTCGCCCACCCGGACCGCCTGCTGCGTAACGACGCGGGGCGCGCGGGGATGCCGCTGTCGCTGACCAAGCCACTCGGACTCGGCGTGCTCAACTCCCGTCACAAGGCGACGGGGGAGCGGTTCGAGGAGGCGATCGACGTGATGACCACGCTCAACGCGACCGCCTCGGCGGCGGCGGTCGCGGCCGGCATCACCTGCGCCACCGACGTCACCGGCTTCGGCCTGCTCGGCCACCTGCACAAACTGGCCCGCGCGAGCGGTGTCACCGCGGTGCTCGACGCGGCGGCCGTGCCGTTCCTCGACGGCGCACACGAGGCGCTCCGCGACGGCTATGTCCCCGGCGGCTCACGCCGCAACCTCGACTGGGTCCGCCCACACCTCGACGCCGGCGCGGTGGACGAGGACACGGCGCTGCTCCTCGCCGACGCCCAGACCTCCGGCGGCCTGCTGCTGGCAGGCGAGGTCCCGGGCGCCCCGGTCATCGGCGAACTCGTCCCGAGCACCGGCACCACGACGATCGTCGTGCGCTGACGCCCGGCGCGGGCACCTGCTGCACCGGCCCGCGCGCCGGGTTCGCCGGGGAGCCCGGCACGGGTGGTCCTGCCGGGACAGTGACTCGTGGTCAGGACGGGCTGTTTTCGCGGCCGGGTGCCGGGTACGTGCGGTGGATGTCCCGTTCGAGGTCCGGATGGCCCAGCCCACCGGGCGGCCGCCCGGTCCGTCCCGTGTCGACCTGATCGGAGACGTCGTATGGAGATCGTGGCCGTCTTCGGTGTCGTGCTGGCGGTGGCGGTGCTGCTGTCCTCGCTCGCGCACCGGTCGGTGATGTCGCTACCGTTGCTGTTCCTCGTGGCGGGCGTGGTGCTGGGCAACGGCGGGTTCGGGCTGATCTCGGTCGGACACGACGGTGACCTGGTCCGGCATGTCGCCGAGGTCGCCCTGTTCGTGGTGCTGTTCTCCGACGGGATGCGGGTGCTCGCCGAGCAACCGCGGCACGCGTGGGGGCCGCCGGTGCGAGCGCTGCTGATCGGGATGCCGGTGACGGCCGCCCTGATCACCCTCGCCGTGTGGGGACTGACCGACCTGTCGCTGGTCACCTCGGCGCTGGTGGGCATCGTGCTCTCGCCGACCGACCCGGTCCTCGTGTCCGGTCTGCTCCGCCGCGACGAGGTGCCCGCCGCGTTGCGGCAGACACTCAACGTGGAGAGCGGCATCAACGACGGTCTCGCGTTGCCCGGTGTGCTGGTGCTGATCGCCGTGCTCGGCGCATCTCCCACACCGGGTCCGTGGACGCTGGTCCTTGAGCTCCTCGGCGGGGTGGCGCTGGGCGTGGGCGGCGCCCTGGTGCTGGGACTGCTGATCCGGCTACCGGGGCTCGTGATACGGCCGGAATGGCAGCCGCTGGCACCGATCGCGCTCGCCGCCACGCTCTACGGAACCGGGCATCTGTTGCACCTCAACCAGTTCCTCGCCGCGTTCGTCGGCGCGATGACGCTCGCCGCGCTGGCGCCCGACCTGTGCTCGGCGTTCGGGCCGTTCGGTGAGCAGACCTCCGAGATGGTCAAGTTCTTCGCGCTGCTGGTGTTCGGTGCGCTGCTGGAACCGGCGATGGTGACCACCTTGACGCTCGGCGCGTTCGTCGTGGTGGCGGTGACGCTGTTCCTCGCCCGTCCCGCCGGGCTGCTGTTGTCGTTGCTGGGTACCCGGCTGCCCGTGGACCAGCGGTTGGTGGCCGCCTGGTTCGGCCCCAAGGGCCTGGCGTCGGTGCTCTACGGGCTGTTCGTGCTGCGGGCGGGTATTCCGCGTGCGCAGGAAGTCTTCGCGCTGGTGGCGCTCGTGGTGGTGGTCTCGGTGGTGCTCCACACCAGCACCGACGTGCTGGTCGCCCGCAGGCTGCGTGCCCAGGAGCCCGATGAAGCCGACGTCAGCTCCGGAACGCGAGATCGGTGAGCGGGGCGCCGTCATGCCTCTGACCTGCACCGGACTCGCAACCACTCATTCTGTTACTGTTGCGCCCAGTGACGACCGCGCGCCCCAACATCATCGTCCTGCACTGCCACGATCTCGGCCGTTTCCTCGGCTGCTACGGCCACCCGACCGTGCGTACGCCGAACCTGGATTCCTTTGCCGCGGACGGGATCCGCTTCGACCGCGCGTTCGCCACCGCGCCGCAGTGCAGCCCGTCGCGGGCCTCGCTGTTCACCGGGCGCTGGCCGCACGCGAACGGCGTCATGGGCCTGACCCACGGCGACTTCGCCTGGGACCTTCATCCCGGCGAGCGTCACCTCGGCGGCCTGCTGCGCGAGGCCGGCTATCGCAGCGTGCTCCTCGGGGTGCACCACGAGTCCCTTGCCCGGCCGGACACCGGACTCGCGGCCCGGCTCGGGTTCGATCACGTCGACACGTCGCAGATCATGGCCACGCCCGTCGCCGACCTCGCGTGCGAGCACCTGTCGGAGCTGGCCGGCGGGCAACCCTTCTACCTTCAGGTGGGCTGCTTCGAGCCGCACCGGATGGGCGGGGCCCGCGACCAGGAGGGCACCAAGGGCTTCATCGGCGACCACGTCGAGCCGGACGACGAGCTGGGCATCGAGATCCCGCCCTACCTCGAGGACACCGAGCCCGCCCGCGTGGAGATCGCCGAACTGCAGGGCGCGGTCGCCCACATGGACCAGGCCGTCGGCCGGATCCTCGGCCAGCTCGACCGTCTCGGGATAGCCGACGACACACTGGTCCTGTTCACCACCGACCACGGCCTGGCCCTGCCCCGGGCCAAATGCTCCCTCTACGACCCCGGCCTCGAGGTCGCCATGATCGTCCGGTACCCGGCGCGGGGCTGGCTCGGGGGTCGGGTGCACACCGATCTGCTGTCCAACGTGGACGTCGTGCCGACCTTGCTGGAGCTGCTCGGCGTCGACCCCGACGGCGAGCTGCACGGCCGCAGCTTCCTCGGCCTGCTGGACGGCGGTGACTACCGGCCCCACGAGGAGATCTTCGGCGAGCTGACCTATCACGACTACTACGACCCCCGCCGCTGCGTCAGGACCGGCCGCCACAAGCTGATCGCGAACTTCAGCAACGCGTACGCGTTCATGGACCCCAGCCAGTCGTGGAACCGGCGCTGCACGCCCCGGGTCGAGCCCATGGCCTACCACTCACCTGTCGAGCTGTACGACCTCGCCGAGGACCCACACGAGCTGACCGACCTGGCGGCCGAGCCGGCGCACGCGGCGACGGTCGAGGAACTGCTGGCCCGGCTGCACACCTGGATGGCCAGAACCGGCGACCCGCTCCTGGACGGCGCCGTCACGTCCCCACTGCACCGCAGAACCCGGGACCGGCTCGTGCGCTGAGCCACGCCCGCGCGACGCGGTGACGTCGTCGACGGTGAGCGAGATGGTGGTGGCGGTGGCGTTCCACGACTGCCGATCGGTCAGGCGTGTCACCAGTATCCACTGGCGGGCAGCTGTAGCTCGTTGAGCTACAGCGCGCTACGCTGACGTCATGAAGGTCGTCACCCAACGCGAGTTTCGCAACAACTCCGCTGCGGTCATGGATGCGGTTGAGGCGGGGGATACCTATCACATCACCCGCAACGGCGTTCCTGTCGCTGAGCTGCGTCCGTTGTCTCGTCGTCGACGGCTGAGCGCCGAGGAGTTGGTCGAGCGGCACCGGAGGCTTCCTCGGGTCGACTACGCGAGCATGCGGCAGGACGCCGATGAGATCCTTGGAGAGGACCGAATCGGCGATGGCGATCCGTGGGAGCGTGCCGGTGGCTGATCGCTGCGAGTCCGGCGTCCTGGACACCTGCACGTACATCGATCTCGGTCAACTCGATCCCGGGTTGTTGCCGTTGGTTCCGGAGATCACCGCGATCACGATGGCCGAGCTGCACCAGGGCGTCGCGATGGCCAAGAACGCCATGGCCAGGGCGACTCGGAACGAGTTGCTCGGCGCGGCCGTCGTCGACTTCGATCCGCTGCCCTTCGACGGAGAGGCGGCCGCCCGTTACGGCACGCTCGTGGCCTTGACGATCGAGGCGAAACGAGATCCGAGACCACGTCGCATGGATCTGATGATCGCGGCCATCGCCTCGTCGCACCGTCTGCCGCTCTTTACGCGCAATACCGCTGATTTCGCCGGGCTCGACGACGTGGTCACGGTCATCGGCGTCTGACTGTCGCCAACTGGAAGCCCTCCCTCACACTTCGGTGCTGCCGAGCGGAGCCACGATGTTCGGAACACGGCCTACGGCGCCGGCGCTCGCACCGGGCCTCGCCTGGGAGTCTTCCAGCCAACGGTGGGCGTGGGCGGCGCCCTGGTGCTGGGACTGCTGATCCGGCTACCCGGCTCGCGATACGGCCGGACACCACCTGGCTGTGCCGGTCTGCCTGCAGCTCAGCCGCATGCACTCCTTCCACGCGACAGGCCGTTCCTCGTCGATCAGGAGCGCGTGCTCGCGGACCACTCTGCTGTCCGAGCCGGCGAAGGCGCCCGGCCGCCACAACGCCAGCGCCTGCCGCAGCGCGTCCACCGCCGCCCGCGTCTCACCCGCCGCCGCGAGCTTCGTCGCCGTGGCGACCTGGCCGCGGCCGGGACAAACACGCCAGGTCCGACTGACGATCGAGACCCGATCCCGCGTAGCGAAGGTTCGAGCGCGTGCATGGCCGTAACAGAGGTGAGGGCTGGGACGCCTCGCGACAGCCCAGCCCCCCCACTCGAGTTACGGCGGCACCGTGGGTTTCAGCTGTACTGACGAGTTCGGGACCGGTCGCGTGAGCGCCGGCCAGTGCGACAAGCGCCTCGTCAAGCAGGCGCCGAACGGCCGAGTTCAGGGCGGTGCACTCGCTGTCGATCTTCGTCACGGAATCCGGATCGTCGCGGACAGCTTCTTGACCGAGTCGACCTTCACCAGCTGGTTGAGTGCTTCGGCGATCTTCTCCTCGGCCGTGGCGACCTGGTGGACGCCCTTGCGACTTGCCGTCGCGATGGCGGTCGTGCGCAGGAGCATGATCACGGTAAGCAGGAGGTCAGGGCCGTCGTTGTCTGGGTCGAAGGCCAGTACGAGCCGTTGGGTGCGGAGCACTCGGAGGGTTGCCCGCCGTTCTGGTCGGTGGCGCGGACGAGGCCCAGTGAGGCGACGGCGTCGCGATTGCGCTCGACTTCGGCGAAGTAGTCGGTCCAGCCGGTGCGGGCGGAGTCGGTCATCTCGATGACGACCCGAGCGGCACCGTCGTTCAGGCTCAGCACACCGTCGCCCTTCTTGCAGCGGGGCATGCGGCCGGTGGTCGTGCTGGTGTCGGCGTAGGACTCGCCCTTGATCGGCGTCACTGTCGCCGGAGGAGAGCACGGGCATCATCCGCTCGCGTCTCACGACGTAGACCTGATCGCGGAGGAAGCCATGGCCACCCCGACGGGTGGCGGAAGTCGTCGGTTTCGGACACGGGCAACGGCTGTGTCGAGATCTTCCGCACGCTACGCGCGGTGCGCGACTCAAAGACCCCGGACGGTCTGCGACTTGACCTTGATAAGTTTGACAGCCTCGTCGTGAGATCAGCGAGCGATTGTCCGTTCGCGAAGGGCAAGGAGCCCATGAGGCCGCGCAACTCATCCCTGGGACGGCCGTAGATCGCTGCGAGTTACTGTTAAGCAGCCTTCGCCTCACTTTGCTGTGCAGTTCGGTAGCCTAGGAGGTGTGCTGCCTGCCGGGATCAGGGAGCGCGCGACGGATCGCTTCGGCCCGCGCGAGGAGTCAGTGAATGGGGCTTGAGAGGTATTGAGTGTCGTTCAACCGCCGGTTGGCTGTTGCGTGAACTTCCAGCTTCCCTAGAACATGACAAGGCATGGTTCCGTTGCCGCGTGGGCTGTAACGGATCGCGCTCGTGGACGATCCTCCTACCGTCTGCCGGTTGTAGGGGAGTGCTTCACGTGATCCGAGGTCAGGTGCCAGCAGAGGGCTTACGCCTTCGTGCGCGGCGTGTCGTCGAGCAGGCGGCAACCGCAGGTGCTAGAAAGTCTGTGATCGGATCGAGGCTTTCCGTGATGGCCTTGGCCCGGTACAATGCTGTGTCTTTCGGTGATACGATACGCGTATCAGCCATACCTATGGAGAAGGCCAATGAACGACGACTGATCCGATTCGGGCGGAAGATATGAGTAGTCTCTTCCACCGTAAAGCCGTGAAAGAACCAAAACGTCGAAACGCCACCCGACTTTACGTCGGTGGCGTTTCGTTGCTCTTCCTGGCTGGTGTTGGCGCCGAGGTCCTCGGGCATCTGCTATTTGACGAACGAAGCTTCTGGTATGCACTCTTAACCGGGCTTGGCGAGGCGCTATTGATCAGTGCCATCCTGGCGACCTTGGTAGACCCATTTCTCAAGCGAAAGATGCAAGTGGAATCGGTGTGGACTGGCATCTTCGCTTTGATGAAGAACGAGCCGCCTGACGGATTGCAGGAAGCGATCAAAGATCTAGCGAAAGTCAAAATTTACTACCCGAGTACGACGTGGACGTTGACCTTCGAATGGGCTGACGATGATCACGAAATCCTCAAACTTACCCTAGATGTGCGCAGCGTTGGTCGAAACATAAGTCGGCAGCCGTACATGTTGACCCGTAAGGCTTGGATTCTAGCGTCCACCACGGGATATACAAGCGAGTACCTAAGGTATGCAGTATCATGTCCGGACGAGATAGAGGCTATTGATGCTGATAGTGGAATTCTTCAGCGGCATATAACGAGCCTCGAGGACGGCTCAATAACCGTTGATGAGGCTGGGCTGTCGAAGGGACAGTCGATTTCTCCTGGAAAGTCGTTCGAAACCATCAAAGTGGCGCGTATGTATCGTCATTCCACGGGATACATACCGCTATACCATGGCAAGTTCGGTGAAAACTTGGAAGTTCGGTTGACGGGTGAAGCGATGGCAGACATTGACGTCCGGATCTCGCATCCAACGTTTGAAGGGCAGACGCACCTGACGGAACGCAGCCGCCCGGCCGCTCGGCCGCAGGTGCCTACGGTTGCCCAGTTCGAGCGTATGATACCCGGCCAAATTACCATCATCGCATGGCATCCTGCAGCTGACGACCAGACCCCGCGCCAGATTGACCTGCCAGCGACACCGGACAATAAGTCGCTGTAATGCTACAGGTTCGCCGCATTATAGCAGGGGGTCTTCCTCTGCTGTCTGGAGATTACAGATCAGTCACCATCGGTCCATGTCTGCTCGTCGAGAGCTAACCTGCGGTTAAACGTCGCACCTTCTAGGGGGCCGTGATGGGAGACGAGTAGCTGGGACCGGGTCGCTCTGGCGGTGCTCCACGCGTCGTCAGAGTTGGAGCACACTTCACGCTAGCTCGGGTCCTTGCGCGCGCTAGATTTGCAGCGAGGCATAGTCCGACTCAAAGAGTTTCTCGGTGTTGGAGTTGAGGGTCAAGCGCATCTCGCAGTACAAACGCCAATAAGCTTGCCACTCGTTCTCATGTTCGTCTCTATAGTCAACGGTAAGTCCGATCGACTGAGCGTCTTCGGCATTGATGACGGCACCGTGTGATAGCCACGTTTGGTTGCTATCGAGTTTGCTTGCGATCTCGGTTACGTTTGCTGTCTTGCTACCGCGGAACATGCCCTCCCTGAGGAACTTCTCCGCGAATTTACGGGAGCGCTTGCTGGCTTTACGGCACATATCAAGAAGTACGGGGTCAAACTTGGCGATTAGAGCATCGATAGCCGGACCAGTTAGGCCCTTCTCGACCTGCTCCATCATTTCGTTGTAAGCATCTATGTATGAATTGGCAGGCCGGCTGGTCTGCGATCCGTCCGGTGACGTTGTCACGATCTGCGGATCGATTGGGCCAAGTTCGCTCGTGTCACTCATGACGATTGACTGTGCCGCGAGAGAGATCAATGTCCCCGCGCTCTTTGCGCAGTCGGGAACGATCACTCGCAGTTCACCGTCAGGGCCGACCGTTTTCAGCAGTAGGCCTGCGATCTTTTCCGCTGCATCTACGTCTCCGCCGAGGGTGTGCAACATGAGGTCGAGCTTGATGCCAGGCTCGGCACTTTGCAGCAGGTCAGTCAGCGGTAATACGTCGTCGCGATTGATATACCCGGCCTGGCCGGAGACGTAACAGATGAGCTTTCGTCCCGTTGCCTTCTGAATTTCACGGATCGCGTCCTGTCGTCGATAGCGTGCACCCTGGGTTGCCAGGAACAAGGGCGTCTGGCGAGGCTTGGGTAGTACCTCATCTTCTCCGGTGGATTCCTTATGGTCTGTCATTCAGTAGCCCTTTCCGATCGTCTGCAATCTCCTCCACCCACTTTGGCTTTCCCTGTCGCACCCAGAAGTGGCACCGTTGGCCACTGTGGTACGCATCGACGCTCGGGTACAGCGTGAGCTTGGGTTCTTGTTCGATTCTCCAACAAGGACGGCGACGTGTCGAGAGGTTCAGCATGACGCGCTCGTTGTGGTGGCGTGGGCAATCAAAGGCTATCCAGGTGCGTCGATCGCCGACGCGTACCACCACTACTGTCCGAGGTATGAGTTTACGGGGTATTTCGTCGGCTGCTTCTGCGGTGCCGGCCACGATGTAGCTCCAGGGCAGATAGCGACTCCCGGGTAGGCGTCGAACCGCTAGGCCGAGGTGCTGCCAAACGCTCGTGATGGTGGAGTCGTACGACACAGTTAGGCGAACCTCCACGTCGTTCCTAGGAAGGGATTCTGGTCTCCCGACCCAAGTTGCTTCGCTGCTGGGTCGCAGAAGTGGTCAAGCCGCGGTTGGCGATTGTTTGTACTTATTTCACGCTCGTGTGCGCGGACGATCAGCTCAGACGGAGCAGGAACCGGGCCGTAGCCGGTCAGCCGTTCCAGCATCTCGCCCACGGCCAGGCTTGCGACCAGGGTGGTGTAGGCAACCACGGCGGGCTCGACCTGGCCCAGCTCAGGTGCATAGCCCTCGTCTTGGCGCTGTTGACGTTCTTGCGGGTTGAGTTGTTCGGCGGCTGCCCGAGCCATATCGATGCGATTCCGGCAAACGAGGCAGGGGTAGCCAGGTGCCAGGACGGTGATACGTCCGTCAATGCCGAGGAGGGTGCCCTTTCGGCTGGAGAGAAGTACGCCGCAGTCGATCACGGGAATGAGGTAGTAGCTCGTCAGCCGCGACAGTATGAGTCGGCCTGCGTTGTCGTCGCTGCAGCCGAACACGAGGTCGCGGTCAGTAAGCGCGGCGGCAACCTCGTGTTCCGTCGTGCGACCGATGATGCTGCGGACGGTCACGTTCGGGGCAATAGCTGCGATGTGCTTGGCAAGCACCTCAGCTTTAGGCTGACCAATGGCGGTGGGACTTGAGCCGTATACCCGCGTGAGATTGGTGTCCTCCATCACGTCAGGGTCGACGAGAAGGAGGTCGCCGACACCGAGGCGGGCAAGCTGCTCTGCAACCGCCGAACCTGTACCGCCCGCGCCGACGACAGCGACGCGCAGCCCACGAAGAACATCTTGGACGTCGCCGCCGAAGGCCCGCACTTGTCGGTCGAACAGAGCGGGTGTCTGGTCTGCCGCTGGCGTGTCCACGGCCGTAAGTAACCGGAAACGTGTTCCGACAAGCCAGGCGCGGAAAATTGGCTGAACATCGTCGTCGAGATATACGCGACCGCTGAAGTCGAACGGTCCAACCTCTGATGGGGACAGGACCAAGCTGGCGAAGAACGACTGGCTCGTTCGTACCGCAAAGACTGGGGCGAGCTCTGCGTCCACCTGATCGTCCCAGACACTGTTGGTTGGCCAGCCACCCGGATGGGTATGTAGCCAGACCGCCACCGCGCCGATCTCCTCCGCCCGGCGAAGGGCCCGAGTGTACCCACCTGAGCGGATCGACAGACGGTCACCTTTGCGTATGGCGTACTGGTCCTCGGGAACCCAGTGGAGTTCCCTCCCCAGTAGACGAAGCCCGTCGTTATGCCTTGCCAGCCCTGCAAGCAGTACGCCAGCTGTCTCGACTGGCAGGGCTGCCTGCTCGGCCAAGTCCTGTGCCAAGGCCTCGGGCAATGTGAGCGAGATTTTCATGCTGCCTTCCCGGCTGAACGACGCATCTCGGCTCGGATACGTGCGAGGTAGCTCTCCAGGGTGTCAATGCCAGATCGCCACAGGCCAGGCTGGTTAAAGTGCCTCGACCACCGCTGCCAGTTCCGGCCGAGATGCTGCTCGGTGACTTCGGTTGCCTGCGGCAGCGAGCCGTTCAGCAGCACCAGCCCAGGGTCGCACCACCACATGTCCGGCGGCACGTCGGGATAACCAGGCGAGAGCCGAAGAAGCAGGTCGGTATGGGTCTGGCGATACCCCTCGGGAACCCGCCAGACGGGGAACAGAACGCAGATCATCCCGCCGTCCTGCTGGACGGCGGGACGGAGTCCACGTTCTGTGAGGTAGTTGACATCGACGGCGGGCAGCATGCTCGGTCTCCTTCTTACTTAACCGGTGCGCCGGGGTTGATCTGACCCGGGGCTGTGAAGAACCGCAGTCCGTTGCGCATCTCCACCTCGATGCTGTCCTCGATGAGCAAGTCATCGTCCCCGGGTCGAACCTCGTAGAGATCGCGATCGGCGGGAATGTCTGGGTTCGGGAGCTGGCGGAGCTGAGTGCCGGTCAGCTTGGGCTCGGCGACCTTGAAGTGCTCCCGGTCGATCTGAATGTTGAAGTGCTGGTCAGGGCGGTCGTGGTCGGGCTTGCCGTGAGTCATGACTTGTACCTCCTACTTAGTGATCTTGATCTTGATACCACGGTATCACGGTTCTTGACCACCAAGCAACCATGCGGCATGATGGATTATGAGGAGGCATGCATGAAGGCACCCAAGGCAATGACCATCCGGCTGTCACCGGAACAGGCGGAGGAGTTGGAGACCGTGGCGAGCGTCGAGAACAAGCCCGTGGCTGAGATCATTCGAGCCGCGATCTCCGAGCACATCGACTCGAGGAAACAAGACGAGGGCTTTCGGCAGAGCTTGAAGGAACGGATCGAGCGCACCCAGCGAATGCTCAAGTAGCTGGTGTAGACGGCAGCGGGAGACATTGAGGGCTACGGCAAAGCCCACACCGAGGAGCTCGGTGTGGGCTTTGCCGTAGGTTGAGTAGGCAGACGGGCGATCAGAAGGTGCAGAAGTGCCTGACTTGCCTCTAGTTCGCTAGACCACTCGTTCGTATGGCCGCCGCATCTGCATTCCCGCGCTCCTCAGGTGTGCCCTCACTGTGTAATCGGTGGTGCCGAACATCTCCGCGATCCGGGCGAGTGACCAGCCGGCTCGATAGAGTCGAGCGGCCTCGGGGACCTCATCAGGCTGGAGGCCGGGCGGTTTCGTTTCGATACCGCGGGCGCGCAGGTGTTGGCCGACCGTGCCCCGGCTGATGCCGAACTGCGCTGCCAGTTCGCGCACTCGCTGACCGTCCCGATAGCCAGCAACCAGGTCATCGACTTCATGGGGCCGCAGCTGCCGAGCGGTGCGGAGGGCGCGTGGGGCTGGTATCGCCCGTCTCGGCAGGTCGAGCCATGTCTCGGCGAGCGCCAGCATGCCCCTGACCGGCCCGGATGGCCTTGAAAGGGCCTCCGTCAGGCCCACTTTACCTACTCATCGACGCGCGGCGGCGCGATAAGTCGCCCAGTCTGCTGCAGCGTCACGAAGGCGCTGCTTCCAGGAGCGCGGTTCGGCTATGGCTATCTGGCTCCACAGGGCTGCGTTGGTCTTGGTGAACACCTTGAGCGCTTCGGGTGTCGCTTCCGTCCACACTGCCAGCCGCGATGCCCACGACTCGGCGTCGGCGGGAGTGTGGCCTTCGGCGATGAGCCAGTGAGCAGCGCAGGCGGTGTCGATCCAAGCCGCTCCCAGGGTTGGCCAGGACCAGTCGACGATCCGCGTTCCGGTGTCGGTGACCAGAACGTTGTGCGGGTTGAGGTCCGTGTGGAGCAGGTGGTCCCCGGTCAGTAACTTGGTGTCGACTTCTGCGCGTTGCGCGGCGTCTGCCCAGCGGTCTTCGATGCGCTTGCACGCGTTGCTTGGCGTTGCCAGCTTGGCGAGCCGGCTGAGCATGTCGGCGAGACCTGCGAGGTCGGCTGAGCCGGGGCTGAGATCGGCCGCCCGGCCGTCGAGGTGTTCGAATCCGAGGATGTGCCAGCCCTGGGTGTCCACTTGCCAGAGCAGGTGTGGCGCAAACGGCTGCACGTGTGGGTTGATCTCCGCCTCTCGACGCTGCGCGGCTGCTCGGTCGCTGGGCACTCCCTTGGCGAACGTAACGCCCGTGGTTGTGTGGAGGCGGGCGGTGAACGAGGCGTTGAGGCCGCTGCTGATCGTGTCGACCCGGTGAACCGTGCCAGCGTGTTCTTCGACGGCAGCGCGTACCTGTTCGGGTAGGTCTCTCCAGTTTGTTCGGGTCGCGACCGGCGTCATGACCCGCGCCGCTGTCTTGGCTGTGTCGTTCATGCGGCCACCGTGGCGGTGAAGCCGAGCGAGCGCAGCCCCTCGGAGAGGAACAGGCGTTCGGAGGCGGCGCCGACGCGGGCTTGGAGAAGTTGGTAGTCGGCATGGTGGCGGGCGCCCCAGCGCTGGGCGGCGTGCCACAGGGCACGACCGTGCCCGCCGCCGCGGTGCTCGGGCAGGACGCCGAAGTATTGCGGCAGCAGCATCCGGCCGCCAGTTCGGTCGGGCATGATCGTCAGCGGGCCGATCGCGCCGGCGATGACGCCGTTGTCCTGACTGACCAGCACCGGTCCGTCGTGGTGGCCAGCGTTGCGGCGCTGGTGGAGGTAGGCGAACCCGTGGTCTGCCATGGCGTGCGCGAAGTCGCTGAAGGTAGCCGCGGTCTCGGGTTCGTAGTCGTCCAGCTCGCCCACGATTGGGCTGCCGGACGGCTCGTCGGGCTGGTCGTCGTGGGTGAACTCCTTGAGCAGAACTCGTGTGCGATCCACGTCCGTGGCCTCGGCGGTGTCGAACCAGACGACGCGCCCGTTCGCGGCGCCGTAGGTTGCGCAGCAGTGTCGGGTGGCGGCACGGAGGTCGTTCAGGTTGGGGGTGTGGCCGTAGTAGAAGGTCTTGATGGTCCCGCCGCCTCGCCGGGACAGGGTGGGGATGATCGTGTGGTCCGGTCGGTGCACGATCTCGTCGATGAGCACGGTATCGGTCTTGCGTGGTGACCAGCGACGGTCCTTGTCGAACGGGAGCGCGGTGCTGGTGCGACTGGCGGTCACGATGTCGGCGAACACGTCGGTGAACATCTCCGCGGTGAACTGGTCGGGGTGTGCCGGCCCGAGGATCGGTACATAGGGAACATTCAGTACGCGGTTCAACCAGTCTGCCCGCAGTCGCATGCGGCGAGGCTAGAACCGGGCGGTGGGCGCCGACGTGCGGACACGCCGCCACCCACCGCATCAGGTCAGTACGGGTTGTCGTCGCCCGCGTTGCAGCTGCACTTCGACGACTCGACCAGCACGTCGAGGTCTTCTACGAACTCCAGCTCGTCGCTCTCCGTCGTCGACGGCGGTTTGAGTTCCACCAGGACAGCGGTCACCACGATCACCTCCTCTCGAACTCGATGGTCAGGACCCGTGTTGGCAGTAGGCGGACAGCGGCGCCTTGGCCTTCCGGTAGAGCGTGACCAGCGGCATGCACGTGCCGCAGGTGCCTTGCAGCTGGCAGCCGGTGCAGCCGCCCTGGCGCAGCAGGAGCCCGTCGGCGATGCCACCCAGTCGGGTCAGCCCGTCGACGCCTTCGTCCATGAGCGGGATCTGCGGGTCGCGGCCGACCTTGCAGATGCTGGCCATGCCATGCGGGTCTACGTGGAAGAACGTGTGTCCGGCGGAGCAGCCGGTGAAGGGCTTGCGCTTGCGCAGGTACTCCTGCGACTGCGCGGGCAGCGACTCGGCGCCGCCGTAGATCGTCGGCGACATGTTCGAGAACACGTGGTAGGGCAGGTCGAACTGCTCGGCCAGCGCCTTCATCGCGTCCAACTCGTGGGCGTTGGTGTTGGTGACGATCAGGTTCAGGTTCATCGGCAGGCTGGCTTCGTTCGCGGCCCTCATGCCCTTCATGAACTTGTCGAACGAGCCCCGGCGGCGGGTCAGCCCGTCGTAGCTGTCGGCGGTCGCGCCGTAGACGCTGATAGTCAGCCGGTACGGACGCAGCGTGGTCAGCAACTCGAGGATCATGGGGTTGTGCAGCCGGGAGCCGTTCGAGGAGATCGAGAGCATCATGCCCAGTTCGAACGCCAGCCGGTACACATCGAGGAACAGCTTGTCGATCAGCGGTTCGCCACCCGTGAGCTGCAACCACAGCACCCCGGCATCGCGCATGATGTGCAGCAGCCGTTCGCGGTTCTCCCAGGACAGGCCCTCGAACTTCTTCAACCCCAGGTAGCAGTGCTCACAGTCGTAGTTGCAGCCCAGGTTCAGCTCGTAGGATGCCCGGCCGTACCCGAACGGTGAGACCGAGCGCACAAGCACGGCCTGGTCGACTCGCCGGTCGGTCAGGTCCAGGTCGGGCCAGCGTCGCTGTACCGCGTCTACCAGCCATGTCGGGCACGACTCGCTGGCGGCCCGTTCCAACTCGCGATGCCTGTGTGAGCCGATCTTGATCCCACTTGAGCTGCCGGGTCGCAGCAGAAGGTAGTCATCAAGGAACTGGCTGGCGATCAGGTCATGCACGGCACACTCCTTTCACCGCGTGGCTTGGGTTGCCAGGCGTATGCGTTGCCATCCAGGGCGGCATCAGATGTCCCGCTCAGGCCCGGGTATCTCGGGAAGCTCGTCGACAGGCGCGTCAGGAGTGCCCGGTGCAGGGAGGCGCTGCATCAGCTGCGCCATGTCGGCAGCCGACCCCCGTTCCCGATGAACAGCCCGGCCGTGGTGGTTGTCGCGCTGGCCGTAGGCAAGTTCGTCGGTCAGGACGACGAGTGTGTCGATGGAGCCGTCATCCCAGGCGCGTACCGCCGTGTCCATGATCGGTGTGCTGGTGCGCTTCCACTGGCTCGGATCGAGCTCGTGTAGATACGGCGGCAGCTCGGCAACCGGAGAACCATCCGAACTGTTCATCTCGGGCGTGGCGTGGTCCATGGGTCAGATGTCTCCGTAGTCGTGGAGTTGGAGCCTGTGTCCAGTTCCGTCAGCTCTGTCGGTTCGCCGGGACGGAGGTCGTGCCAGAGCTCGGTGAAGATCGGGTTCGGATCTGCCGCGTTCACGCTGCATGTCTCCCTCCGAGTGGAGGCAGGCCGTGTGAGGTCGGCGCCGACAACCGGGCGTGACGGCTCGCCAGCTCACGCTGCACGGCGGCGATCGCCTTCTGACGCTTGACTCGTTCGGACAGCCAGTCCCGGACGAGCGCCACAGCTCCGATCACGAGCAGTACAGCCCAGCACACGAGACCGATGCCGATCAGCACATGCTCTACGACCGCCATCACACCAACCTCCTAGCCGTCGTCGGTGGGAAGCCGGACCGGCGTGGGAGCCGCGGGAGGTCGTGCGGACGAGGCCGCTCGGAACCGCGCCGGTCCGGCTGGCTTGCCATAGCGGAGCGCACGGAGTCGCATGGTCGCTTTCGCGGGTCCATGTGATCGGTGCGAACACCGTTCGGATACACCTCGATGTGGTGGGCCGGAAGCCCGCACATCCCGCACGGAACGCCGTGCTGCGCGAACACGAGGACGGCTGGGCTTCCTGCGACGGTGACCATGCATCAACCCTGCGCTACCGGGCAGGATCCGCGGAATGGCCGGTAGCGGGGTTGTCAAGGGGAAGATTGAGGGAAGTTTGCCGGGATGCGAGAGGTAACCGGCTCGACTACTCAGTGTGCGACGATGCCAGGGATGGACCGCTGAGGGAGTCAATCGTGGTCGAACCGAACAAGCTTCTGCGGAGTGCTCGCGAGCGCACGGAGTCACCTCGCTCGCCGGGACAACCGATGTCTCGTGCTGAGCTTGCTGAGCAGGTCAACGCCTGGATCTACGACAACACCGAGCGGCGCCGTGTCGTCGTGCTGGACGCGAACTACGTCGGCAAGCTGGAGCGTGGCCTCGTCAAGTGGCCGCAGGATGACTACCGCGCGGCGCTACGCGCCGTGTTGGGAGCGCGGACGGACACCGATCTCGGTTTCCGACGCCCGACACGCTCGCTCGCTACCGTCGCGAACGTGGATCGAAAGGACTTCCTGCGCGCAGCACTCGGTGTGACCGTCGGGGCCGCGGCGCGCCCTCTCGTCGACCTGCTCAAGACACACGAGCCGGTGCCTGTGCCCTCGTTTGTCGGCCCGACAGAGATCCAGGGGATTCGCCAGACAGCCCTGGTATTCGGCACGTGGGACCACACCTACGGCGGCGGACTGGTTCGAGAGGCCGTCGCGGCACAGCTGCGATACTCCGCGCAGCTACTGAATGCGCGATGCGCCGAGCGTCATCGCAACGACCTCTATAGTGCGGTCGGCTACCTCGGACACACCGCCGGATTCATGGCATTCGACGCCTACGCGCACGATGACGCCCGGAGCATGTTCCAGTTCGCGCTCGCCTGTGCGGAAGAAGCTACCGATTGGCATCTTCGCGCAAAGATCCTGTCGTCGATGGCGCGGCAAGCGATTTGGTGTGGCGATCCGGATGATGGCCTGACGTTGGTGGAGTTGGCGATGGTGCGCGCCGATCGCCTCACGCCGACCGAGCGGGCGATGCTGCTGTCCGCCCGTGCTCGCGCTCTGGCCAAGCTCCGGAGAACACAGGAAACCCTCACGACCATCGGAATGGCGGACGAGGAGTTCAGCCACGCCGAGCCGGCGAATGACCCGGATTGGATGCGGTACTACGACACCGCCCAACACCGCGGCGACACGGGCCACGCTCTGTGGGACATCGCAATGACCGGCAAGTTCGTCTCGGAAGCGACCGAACGTCTTGCGCAGGCCGTGGCTGGCCACACCGACGCTTACGCCCGATCACGGGCCATCTCTGGAATCAAGCTCGCTTCGCTGACGATGGCGGCCGGCGACCCCGACGAGGCGGGGGCCATCGGACAGCGCGCACTCACCTCGGCGGGCAAGATCCGATCCCGGCGAGCTGCCGACGACCTGCGCCAACTGCGCTCTCTCGCAGCACCCCATGATCGAATTGACGAGGTGGCGGCGCTGTGCCACGCGATTGGCGAGCGAGTGGCAAACGCATGACAAGCACGAGTGCTGCGGATGTCGAATCTCGTCACGCGATGCAGGTTGCCTGCCAAATGGTCGGGCTTGACTCTCGTCAGGCTGAGCTGATCCGGTTGGGTGAGAACGCGATCTACCGACTGCCGGGCCAAGTCGTGATCCGTGTTGGACGCCGAGGCCAGTTCGCCTCGGCAGTCAAGGAGGTCAACGTCGCACGATGGCTGGAGTCGGTTGGCGTACCGGCTGTTCAGGTGGTCCCCGACGTCGATCAACCTGTCGATGTCGAGGACCGCCCCGTGACCTTCTGGCGCGAGTTACCACCACACGAGCCCGGCACACCATCTCAGGTCGCTCGGGCGCTAAGGCGTCTGCACGCCGTCCCTCGGCCAGCCGCATTCGACCTCCCGCCGATCGCGCCCTTCGTGCGGCTCGAGGAACGTATCCGTAGCGCAACTGCCCTGTCTGACGAGGATCGCGCGTGGATGCGGGCGCATCTTGAGGAACTTCAAGAACGTTATGCGCGCATTCCCGCCGGGTTAGCGCACTGCGTCGTGCACGGTGATGCATGGGTGGGGAACGTCGTGTCCACATCTGACGACCGAACCGTATTCCTGGATCTCGAACGTGCTGCGATTGGGCCGCCGGAATGGGACCTGACCCATACGGCAATCAAGCACAGCTCGTTCGCATGGATCACCGCAGAGCAATACGGCCAGTTCTGCGAGATCTACGGTCACGACGTGACCGAATGGAGCGGATTCAGGCTATTGCGGGACATCCGGGAGTTCCGCATGGCCTGCATGGCTGTCCAGATCGCCTCCGCAGATGAAGCGTACTGCGAACAAGCCGCTCACCGGCTGGCTTGCGTCCGCGGTCGGCTTGGTGCTCGTCCTTGGCCCGGCTGGCACGCGGTCCCGTAGGGAATACAACGTGAAGTGGTTGCGCCGTGGCTCTATCTAGCAGCCCGGTACGTTCAGCCGGATCATGCGCAGGAAATTGCGAAGCATGTCAACAGTGTTCGCGGGGATGTCTTCGGGGTTGAAGTGCATGATGTCATTGCGGACCTCACGGATCATTCCCAACCTTTGGCAGAACGAAACGCGGTCCAGCTTGGTGCCGATCTGTGCCCACGCGTCTGGGTTTTGCAGGGCGCGCTCGTAGTCGCCCATCGTCAACTGGTCGAAGGACTTGATCTCGCGAGACCCTGACGCGTCGCACAGCTTGACCACATCTGCGAGGTCGATGTGCTTGCTTACGATGTGCCTGAGCAGTTGGTCCAGTTCGCCGATCAAGAAGAACGGCGTCGCCATGTCGCCGTATGCGTGCGCCAGGTCTGCGGCGGTCACGATCCCATTGATTTCGTTGCGTTCGTTGCGAACAAAGACGAATCCGACGCTTTGCAGGACGCCCAGTACATCTACCAGTTCTTGGTCATAGGGGATCTCTGGTGCGTCGATCAGGCAATCCTGCAATGTGGCGTCGGCGCTATTGTGCCTCGCTATGGCGATCGACTTCCAGGTCACCGCCCCGATCAACTTGCGCTTGTTGGCTGCCATCACGGCCAGTTGGGAGAAGTCGTCGATCTGCATCTGGGTGATCGCCTGTTCGACGGAGCCTTCCGGCGGCACGAAGACCACGCCGTTCAGCGCTGACAGCAGGTTACCGACCTTGAGTCCGATCTGCGGTGGGTCGCCGTCGTCCGGCTCGGGAGTGGATGCCGTGTGCATCTTGAGTACTTGTTCGTCCGACGACTTCGGTGGCTGTTCTTCGTCTAGTGCGAAAAATCGCACCGTCGTGTCGAGAGTGACGTCGCGGAAATGTGGAAATGTGGTCAGATCATGACTCGTCAGGTCTTTTTCGATTCGACGAGTTATGCGGGTTCCGCGAGTGTGTGCATTCCAGTGGCGTAGCAATTCGCGAACTGTGATCGAGACCGTGTCGCCTGCTCGTACCTGACCTTTGGTCTCCTGTAGAAACTCTGATGCCGTGGTCAATTCGGTGACGCCTGCTTCGACGTCCCGTAGTTCATTCCGAAGGGAGGCCAGTGTGCGATTTGAGTCAGTTCGCCACACGATCCAGCCATTCACCTGGATGTTGGCTACGGCCCTGGCTGCGTCTGACGGCGTGTCGTATTCACTGCCATCCGGTAGAACGATGGCGCCGGCTGACGACACTGTAGCGACGTGTTCTTCCCCAGACCTGGGTCGAATGAACCGCAGTCGGTCTCCTGCGGTGACCAGATTCGCTGTCAGCAGATCTCGGACACTCACGCGCCGATTGGCCGGGTCGTGCGGGCTCACCACCCGCGGGCCCGCCATTCGTCGAGCTTCGGGCGCTCCTCGCCGAGCGTGGAGTCATCGCCGTGACCGGGGTAGAACCATGTGTCATCAGGCAGTTTGCCGAAGACGCGCGACTCCAGGTCGTTCATCAGGCTGGTGAAGTTCTCAGGTTTTGTTGTCCGCCCTGGACCGCCTGGGAAGAGCGAGTCACCGGTGAACAGGTGGGGGTGTCCGCCCGGGTCGTCGTACAGCAGAGCGACACTGCCGGGAGTGTGACCCGTCAACCGGATCACCGTCAGGTCGATCTCCCCGCAGGAGACGACATCGCCGTCGTGGAGCGGCACGTCCGTCGGCACGGTGATGCCCGGTATGTCGGGCTCGCCCGCATGGGTGCGTGCCCCGGTCGCCGCCACCACCTGGGGGAGCGCGTTCTGCCAGTGGTCCCAGTGCTGGTGCGTGGTCACCACCGAGTCGAGCCGGCCACCGCACATCTCCAGCAGTCGCTCCGGCTCACTCGCGGCGTCGATCATCAGCTGCTCGTCCGTCGCACGGCACCGCAGCAGATAGCAGTTGTTGTCTCCCGGGCCTACCGAGAGCTGCTCGATGACAACGTCACGAAGTTCCAGAACCGCCGGTCTTTCCTGCCGTTCGCCCATTCGACGAGCATACTGAACCCTTATCACCTGCTGTCTGTCTTTTGGTGAGCGTATTCAGCAGCACCGCTATGCGTGCCCAGCCGCGAGTCATTTCACCGAGATCGGAGGCACCTGACCGTGACAGACGACGCGAAGCAGGACGGCTTACCCATCGCGCTACGCGTGACGATAGGTGTTCTGCTGGTCGGTGCCATGCTCGTCGTGATCGGGGCGTTGACGTTGCCGCGCTTGATGTTTCCCGAGGACCGCCCCGCCGCCGAGCCCATCCTGGCAACAGAGGCGAACGCCGGAGCCCTCGCCGAGCGACTCACGTTCTCGATGTCCGACCAGGAGATCACCGAGACCGTTCTACAGCAACCAGGCGCGGTGTTCGTTGAGCTCCGCCACGACGCCGAAATCACCCGAGTGCTCGTGTCAGTACCCGACTCCATAGTCGAGCCGAGAACACACACGTGCTACCAGTTCACCCTGCTCCAGCACAAAGACGTCGCTTACGAAGAAGCACCCGGCTGCCCGGACGTGTCGTAGCCGTGACGTATCCGGCCAACGTCCGCCTGGCGAATTCCCCTGTTGCCCAGCACCGCAGGGCGCGGCGCAGGTGCTCTGCGCAGTGCAGGAAAGAGGTCGCGCGTACGTTCGCAGGGCGTGGGTGACCGCGGTGCGGACGTCAGCAACGACCGGCACGACGGCGAGCATGATCCGTCACCCCGGGGGCGAGTTGGGTCAGTGCCATGGCGACAGCGAACGCGATCTCACAGGCAGTAGCGCCCGGTCACGTCGAGTCCTTCTCGCCCGGCGATCTGCGTTGCGTTCACCCACGAGCAGAAGCGTGCGGCTCCGGGCGGGGCATCGGTGAACCTGCCGTTCTGGTGGCTGCCGACAGGGCCCTCACAGCCGTGGGCGAAGGCGAACGGGCCTTGCAGGCCCGGGAACACCGGGCTCACGAAGTCACACGTGTAGGACACGCTCTCGGCTTGGGCCGCGCCGGGCGCGCCGACTACGACGCCCACCGCGATCCCCGCCGAAGCGACCAACGACTTGTGCCACGACCATCCCATGGCACCTCACGTTCCTCGTGCCGAGCACCGGGCGGCACCGCCAACCGGTGGACCGCGCAGGGCAGGCTCAAGCCCGGCCTGACCGCCTCGCGCGGAGCTGAGCGCACACACGCCGGGCTTCGCCGGTGAGTCGCCAGGCCTGGAACCATCCGGACTCCCTAGGCTGCGGGCATGAGCCTTCTGCGGATGGACAACGTCGGCGTGGTTGTCGAAGACCTCGAGGCTGCTGTGGCGTTCTTCCTCGAACTCGGTATGGAGTTGGAGGGCAAGGGGCAAGTCGAGGGTCGCTGGGTGGACAGCGTCATCGGTCTCGACGATGTCCGAGTGGACGTGGCAATGGTCCGGACCCCGGACGGCCACAACAAGCTGGAGCTGTCCAGGTTCCGCAACCCTTCGGCGATCAGCACCGGGCCGAGCGGCCCGGCGAACGCGTTGGGTGTCCGCCGTCTCATGTTCGCCGTGGACGACATCGAGGACACGCTTGCGCGTCTGCGGACCCATGGCGCCGAACTGATCGGTGAGCTGACGCGGCTCGACGGCTGGCTGATGTGCTACCTCCGCGGCCCCGAGGGCATCATCGTGGCACTGACCGAGCAGACCAGCTGAAGCGTTCGAGCAGGTCACGCACCTTCCGCAGCCGCCACTGGTGGATCACCATCCGGGACTCAGCGAGCAACTGCACAGGTTGCGTCGGCGAGGCGGTCGGTGGCGGTGGCCGGGTCGTCGGCCAGGGCGGTGGCCAGGGCGCCGTTGCCTGCGAGCGGGGTGAGTGACCACCACGGTCCGGTCGATGGGGTCACCGGGTCCTTGTTGCCGACGAGCAGTTCGGTGGCCAGGACCTTCGCGCCGGCGAGGTAGCTGGGGCTGGCCAGCAGTCTGCGGTCGGTGAGGTCGAGGCTTTGGCGCAACAGCGGTGAGTCGGACAGGACGACGTGGGTCGCGGTGGTGAGCCGGCCGGGGTCCTCGGCGTGCCGGCCCAGGACCAGCATCTCCCGGCACCGCAGTCGGCTGCCGGTGGCGATGTCGGCGCGTAGTTCGGTGTGGTGGTCGGCGCCGGCGCAGACGATCGTCTCGTCCGGCAGATAGTCGAGGATCCCGTCCGGTTCGACCTCGATGTGCACGGCCGAACGGCTGCGTTCCCCTCTCGGGCCGGGTAACGCCAGCGTGGCACCCGTGCCGATCAGCCGAAGATGTGCGCCGGCGCCCACCCGCACTCGAAGGTCCAGCTGGTCACCACCGAGCGGCCCGGCCGCCGAGGCGACCAACCGCACGGTGACGCTTCCGTCCCTGCTCGGCACCGCCGACGGGCGCGGGATCAACCGTGTCGGTGACTCGGAACGCAGCTCCCGGACGGCAGTGCGCCCGTCCGGGGACCGCTCGACACCTACGATCGCGATCGACCGCACTGCTCAGACGCCCAGTGGGATCGCGAGCTGCTCCCTTACCCAGCCGGCGACATTCGGGGCGTTCGGGGTGTGGGTCAGTGACTGGGTGATCACAGGCCGGTCGCCGCGCACCCGATGCGCGTCGGAGACCATCACGGTCATGTCGGCGCCGACCTGGTCGGCCAGGTCCACCTTGTTGATCACCAGAAGGTCGGCGGTGGTGACACCCGGACCGCCCTTGCGCGGCACCTTGTCCCCGCCCGCCACGTCGACGACGAAGATCTGCCGGTCGGCCAGCCCTCGGCTGAACACCGCGGTCAGGTTGTCCCCGCCGCTCTCCACGATCACCAGTTCCAACCCGGGGTGGCGTTCCTCGAGCCGGTCCACGGCGTCCAGGTTGGCGGTGATGTCGTCGCGGATCGCGGTGTGCGGGCAGGCGCCTGTCTGCACCGCCTCGATCCGGTCCGGGTCCAGGACGCCGGCGGCGCGGAGGAAGTCGGCGTCCTCTGTGGTGTAGATGTCGTTGGTGACGACCGCCAGGTTCACCGTGCCGCCAAGCGCCCGGCACAGCGCGGCGGTGAGCGCGGTCTTGCCGCTGCCGACCGGTCCGCCGATGCCGAGCCGGAACGGCCGACCGTGCACTTCCGCCTGCGTGTAGGGGTCCGGTTCGGTCGCGGTGGGGTCGAAGTTCACCGGATGCCGATGGCCGTGACCATGGCCGTGATCGTGGCCGTTTCCGTTGTGCGGTGTGGGGTTGTCAGGAAGCAAAGAGACGCACCTCTTCTCGGTGATGGCGATCGTGTGCTTCGGCGAGCAGGTCGAGCGCGGGGGAGCCAGGCGCGGGCAGATCCGAGGGCGGGAGGTGGGCGGTCGCCGCTGCGGCGTCGGCGATGTCGTCGAGGTCGGCGGTCAGCTCGACCAGGACCGCGTTGACCGCGAACGGATCGAGGCCGAGCAACCGGACCGCCGCCGACGAGGGTCCGCTGACCGACTGGTAGCCGGCCACCAGCGCCGCCTCCCACACCCCCGCGCCTGATGCGGCGGTCAGCACGCCGAGGACGATCGGGTGATGCGGTCGTCCGGTCGCGGCCAGCAGGTCGGTCAATGCCGGTGCCTGCCACGCTGCCCTGCCTGCGCGGATCAGGCCCCGTCCCTGCGCGCGCGACGCCTCGCGTTGCGCCGGTGACGGGGTGCGGGCGTCGAGTTCGCCGTCCAGTGCCAGCCAGTCCGCGCGGTGCCCGGCAGCGGCGGCGTGCGCGGCAGCGGCGGCGAACACCGCGGCGACCGCGCCCGCCGACCGCAGGCGGCCGAACAGGAACTCCCGCAGCTGACCGACATCGCTGACCAGTCCGCTGGCCGCTGCCTCTTCCACACCACCCGAATGCACGTGGCCTCCGTTGGGGAACCGGGCGTCGGCGAGGGCGAGCACCGCGAGTCCACTGTGGAATCCTGTCATCAGAACAGGTAGTACCGTTGGGCCATCGGGACCGTCCTGACCGGGTCCTCGGTGACACGTTCGCCGTCAATGGTGACCTGGAAGGTGTCCGCGTCGACCTCGATCGTCGGGGTCGCCGTGTTCATCTCCATCTGCTTCTTGGTGACGTCCCGCGTCCGTTCGATCGCCACGAGGTCGGTGGTGACCCCCAGTTCCTGCAGGGTGGTTCGCAAGGCGGGCGTGTCGGCGTCGGGCGCGACGAAGAACGCGCTGCTGGCCGCCGCGCTGCGTGGCTGTGACCCGAACATGGGTCGCCCGATGTAGGGCTGCGGGGTCGGGATCGCCGCGTTCGCGTCGCCCATTCCGGCCCAGGCGGCGAACCCGCCCTTGAGCACGATGTGTGGCCGCACACCGAAGAACTTCGGGTCCCACAACACCAGATCGGCCATCTTGTTCACCTCGACCGAGCCGACGTGCCTGTTGATGCCGTGCGCGATCGCCGGGTTGATCGTGTATTTCGCGACGTACCGGCGGGCGCGGAGGTTGTCCGCCTTGCCGGCGTTCTCCCGATCCGGCCGCTTGGCCTTCATCACGTGCGCGGTCTGCCAGGTGCGGGACACGACCTCGCCGATGCGGCCCATCGCCTGCGCGTCCGAGCTCATGATGGAGATGGCGCCCATGTCCTGCAACACGTCCTCAGCGGCGATCGTGCCTTCCCGGATCCGGCTCGCCGCGAACGCCATGTCCTCGTCCAGCGCCTTGTTCAGGTGGTGGCAGACGATGACCATGTCCAGGTGTTCGTCTTTGGTGTTGACCGTGTGCGGGCGGGTCGGGTTGGTCGAGGACGGCAGCACGTTCGGCAGGCCGGCCACCTTGATGATGTCCGGGGCGTGTCCGCCGCCCGCTCCCTCCGCGTGGAACACCGCGATGGATCTGCCGTTGATCGCGTCCCGGGTCGACTCGTAGAAGCCCGCCTCGTTCAGCGTGTCAGCGTGCAGCGCGACCTGAATCCCGGTCTCCTCGGCGACCCGCAACGCCGAGTCCAGCGCGGCCGGCGTCGCGCCCCAGTCCTCGTGGATCTTCAGGCCACCGGCACCGGCGTCGATCTGCTCGCGCAGCGCGTCCGGGTTGGTGGAGCAACCGTTGCCCAGGAACAGGACATTGACCGGCATGGTGTCGAACGACTGCATCATCCGGTGGAGGTTCCACCTGCCCGCGGTGACCGTGGTGGCCTTGCTGCCTTCCCCTGGTCCGGCGCCGCCGCCGATCAACGTCGTCAGTCCGGACGCGAGCGCCGTCTCGGCCGACTGCGGGCAGATGAAGTGCACATGGCAGTCGACCCCGCCCGCGGTGACGATCTTGCCGTTGCCGGCGATGACCTCCGTGGACGGTCCGATCACCAGGCCCGGGCCGACCGCCGGGTCGATGGCCGGGTTGCCGGCCGTGCCGATCCCGGCGATTCTGCCGTCCCGGATCCCGATGTCGGCTTTCACCACACCCCAGTAGTCCAGGATGACGGCACCGGTGATCACCACATCGGCCGTGTTGCCATCGGCACGGGTGTGGTTCGACAGACCCATCGACTCGCGGATCACCTTGCCGCCCCCGAAGACGACCTCGTTCCCCGATCCGGCCGCCCCCTGGCTGAGATCCTCGGTGACCTCGATGAACAGGTCGGTGTCGGCCAGCCGGATCTGGTCTCCGGTGGTCGGGCCGAACAGGTCGATGTAGGTGTCGCGCGGGATGGACACCGGCTTCGGGCTGCTCACTGAACGGGCCCCTCGCCTTTCACGCCGTACTGATGCGGGATCGGCTCGTGGGAGCGGTTGTCCAGGTCACCCGCGTACTCCGGACGCAGGCCGGGAACGTCCCGGTCCCCACCCATCCGCACCAGTTCCGTCGGTCCGTACCGGCGCGGCTCGAACCGCTTCGCCGTTCCCGCGGGAATGTTCAGCCGATATCCCCAGGCCGCTTCCCGGTCGAACTCCAGTGCCGAGTTGACGGCAGCGAAGTGGTAGTGCGAGCCGACCTGGACCGGTCGATCTCCCGTGTTGTCCACCCTGACCGATATCAGGTCAGCGTCAGGATTGAGCGGAATGTCGCCAGTTCCCGGCCGGATCTCTCCTGGTTTCATTCTTGGACGACTCCTCGTTTCCCTCGGAACAAGCGCAAGCGAAATGCCAGTGATATTTTCGACGGGTGCTAGGTCCTGCCGCATGGGGCGGGTAGTCCGGGCATGTGGATCGGGCTCTCCGCGACAACCAACTTCGTCCCGTCGGGGAAAGTGGCCTCGACATGGACCTCGTGCACCATGTCCGCCACCCCGTCCATCACCTGGCCGGTACGGAGCACACCGCGCGCGGTCTGCATCAACGTCGCGACGGACCGCCCGTCCCGCGCACCCTCCAGGATGTGCTGCGTGATCAGCGCGACCGCTTCCGGATAGTTCAACAACACGCCGCGCGCCAACCGTTCCTCGGCCAGTTTCGCCGCGACATAAATCATCAGTTTATCGCGCTCGTGAGGAGCCAGATGCATGTCTCGAAACTAACATACGCACAGAGTCGCAAGCTCGATCTTTCGCCCGAAAGGTGACCGTGGCCGACACGACTGTCCAGCGTTATCACGGTGCGCGACCGGCCTCCTGGTTTCTCTTTCATATATTGACACCATTGTCGTAACAACGGCACCAAAGTGGCCGCCATGACCACCGACGACGACATCCGCGGAGGACACCGAACACATGCGACCCGAGTTGCTGGCGCGGGCCACCGCTACGGCCACCTGTGGTCGACATGGTGCGCTGCGCCTCCGGCCCTCGACGTCTCGGCACCCGTTCAGCGGACGGCCGGGCATCGGCATGCTGCCCATCACACGATCAACGGCATGACAGGACGTTGCGGGGTGGAGTGTTCACCTTGAATCTCAGTCGGCGGTCTCGACCACGGCGCCGCTGAACACCGTGCACTCTTCGGCGGTAGAGCGCGCTCGACCAGCCGCTGGGACGCGGTGGTGTCGGCAGTCAGATCACTGAGATCGCAGGGAGGGAAGCGCTCACCCGAGGCGGAAACGGGACGACGTGGCGTCGTCCGGTCTGCGATCCTGGAGCGATGACGATGTTCGTCTGCGGTAGTTGCGGGGCGGTGAAGACCGCCGACCTATCCGAGGTCGCGTTCCCTGAAGATGCGGCAGTCCACGACGAGCAGGCGGAGGCTGAGCCGCGCGTGCGGAAAGGCACATTCGCACTGGACGCCGAGCCGTTCGGGCCGCCGTTCGAGCCATTGCCCGACGACCCTCGGGTTCTGGTGTCGGCCGGGCCTCGGGCGACCATCCTCGTCCATCCGGACGATGTCCTGGATCTGCGCCGCCATCCGGATCCGCGCCGACTCAACGGCTGCTGCCGACTCGACGGGCTCGACGGTCCGAACCTGGTCTGCGGTAGCTGTGGCGCTGAGATCGCCACCGAGCAGTCGGACTGCTGGGTCAACTGGCACGATCTCCGTCTGCAGCCGCACGCGGTCACGGCAGTCGAGAAGCATCAGGGAAGCAAGGCGCGCTGAACGAGCGGCCCGCACATCCCCATCGACCTTGTCGGCCATCCGGCACGCCACGGCCCGGCGATCATCGTGGCCAACCACAACAGCCATGTCGACGCGGTGGCACTGATCTCGCTGTTCCCCAGCGGTGTCGTCGGCAAGGTCCGCCCGGTGGCCGCCGCCGACTACTTCCTGCGTAACCGCGTGCTGTCCTGGTTCAGCCGTCGCTGCCTCGGCATCCTGCCGTTCGACCGGCACTGCCTCGGCGACGGTGGCGATCCGCTGGTCGGCTGCGTGGCGGCACTGGACGCGGCGAGATCCTGATCCTCTTTCCGGAGGGATCGCGCGGCGAGCCGGAACGGTTGCAACGGTTCAAGAAGGGGATTTGCCACCTGGCGCGCCGCAGGCCGTCGGTGCCGATCGTGCCGGTCTACCTGCACGGCTGCGGGCGAGTGCTGCCGAAGGGCGCCGTGCTACCGGCCCCATTGCGGTGCACGGCTTTCGTCGGGACACCGGTGACCGGTCCAGCCGAGGACGCGACACGGTTCGTCGACGAACTCGAAGCAACGGTGACCCAGCTCGTCGATGGCACGCCCCTTTCCGGAATGGCGATGAGCGAACCAACGCCGACGACCGCCACGGCCTACAGGCGCGGTTTCCCCGCCAGGGAGCTTCCGTCACTCGCCGGCTCGTCGCTTGTCGGCTGAGACGGTCAGTCGGTGAACTGGGTCCGCACGGCCCGCCACTGCTCCCAGCACCGTTCCGGGTCGAGGTCGGGATAGCCGCGCCGTTCCGCCGTCGCCTCGGCCAGCGACCTCGGCAAGCGGATGCAGGTCGCCCCGTCACGGATGTCGAGGACCTCCTCCTCCGTGAGGGGACCGCCCTTCGAGCGCTCCGCGGCCAGCAGCACCGCGACCAAGGGCGGCGAGAAGTCGATGACGAGGTCGTCCTCCCCAGCCCTGTCCACGTCCATGCCCGGATGCTAGTGTCCTGCGCCGGAAATTCGCCTTGTAAGTCTAGTGTGGGGTTATGACACGGACTGGGCGA
>NZ_JBHSIS010000037.1:0-705 GCF_042653545.1 Actinophytocola glycyrrhizae
CGCGGGACGCGACGCATTGGTCGCGGAAGTCGATGGCGCAGCGGTCGGGGTTGTCGAAGTCGACGATCGGGCGGATCTGGCGTGATTTTGGGCTCAAACCCCACGTGGCGGAGACGTTCAAGCTCTCGACCGACCCGTTGTTCATCGAGAAGACCGTGGATGTTGTGGGCCTGTACCACAATCCGCCCGAGCGGGCGGTGGTGCTGTGCGTGGACGAGAAGTCCCAGATCCAAGCCCTGGACCGCTCCCAGCCGGTGCTGCCGATGATGCCGGGCATGCCCGAGCGACGCACCCATGACTACGCCCGAAACGGCATCACCAGCCTGTTCGCCGCGTTCAACATCGCCGACGGCACCGTGATCAGCGAGTTGCACCGCAAGCACCGCGCCACCGAGTTCCGCAAGTTTCTGGTCACGATCGACAAGACCGTGCCCGCCGAGTTGGACATCCACCTGGTGTGTGACAACTACGGCACCCACAAGACCCCGGCCATCAAGGCGTGGCTGGCCCGCCATCCCCGGTTCCACATGCACTTCACCCCCACCGGCTCGTCCTGGATCAACCAGGTCGAACGCTGGTTCGGGTTCCTGTCCGACCAGAAGATCAAGCGCGGCGCCCACAAAAGCGTCCAGGCGCTGGAGAAAGACATCCGCGCCTGGATCGCTGACTGGAACACCCACCCACGACCGTTCATCTGGACCAAGA
>NZ_JBHSIS010000038.1:0-35973 GCF_042653545.1 Actinophytocola glycyrrhizae
GACAAGATTTTCACCCCCAGCAGGACGTCCTCGCCAGAGGACACCGACGACTGAACGCGCCTTTCAGGGCATTGCCACCTAGCCGTGGACGGGGCGGAGCTCCCCCACCTGGTGCACGTGCGGTGGTTTGCCGTCGAGTGCCCGGTGCACCGCGTCGAGCACACCGGCGGACACCTCGTCGTGGGTGAGCCACCTGGTGCGCCCGGCGTGCCGCACGTAGCCGAGTACGACCTGCTGGGTCGGGTGGCCAGGCAGCACCGGGTCGGGACATCCGCCCAGCGGGTTGGCCGACGCGCTGCCGTGCACCTCCACGACAGGCGCACCGTCGGCGAGCAGGGGCGCGACGGCACGGAGAACGGAGACCCGCACGCCGCGGTGCACCCAGGCGACCAGCAGGTCGGCGGGCCCACCGAGGGCCTGGCCCGAGGTCTCGGCGAGGGCCGCGGGCTCGGTCCAGTCGGCTTTGACCCAGCGCGCCTGCCCGTCGGTGGCGGGTTTTCGCCTGCTGGGGAGCACGACGGCCCAGCCGTCGTCGAGCAATGCGGCGGCCACCCCCGAAAGCATGCCGGTACCACCGAGGACAAGGGCGCGACGCGCGGTCATACGACCTCCGCTGATCGGCGAGAGGGATCCTCAGGTTACCGGCGCGGGCCGGAATTTTCGTGTCAGCGGACGGGTGCGGCGGTTCAAGCCGGCACCGGCGCCCCCATCACGAGGTCGTTGCGCTCAGTGGGCCGCCGAGTTCCACGACCTTCCGAAGCCCACCGAAACGTCCAACGGCACGTCCAGCTTGTAGGCCGACCCCATGCCCTTGCGCACCAGCTCCTCCGCCGGGGAACGCTCGGGAGCGCAGACCTCGAGCACCAGTTCGTCGTGGACCTGCAGCAGCATCCGCGACTTCAGCCCGGCGTCCCGAAGCTCCCGGTGCACGTTCAGCATCGCGACCTTGATGATGTCCGCCGCGCTGCCCTGGATCGGGGCGTTCAGCGCCATGCGTTCCGCCATCTCGCGGCGTTGGCGGTTGTCGGAGGTCAGGTCCGGGAGGTAGCGCCTGCGGCCGAAGATCGTGGACGTGTAGCCGTCCTTGCGGGCCTTCGCCACCACCTCCTGCAGGTAGTCGCGGACGCCGCCGAACCTCGCGAAGTACTCCTCCATCAGGCCGCGGGCCTCCTCCGTGGAGATCCGCAGCTGCTGGGAAAGGCCGTAGGCCGACAGACCGTAGGCCAGGCCGTAGTTCATCGCCTTGATCTTGGCTCGCTGGGCGCCCGTCACCTCGGCCGGTTCCACCGAGAAGACCCTGGCGGCCGTGGCGGCGTGGAAGTCGAAGCCCGAGTTGAACGCCTCGATCAGTGCCTCGTCACCGGAGAGGTGGGCCATGATCCGCATCTCGATCTGGCTGTAGTCCGCGGTCATCAGCTCGTCGAAGCCGTCGCCGACGATGAACGTGTCGCGGATGGTCCGGCCCTCGTCCGTGCGGATCGGCACGTTCTGCAGGTTCGGTTCCGTCGATGACAGGCGGCCCGTCGCGGCGATCGTCTGGCTGTACGTCGTGTGGATGCGGCCGTCGTCGGAGACCGACTTGATCAGGCCCTCGACCGTGATCTTCAGGCGGGTGGCGTCGCGGTGTTCGAGCAGGTGCGCGAGGAACGGGTGCTCGGTCTGCTCGAACAGGCCGGTCAGCGCGTCGGCGTCGGTGGTGTAACCGGTCTTCGTACGCTTGGTCTTCGGCATCTCCAGCTCGTCGAACAGCACCACCTGCAGCTGCTTCGGCGACCCGAGGTTGATCTCCTTGCCGATGACCGAGAACGCCTCCTGCTCGGCGTGCTTCACCCGTGCCGCGAAGTGCGACTCCAGCGACGCCAGCCGGGTGGTGTCGACCGCGATGCCGATCGCCTCCAGCTCCGCGAGCACCCGCAGCAGCGGCAGCTCGATCTCCGCGAGCAGGCTGGCCTGACCGGTGTCGTCCAGCGCCGTGGCGAGCGCGTCCGCCAGCTCGGCGATGGCGCGGGCGCGCACGATCTCGCCCTCGGCGATCCGCGCGTCGTCGCCCTCGATGCCATCCAGCAGCGACAGCTGCCGTTCCTCCTGCTGCTGCTCGACCCGCAGCTCCTTCTTCAGGTACCGCAGCACCAGGTCGTCCAGCGCGAACGACCGCTGCCCCGGCCGCACCAGGTACGCGGCTAGCTGCGTGTCCATCGCCAGCCCGCCCAGCGTCCACCCGCGGTGCCGGACCGCGTGCAGCGACGGCTTGACGTCGTAGGTGACCTTCGCGACCGCGTCGTCCGCCAGCCACGTCACGAGTGCCTGCTCGTCGTCTTCACCCAGAGTGGTGACATCGACGTACACACCCGTGCCGTCGGCCTTCGACACGGCCACCGCGCGCAGCTCCACCGACTCGCCGGCGACACCGGTCGAGGTGAGCTGGAACGACAGTCCCACTCGTGCGCCCGCGGGGGCGTTCTTCGCCAGCCACGCGCCGAGCCGCCCCGCCTCGTAGGCGCCGCCGGTCACCTCGAAACCGAACTCGGCCTCCGGCTCCGCGGTGGTCAGCTCGCCGAACAGCCGGTCCCGCAGGACGCGGAACTCCAGCTCGTCGAACAGCCGGTGCACGGCGTCGCGGTCCCACGGCCTGGCGACCAGCTCGTCCGGCTCCACGCCGATCGCCACGTCCTTCACCAGCTCGGTGAGCTGCCGGTTCATCAGCACGTGCGACAGGTTCTCGCGCAGCGCGTCGCCCGCCTTGCCCTTGACCTCGTCGACCCGGTCGACCAGGTCGTTCAGCGAGCCGAACTGGTTGATCCACTTCGCGACGGTCTTCTCCCCCACGCCGGGGATCTTCGGCAGGTTGTCCGACGGGTCGCCGCGCAGCGCCGCGAAGTCGGCGTACTGCTCGGGCTGCACACCGGTCTTGGCGAGCACCGCCTCCGGCGTCATCCGCGCCATCTCGGACACGCCACGGGACGGGTAGAGCACGGTCACCTGGTCGTTGACCAGCTGGAACGCGTCACGGTCACCGGTACAGATCGACACCGCGAAGCCCTCCGCGGTGGCCATGGTGGTGAGCGTCGCGATCAGGTCGTCCGCCTCGAAGCCCTCCTGGGACAGCGACGGGATGACCAGCGCGCGCAGGACCTCCTCGATGAGGCTGACCTGGCCCTTGAACTCGTCGGGCGTCGTGGAGCGGTTGGCCTTGTACTCGGCGTACTGCTCGCTGCGGAACGTCTTGCGCGACACGTCGAAACAGACCGCGACGTGCGTCGGCTTCTCGTCGCGCAGCAGGTTGATGAGCATCGAGGTGAAGCCGTACACCGCGTTGGTGTGCTGGCCCGTGCCGGTGGAGAAGTTCTCCTTCGGCAGCGCGTAGAACGCCCGGTAGGCCATCGAGTGGCCGTCGATGAGCAACAAGCGGCGCTCGTGGGTCTTGACAGGTTCTGTGGCGGGCGTCTCAGGCACACGGCGAGTCTAGGGTGGGGCACCGACAATTTCCGGCGGGCCTCCGAGTGGAGCTTGCGGAGCGCTCATCGCCCCATGTCCGACCAGCGAGGAGAGCGCGTGAACACCTTCCCGGAGAACCTGCCGGGCATCCGGTATGACCTGGCCGACCAGTTCCTGCCGACGAAGATGGGCATCGAGATCGTCGAGTGGGACCCCAAGCGGGTCGTCGCCACCATGCCGGTGGCGGGCAACCTCCAGCCGTACGGCCTGCTGCACGGTGGCGCGAACGCCACCCTCGCGGAGACCATCGGCTCGGTCGCCGCCGCGCTCAACGCGCCGGAGGGCCGGGTCGCGCTGGGTCTCGAACTGTCCTGCACCCACCACCGCGCGGCCCGGCAGGGTCTGGTCACCGGCATCGCGACGCCGGTGCACACCGGCCGGTCGACCTCCACGTTCGAGATCGTGATCACCGACGAGGACGGCAAGCGGACCTGCACCGCCCGCCTGACCTGCGTGCTCCGCGACGCGGCACCCGGAGCGTGACGGACGGCGCCCCGGTGGACCCGGGGCGCCGTCCGTCTCACGGAACTACTGACCCAGGTACGCCGCCCGCACCCGCTCGTCGGCGAGCAGGTCGTGGCCGGGCCCGTCGAACGTGGTCTGGCCGAGGTCCACGACATACCCCCGGTCCGACAGCGACAACGCGGCCAGCGCGTTCTGCTCGACCAGCAGGACCGTCGTGCCCTGCTGCTGCAGTTCCTTGATCGTGTCGAAGATGAGCTGCGTCATGATCGGCGACAGCCCCATCGACGGCTCGTCCAGCATCAGCAGGCGCGGCTTGGACATCATCGCCCGGCCGATCGCCAGCATCTGCTGCTCACCGCCGGAGAACAGGCCCGCCTTCTGCCCGCGCCGCTCCCCGAGCACGGGGAACAGCTCGTACACCCGGTTGATGTCGGCGCGCACACCCGACTCGTCCTTGCGGGTGTACGCCCCGAGCAGCAGGTTCTCCTCGACGGACATCCGCGCGAACACCCGGCGGCCCTCCGGCGAGTGCGCGACCCCGCGCCCGAGGATGACGTGCGCGGGTTCCTTGACGATGGACCTGCCCTCGAACCGGATGTCGCCCGCCCTCGGGCGGAGCAGCCCGGAGATCGTCCGCAGCGTGGTGGTCTTGCCCGCCCCGTTCGCACCGATGAGGCAGACGATCTGCCCCTCCTCGACGACGAACGAGATGTCCCGGACGGCCTCGATGGCGCCGTAGGCGACGCTCAGCCCCTCGACTTCCAGAAGAGCGCTCACGACCGCTCCTCACCGGCTCCGAGCGGCCGCTCGCGGACGCCCTGTGTTTGCTGGTTCGCTACGCAAGCTGCGCTCACGAGTCCTCCCTGTGCTGATGTGCGGCGGCCTCGGCGACGTCCGCTTCGACTTCCTCGCGTGGCTTGCCGAGGTAGGCCTCGATCACGCGCGGATCGTCGCGCACCGTCTCCGGTGAGCCCTCCACCAGCACCTCGCCCTGCACGAGCACGGACACCGAGTCGCACAGCGAGAAGATGAACTTCGTGTCGTGCTCGATCACCACGACCGACACCCCGGTGTCCCTGATCCGGAAGATCAGCTGCCGGGCGGCCTCGGTCTCCTGCGGGTTCATGCCCGCGGTGGGCTCGTCGAGGAGCAGCACCTCCGGCTCGGTGGCCAGCGCGCGGGCGATCTCGAGCCGGCGCTGGTCACCGTAGGGCAGGTTGCGCGCCGCCTCGCTCTCGACGCCGCGCAGGCCGACGAACTCCAGCAGCTCCCTGGCCTTCTCGCGGGCCTCCCGCTCGCCGCGCTTGAACCCGGGCCCGTGGAACACCGAGGCGATCGGGCCCTGCCTCATCTGGATGTGCCGCCCGACGAGGACGTTCTCCAGCACGGTCATGTTGGGGAACAGGCGGATGTTCTGGAACGTCCGCGCGATCCCCGCCACGGTGACCTTCGCCGGGTCCGACGGCAGCTGCCTGCCGCGCAACAGGACCTGGCCCCGCGTCGGGGTGTACAGGCCGGTCAGGCAGTTGAACAGCGTCGTCTTGCCTGCGCCGTTCGGCCCGATCAGCCCGACGATCCGGCCCTCGTCCAGGGAGATGTTCACGTCGTTGAGCGCCGTGAGACCACCGAAGACCATCGTGACGCCGGTGGCCGCGAGGACCTTCTCGGTCGCGCGATGCTGTGCAGCACTCATGCCCGGTCCTCCTTCCCTGTCGAGGGGCCGGTGTGTTCTCGTTCGTGTTCGAGCACCGCCTGTTCCTCTTCGGTCTCGATGCGCCTGCCCTCGGCCGTCTCACCGGCGAGCTCGGCCCGCCGGTGCCGGTCTGGCACCAGACCCTGCGGCCGGAACCGCATGATGAACACCAGTGCCAGCCCGAAGACCAGCAGGCGGTAGTCGTCGAACTCGCGCAGCTTCTCCGGCAGCACGAACAGCAGCGACGCGCCGAGCACGGCGCCGGGGATGGTGCCCATGCCACCGAGGATGACCGCGGCGAGGAGCGTCACCGACTCCAGGAACCGGAAGCTCTCCGCGGACGCGGTGCCCAGGTTGTGCGCGAAGATCGCACCGGCGAGACCGGCCACCGTCGCACCGACCAGGAACGCGAGGATCTTGGCCTTGCCGGTCTTGATGCCCATCGCGCGCGCGGCGTCCTCGTCCTCCCGGATCGCGATCCAGGCACGGCCGATGCGGCTGTTCTTGAGGTTCGCGAACACCGCCATGATCAGGCCGACCACGAGCACGATCAGGAAGTAGTACAGCACGCCCGATGGCAGCGCCACGCCGAACAGGTCGATGGCCTCGTTGAACGGGGTGCCGAACAGCTCGACCGGCGGGATGCCGGGGATCGAGTTCGACCCGTTGGTGAGACCGCCGACGTCGTTCAGCGCCGACCGGTAGAAGATCTCGCCGAACGCCAGCGTGACGATCGCGAGGTAGTCGCCTCGCACCCGCAACGTCGGCGAACCGACGATGGCGCCGAAGACACCCGCCACGCACGCGGCGATCAGCGCCGCCACCGGGAAGGGCAGCTCCCAGCCGAGGCCGGAGGCCGCCGCGCCGGACAGGTTCGCCGCGACGAACGCGCCGATCCCGAGGAACGCCACGTAGCCGAGGTCGAGCAGGCCCGCGAGACCGACCACGATGTTCAGGCCGATCGCGGTGACGGCGTACACGCCGATGGTGGCCGCGACGCGCATCCAGTACGCGTTGCCCGCCTCCGTGAACGGCAGCGCGAACGCGCACACCAGCAGCACCAGGACGCTGAACGCGCGGTGCTGTTCGGACAGCCGGGAGATCAGGCGGGTCACGCCCATGCCGTGCAGCGCGCCGAGCAGACCACCGGCGAACCCGAGGAACGCCAGGAAGATCGGGCCCGCGTAGGGGAACGCCACACCGCCGATGCCGCCCGCGGTCAGCGTCAGCGAGACCAGGTACAGCACCCCGGCGAACGCGACCACGAGCACCGCGTACGTGGCCAGCCGGTTGGCCGTGCCGGACAGCCCGAACAGCTTCGTCGACCAGTCCGGGATCTCGGTGACGCCGGTGGCCGTGCCACCGACGATCAGCAGCACACCGCCGATGATGCCGACGAAGCTGCCGAACGCCACGATGTCCCCGGCGGCCGTGATCGCACCGAACCCGCCGCCCTTCGCGGCGATGAAGACCGCGCCGGTCAGCGCGATCACCAGCCCGCCCCAGCCGAGCGCACGCAGCACGCGCGCCTTGCCGGGTACCGGGACGAACGTGACGACCAGCGCCGCGATGCCGAACAGCAGCAGGTGCCAGCGGAACCCGGTCAGCTCGAACGGCGCGTCGAAGAACTGCAGCGTCGACTTCTCCGGGTACGCCCCGTCGTTGAGCAGGAACGTCGCCCACGGCAGCATCGCCGCGACGAGGAACAGGATTCCGCCGAGCGCGGTCATCGGCCGCACCAGCGCGGCCGGGACGATTCCCGAGAGGCGGCTCATGCGCGCACCCTTTCCGCCTCACCGAACAGCCCCTGCGGCCGGAACACGAGCACGAGGATGAGGACCACGAAGATCCACACGTAGTCGTACTGCGTGCCGCCCGGCAGGTACTGGCCGCCGAGAGTCTTGATCAGGCCGATGATGAACGCGCCGATCACGGCACCGCGCAGGCTGCCGATGCCGCCGAGCACCGCCGCGGTGAACGCGAAGATGCCGTTCTGGAAGCCGATGGAGTTGTCCACGTTGGTGATGTAGGAGCCGTAGAGGACACCGGCGATGCCGGCGAGCGTGGCACCGAGCACGAACGTGAGGACGATGACCCGGTCGGGGTTGACGCCCATCAGCCGCGCGGTGTCACGGTCCTGCGACGTGGCCCGCATCGCGCGGCCCATCCTCGACCGGCTGATGTAGGTCTGGAGCAGCACCGACAGCACGACCGACACGACGATCAGCAGCAGACCGGACGCGGATATCTCGATGCTCCCGATGCTGACCTGGGCGTCGATGAACACGCGCGGGAACGGCTGCGCGGCGTCGGCGTTCGGGTACCACAACCGGATGGCTTCCTGAAGCGCCACCGAGACACCGAGTGCGGTGATCAGTGGCGCGAGTCTTGGTGCGTTGCGCAACGGCCGGTACGCGAAGCGCTCCATGAGCACCGCGATCACCACGGCCACCACGACACCGCCGACCAACATCAGGGGCAGCGCGATGTACCAGACGTCCTGGACGCTCACGGGCAACACCCAGCGGTACACGGCGAGACCACCGAAGGCACCGACCATGAACACCTCGCCGTGGGCGAAGTTGATCAGCTGGATGATGCCGTACACCATCGTGTAGCCGAGTGCGATCAGACCGATCGTCGCGCCGAGCACGAGCCCGTTCGCTATCTGCTGTAACAGAGTCGTCACATCTACCTCCACAGGCGGCGGGGGTGGGCTCGGCCCACCCCCGCCGTCTCGTGACTCATGATCGGGAAAGTTCTAGGAGCTTGCTCAGCCCTCGAACTTCCCGGTCTCGACGGACTTCCACTCGCCGCCGGTGACCTGGTAGACGGTCAGAACCGTGTTGGTGCTGTCGCCGTTCTCGTCGAACGCGATCTCGCCGGTGGCGCCATCGGCGTTGTAGTTCTGCGCGGCCTCGACCACGTCCGGACGCAGGGTGTCGGTCCACTCGCCGTCACCGATGGCCTCGCCGACCGCCGCGATGATCGCGTTGGCGGCGTCGTAGGAGAACGCACCGTAGGCGGAGAAGCCCTCCTTGAAGCCGGCCTCGTTGTAGGCGTCGACGAACGCCTTGGCGCTCTCCAGCTCCTCGGTCGGCGCGCCGACCGAGGTGGCCAGGTCGCCGTCCTTGCCACCGAGCGCGATGAACTGCCCGTCGAAGATGCCGTCGCCGCCCATGACCGGGATGCTCAGGCCCGCACCGGCGAACTGCTTGGACAGCGGACCGGCCTGCGGGTACTGGCCGCCGTAGTAGATGGCGTCCGGCGCGAACGGCTTGACCGCCGCGATGACGGACGAGAAGTCCGTGTCCTTCTCACCGATCTTCTGGCGGGTGACGATCTGCGCGCCGTTCTTCTTCGCCTGCTCCTCGAACGAGGACGCGAGACCCTCACCGTAGGTCAGACCGTCGGTGATGATCGCGATCTTCTTCTTGCCCGACTTCTCGATCAGGTAGTTCGCCGCGAACGGGCCCTGCAGCGAGTCGACCGTGCAGGTGCGGAAGTACGTGGGGTACGGCCGCTTCGGGTTGTTCAGGTCCTCGCCCTTGGTGAGCGAGTCCGCGGTGTTGGCGGGCGAGATCTGCAGGATGCCAGCCTGGTCCAGGATCGGCTGGACGCTCTGGGACACCGAGGAGTTCAGCGTGGACACCACACCGACGACGTTCGGAGTGGAAGCGAGCTTCGTCGCGGCCTGCGCGCCGAGCTGCGGCGTCTTCTGGTCGTCCTCCGCCTGGATGGCCAGCTTGTAGCCCTTGACGGCGCACTTCTCGTTGGCCTGGTCCACCGCGAGCTTCGCCGAGTTCTCGATGCCCTTGCCCAGCGCCGAAAGCTCACCGCTCAGCGGGGCGATCACGCCGAGGGTCAGCGTGCCCTTGCTGACGTCGCAGGACTGGTCGCTCCCACCACCAGCAGAGCCGCCTTCCTCCTTGTTCGTGCCGCAAGCCGACAGCAGCAGCAAGCCCGCTGCCACGACAGCCGCGGCTTTCACCGTCTGGTTTCGCACGTGACGTGTCCCTTCTCCGCATTTCCGTCCGGCAGTTGCCGCCTGGTTGCCGCATAGCATGCCGAACCCGGCCCTCGTCCATGTCAGAGGGCTGGCCGGAACCTAGTAACCGACCCCAGTCCTAGTCACGCCTCAGCAGCGCTCGTGACCAGACTGCAACGAAACTGACCGTCCGTGTCCGCTCATCGGACGAAGTGGGACCTTCCGGTCATGGCGGGGTACACGATCTCAACTTCGCAACGGACGCCTGCCCGCGACCGGCCCGCTCCTAATCTGCAGTGGTGCCAACCAGGAGGCGGGTGCTCGTCTGGCTGGGCGCCGTCGCGCTCATCGCCGGATCCGTGATCACTCTGCGTGTCACCGACGACTCTCTGAGCAGCGGCACGGAAAGTGACGGACCGCGCACGCCGGTGACGGTGGAGCGTTTCGCCGCGGACAACGTGGTCCTGCCCGCCGAAGGCCGCGAGCCCGCGCCGCCCGCGCGGGTGGTAGCCAGCCCGGAGCGCGGCGCGCTGCGGGTGTCGTGGGCGCAGGCACTGCCCGGCGGCCAGGCGCCCGCCGGGGCCGCGGGTTACGAGGTCCGCTGGCGGCCCGAGAACGGCAACGGCACCGACCGCGACTTCGGCACCCGGTTCGTCGCCACCCCCGACGTGCGGCTCGACGGGTTGACCGACGACCGTGCGCACGTCGTGGAGGTGCGCTCCGTCGACGCGTTCGGGCAGCGCTCCGAACCCGCGGTGACCACCGGGACCCCGGGCGAGACCGACGAGACGCCCGCGGCGCTGCTCACCGGTCTCCACGACGAGTTCACCGACCCGGCGGCCTACGGTGACCGGTGGCACCTCGCCGGTTACCGCGGCTGCGTGGACGTGGTCGACGAGCGGGGCCAGGGGCTGCCGATCGAACTGAGCTGCGGCGCGGACCTCGCGATGTTGCGGGCGAGGCAGCCGATGACGCTGACCGCGCCGAGCCCGTCCGGCGAGGTGGGCAGGGTCGCGGTGTGGACGGACACCGCGGGCACCGGCGGGGAGCTGACGATCACGCTCGCACCCGGCCCGGTGGACCGCGTCGGCGCCGACACGCAACGAGCGAACCGGTTCCCGCCGAGGGACGCGGCGCTGCCGGGCGGCACGATCCGGGTGGGCGTCGACGACGGCGGGGTGCACGTGAGCGCCGCGCCGGACGTGCCGGGGGTGGCGCCGCCGGAGCTGGAGGTCTTCCCGGCGCCGGTGCGCGGACCGAACGTGACGCACCTGTTCGAGGTGGTGCTGACGACGTCCGGGCTGCGGGTGTACCAGGACGGGCTGCCGGTGGCGGTGGCCGGTGTGGTGCCGTCGTGGCGGTCGGCGTCGGTGCTGCTGGGGTTCCGGGGGCCGGAGCGCCGCCGCTCGCGGGTGCACCTGGCGGCCGCCGGGTTCACGGGGCCCGCCTCGGCGGCGCCGCCCGTCGCGGAGGTACCGGTGAACGCCGGCACGCAGCGGGTGCTGGGCCTGACCGAGCAGGCGCCGCAGCTCGGCATCGCCAGGACCCCGCTGCGGCAGGCGACGGCGGCGCGGCTGGTGGCGACGCTCATGGTCGCGGAGGGCATGGACCCGCGCGGGGTCGTGATGCAGTTCGGTGACCTGCGGGTGCCCGCACGGCCGGTCGTGGCGGCGCCGTCGGCCGAGGACGGCGCGGCGCTGACCGTGGTCGCCGACGTGCCAGCCGCGCTGCTCGGTGCCGGGGGCACGGACTCGATCACGCCGTTCGTGCTGCGCGCGCCCGGCGCGACGCAGCAGGTCCGGCTGGTGGAGACGTATCTCCAGCTCACACCGGCGGCCGGGTGGACGCCGCCGTCACCGGCGCTCGAACGGCCGAGGCCCACGGGCGCCGACGTGCCGCCGTCGGTCGACGCGGTGTTGTGCAACTCGGCGGGCGAGCCACTCAACTCGGCGGTGGTGCCGCCGAGGGGCCAGATCGTGCTGAAGGTGGACCTGGACGCGTCGACCAGCCAGTGGGCGACCGGCACGATCGGCGGTGTGCAGGGCTTCGAGGTGTGGCTGGACGGTGGGCTGATCGCCGGGGTGCCGACCCGCGCGGACGGGCCGGGCCTCGGCGGTCAGCACGCCCTGTCGATCGCCACGGGTGGCCTGGCGCGCGGCGCACACGTACTGGAGGTGCGCGAGTACACCATGGCGGGCGACGAGCGACCGGTGTCCGCGGTGCTGAACTTCACCGTCAGGTGATGTTCTCCACCACCGCCTCGGCGACGGCCTTCATCGTGGCTCGCCGGTCCATGGCGGTCCGCTGGATCCAGCGGAAGGCCTCGGGTTCGGAGAGGCCCTGCTTGGTCATGAGGAGGCCCTTGGCGCGCTCGATGAGCTTGCGCGTCTCCATCCGTTCCGTGAGCGTGGCGACCTCGGTCTCGAGGGCCTGGAGCTCGGAGAACCGCGAGACGGCCAGCTCGATCGCGGGCACGAGGTCGTGCTTGGCGAACGGCTTGACCAGGTACGCCATCGCCCCGGCCTCCCGCGCCCGCTCGACGAGGTCACGCTGCGAGAACGCGGTCAGGATCACGACGGGCGCGATCCGCTCCCCCGCGATCTGCGCCGCGGCGTCGATGCCGTCCATCCTCGGCATCTTGACGTCGAGGATCACAAGGTCGGGCCGCAGCTCCTTGGCCAACGCGACGGCCTGCTCACCGTCCGCGGCCTCCCCGGCGACGTGGTAGCCCTCTTCCTTGAGCATCTCCACAAGGTCGAGCCGAATGAGCGCCTCGTCCTCCGCGACGAGCACACTACGTTGCACGGCCGGGCCGGACTGGGCCTCGGCAGCCTGATCGGTCACCGGGGTCCTCCTGAATCGATAGGTCTGAGCCTTAAGCGTACCGGCGGACCGGACCCCGAGACCGCACACAGGCCGTGATCAGCACAACGTTAACGACGTGGCAACAAGCCCTCCACCAACAGCATGACGAGCGCCACACCTGCGAGAACCCGACCGGCCGTTGGTTACCCTGGGTACGCGCGCGGGGACAGATCACCACAGGCACCACCGGCCCGTTCCGGCCCACAAAGAACCCTGAGGACCGCCCGAAGGTCGATCCCGTAGAGTCTCCCCACGCACGCCCCCGTAGCCCAATCGGCAGAGGCAACGGATTCAAAACCCGTCCAGTGTGCGTTCGAATCGCACCGGGGGCACGTACTGCATCCACACAAGCCGCGCCTGCCTCTTGAGCAGGCGTTTCTTGTGTTTGGGGCATGGTGTTGGTGATCCTTTCCGCAGCTCTGGCGATGGTGTGTAGGTCGTCGGCGGGGAGCCGGATGGTGATGGTGACGTCGTCGCTGTCGGGGTGGAGCTGGACGGTGAGCCGGGTGGTTTCGAACAGGGCCCGGAGGAGTTGTTCGGGTGCTTTGGTGAGGTTCACTGCAAGGTGTGGGAGCGCGTCGAGTAACCCAGCGTCGTCGAGGGTGGGCCGGGCGGGCGCGGTCTGGTCCGCGGCGTCCAGGTCGGCGAGCGCGGCCAGAGTGGTCCGGCGCTGGTTTTCCAGGTCGTTGTAGGTCTGCCGCAAGCCTTGGGCGAAGGGGTCGCCGGGTTCGCTGTCCTGAGCTTGGCGCATGACGTTGTCCTGGCGGCGGGCGAGGTCAGCGAGAGTGCGCTGCAACCGCTCTCGTTCGGCGTCTCGCTGCCTGCTCTCGCGGTCGTCGACGGTCGCGAGATCCGCTTGGAGGAGGTCTCGGCGGTGGGGGCCGAACACTCGGTCGCTGTAGAAGGCCGAGACGGCGTCGAGGAGCGCGTCTTCTCGGATGTAGGCGGCTTTGGCGTGCCCGATATGGGTGTCGGGGCGGCCTCGGTTGTTGGCTTTGGGGACGCAGTTGTAGTAGGTGGAGCCGTGCCGGTGCCCGCCGGACATCCGGCGTCCGCAGTCGTGCACGACCATGCTGCGCAGCACATAGGTGCGCGTGGTCTGCGGGTGCACGTTCGGGGCGTTGCCCTCGCGTGACCCGCGGCGCGCGGTACGCCGGGCGGTGAGTTCGTCGTACATCCACTTCGGGATCAGCGGCTCATGCGTGGGCTCGGGTGACCACACCCACTTCGCCGGGTCGTTCACCCTGCCCCGCGCGGAGTGCGTCGCGCGCCGGTTGAACACCTGGTACCCGGCGTACTTCGGGTTCTTCAGCACGTCGGACACGCTGGACTTGCTCCACGCACCCCGTGCCCGCCGGCCACCGGGCGGCGACGGCGGCGGATACTTCGCGAGATCCTGGTTGAGGCGTTCGGCGATGGTGTCGTACCCGAGTTGTTCGTGGTAGCGCCACAACGCGATCTGGGTGACCGTCTCCCCACGCGCCCCGTCCGGTTCCAGCCGCGCCTTCGTGACGCCTTTCGACGCCTTCATCGGGTTGGGGTGCTTGTAGGTTTTCGCCCGGTACCCGTACGGGGGCTTGCCGATGTTCCAGCCCTCCCGCACATGCGTGCACAACCCGCCCCAGGACTGCTCCAGGGTGTTGAGGACCTCGAACTCGGCGAAGGTCTGGTTGATCCGCCGGTGCAACACCCGCTGCGCCCGGCTGCCTGTGAGCGTGATCGGCTCGTTGGAGGCGAACAACGGCACATCGGAACGTTCCAGCTCCCGTTCGACAGACAGGCCCTCGTAGGCGCGGCGCGCAACACGGGCGATGCCCTCACAGATCACCACATCGAACCGCCGGTTCGGGTGCGCCGCCTCGGCCAGCAGGTCGGCGATACCGCCGTCACGCGGGATGGGGATGTCGAACCGCTCATAGTTGGTGCCCTGACCGCGCTGGTCGAGTTCCATCCGGCCAGACTCGACGTCATAGAACGTCGCCACGATCACCCACGCCTGCGGCAACGACGACCGGCAATTCCCCACCTGACGCATGATCGACAACCGCGGGTCCTGCTGATCCTCGGTCGATGTCCGCGCCAGCACCGCCACCCGCACCTCACCACCCAACAGGGCGGCGTTCATCCCCAGCGGGGAGACCGCGTAGTCCGACAGGCCCGACGGCCCCAACCCCGGCACCGCCGGAAGCGGACCAGCCACCGGTGGGCTGGGCGGGGTGGGTGTGGGGCGCGCCAACGCTGGCGGCACCACGCCCCCAGTGTCGTCACTGTCGTCGTCACTGTCAGCGGACTCGTGCGAATCGTGCACGTGTGTCATGGCGTGTCACCGTCCTGTCCGGAACCCGTCCCGGATTCCCCCTCAGAGCCACCATCACCACGGTCGTCCCGTCGCCAGTCGTGCCCGTTGTTGGCATCGTGGAAAGCCCAGTCGAGCAGATCGCGGAGGGCGGCGGTCAGGTCCTGGCGTAACCGCTCACCTTCCGCACCACCGACGCGTTCGACGAACCCGTTGTAGTGGCGGCGTTTCCCTCGTTTCCACGTCTGATCATACCGGAATTCTGGCTCAACCAAGCCATTTTCCGGCCGCACACCACCATGGTGTCGCCACCGATCCGGCGACTGATCCGACGACCGTCGCGGCTGTTGATCCGGTGGCTGGTCCGGCGGTTGCGGGAGGGGAATGTCGGGCTGGTCATCCAGAGGCGGGCGTGGCGTCGGGATGTGGACCGCGTCCACATCCGACGACCAACCAGGCGGACTGGAATCTCCCTGCTGCGGCGACGGGCCTTGCTGCGACTGGTGCTGTGATTGCTCGTCTGGCTCGTGGTCAGACACGATGAATGTTCCCCCCGATGTGACGTGGTCTCTCCCCGAGACCTGCTGGCGCGTGCGACTCTTCCGGTTTCACGCACGGTGGGGAGGAACACCGCGCCGACGTGGGACAGCATCTGCACCGTGGCCCTGGGGGAGGCGGCCCACGGCGCTGATCGCACTCAGCAAGACTGAGTGCGACCCGGCTGGCCCCCAGCGCACCCTCAGCCACACGCCGAGGACCGACAGAGACATCGCGGGCTGTCGTCCCACACTCGTCACTGTCCACAGTATCACCTGGTCAGCACCTACGACGATGATCACGCACTAGCAGCCCGAGGGCGGCGCGACTGATTCCGCCGCCGCGCAGCGCCTGAGTAAGCCAGAAGCCGCCCGACTTCACTACGCAGTGGTCATCGCCGACGTACTGTGCGATCCGTTATGCTCACCGCTACGGATCGGCTCGGCGGTTGCGCCGCGGAGCTTCCACTCTCTCCTGATTGGTCCCGTTGGTGGCCGTACGTGGCCACGGGGTCAGGCTGCGCAAATAAGGAGATCAACTCGTGACTAGCTATAGCGTCATGCCCACCGGGTCTCGTTCGTCTATTGTCGCGACGTGGCCTGGAGAAGATCAGCGCGATCACAGCATCAAGGTCACCACCCTCACCGAGTGCGAGCAGGCGTACAACCTGGCAAATTCACTGACTCGGTTATCCGAGGGTGCATGGAACGCTACCGCCTGGCTGGACACGGCGCCGGTACTCGAAATCGGAATCAACAGCTTCATTGAGCGACTTCGAGATAAGACTACCGATGTCCGAAGTGTCGAAATCACTGTGGGCGACGAACGTCATGCCAACGAGTGGAGTTTCCGTGACGCATCCAGGGAGTTACAGCAGAGACTTCCCGAACTGTGTAGCAACCTGTCACGGACACAGCGAATTACGATTGCCGATGAACTAGCGGCCGACGCGGCGAGCAGAGCGGAAGCACTGCGAGACTTGCCACACGGAATCGATCCGGAATCGGCGCTGTCACGCGTATGGCAAATGTGCGAAGTGACGCGATCACTGCGGAATGGCCAGGTCGGCTACCTTCCGGAAGCTGGGGCTTCATGGGTGGTTCGCTTCTGGGGCGAAGATCGATCGCCCGCCGAACGATGGGGAGCACGTGACCAGCTTCGCCGCATGGAGCAACTAGTCGCCGCATGCGAGGCGTACGGCGGTCGCGGCGATGTCGAAGACATGGTCGAACTTGAGGCTCATCTTGTTATTCCTCGTGACGAGGGCGTCGAGAACTCTATTTTCTACGTACGAATGACCGACAATAGCCTACCTCCATGGAATGTCAATCCGTTCGCGAGAATGACGATTCTAGCGCTACGACCCGTTCCTGGATATCCAGATTCGCGAGAGAAGAAGGTTGCGGGACATCTAGAGCCAGTCGATGATGACGGGTTCGCCAGACTGCTGGGCGAGTGGACCCGTCTCGTGCCAGCACCGGGACACATGGAGTGGCTTCAGGATTAGAAGTCTTGGTGCGCGGGGTTGCCGAATCGTCCGGTGCTGGTAGCGGCTTCTGAAAGGAAGGCTCGGAGATCGGTCCCATCGATCCAGCGGTACTTGAGCACCTCGGCTGTCCAGGCTAGGAACGCGCGGTGAGTGTGGGGCATGCGGAGGTCATGAAGAGCGCCGGTGTCTGGTCCGCAATCGCTGTGTCCGATGCCCCAGGGCGCACGGTGGTGGTTGATCATGAGGTCGACGTGATCTTCGGGAGTGCTGGCCTGGCTGCTGGTGTGCATGTACTGGAATGCGTCTTTGATGTCGACCCAGATCCATGCCTCGCCGATGGGAACGTGCTCTCCGCAGATAGAGCAGCGGAGGTGCGGGAAGTCCGTATCAGCAGCAACCTTGACCCGGTGATCGAGGTAGGGGTCGATGAGGAGTTCACTCGCCTCAGGGACCGGGGGCGGCCAGTTGATGTCATCAACGCTAGTGGTGAAGGGGTCGCTCCCCAGAACATGCAGGAAGGTCGTACGGGTGATGGCGGCGAGTTCGAGGCCCGCCTTGCGGTTGAACTGTCGAAGCTCCCGGGTGCGATCAAGCGCCGCCCGGGCTCGGGACTCAAACTGGTTGACACCGTGCACGGTCATGTTGACCTTGGATGCCCGCGGGTTCTTCTGGGCGGCGGCGGCCGCACCGCGGGCTGAGCACCAGGCGAGGTAGTACAGCTCGCCTAGGGGTCTGATAGCGGCGATGTCGTAGGCCGCGCGCTTGAGCCTGTCCTTGTGGTTTGCGGGTGCTGCGGGCAAGTTGTGTTCTTGGAGGAGAACGTCGAGATAGCGGACGGTTTCCTCGGCTAGTACCTCGATCGCCAGATCGCGAAGTTGCCCCTGCCGGAACTTGGTCATCGCTGCTGGGTCTAACCGCTGCTCCAGGTGCTCACGCACTGCGGCGGCGGCGGTGTCCAGGCTGTGCCCATACGTGGTGTAGTGGATCGCGCGTGATGGGAAGTACTGGTCGGTGACCGTGACCGCTCGAATCTGTTCTTCCTCGTCGGCCTCGTTGTCCGCGTCCAGGGCGTTGAAGGCGGCGTCGAAGTCTTCTGGCTCCCACACGAAGCTCTCGATCGGGCTGTCTGGGTGGATGCGCAGCAGCTTTGCGCCGACAGCCTCAGCTATGCAGGTCCCGGACTGACGAACATCCGGGTGCAGGGGGTCTACCCACTGTTCAATTGGTGCGAAAGGTGCCGGGTTGGGGGCATAGGACAGCAGCGCCAAGGTGGTCACTTCTTCTCGCACTGACGCTGCGGGGATCGGTGTGTCCGGTTGCAGCTGGACCTCGTAGTCGTTCAGGAGGATCGCGGTCTGCTCATCCTTGTGGAGTTGGCGAAGGTGTTGCACACGTTGCTGTCGGGCGTGGCGGTCGAGCCGGTTCCGCACCGTGCTAGACGGGTTGATCATGCGGGCAGCGCTGTCAAGCAGGATCGGATCACAGTCCACACACTTGGTTGGCGTCTGACCAGAAACGATCTTTTGGAGTTCAGCGCGGGAGGTCAGCGACAGCGGCCCGCTGCAGATGGGACACGCTAGGTCAGCCAGCACCGCCCGCACGCCAGCGGCGGCAGCAACGTAGGGCCGCCCGTCACAGATCGCGCTGGCCGTTTCCGCCCAGCGCGGGTACCCGGTCTCCTTGTCGAACCCGGCAAGGTTCCAGTACCGGCGTCCGATCTCGACCAGATCAGGGTCGGCACCATCGACGGCCTCAACCATCGGCGTTAGCGGTGCCGGCGTTGAATCATCAGTCATACCCACCACCCAGGAGACGCGAGATCGAACAGACCGGCCACCAGTACATCACCTCACCCTGACCCCTGCGGAGCCGCCACACCATAGACACAGCCTCATCGAATGATCTGGCTACGAGTCGCCATCTTCGTCAAAGAAGGGCCGCCACATCGACTCTTCACCGAGGTTCAGGGGCGCTTAGTCATCAGCCACCGAGCCGAGTCATGACAAAAAGCAGCCACGCTTGTCGGCATCTCGTTAGGGACTTGCACGCTGATTGCCAGGACCGCCGCTGACATCAGAACCACGTCGAACTCAGTGTTCGCCGTCCTCGCCAACCCGCCAGATCCTAGAGTCAAAGCACGTACAGTTGTTGCACGTCTGACAAGGAGCCTCAACACGACATGTGAGCCGAACAAAGACAGGCCGATGCCGCAACACTGTGATCAGCAGCCATCGACCTGCCGGAATCCGTCGGCAACGTCGCTGCGCTCAACCAGTTTTCCGCGTGTCCTCGATCAACTTGTCTAGATACACCAGAGACGCCTCGGTCTTGGCGCCACGCCGACGATGCGCCAGCACCCGACGCATCGTCGGATCCAGAGCAGCGATTCCTTCTGCCGCCACCTGGTGCCGCAACTCGTCAACCATGTCCAGGTAGCCCGCCCTCGCAGCGCCAGCGAGTTCACTTTCCTGTTGGCGACGGTCGGCCTCGTTACGCCAGCTCGGCGGCGTAATCTCCCGAACATTCTCGCTGTCGTGAAGACCGGCCATGCGTGAAAGGTCGCCGAGCGCCGAGCGTTGCCGACGGTCAGCCTCACGGCAGTCGGCAACACGGTCGCGTCGACGGCGACTCTGACGTTCCTGTTCCGCACCGATGGCCGCACCCATGGCTTCGGCACGTGCAGCATGCGATGCCCGTATAGCGTCGTCGGAAAGACGCCGAACGCGAGTTCGTTCCTGGTCCTCGTGGAACACCCGGTAGGCGTCCTCAACGGCCTGCGCCTCGACTGGCGGCTCCTTGCCGTACCACTTGGACAGGGCCGCTTCTAGGTTAAACTGAGCTGTTTTGGTGACTTCGTCGTCGGTGCCGCCCGAGTCCGAGAACGGAGACTGCCGCACGCCTGAAGGCCGCCAACTCGTGGCATGCTCGATCGCGCGGATGCACCAGCCGTGCTTGAAGTAAGGCAATAGCAACTTCCGCAAAGCCGGATGCGAAAAGCGAGCACTGATACCAGTCCGCCAGCGGAAAGTATCCACCGCCTTGTTGACCTCATCATCGGTCTCCGGCACCACGCGGACTGGCCATCGTGGCTGCCGCAGGAAGAAGACACGGAAGTCGGTCGGCATCCAGGCATGCTACTCGCTCACCAGCGCGCCACCCCACCACCTCCTGCCCGGCGAGTCGATGATGCGAGATCTGACAAGGTGGCAGCCGTTCCTGCCCCCCCGAGTCCAGGCCAGCGCGCGTTTCACCTCCGGCAGCCCGCCCCACGATCCCACGCCCAGAACCCAGCCGACGTGTTGTCCCTGTCTGGCTCACCTTGCTGGAGGCCGTACCCAGGTGAGGGTGGTTAACGGAGTCGGTCACCGGCCGTCGAGTCGTTCGACGGCCTGCCGGGCATGCTCGACATATAGGCGGGACCGAAAGTAGTCACCACTCGGTCCGACACTAGGCCGACCGTCCTGGTGAGGGACCCGTTTGGATTGACCTCGAAGTTCCGAGGTCACGGACTCTTCGGGGTGCGAGCAGCGCGTCGGCGTTCTGCGGCTTCACGGTCGCGCTGGTCCCGGTCTTGTTTGAGCGCAGGCAGCCGTTCCTGGACACCCCAGGCGGCTCGTGCCGCGAGGGTTTCGACCAGGCCATGGTGGTCGATGTAGGGGGCAGATAGGTCGGACACGACATGGGCGATGCTCGCGGCTTGCATGGCTGGCGCCCACTGCGACAGTAGCTGCATCGCGGCGGGGAGGTTGTCAACCTTCAAGAACGGTGTCCCGATCTGGTTGCCCCACACCGCGAGCAGATACTCGGGATGCCCTGAGTCGGGCCGACGCTGGTAGAGGTTGATCTCGAAACCGATGTTGTCGTCCGACCCCAGGTCCAGAAGCGACTCCCAGCCCTTGGCCCTGAGCGCTTCGCCGAGCTCGTCGATCTCTTCATCCTCTGCGGTGAACACCGCGTATGGCTCCCATGTCCCGTCGGCACTGAGTTGGAGGTCCTGACGGTTGGTTTCAGCCATGGCGTGATTCTCCGAAATGGGAAGTCGTCGCCCCATCGGGGCTCGATGGGGTGCTGTAACGATAGAGCACGCTGACTTCCTCGAAAGAGCGAACCGCTGGCTTGATCAACTCAGACACCCGGCATAAGCCGGGCCACGTGAGTGGGGCCGAACAACTACCCTCGTAGCTGTGGCCAGCGGGTGCTGCCTCTGCCTTGACGTAGCCGACCGGGCCCGTTACGTCCGTGGGATCGAGGATGGCCGCAGCGTCGTCCAACCGCGGGTACGACGCCGAGTTCGAGCGGGACTGAACGGGATGCAAAGTGCCTGTCATCGAACCGCTGATCGGGATCGACGAGCGCGGGCCGGCCCCGCTAACGTGCCTGATGGTCCTTGGATTGGTTCTCGGCGGGAACGGTCGGCCGAAACTGCATGGCGTGGGCTCCACCGGCGGATCGCTCACGCACCTGTTCGACCCGGTCGCCGACCAGGTCCTGTGCCGCGGGTTACGCTCGGGAAAGGTCGTGGCCGGTCCTGGCGTCACGGACTTCGCCGTGCTGGGCTGCCGTCGGTGCGCGGCCAACGCAGTCCGCCGCGGCTACGAGGTGTTCTTCAACCCCGACGGCGCAGCGATGCGGTTCGCCGACTTCAACCCGATCTCCTGAAGCCCGGAACGCCGACGCAGCGCCCCCGTGTGACAGTTGCGTCGAGGTTATCGGCGGTTCTTGCGCCGTACCGCACCTTGACGCGTGCGTTTGGACTTCCTTGCCTCGCACCTCGCCGAAACCGGACAGAACGCTCCCCGCGCGAACCACGCGGCCCCCTCCCATCACACTTCCGGAATCCTCCCCTCCTCGATCGTCAGCTCGTTAAGGCGCATCACGAGCTCCCGCTCGGTGTCGTCGATCACGACCTTCACATCAGTTCAAGCACCGCCCACACGGACAATATCTACGGAGAAAGCGTCGGTACCCGCTGGCCTGCCTGAACAGGCCAGACAATCGCATGTTGTTGACTTCATTAGTCCCATTTCGAGAGGTCACTTCGCCGATCTCGTCCTGTTAACGCTGCGCGAGGTCGGCGAATCGGCTGTAGTGGAGTTGATGAGCGGCCACAATTGTTGCAGTGGGCCCGTGTCGATGTTTGGCAAGGATCAGGTCGGCCTCGCCGGCGCGTGGGTCGTCGCGCTCCCAGGCGTCGGGCCGGTTGATGAACAGGACGTAGTCGGCCACGTGGGCGATGGTGCCCGAGTCCCGGAGGTCGGCGAGAGAGGGGCGGGGCGGGGTGGGTTGCCGGGGCCCAGGGTTGGTGGATAGCTGTGCCGTAGCAATGATCGCGATGTTGGTGTCCAACGCGAGTCGCTTCAATCGGCGAGTGATCTCAGCGATCTCGCGTTCGCGGTTCTCGTAGGGCAGGTCCCGACGGGCGGTAACCAGGTGGAGGGGGTCCACGACGATCAGTTGGACACCTTTTTGGGCGGTCAGTTCGGTGATCGCTTTCGTCAGCGCGGTGATGTCCATGTGTTCGGGACGGCTGATGACGATGGGGGCCTCGCTGATCTCGGTCATGCGCCGTGCGAGACGTGTCCAGTCATCGTCGGACATTCGACCGGATCGCATGTCCGTTAGGCGGATCTTTGCCTCCGCGCTGAGCAGACGTTGGGTGACGGCGTCGACCGGATTGTCCAATGACAGGTAGGCGGCGGGAATGCCGTGGCGGACAGCAGCGGTTCTGACGAAGTTCAAGGCGAGAGTGCTGGCACCGACTCCAGGGTGAGCGCCGATGATGGTGAGGCTTCCTCGCGACAAGCCGCTGGTGACCGCGTCAAGGTCTGCGAAGCCGGTCGGGATGTTCAACGTGTTGCCTCCGCGGGAGGCAATGGCGTCGAGTTGGTCCATCGCTGGCTGGAGTAGTTCGAACAGTTCAGGGAAATCCTCAGTCGCGTGGTGTGGGGCCACCTCGTCCAACCTGGCCCGCGCCTGGTCGACTATCCTCGCAACATCGACATCGGTCTCGCTGTCGGCGTGTTTCCCCAGCCGGGCGATCTCGGTACCAGCCTCAACGAGTCGACGCAGCACCGCTTTCTCTGCCACGATTTGGGCGTAGTGGCCAGTGTGCGCGACCACTGGCACGGTTGCTGCCAGGGTTTGCAGGTATGACGCCCCACCGATGCCGTCCAGGCCGCCTTGCTTCTCTATCGCTTGCGCAACCGTGGTCGTGTTGACCGGTTCATGGCGACTGTAGAGGTCGAGAATGGTGTCGTAGATGGCTCGGTGAGCGCCTCGGTAGAGGTCCCGTGGATGGAGGACCTCAACCACGTCAGCGATTGCGTCTGTGCTGAGCAGCATTCCACCCAACGTGGATTGCTCAGCGACAATGTCGTGCGGCAGACCCACGCCGTCACTGTTCTCGACGCCGGAGTTATCCCCGTCGTGAGCAGAGGCGCCTTCGGAGGGCGCGGATGAGGTCGTCACCGGCCCTTTATACCGACCGACACCGACGATCCGTGCGAGGCGAGGGGGTGTCGTGTCAACGGGAACTGCAGAGGGCTTGGCCGCCATGTGCGGGAGCGGCAGAACCACACCCAGAAGCGTTGTTCGCTGGGAAAGATCACTGCCCGCCAGGACACGTTACCGCTTCGGCGGCATCTCCTCCCGGGTGACCACGCGTCACGGTGACCATCACCCACCCACCGGCGTGCTCACAACCCGAGGCTAGGGCCGTCGTGATCGAGGTGCGGGTCCTCGATGTGGTGAGCGACCTCGTGGTGGATGTGGCGGTGGATCTCCTCGTGCGGGTCGGGTTGCGGGTCGTCGATGAGCTTGGCCAGGTCCTGGTGGAGTTCCGAGCGGGGGTCGACGGCGAGGTTGTGTTTGATGTCGGCCAGCCGTTGTTGGAGTTCGGGGACCTGGTCGAGCTGGCGTTGTTCGGCCCGCAGCTCGTTTTCGAAGGTGTGCTGGGGTTGGGGCATGGTGTCGCGCAGGTCGCGTTCGGCGGTGAGTTCGGTATGGCGGGCCGCAGCCTTGAGTGCGTTGGTCTCGTGGGTCTCGGCGACACGTTCGAGCCGGGTGAGGTCGCGCCGGTCGGCAGTGAGGGCCTGGTCGCGGTCGCGTTCGTAGGTGGCTTCGGCGCGTTCGGCGAGATCGCGGGCCTGGCTCCACATACGGGGTCCGCCGAGTTGGTGTTTGATCTCAGCGGCATGGCTGGCCAATTCGTTGGTTTCCTTGGTGGTCGCGGCGACGACCTCACGCTGGGCGGCTGCCTCAGCGGTGAGCTGATCGCGTTTACTGGACTGCCACCACGAGGTGCGTTCGGCGTCGAATTCCTTGTGGGTGGCTTGTTCGGCGGCGTCTCCGGCTCGTTCCAGCGCCTGGCGCCAACGCGCTTCGAGCGCTTCGACGGTGGCCTGACGTTCGGCGTTCACGCGGAGCTGGTGCATACGCGTGTCGAGTTCGGTGACCCTCGGTCCACGCCCCGCCGTGACATCGGGTTCGCGGGCGGCGAGCTCGCGGCGGGTTTTGTCGGCGGCGGCCTGTTCCCGCGCGGCGTGGTCTCCGGCAGCACGGTGGGCGCGGTTGAGGGCGGTGTCGGTGAGCCGGGAATGCGGCCGGGCCTGCCACGCTTGGGCCCACTGCAACCGCTGGATCCGCTCCTGGTTCCGGGCCAGGCTCTCGGCCTCCCGTGCGGCCGCGCGGCGGGCACGGTCCTGGACACGCTGCTCATGCCGCTCCGCGAACAGCGTCTCCATCCGGTAGTGGCCCATCCGCTCGGTGAACGCACGCCGGTCCGCCTCGGCCGCGGCCAAGGCGTGCGGGTCCAGGTCCCGTTTCGCGGCCCGCACCCTCAGGCTGATCTCCTGCCACTCCTGATGCTGCTCGCCGGTCACCGACACCACGTGCCGCCCGTCATCACGATCAGGGCCGTGGTCAGGCTCTTGGCCGTACCGGTCCCCCTGGTCGAGCGGGTTGTGGTGGGCGGCGGCCGGCACCGGTTCGGTGCCCCTGGGTACCGGTCCTGGTACCGCCCCCTCCGGCACTCCAGCACCGGTACTGGTGCTGGGAGCTGCAGTCAGGTCGGCGGCGGGGTTGGCGGGGGCCTGACCGAGGTCGACCAGGACCGGGCGGTCGTTGGCGGTGGTGGCGGTGGCGTCGGCCTGCTCGGCCAGCGCGGCGACAACCCGGTCGGTGAGCGCGTGTTCGGTGGCGGGCGGACCGTAGAGGAGGTCTTCGCGTTCGCCCTCGAGTTCTGTGCGCGCGGCGAACAAGACGGCTTGGCCTTTGTCCCGAGACAGGGAGACGTACAGGCCGGGGTTGTCCATCCCGGACCCGTACACCAGCACGGTGCCGTCGTTCTGCGTCCCGTCCGGCCGCACCCACTGCCCTCCGACGGTGAGACCCTCGGCCTTGTGCGCGGTCAGCGCGTACCCCAGTTCCAGACCGCCCTGAGCGATGTAGCCAGGCGAGAGCACCGCTCGGGACAACCCACCGGCCCCTTCGGCAGCGGACTGGGCGGCGGGCTCGGCGGTGGTCTGGGTGGCGGTGTCGGTGCGCCAGGCGACCTCGACCCCGTCGGCGGTGATGGCGGTGATGACGCCGCGGTAGCCGTTGAGGACCGGGGCGCCGGTGACGGCTTGCTCGGTGCGGTCGTTACGCCGGACCATCACCAGGTCCCCGACATGGAAGCTGGCTCGTCGTCCGCCCGCGAGCTGGTAGGTCCTCGCGTCGCCGAGTTCGCCGCGCGCGGCCCGGACAGCCTGCACGGCGTCGTTGATCCGCCCGACCTGCTCGTTGGTCGCGGCCAGCATCACCAGCCCGCCAATCTGGGTGTGCGGGTCGGGTGCGCCCTCACGGGCCCGCAACCACGTGGAAACCATCGCAGCCACGGCCTCGTCGGCGGTCTCGGTCGCGACCAGGCCCCCGATCCGCTGATAGGCGTGCAACGCCTCGGCGTGGCGGCCTTCGCGGAACGCGGCCAGGGCGGCGCGTTCGTCGGTGTTGCGTTGCCGCCGGTTCTCCGACAGGCCGGGACCGTCGAGCAGGGCGTGGAGGTAGCCGAACATCGACCCCTCCCCCACACCACGGAGCTGGCGGGGGTCCCCCACTTCCACGATCCGAGTTCCTGACCGGGCGGCGGCGCGGTAGAGGGCGGCGCGGTCACGGTCGCTGGTCAGGTTCGCCTCGTCGAGCACGAGCACGTCCACGCCGGTGAGGCCGGGTCCGTTGTCGATGCGCCACAGCCACTGCGCCACGGTGCGGGAGGGGATGCCGGATTCGGTGGCGAGGTTCTGCGCGGCGACCGCCGCCGTCGCTGCTCCGGCAACGGTGTGGCCGGCGGCTTCCCACGCGACCCGCGCGGCCCGCATCAGGGTGGTCTTGCCGGTGCCGGGTGGGCCCTCCACCGTCGTCACCGGGCGGCTGCTGCCAACTACCGCGTCCAGCACCGCCCGCTGCTCGACCGACAGCGGGTACCCCTGCGCGTCCGCCACCGCCCTGACCGCCTCGTCCACCACCTCCAACGGCACCACCACCCGACGGCGAGAACCGACCCGGCCTGTCCCGGCGACTGTCGAACGGGCGGAGCGCATGGTGGCGTGCAGGAGGATGGTCCGCTCGGCTTCGGTCACGTCCCGGGTGCTGTACAGCTGCCCGCCTGCCATCTGATGCGCACCGGACAGCGGGCTGCAGATACCCGGGCCGCCCACCACCCGCGCAGCCTGCCCCGTCCGCTGTCCGACCTGCTGGGTAGCCGCCTGGCCGGTGGCCGCCTGCTCGCCGCTGGCGGGGAGTGACACGAACGCCGGATGCTCCAACACGAGGTCGGTGAGGCGTTCCACCTCGGCGATGGCCGCCCCGTACGGGAGGGCGTCGGCCACGGCCGCGACGGCGTCGAGGTGGGAGAAACGGCGGGCGTGCGCGGTCAGCCCGCGATCGGGGTCGGTCAGCACGGTGACCAGGTCATCGAGGCTGATGCCGAACCGCGCCACAAGTTGGTCAGGACCGGCGTCTGCCTCGAATACCCGTGCCGTCCCCTGGCGGGACTGCTGGGTGGCGGAGCCCGTGTGGTGGGTGGCGAGGACCTGATCCATGAGGCTGTCGGGGTCCAGGCCGCCCCGGAACGCGTCCGCGCGCCACAGCCCGCGCAGCGTGGCGTCGGTGGCCGCGGTGGTCTCCGGCTTGGCGGTGCGGGACTCGCGGGTCAGGACCCGGGCGTGCGCGGCGGAGACGTCGGCGTTGCTGTAGCCGAGTTGTTCGAGGACCGCGTTGACCTGCTGGCCGCGTTTGGAGAAATACACGATCGCCTCATCCGGGATCTGCGCGACCTCCCACGTGCTGTTGCGTTCCCGGCGGGTGAAGGTGATCCCGAACTGCTCGTGCAGGAACCCCCGTATCTGGGCTTGGGTGACCTTGTCGATCGCCGGGGCATGCCGCATCAGATCCCGGCCGCCGGCCGCGACGGTCAGCCACGTCCCGTCGGCGGCCTTGGCCATGTTCGCCACGGTGATGTGCACATGCCAGTGGGGGTCTCCCACCGGCGCGTCGGCGACCGGGCGGGCGGCGCGGTGGGTCATCACCCACCCCGCAAACCCCGCCGTCGACTCGTGGCGGGCGGTGTGGCCGTCGCCGTGTTTGCCGCGCCGCACATACGAGGTCCGGCCCTCCACCCATCCGAATGTCTTGTCGATCGCGGCGGTGTATCCGGCCTCGACCCGGTCGGCGAGGTCGTCGGGCAGGAACGCCAGCAGCAGGCTCGCCGATTTGGGGAGGGTGACGCCGATGTCGAACCCGACGATGCCGACCGGCACCCTGCGTGCCACCAGCTCGGTCTTGGGTGTGCCGTCGTCACCCATCACGGGTGCACCGTGCTCGTCGACCACCGGCGCGGACTCGTAGAGGTTGCTGTAGGTGGCCAGCAGGTCGGTGTCCGGCCACACCTGCTCGGCCTCCAAGCCGGCCTTCTCCACGAGGGTGAGCGCGTCGTCCACCCGCAACAGCGCGGCGTCACCCCGTCGGGCCACGGCGCGGACGGCGGTGTTCCATCCGGACCGCAGCTTCGGCGCGGTGAACACGTCCACCGGATCCGTGATATCGCGCTCGGCGACCAGGGCGCGGACGGCGGCGACCAGAGGCCCCAACGGCACTTTCGCGTCGGCCGGGACGGCGAGTTTCGGGGACACCAGCTGTTCGCCGGTCACCGGGTGCTTCCCGGTCATCAGGGCGCGCGCCATGTCGTGCTGGTCGGGGGTCAGCTCGGCCCCAGCAACGAGGCCGTCGACGCCGAACTCGGGCAAGCCCTCACCGATCCACCGCAACGGCCGCTCCCGGCCATCCGCCCGGTACCGGAACTGCGCGTCCGACCCACACCCGTGACCAGCGTCCTGGCCGACACCGAGCCGGTAGTCGATCTGCGCGGCCGATCCCCCGTAGATCGGCGTCACGTACGCCATGCCTCGCGTCCCCCCGAACGCCCGGGACACGACTCTTTCCGCCCTCCCCGGCAGAAATCAAACGAAGATCGTTTCCAGGTATCCCGCTAGTACGGCAGCCGCACTTTTGATGATCTTTGCTGGTCGGAGGCTTGACCGCCCCGGATGATCATGGAAGCAGCCGCCCCGTGATCATCGAGTTGTGACGCAAGATGTTCCTGAGGCGGCTGCGGCAGCCATGGTAGAGGGCGAGTTAGCGGTGTCGAACCTGGCCCTGCTGCATGGACGGCTCAGGCCTTGCTTTGTCCGGGTGAAGCCATTTGCCCAGGCAGAGAAGTACATGTCGGCGTTGATCAGCGACCTGCCCCGCAAGAACGGGTGGACCATCGCCGAGCATGCGGGCGATCTGACGCCGGATGCTACGCAACGGCTTCTCAATCACGCGGTGTGGGACCACGATCGGGCTCAGCGGGTGGTGCGGCGGTTTGTGATCGAGGAGTTGGGAGATCAGCCGTTGCGAGTGGGGGCGCTGGACGAGTCCGGTCAGGAGAAGCAGGGCGAATCGACTGCGGGTGCGAAACGGCAGTACATGGGCTGCGCGGGCCGGATCGCCAATGGGGTAAACACGGTCTACTGCTCGTATGCGACTCCGGGTGGGCACGCGTTGGTCGGCGCCCGCATCTACGTGCCCGAGGAGCAGATCACCGTCGAGCACCGCGCGGTGCTGGGTATCCCTGATGACGTGGAGTTCAAGACCAAATCGCAGTTGGCGCAGGACATTCTCGCCGACATGATCGCCGATGCGACCATCCCGCCGTGGATCGCCGGCGACGAGGTCTACGGCCGAGCCGGCAAACTCCGCGCCTTCATGGCCGACAACGGAATCGGATACGTGATGCGCGTCGGGTGTGCCTTCACCATCGAGACCGGGCCCGGTCAGCGGATACGCGCCGACACCGCTGTGGCTACACATCTGGCCGGCCGCAAGCACAAGATGCGGTGGCAGGTCTGCTCGGTGACCGGCTCCAAAGGCGAACGCGCCTACGCCTGGGCCTGGCTCGCGACCACGCGCCCACGCCACTTCCTGTTGATCCGCAAGCACTTGCAGACCGGCGAGTTGGCCTACCACTACTGCCATGTTCCCGCCGGACGGCCGATCACGCTGATGACCCTCGTGCGGGTCGCCTGTCTGCGCTGGCCGGTCGAGGAGGGGTTCGAGTTCAGCAAGGACCACTTCGGACTCGACCACTCCCAGGTCCGCCTCTACACCGCGCTGCTACGACACATCGTGCTCACCCTGGCCGCGCTCGCAGTCTGCGCCGTCACCGCCGCCCAAGCCAGAACCCAAGCTCCAGCACCGATCCTGCCTCGCACCGGCGACGACCAGCCACCCAAGGATCTTGGCCTGATCGCTCTGACCGTCGCCGAGGTCAAACGCCTGTTCATGCTGGTCACTCGTCGGCTGCTACCCGAAGCTCACCACCTGCACTGGATCTGGTGGCGGCGACGTCACCAGGCTCGCGCCCGATGGTTCCACCACCGGACCCGTCTGCGCCGACAAATCGGGCAAACATGACAAGATCAAAGTGCGGCTGCCGTACTAGACACGATGGTCAAGCTGGGGACAGAGACACTGCGGAACATCGACGCTTCCGATCCAGACGACGACCAGTCATGAACGCCAAACCGCCCGTTCTGATCCGGTTCCAAGAGTCGCTACGGAACACACAGGAAGCCGACCTCCCGAAGGCGACCACGACCGGCAGCCGAGTTGACAACTGCCCCGCAGTCGGTGTGCCAGGGGATGACGCAGCTTGAACTCAGGGGAGACAAGCAGGTGAACACAGAGGACCCGGTTGTCGCCGAGGCCATCGCGCGGGCGCTCGGAGACGAACTCCGGAGAGTTCGTGAAACGCTCGGTCTGTCACGGGCTGCCTTCGTGCGCAGGCTGCCCTCCGGTATTGGTGACCGAACCCTGCTGGCGTACGAACACGGTATCCGACAGCTCACGATCGTCAGGTTTCTGGAGCTGTGCGAGGGCTTGGAGGCATCTCCTCCAGATCTGCTGGCGCACGCCCTGCAGAGAGCGGAACTCCACCTCAGCCACCTCAAGTTGCGAGTGGACCTCAACAAGGTGCTCAGTGAGCGGAACATGAACTTCCGCCCGCTGGTCCAGTGGGCCCGCAACAGGCTGAACCACACTCCGAACGGCATCATCGCGATGTCCCCGGACGCCATACTCGAACTCGCGGCTGTCGTCGGCCACCCCCAGGATGATCTGACGCGCTACCTGTGCAAGTTCACGCCAGACCCTGATCCCGACGAGGCTGCCGCATAACTTCGATCAGTCTCGGCGAAGCGCTACTCGCACCTGCCGCAACTGCCCGCCAGAACAGGTCCCCCTTCGGCTTGCGCTGCTCCGACCGGCGACGGCGCGGGGCAGTTCTCAAATTCAACCCACAGATCAGCGGTTGGGTGGTGTCGCTCAGCGGAAACATGGCGACCCCACCCAACCGCCGGCGCCTACCTACTGGTCACTCGGTTGAACTCGCGTTCGTCGCGACGCCGCGCTGCGAGCTCGGCGACATCCACGCATACTCCGGTCTCGACAGCTTGACGAGCGAGCTGGTCCACAGCCTGTGCGGGCACAACGAATCGCGACCGGATCCGAATGGCGGGAAACGCGCCGTCATGAATAGCGCGATAGAGCGTGTTCTTGTTGCAACGAAGAATTTCCGCTGCTTCCCGAACCGTGTAGAACGAAGGAGATCGATCCGCGTCGATCGTGATCACCTGCTCTCGAATCGCAGACGTGAAAGCCAAGCAGCGTAGCGCATGCCGAAATCGGCCGTTCGTTAGTTCTACGTCGGCACCGGATGTGACCTGTGCAGGTAATAGAGCACCGCAACCAACGTTCCAGCGCCGAGCAACCGACCCTCCGCGGCGAGCGCGACGACCTTGCTGCTGTCTACCCACTCGACGCGACCGGCCTCCTCCCGGTCAGTGGGCTCACCAACCTTCTCAGCGGCCCGCCACAGGTAGACATCGACCGGCGCGTTGATCATTCCCGGCAAAGGCTCGAACCCAACCAGTCGTTCTGGCACCCCCGCCGGTCGCCACCCGCTCTCCTCCTCCGCCTCCCGCGCCGCGGTCTCAGCAGGATCCTCACCAGGCTCAACAAGGCCACCGAGCAGTTCATAGCCCCACTGGTCAACAGCGAACCGATACCGCCACAACATCAACATCCGCCCCTGCTCGTCGACGATCAACGCGATCGCGACCCGACCAAGGTGCACAACGTGGTGGTCGAACCGGCGACCATCAGGCGGCTCGACATCAGTCACCGCGACTCGCAACCACCGACTGTCGTAGACCGTGCGGCTCCCATGGACGGTCCAAGCCCATGCGGAGCTCTCATCGCTCGTCACTATAGAAACCTAATCCGAACGAACATACGCCGCAACGGAGGAATCAGTCTCCACAGAATCACCAATCCAATCAAACGACTCCCAACACCTCCAGTTCACGAAAACGCGGGCCTGACGAAGGACGAAACCACTCGTCTATAGTCACCGATCTACGTCACCCAAACCTAATTCGAGGAGCAAAGGAGCTATCGACGATGGCTGCCCCAGCTGGCGAACCCCATACTCCTGCGTTCTACACCGTCCGCGAAGCAGCCAAGGTGCTGCGCTGCGACGCCTCGACCCTGTACCGCGCGATCCGCGACGATGCCTTCCCCGCAGTGCGCATCCGCAGCCGCTACGTCGTTCCCGCCAAAGTCCTCAACCAGATGATCCATGAAGCGATCAACACCGGCGCATGTGTCGACATAGCCGCGATCGCTACTCAACGCCGCACCGAACGGGACCCCAACGCATAACCAATAAGTGACAACAGATCGGACCTTTGGTGCTACGACTGATCGCAGGCCCCATCCGAAGTCGAGTACGCAACGAGTGCGTTAGGCAGCCCGGTCCCAACGGGTCCCTGCACGCTCACTCCCAGCCAACTGCCCAGCGTACGAACTCGATGACGCCGGCCATACCCCTGCCACTACTGCTTGACTGGCCCCGAGGACCCGGTCCGCAAGAGTGTCGATGCCCTCCGCCTATTCGCGACGAGATCGGCCATCCCATCCCGGGCCTGGTCGTCAGGATCCTCGACGCCTGAGGTGCTGACGGCAAGCCCGGCCATCAACGCCCGTTGACGTGCGCGTTGACTTCGCTTGCGGTTGTGAACTCAGCGGGTTCCGTGGCTGGCCGTGGCCATTGCTCGTTGGATGTCGAGGACGAACTGCGACCAGCCGCTACGGCGGGTGCGACCCCAGGCAGTGAACTGGCTTCCTGGAATGAGTACGACCGCGTCGGAAGCCCGAGTCACGGCGACATAGAACTGTCGCCTCTCGCTAGCCAGTTTCGCAGCGGTGATCCCCCGGTCTGCGAAATAGAAAGGTACTAGCCCTTCGACGAGACCGGGAAGTACGACTGCGATGAACTCGCGACCCTTCGCGCTGTGATAGGTGGTCAGCACGAGACGACCAGGTGCGCGCCCGCCGGCCAACTCAGCCATACTCAGCCCTTGTTCCAACGCGGATACCAGGGCGTCTGGGACCAGTCTGTCTCGCTGGTCCGACGTGTTGGCCGCAAGCCGCCGTAACTCCAACACCTCACTGAGTTCGTGGACGAAGTCGTCAGCGTCGTCGGTCGTAGCTTCGCGGTCGGATGCGTCCAGCACGGAGAGGAGTTGTCGAGCCAACGACCGAAGAGTGTCCTCGGGCGCCAGTACACCACCGTCGTTACGCAGACGGTGCCATATAGCGGCAAGTTCACGCACAGGTAGCGGCGTGCGGGCGCTGCTGGTGAGGTGAGACTTTCCACGCGTGCCGGATGAAGAGGATTCCATTGTGGAATCGGTGCCGGGAAGCGGTCCAGACAGCCGTCGAGCCGCGCATGCTGACACCAGGTCCCCGAGGGGACCGTCCGGCGTACGTCGGCGCCGTTCACCGTCGAACGGGATCTCGGCCGCCGTGAGCGCGTCGATAATCCTGTCTCGAAGGTCGGTCTGAGCCGGATACAACACAGCGATGTCTTCCGCCGATGTACCCCCGTTGATCAGGCTCGTCACGACGTGGACAGTGCGTTCGGCATGCGAGTCGAGGTCACCCTCAACAGGGCTGATCTCGATGACACCGGGGTCGATGCGGCGCGGGTCGTGTTGGTATCCGCGGTCGGCGCCGAGCGCGGCACGGCCGGCCGCGACGAGCGCACTGCCGCTGCGGTAGTTGAATGTCAGGGAGATCGCGCAGAAGTCGTCTCTGTCAGCCAACTCTCGAAGATATCGTGGATCGGCGCCGAGAAACTCGAACATAGTCTGGTCAGGATCGCCGACGGCGCTCACTGTCATCCCCGCGTCCAATAACACCGTCACTACTCCGTGAAGCACGGGGCCGAGGTCCTGGTACTCATCGACGACCAAGTGTGGGAACCGTGCCACGAGCAACTCCCTGGCGGGCTCGCTATCACGAAGTATCTGCAAGGCAATGCGTGGCATCTCGTCGAAGTCCAACAGATGCGACTCATGTAGTAGTCGTTCGTACTCGCGGACAGCGGCGCGGTGTGGGGCCGAGAAGTCACTGACGTCCTCTCCTACGGCGATGCGCCTTCGCAGCGTCGTGAAGGTCGGCAGCTCATCAGCTACCCCTCGTCGTCCGAGCGGGATGCGTGCTGCAGCCGCTGCGTGCGTCCACAACCTGTTGGAACCCTCGGTGTCGAGAACCTCGAAGTCCGGAGGCAGTGGATGGCCGGCAATCTGACCGTATGGCAGCAATATGTGTCGTAGACAGAAGGCATGCACAGTGCGGCTTGCGAGTCGTCGTCCTGGTGACATGCCCAACCTGCGCAGGCGGGTGCTGACCTCCTGTGCGGCGGCGTCGGTGTAGGTGATGGCGGCTACCCCGCGATGTTCGCTTGTCGTTGCCAGCAGGTAGCCCACCCGGGCCACGAGTGTTCGTGTCTTGCCCGCACCTGGGCCTGCGAGGATCGCAAGATTGCCATTATGGACTGCGGCGCCCCGCTGGCGCGGGTCCAGCGCGGCCAACTCATCTGCCATCGCCGCGGAGAGCATGACATTTTCGGGCACAGCGAAGCCTATGTCTGTTGCGGCGCAGCAGACCTCCGCCTTATCGAGTGCTTCCTGAGACACAGGATGCTCGTCAGGATGCCTGTGTTGCATCATTGCCGGTAGCGCCCTCGGTGATGTCGTCGTCATCCTTGGCTGCGGCCCACTGTTCATACTGCTCTGCCGTCGGCAGCAACGGCAGTCCCTCCACTGCCTGCCTTAGATCGTGGAGAAGTACGAGCAATGGGCCGCAACCCTCGATGTTCAAGAGGTCTTCTCGGTCAATCGACGCATCGTCCTCGATCGAGAGCATGCCTGTGATCCGCTCTCGCAAGTCGGCCATGGCGACGCGGGCGGCCAACCGCTGTGCGTATCGGCCCTTTCCGATCCGCTCGATACGTGATAGCAATGCTGTCCGCACTTCTTCAGTCGGTGGCGACGTGGCGGCGTTCGTGACCGCGGCGGCGAAAGCCTGCTGACCTCTTGGCCCGGGGGCAAGTTCATTGAACGAGGTAGTCATCTCTTGAGCGAACAGAGGGGTGATATCTACCTCGAGAGTATGTAAGCCGACATAGATCCTCTCATCGGCAGCGTCCTGCACCAACTCGTCGCGACCGGGGCGGGGATCCCCGTCGGCCCATTCCGTGGAAGCGACGGTCTGCAGTTGCTCCTTAAACGCTTTGTGACGCGGGGAGGACTTGATGCGGAGCAGGGAAGCTGCTCTCCACATACCTGGCTCCGCCCTGCTTGCAGTACCGCCCTCGGCCACATCACCGTCAGTGAGCACCACGAACGGCCTGTTCAAGGCGGTGGGACCAAGTAGCCGGGCGTATGGCACGAAGTCGGTTCCGTCCACCGAAGCGACCACGATGCCGTATCCATCTAGGTCGAACCCGACTGCTGTCGCGAGCGCTGGGAGAAGATAGCTTTCTGCCGCTCCTTCTACTAGCACTACTCGGCGGGCGAACAAGATCTCCGCACGAGTCACATTGAGATACCGCTCCAGGTCAGCGATCTCGCGTTCGCTTAATAGTCCTGGCGGAACTACACGCGCTTCACTACTACCGCCGGCCTCAGAGACCAGCACCACACTCGACAGTGGACTGACCGCAGCGATGTGTGGACTGTGAGTAGTCAACACGAGCCGATCAGGTTGACCTAGCAGGTGAGCAAAGACGTGGCGTTGCAGCGTCGGGTGGAGGTGCGCTTCCGGCTCTTCGACTGCCAAGAGAGTGTCTTCGCCATCGTGTGCCTCGCGGCGTAGTCCCAACCGCTCCAGCAACAAGGCGAGGTAGATGACGTTTGCGGTTCCCGTGGAGGTGCGATCAACCCCGCGAGTGCTGGCGGCATCGACAAACAGTCGAATACTGCGTAGTAGATCTTCTTTGCGTCCCGCGAAGGCCAACGAGAGATCCAGATCCAGCTGGGGTCCAGCCATGGTCGCGACCCGCTGACGTAGCATTCGCCGCACGGTACGCACGTTGGGGTCCTGCCCGAGCTTGTCGCGAGCCTCCTGCATCGCGTTCAACGCTCGATCCACATTGAGCCTTTTTCATCCTGCGGTGGTTTCGTAGTTCTGTAGCACGTGGATGGCTTTGGCGAGTCGGC
>NZ_JBHSIS010000039.1:0-712 GCF_042653545.1 Actinophytocola glycyrrhizae
GGGTAAGCCAGTCCAGTGTTTTGCGGGGTCGGCTGTTCAGTTCGGCGGCGACGGCGGCGAGGTCGTCGGGGGTGTGCTGGGAGAGGTTGGTGCCTTTGGGGAAGTACTGGCGGAGCAGGCCGTTGGTGTTCTCGTTCGACCCGCGTTGCCACGGGGAGTGGGGGTCGCAGAAGTAGATCGGCATGTCGGTGGCCATCGTGATGTCGGTGTGGCGGGCCATCTCGTTGCCTCGGTCCCAGGCCATCGACCGCCGCAGCTGGTCAGGCAGGGTCTGGATCGCCTCGATCATCGCGTCGCGGACCTGGATGGCGTCGTGCCCGTCGGGCAGGTGCAGCAGCATCACGAACCTGGTCGAGCGCTCGACCAGGGTGCCGATCGCCGACCTGTTGGCCGCACCGGCGATCAGGTCACCTTCCCAGTGGCCGGGCACGGCCCGGTCCTCGGCCTCGGCGGGACGCTGGCTGATCTCCACGAGATTCGGGATCCGCGGCTGCCGCGCCGCTGCCTGACGATGAGGCTTGCGCAACGCCCGCCCGGTACGCAAACACCGGGTCAGCTCACGGCGCAGCGCCCCCCGGGACTGCACATACAGCGACTGGTAGATCGTCTCGTGCGACACCCGCATCTCCGGCCGATCGGGGAACTCCACCGCCAGCTTGGCCGAGATCTGCGCTGGAGACCACTTCCGCCGCAACCGAGCCTGCACATGATC
>NZ_JBHSIS010000040.1:0-1167 GCF_042653545.1 Actinophytocola glycyrrhizae
TGTGTGACGTCGTGTGTCCTTGACGCTGGGTCGAGGTCGTCGTTCAGTCTGATCGTTGGGAGTCTTTGAGGGTCCTGCATTGTTGCTTCGAGCACGCGAGCCCGGCTTGGTTTGGCTCTTTCCCCGACTCCCCAGGTGACCGCTGTTGGTCGCGTCTGAACGGGTTGAGGTGATCGTCGAGATGGCGATGGAAGAGGTGGATGAGGTCGACCAGGTGGTGGCGCGGGTGGCCGCGTTGGACCTGGCCAAGGCGAGTTTGGTGGCGTGTGTGCGGGTGCCCGCGGACACGCCGGGGAAACGGTGTCAGGAGATCCGCAGTTTTGACACGTTCTCCCGGTCGTTGTTGGAGTTGGCGGACTGGTTACGTGCTGAGCGGGTGACGCGGGTGGCGATGGAGGCCACCAGTGATTACTGGAAGCCGGTGTTCTACCTGCTCGAAGCCGAGGGTTTCGAGTGCTGGCTGGTCAACCCCAAACACATCAAGCACCTGCCGGGTCGGCCGAAGACGGACAAGCTGGACGCGGTGTGGCTGGCCAAAGTCACCGAGCGGGGCATGTGCCGCCCGTCGCTGGTGCACCCGGCCCCGATCCGGCATCTGCGGGACCTGACCCGCTATCGCCGCACTCTGGTCCGGGACCGCACCCGGGAACGGCAACGTCTGGAGAAACTCCTCGAAGATGCGCGGATCAAACTCTCCTCCGTGATCAGCGACATTCTCGGTGTCTCCGGGCGGGCGATGCTGGAGGCGATGATCGGCGGGAACCGCAGCCCACGGGCGCTGGCACAAATGGCACAAACCCGGATGCGCACCAAGATCAGCATCCTCCAGGAGGCGTTGACCGGGCACTTCACCGATCACCACGCATTCCTGGCCCGCACCATGATCGACCGCATCGACGCCATCACCACCGACATCGACAAGGTCAGCACCGCGATCGAGGAGGCGATAGCCCCCTTTCGTCACCAAGCCAAACAGCTCGACGAGATCACCGGGATCGGGATCCGCTCCGCGCAAGAGCTGATCGGCGAGATCGGGGTCAACATGACCTGCTTCCCCACCGACGCGCACCTGGTCTCCTGGGTCAAATTCGCCCCGATCCTCAAACAATCCGCGACCAAGACCCGCAACGGCTCCACCGGCAAAGGCAACCCCTGGATCGCCGGCAC